>JBJTQF010000043.1:0-10154 GCA_046075485.1 Myxococcota bacterium | reverse complement strand
CTGTGCGATTTGTGACGGTGATTTGTTCCGCCAGACCATTAAAGGAGCTTCCGCGCTGGGTGCGGGATACGCCTTCTTCCGGCCCCGTGGGATTATTGGCTGGCGAGCTCATGTAATACTCAGCCAGATAGAAGTCTCGGGTCCATTCTGCAATATTGCCGGACATTTGATAAACACCGTAAGGAGATACCCCTTCGCTCAGGCTGTCTACTGGAATTGAGTCGGGGCTTACACCACTACAAGAGGCATTCTCTTCTCCCAGGTTAAAATTCGCCTTCTCGCAGGTGGGGGCGTCGTCTCCCCACGGATATTTACGCAAGGGCAGCGGGTTGAGCTGCTCCGCAGGACAGCTCGCGGCGGTGCCTCCACTCAAGCAGTGACCCCCTCGGGCCGCCTTCTCCCACTGCGCTTCCGTCGGAAGCCGCTTCGCCTGCCAACCACAAAATACCGCCGCTTGATCCCACGTCACCCCAATCACCGGATAAGCATCATAGGCCGCATCCGTGTAATAGTTTGGACGCCCACTGCTGCTCGTCTGCACCGTCGGAACGGTACACACCCCCGCCTCCACACAGGCACGATAGGCCACATTTTCCACCTCATACCGGTCGATGCAGTAAGCACTCAGCGTCACATCGTGCTCAGGCCCTTCGTCTGTCGCACCCTCGGCCCATCCCATTGTAAAAACACCCGCCGGGATATAGACCTCCAGCTCGTCCACACTCTGATTGTAGTAGTCCAAGCCCACCGTGTTGTCGTTGCAGTCACGCCCACCCGCCGCCACACTGGGCTCTCCGTCGTTGTCCAAGTCCACCAAGTCTTCCCGATCACAGTCCTGATCCACCCCGTCGTAGGGAATCTCCGGCGCGTTCGGGTACGTATCCGCATCCGCATCGTCACAGTCCAGACCCTTACCCGACTCCAAACACGCCACCCCGTCACCATCCCCATCGTCAAGCAACGTCTCCGCATCACAGTCGTTGTCCTTGCCGTCACATAGCTCCGCATGACCCGCCGAAACAGCCGCGTCCTCGTCGTTGCAGTCGTCGCCGCCCCCCTTCTTGCCCGCCTGCCCATCCCCATCCACGTCGATCAGGTCACTGCCATCACAGTCCTGATCCACCCCGTCGTAGGGATACTCCGGCGCTCCCAAATAAATGTTGGCGTTTTTGTCGTCGCAATCTCCCTCTTCCACCGTCTGGCAGTCCTTGTCCGCATCCCAACATCCCGGAATGAACTCCGAACATCCCGTCCCCAACAGCAACAACAAACCCATGATCCAGAGGTTCAGGCGAGCATGCTCTCCCCGAATCTGTGACAAACGTGGCATAAATAATCCATCTCTTGAGGTTAATGGTAAGCTCTTCAGTCTAGTCGGAGGTTCCGGGCTCGTCAAACTGAAACTGCATCCAGTCCCTGAGTGAGCACCCGCTCACCCCCCCAAAACCATCGAGGGCCACCTCAACCCCCCCCACTCCCCGGACGCACCCGCCCCAGATACAAATAACGACTCACCGAAAGATATGGCGCCGAAAATAATAACGGCTGCTCCCGCCGCTGCCAACCCTCCAGCGCCCGCGCCTCCTCCCACCACTCCAACGGAACCAGCAGCGTACCCCGCCGCCGACTGTCCACAAACCCATACAAACCCAGCCGCCATGCCGCCTCCTCCCGCCCCTCCAGACAGAGCTCCACCGGACCCTGCCCCACCACCTCCGCCAAGCGCCGCCGATACACCAGCAGCTTCAACGCCTCCGCCACCACCGGAGAATATCCCCCCTGCTCCAACCACAGCAGCTCCTGCAAAAATGGCACCCCAAACACCAACCGAGGCCGAATCCGACGCCATGAAGCCAGCGCCTCCGGCATCCGCTGCACCTGCGCTGTCAGCTCCTCCCCCACCGCACGCTCAAGCTGCGGATAATAGTGCCGCTCCGCCCGCGGCATGATCACCACCCAACAACACGCCGACGGCTCCGTGTATAACCACGCATGCTCAGGATAATACGTAAGCTGACAGCTCTCGCAGGTATGCCTCAGAAGACCCCCCTCCAATACCTGCGGCTTCAAATGCGCCAGCCGATCCGCATTGAAGCTCAAAAATGTCTCAATCCGCTCAAGACCCTGACAGCCCGGACACCGAAGGGTATAACATCGACGCTGACTCATGAGCGTATATCCCCTCGCGACCCCAAAATCCCCCCCACGTCTCCACTCGTTATCCGGTAAGGCAAGAGAGTGAGCCGCCAGGCACCCCCCTCCTTCAGCAACCGCGCCGTCATGAGCTGAAACGAACCCACCCCCCGCCCCCCACGCTCCGCCCTCATCAGACAAAAAACAAAAGCACGCCCCCCCTCTTGCTCCGATGAGCCCTCCCAGCTCGGCATACGCAACCACGCACGAAATGCCGGATTGTTCGCCACCTGCACACTCAACGCATGAGGCAACCCCCGCGACACTCCCAGCACCGTATACTCCCCCCCCAATAAAAAGCCCAGCCGCTCCACCAACCCCTGCTCCCGCTCCCCATCGGGAAGCACCCCCCCCACCGCATCCACCAGCGGACTCAGGTCTCCCCCCTGCGCAAACAAAACCTCACCCCTCGGCGAAACCAACCCCCGAAGCTGCTGACGCTCCACCGTGGCCTGAAACGCATGCCAGCCCTCCAAAATAACCGCCTCAAATCCCACTTGGTCAGGATCGTTCGGCACCAACTCGAGCACCCCGTCCGGCTCCTGAAGCCGCTCCGAAGCCGCCGCACGAAAAAGACTCAGCGCCCGCCAAAATGACTGTTCCATAAAGGCCACTCCAAATCTGAAAGCCTCATCATATCGTGAGTCGGTCATGTCCATAGATAAGGTGAGCGTTTAGAAAATATCCTCGCTCAGAAAGAGATGCGACACCAGAAGTCAGGCATGTCCACAGGCAGGAAATACGGGTACAACGTGTCCTCGCTAAGCGACACAAGACCCTGCAACCTCCACAGCGCCCCAGGTCAACGCCCCAGGTCAAGGCCCCAGGTCAAGGCCCCAGGTCAACGCCCCGGATTGCCCGCCTTCTTCCCCACCGATGGGGATGGAAGCGCCGCCGCCGTGCCTCCCGCCACCGGTGCCATGCCCCGATTGTGAACGTTGTTCCGAATCCAGTCACGCCAGCCCGAGACCGGCAGAAGCCTCCCGAGCTGATCCTCCGGCAAGGTCGGACTGGCCTCCTCGTAAAAGACCGCGTAGTTCTCCGCAAAAAACTCCGCAGGCGAATATACAGAATAGTCTCGCACCCGCTGACTATGAACCTCTTCGTTATAATACTGAAACTTGTTGTAGTAGGTGTTGATGGCAAACCGTTTGCTCTTCCGAGCCAAGATGTTCTGCGGGTTGTACCAGTAGCTGTCTCCCGCCTCCAGACAGTATCGAGCCGCATCAATCACCGGAACACCCTTCGAGAGATACTTGTTGAGGGCATGTTTCCGCGAGAGCCCCGCGTTGATCGGTGTCCCCCCATTCGTCTTCGAGAGGTTGACAATCACCTCCTTGATGGAGGTCTTCTCCTCCGCCGTCGGCTCCTTGCCGTCAGAGCCCTTCCAACCATCCATCGCCGTGACCCAGGTATCAAAATCGTCGCCCACCCACCAGCCGCCAAGCCCCGTAAAACCCGTCACGCCCCCCAGGGCAGTGTCCACCGAATGCCCAATCTCGTGCATCACCACCGCCGCCAACCAGCTTATCTCTCGGGCCGCCGAGTCGTCATCAGGCACCACCAGCGTATACTCCGGGTAATCGGCAGTCAGCGCCGTCTCGAGCTCCAGCTCCTGCTTGCTCGTGTCCACTCGGGTGAGCTTCGACTTGTCAGGAGACGAACGGTCGTTGAGTGCCACCGTCTCCCCCACCGCAAAGATGCTGGCATCCGTGACCTTGAGCACCTTGGAGCCCTGAGCCGCCGCCGCCGTCAAGGTGGTCCCCGAGCCATAACGTGCCGTATCGGTGGGGGTGACGTTTTCGCCCATCCCAAACTCACCCCCGTCGGTCATATAACCACCGGTAGAGTCGATCAGCCTCAGAATCGATGAGAAGTTGCCATCTCGCACGTCTCGCGCGGGCAGGCGCTTGAGCACATCGTGAATGGCCTGCAAGGTCGGAATATCCCACTCCGAGGCGACTTTGCCATCTGAGGTCGTCTCCAGCTTGAGATCCACCTCCCAATAGCTCTCGAACGAACGTTTGACGGCGTTGAGATCCGCTCCCAGCACCACCACCGCATCCAGGAGCGCCCGCTGCTCCTCCATCGTTCCAGCATGGTTGAGCATCTGCTGCCGGATGGTGCGCAGCTCATGGTCGATGGCCACATAGGCGGCAGGCGTGTCTGCTCCCTCTCGAAAGATACGACCGGCAGCCATGCCGTGAAGGGCATATTTGGAGGCCACATCCATCGAACCTTCGGCGGAGGCCAGCAAGTCGGGCGTACTCATCAACGCCTTGAGCTTGTCGATGGGAGCGGTGCGGAAATAGTCCACCAAACCCGCTCCCTGGAAAACCCGTAGGTTGATGAGGAACTTCAGCTCTTCGGCAAGATTGTTGAGGGCGGTGGCAATCAAGCTCAGCTCCGGCAGCGTATACCGACTGCTGAGGGCACCGGTCAGGGAACGCCTCCGATATATCGCGTCTCGCTGCTCGGGAGAAGCAACCACCATCGCCAGCAGCACCTGGTTGGACGGAATCTCCTGAGCATGAACCGCCAGGGAGACCTTCGCAATCGGCTCCTTAAAGACGGTCAGCAACGCAATCATGTGGGATGCGCCCAGGGCAGGCTCGAGGGTCGCCAGAAAGGTGGAGTCGTCCGCCACCAGAAGCTGGTCTTCGGCACTGGCACCGGCAGCGGCTTGAACGGCATATGCTTCGTCCACCCACCACCCCGAGATCGACAGCTCGAGCTTCTTTTTGAGCGGCGCTTTCAGCAGGTCCAGCATCTTCACTTGTTCACTATACGAGAGGTCATCGGCCAGGGCCTGCATCAGCTCCACATCTGCCAGGACACTCTGTCGCTCGGCTTCGGTGGCGTTCTCGAGCGTGGTCCAGATCTTGTCTTCGTCGGTGCCGAGACCCTCCACGGCACTCAGCAGATCTTCTTTGATGGTCCGCTGCACACGAGGGCCCAGCGGTGCTCGCTGCACCACACGGCTCTGAGATGAGGGCCGAGCTTGACGCTGAAGCAGACGCTGACGGCCCTGGTTGCTCTGGAGCCGCTGAAGCTGCTGTGCCGAAGTGGAGACGCGCCGAGCCACTCGCGGAGCCATGCTCGCACTGGAGCCCGGAGCGGCATCGTGGACGACACCCTCCGGCGATGTTGCTGCATGCGAGAAGGTGAGGGCATCTCCATCGACACTCGAAGGGGAAATCAGGGGGGCTGTGAGCGGCTGCTTCATGTGAGGGCTCCTGCATGGCGCTTCCGAAGGATCGTCGTCTGGCAGTATAACAAAACGGACCTTCCTGGGTATGCAGAACTCACGGGCTTCTGAGCGAGCAGAGGCCGCAGGCAGGCAGCGTGAGTCCAAAATCTTGCGAAAAGGGAAATTTTAGGCGGAAGCAGTCTTCAAAAGCCGGGAGCAGTCACTCAAAGCCGGGAGCAGTCACTCAAAGGTGGGAGGCAGGCGCGGTCAAAGCTGGCTGCTAAAATCGGTCTCTTCCAGATAATCGCGGATGAAGTTGAGGAATTTGGCACCCGTCGCACCGTCCACCAAGCGATGATCGTAGCTGAGCGACATCATCATGATATGCCGGATGGCGATGGAGTCGCCTTCTGGACCTTCCATAACCCAAGCGCGTTTGTTGATGGCACCGATGCCGAGAATGGCCACCTGAGGCTGCGGGATGATCGGTGTGCCGGTCAAGCTCCCAAAGCTGCCCGGATTGGTGATGGTGAAGGTGCCACCGGCCACATCATCCATCGAGAGCTTTTTGTTGCGTGCGCGGCTCGCCAAGTCGTTGAGCGAGCGGGTCAGGCCGAGCAGGTTTTTCTCTTCGGCATTTTTGACCACCGGCACGATCAGGCCCCAGTCGAGCGCCACCGCCACGCCCAGATGCACATCTTTGTGATACACGATGTCTTCGCCCACGACGGAGGCGTTTACATCGGGATACGCCTTCAGCGCCGCTGTGGTGGCCGCCATGATGAAGGGCATATACGAGAGCTTCTCGCCGGTTTTGGCGAAGAAGGCATCCTTTTTGGCATCGCGCAGGCGCACGAGCCGGGTCATATCGATCTCGAGGAAGCTGTTCACATGGGCGGAGATGCGCTTGGACCAGCTCATATGCTCGGCGATCTTCTTGCGCATCTGAGTCATGGGTTTTACATCGTCGCGTGCTCCGGGGACTGCCAGGAACTGAGCGGGGATGTCCATGCTGAGCTGCGCCTTCACTGCGCGGGGCTCCTCGTTGCGTGCGGGCGCTTGAGCCACGGGTGCTTGAGCCACGGGTGCTTGAGCCACCGGTGCTTGAGCCACCGGTGCTGCGCTCTCGCGGGTGGTGATGAAGTCCAGGATATCCTTCTTCGTCACGCGGCCCGAGAGACCTGTACCCTGGAGCTGGCGGATGTCTACCTGGTGTTCCTCGGCGATCTTTCGCACGAGGGGCGAGGAGCGCAGGCGGCGCAGCTCTTCGGCGCTCAGCTCGCTGCGGGGTTTGTCCACCACGGGCGCGGCGGGCGCAGCAGGAGCCTGAGCCGCCACCGGAGCCTGAGCAGCGGGAGCCTGAGCCTGAGCAGCGGGAGCCTGAGCCGCCACCGGAGCCTGAGCCGCCACCGGAGCCTGAGCAGCGGGAGCAGCGGCGCTGGGGGGCTGAGCGGTGACCACGGCCACCTTCGTATTGATCTCGACGGTGACACCTTCGCCGACGAGGATTTCGGCCAGAAAGCCTGCCACGGGAGAGGGGATCTCGGCGTCCACTTTATCGGTGGAGATCTCGAAGAGGGGTTCATCGCGATCTACTTTATCGCCGACTTTTTTCAGCCATTTTGTAACCGTGCCTTCGGCGACACTTTCTCCCATTTGGGGCATGATCACGTCAGTACGCATGGGGCTTACCTATCGAAAAAGAGGTTCAAGCGTCTCAGTTAATAGCGTGCAAGCTCGAGGGCGGCACTGCGGATGCGCTCCACCGAGGGTAAAAAAGCGTCCTCGAGGGCGGCGGCGAGGGGCACCGGGGTATCCAGGGCTCCGAGCCGGACCAGGGGGCCGTCCAGAAATTCAAAGGCTTTTTCTGCGATGAGTGCGGAGAGCTCCGCGCCCAGTCCCAGGGTTTTGGTATCTTCGTGCAGGAGGATCACTTTGCCGGTCTTGCGTGCGGTGGCCAGGATCGCCTCTTCGTCGAGCGGCTGGAGCGTGCGAAGGTCGAGCACTTCCACGGACAGCCCTTCCTGCTCGAGGGCGGTGGCGGCTTCCAGTGCGCGGTGGACCATCGCACCGTAGCTCAGGATCGAGAGGTCCGTTCCTGCGCGGCGGATGGCTGCTTTCCCGAGGGGCACCACATAGTCGTCGGAGGGTAACACTTCTTTGAGTCGGCGATAGAGCGCCTTATGCTCCAAAAAGATCACCGGGTTGGGGTCGCGGATGGCGGCTTTGAGCAGCCCTTTGGCGTCGTAGACGGTGGAGGGCACCACCACTTTGAGTCCGGGAATATGGGCATAACTCACCTCGGGGCACTGAGAATGGAAGGGCCCAGCGTGTACCATGCCTCCCCACGGTCCTCGGATCACCAGGGGCACGGCTTGTCCCCAGCGATAGTGACATTTGGCGGCAAAGTTGACGATCATGGAGTGTGCGTTGGAGATGAAGTCCATAAACTGCATCTCCACGATAGGTTTCATGCCGGTAAAAGAAGCGCCGATGGCAGCGCCCACGATGCCACTCTCGGAGATGGGGGTGTCGATGACCCGCTCCGCGCCGAAGCGTGAGAGCAGTCCAGCCGTCACCTTAAAGGCTCCGCCGTAGACGCCGATGTCTTCGCCGAGCAGGAACACGTTGGGATCGCGCTCCAGCTCGTCGATCAGCCCTTGACGAATGGCCTCCAGAAAGGTGATGGGCTCCATGTGGGCTCCTTTGGATCGAGAGATGATGGGGTCTTCTCTCGATGCTCAGATGTGAAGGGCGTGGCCGAGGGCGGCATGTACGGCTTCCACCACGGCTTCGCTGAGCGTCGGATGGGGGTGCATCACGGCGGCAAAGGACTCCACGGTGGCTTCGTGGGCGAGTGCCACGCCTGCTTCGGCGATCATGTTGGTCACTTGAGGGCCGACCATGTGGACGCCGAGCACTTCGTTGTATTTTTTCTCGGCCACCACTTTGACCAGACCAAACTGCTCCCCGAGGATGGCGGCTTTGGAGTTCACGGGGAAGGGGAAGGTGCCGACCTTGACGTCATAACCGCGCTCGCGTGCTTTGCGTTCGGTGAGGCCGACGGAAGCCACTTCTGGGGCGCAGTAGGTGCAGTTGGGGACATGGTCGTAGTTGATGGCCTGCACCGGCTTTCCGGCGATGTGATCCACCGCCAGGATGCCCTCCATGCTGCCGACGTGGGCGAGCTGAGGGGTGGGCACGATGTCTCCGATGGCGTAGACGTGGGGCTCGGCGGTGCGCATAAAACCGTCTACCGAGATAAAACCACGGTCGAGCTTTACGGCGGTGCCTTCGAGCCCGATGCCGGAGGTGACGGGGGCTCGGCCAATGGCCACGAGCAGCTTCTCGGCTTCGATGACCTTGAGCTCTCCTTTGGCGGTGCGTGCTTGCACCTTGACGCCGATGCCTTCTTTGCTGACGCTCTCTACTTTGGTCTCGGTGAGGATGTCGATGCCTTGTTTGCGCAGGGCTTTGGCCAGCTCGATGCTGATGTCATGGTCTTCGATGGGCAGGACGTGGGGCATCAGCTCGATCAAGGTGACTTTGGAGCCGAAGCGGGCAAACATGCTGGCAAACTCGGTTCCGACGGCACCTGCGCCGAGCACCACCATCGAGCCGGGCACGCTGGTCATGCTGAACATATCGTCGGAGTTGAGAATGGTCTTGTGATCGACGGGGAAGGCGGGAAAATCTCGGCAGACGGAGCCGGTGGCGAGCACCACATGGCGGGTGCTGAGCATGGTTTCTTTGCCGTCCTTGCTCTTGACGGAGACTTTTCCTTTTCCGGCCATGCTGCCGTGGCCCCAGAAGACTTGGACCTTGTTTTTCTTCATGAGGAACTCAACGCCTCGGGCGTTTTTGTCCACCACCTTGTCTTTGCGTTTGATGACCCCGGGCATGTCCAGGCTGATGCCGGAGGCATGAACGCCGAACTCCCCGCTGTGCTTGAGCTCGTCTAAGAGGTCGGCGGAGTGCAGCATGGACTTGGTGGGGATACAGCCCCAGTGGAGGCAGGTGCCGCCGAGCTTGGGGGCACGCTCGACGATGGCGGTCTTGAGACCGTTTTGTCCTGCTCGGATGGCTGCTACGTAGCCGCCGGGACCGCTGCCGATGATCACAACGTCGAATTGCTCTGTCACAAGAACCTCCATCTATGCACTGGGGCCTGCTGCCACCGTGTGGGGCGAGCTCGATCATGAAGAAGGGCGGATTTTAGCCGATGCCACCGAGAGCGACAAGAAAAAGCGCGGTAACGTGACGTGCATAACCCTTTACAGGCGCATCACACGCGCAACAGGTGAGCACTCGCCCCGAGAGAGCGGCCCGAGAGAGCGGCCCCAACCTGCCCGTGGGGAAGGGTGAGGACATGGAGTTACGATTTATGATCTGGACTTTTAGTTAGCATCCACCCCAGAATTGGCGGGGAGGTTGGAGGGGGGGCGGAGGGTGTGGTGGAGTCAGGGTTGGAGTCAGGGTTGGAGGGGGGCGGGAATAAAATCTGAATGGGAGGCTTTCCCCCCCTGTTTTTGCCCGAAAATTCCCTGGTGGAGCCTTTCCCCCCCCCCGCATCTCGGCTTACCAACGTTTTTAGAGCCTGTTTGGTCACAGGCTTGGTCTCCGGCCCCCCTTCTATTCCCCTCTTAGCTTCTTGACCTTGAGGTTTTTCCCATCAAACGCGATAAGGACTCATTGCCGATGCTGATCTGACGAACCATGAAGGTCTCCCTTAATACAAAGCGGTGTCGGCGTTGAAGGAGAGTATAACACG
>JBJTQF010000042.1:0-7837 GCA_046075485.1 Myxococcota bacterium | reverse complement strand
CCCTGGTCCGGGTGATCATCGGGCTGATGAAGGACGATACGGAGCTGTTTAAGCAGTTCAGCGACAATCCCAGCTTTAAGCGTTGGCTATCGGACATGGTGTTTGCGGAGACGTATCGAGCAGGGTGAGAGGAGGGCCATCAGGAATGTGATGGGGGAGGGGGCACGCTCAAATGCGCATGCCGGGCACCATGACCGTCGGGAGACGCCGATCTGCTCCGGGCGTTGGCAATTGAATGAAGGAATGGAAGGTTAAACGCGCGTTCTCCATCGTAAACTCAGGGGTGTAGCCGGGATAACAGATGCTGTGGAACATCCAGCCCGGATAAATGGCCATGCGGTTGTAGCGTCCCTCCACCTTGTCAATGAGCTTCCAGCCTGCATGATCGTGCTCTGGAAACGGTGGATAGATCATGCGGGGGCCCATCAGCGGAGCAAGAATATTCTCCCGGGTCCATGAGGGTGAGGTCTTGAGCGCACGTTGCAACGACGCTTCATACTGGAGCCCCAGCAGCTCATCGTCCAGCTTCAAGAAAGCGCTGTTCGCTGCATGGATTTTGGCTCTCGCTTATATGCGACAACCCTTAAAACGCAAAAAGTCTTTTGGCGTGTAGACCCGATGGATTCAGTGCCACGGTGTTACACCTCTAACAGATCCGCCAATGAATCCAAGAAGTTGTTGGCTTGGTTGATCAGCGCCTTGGCATTGGGCACCGACTTTTTACCCTTAAAGGGGTTTTTACTCTTCTCTTTATATACCGGCATGATAGGACGTGTTTGTGGTCACGATTGTGTGACCATCCCCGTGCATGTGCCTCATGCAATCCCCCTTCTGCCTCCCCCTGGAGGATGCAGGCTTTCTCAACCTGACACGGCCTCCCCCTGATTCCGTGCTAGAACTCATCCCCAAAGATCGGTACGCTGACGGACAAGACACCCACGACGCTGGCTCTGAAACATCCGCAAGAGGTACACATGCGCTTTCAACAGCTCACCCTCCAGCCGCTGACCTGGAGCGCCCATCAGGTGGTGATGCGGTTTTTGTTGGATGACCTCGAGTTCACCACCTCCTACTGGTATCCCGACATCCACTTGCTGGCGCTGGAGCGCCGCTTCGGTCGCCCCTTTCTCGAGCGCCTGCTGGTCCATGCAGCCCTCTTTGAGTGTAACAAGCTGGCCAGCCTTCGTGTGGAGCGGCTCAGCTTGGGCGTTTATGCCCACCATCACACTCAGGCGCTCGAGCAGCTCTGGACCACCATTTTTGACAAAGTCTGGGCGCAGTGGCGTTACGAAAACCAGCTCCCCTTTGAGAAGGCGCCCCGTTTTGCCTCGACGCCGGTGGACGAGGTGCCCTTGCCGGTGGTCCGAGATCTCCACGCCGACGAAGTGCTGCTCTTTTGTGGAGGCGGAAAAGACAGCCTGGTCTCCATGAAGCTGCTCGAGCGTGCGGGCATTCCGTTTGTGTCGTTTGCCTATACTTCCAGCGTGTATGGTCCGGCAGCCTTCCAGTTCCAGCTCCTGGAGGGCCTGCTGCGGGAGGGCATTCCGCTCCAACGCCATCGTATGACGGTGCAGGATGACCTGTTTGATGCCCCCGTGCTGGAGCTCTTTGGCCCCACTCATGGCGTCCAGACCATCACCGCAGCGGAGACACCCAGCTCGATCTTTGCGGTCCTGCCGATCCTGCTCAGCCGAGGTTATGCGCATGCCATTCTCGGCAATGAGGCCAGTGCCAACCGAGGCAACCTCATCTGGCCCATAACGGGTGAAGAAGTCAACCATCAGTGGGGGAAGTCGGTTGAGGCGGAAGGGCTGCTCGACCGGTATATTCGCGAACACCTGGTGGCGGATATTGGCATCTTCAGTGTGCTCATGCCGCTTCACGATGTGCTGATCTTTGAGCTGCTGCGTCAAGATGAAGGCTCACTGCATGCCACCCACTCCTGCAATGTGGCCAAACCGTGGTGTCGGCGCTGTGCCAAGTGTGCATATGTGTGGCTCAACTGCCGCGCGCATCTCTCGGAGGCTCCCGTCCAGAACCTGTTCCGAGAAGATCTGCTGGAGGTGCCCGAAAACCAGCACTTCTTCAGAGATATGATGGGGCTGGGAGTGCATACGCCCTTCGAGTGTATCGGTCAGATCGAAGAGAGCCGGCTGGCCCTGCATCTGTGTGGCGCTCGTGGACTGCTGGGGCCGTTTGGACGTTCGCTGCTGGCCTCGTTGCCTCCAATTCCGCTTCAGGAGGTGCTCGACCGGTTTACGCAGGTCCATGCGGTAAAGGCGCGGCTGCCGGAATCATACGCAGCACCTCTGCTGAAGCAGATGGATGCGGCGGCCCTTCGCGCGCGCGCGCGTATTCAAGCAGTGCTGGCGCATGACACATCGGCTCTCGAAGTGCAGCGTATGGCATCCCCCAATCCCAAGCGGCGGATGCCGTGGCGCTTGGGCACGAGTCCAACACCGGAGTAACAGGCCATGATTGAGCTTCAAGGGGTGAGTCGGCGTTACGGTTCGTTGCGGGTGGTGGATCAGGTCTCCTTCCGGGTGGAGCAGGGGGAGACCCTGGTGCTCCTGGGGGAGTCCGGCTCTGGCAAGACCACCACCTGCAAGCTGGTCAACCGGCTGATCGAGCTGGATGAAGGCCACATCCGGGTGGCAGGGGAGGACATCCGCATGCAGCCTCCACATCTCCTGCGTCGTCGGATCGGATATGTCTTCCAGCGGCTGGGACTCTTTCCACACATGACGGTGGCGGAGAACATCGCCATCACCCCTCGGCTCTTGGGCTGGGAGGAGCGGCGGATTCAAACACGCATCGAGACGCTGTTGCAGCTTGTGGAGCTGGATCCGGCACAACTGGCGGGACGGCGTCCGCAGGAGCTCTCGGGAGGCCAGGCTCAGCGGGTGGCGGTGGCGCGGGCTTTGGCGGCGGAGCCTCCGGTGATGCTGCTCGACGAGCCCTTTGGAGCTTTGGATCCCCTCACACGCGACAAGCTCCAGCAGGCTTTTCTTCGCATTCGTCAGCGGCTCCAGCTCACCTCGATCTTTGTGACCCACGATGTGCTGGAGGCGGCGGTGCTCGGCGACCGCATCGGGGTGATGAAGGCCGGACGTCTGCTCCAGGTGGGCTCCCTCGCGGAGCTGCTGAGGGCTCCGGCGGATCCCTATGTGACGGATTTGCTCTCGGTGCCGCTGCGTCAGGCGGCTCAGCTCGGCATGCACCGTGCGGAGGTGGGATCATGATGAGCTCAACCGGTGTGGAAGGGGGGATTTCGCCGCTCTGGGATCAGCTCTGGGAGCAGCTCTCGGAGCAGCTCGAGTCGTTGCCGACCTTGTTGACGGCGCATCTGGGGCTCTCCTTAGCGGCGTTGTTGTGTGGGATTGCGGTGAGTGTGCCTTTGGGCATCTGGGTGCATCGCCATCCGCGCTGGGAGACGCCGGTGTTGGGTGTGGCGGGGGTGATGCAGACCTTGCCGGGGCTGGCGTTGTTGGCGTTTATGGTGCCGGCCCTCGCCGCGCTGGGGCTGAAGAGCATCGGGGTCTTGCCTGCTTTGATCGGGTTATTTTTGTACAGTCTTTTGCCCATCCTGCGGAACACGGTGACGGGACTTCGAGAGCTGGATCCGGCCATGCGAGAAGCTGCGCTGGGGGTGGGTATGACACCCACGGAGTCTCTCTGGAGGGTAGAGCTGCCCCTGGTATTGCCGGTGATGGTGGCGGGCATTCGTATCTCGGCGGTGTGGACGGTGGGCACGGCGACTCTTTCGACGCCGGTGGGGGCTCCGGGCTTGGGCAATTATATCTTCGGAGGGCTTCAGACGCGCAACTACGTGGCGGTGTTGGTGGGCTGTGTGGCCTCGGCGGGGCTGGCGCTGGTCTTTGACGGCTTGATCCGGCTGCTCGCGCGGGGGCTGGAGCAGCGACGGCGGAGGCTCTTGCAGGGGGCGGGGCTGGGCCTGGTGGTGTTGAGTGTGGTGGGTCTGGCACCGTTTTTTGCGGGACTGGGAGGACTGACGGGGGGCTCTTCGGGAGGGTCCGTGGCGAGCTCAGCGCAGCAGGGCACTCAAGAGGGGGCTCCTGTGGTGGTGGGGGCCAAGACTTTTTCCGAGAGTTATATCCTGGCGCATCTCTTGGCGGAGCAGGTCTCGCGTAAGGCAGGAGCCTCTGTGCAGGTCTTGGAGTCGTTGGGCTCGACGGTGGTATTTGATGCGCTGGCGAGTGGTCAGGTGGATGCGTATGTGGACTATTCGGGCACGTTGTGGTCGGCGGTCTTGAAGCGGGGGGAGCCTCGTCCCTCTCGGCTGGCGCTGGTGCAGGAGCTGGGGCGTGCGTTGGCGGCGGAGTATGGCATTCACCTGGTGGCGAGTCTGGGGTTTGAGAACACCTACGCGCTGGCGATGCGAGAGGCGGATGCCCAAGCGGGAGGTGTGCGGAGCTTGGATGGGTTGGGTCCACTGGCTGGGCGGCTCCGCGTGGGGGGAGACTATGAGATCTTCCAGCGTCCGGAGTGGAAAGCAGTGACGGGGGCTTATGGCCTTCGTTTTGCGGAGCAGCGGAGCATGGATCCTTCGCTGATGTACGAGGCCATCCGTGCGGGAGAGGTGGATCTGATCAGTGCATACTCCACGGACGGACGCATTCAGGGCTACAAGCTGAGGGTGCTGGCGGATCCAAAAGGGGCGATTCCTCCTTATGATGCGGTGGTGCTGGTCAGTCGGCGGCTGTGGGAGACCCGTCCGGAGGTGGTGGAGGCGCTAAAGTCTCTTGAGCAGCGGGTCAGTGCGGAGGTGATGCGAGAGCTCAACCAGAAGGTGGATGCGGGTGGGATGAGTCCGAAGGAGGCGGCACGCTCTTTTGTGGCCACCTTAAAATGAGCTTGGGGCTCAGAGCTCAAAGACGCTGTCCATGAACTGAGAGCGACCGCCGACGACGCCGATCTTGAGCAGACGGCGCTGCCATTGGGCGATCTCTTTGTAGGACAGGTACTTGGTATCCGCGCAGGGCACCCAGATGCCACCGAAGATCTCGGGATCGGCAAAACGCAGCAGACCGGACTCCCGGAAGCGTACGCCTTGAGGGGTGCCTGGAATCGGCGACAGGGAGAAGGGCGCAATCTGGAAGTTAAGCTGAGGATTGATGCGCTTGAGCTCCTCAAAGAGCTCCCAGGCCCCTTCCTCGAGGAGCTGAAGGGAGCGGTCGTCATCATCCTCAAAGCCGATGATGCAGCCGTAGGTGAGCACCGGGACGCCTGCTCGCACGATGGCTTTCATGAGCTCGCAGTGTTCGCGCCAAGGGAGGAGTTTGGCGTAGTTCTCACGACCATGCAGAGGCCGTTCGGCGGGGATAAAGGCGTGATAGCACCCGGAAGTGCCATTCCATCCCCAGAGGGCCTTGATCAGCTCTTCGTCGGGGGAGAGGTCCACTTCACCGCGAGAGAAACCACGCCCGAGGGTGGCTTTGCGCAGCTCCAGCCCATTGGCCCACAGAATGCCCAGCTCCAGCTCATGAACGCCGCGCATGATCTCTAACACTTCGTCTCGGCCCCCATCCCACAGCAGGCGAGCCAAGAATTGGTCGGAAGAGCCGATCACGCTGCCAGCACCCGCCTCCTTTTGAGCCTTGAGCCACTGATAGGCGACCTCTGCGGACATCGACTTGTAGCCGACACGATAGCTGGGGGTTTGGCAGAAGTCACATTTCCGGTCACAGCCGATGTCGGTCACGATGGAGCCGATCTTAAGCAAGGACTCCGGGAGATATTCTGCCCAATATTCGGAGCCCAGACATTGTTCTACCACCCTGCGAGAAGGCAGTGGCCACTCGTGAGGTGTCATGGGCACCACCCGGGTGGATACATCACGAGGCTCTCGAAAAACCACACCACTGAGCGTGCCTCGGGGAGACCGACCGGCCAGGCAGTCTACGACGGCCCAGTTTGCAGCCCCAGACTTATCGAGCACGATGGCGTCGGCACCCATCTCGAGGTAGGTGTTGACTTCGGCGATGGCATCGGAGCCTCCTACAATGACCGGGCGTCCTTTGGAGCGCAGGTGCTGAATGATGATGCGGGCTGCATTTCGATGCTGCGAGAAATTGCTGGTGATGCCCCACACGTCGCAGGCACTCGGATCGATCTGACGGTAGGATGAGCCGCACATTACTTTGGTCAAGGTGACGTCATTCCATTCTACTTCACCGTAGGCTTCTTCGTCGTTTCCAGCCTTGAGGTTGAAGAGCTGTACATCAAATCCGCCCGCTTCTAAGCTGGCCATGAGCACCTGCTTGCTGATCAGCGCGCTGCCCTTTCGGACGGTGGCTCGACTGATGCCTCTGGGATCGTAGAGGGCGATCTCTGGAAGTTCTACCAAACCCACGGAAATGCGACTCTGACTGCTCATGGGGTGTTCTCCTCGCTGGTATAAGCGGGTGGTTGTGTTCATGGTTGAAGCTGCTGTGCGAGTTCTGCTGTGCTGTTTCTGCTGTGCGGATTCTGCGAGGGCTGCATGCGGAATCTGCACGGGGCTGCGGAGGGCCGCTCGAACGGCGGATGCCTGTCTTTGTTTCGGGCGGTCATGCTCATGGAAAAGTCATTTGATATGGGTACTTACGAAAAATAGTCCTGCATATGGAGCGTTGGCACGCCTCTTGGCATTACTCCTGGCATGGCGGCGGAGAGAGCAGGTCTCGCCCCCCAGCATACACCGCATCAGCGTACAGGAGTGTCATCATGTTTCGACATACCATCACCGTTGGATTTTCGCTCATGGCTCTTTTGATCAGCGGCGAGGTCCTTGCCACCTCAGCGCAGGAGGCGATGATGCCCGCCGAGTCTGTGCAGATGTACAGCTTGCCTTACGGAACCAGCTATGGAGCGGATGGCCAATATCAGGAGTCTGGTACGTACTACAACAATGCGCCGGTGTATACCAAAGCGGGAACGTCGGGGGTGACGTGGTCGCTGTATCGTCGCACGGACGGAAAGTGGTATGTCGATTATAACAGCGTGTCGGAGGCGTGGGATGGCACGGTGGCGTACTCCTCGGCGGCCACCTTCCCCTGGTCGGCGAGCTGGAACAGCAGCTCTTATGTGGTGACGTATACCAAGAGTGTCTTCATGTATCAGACGCCGTATGCCAGCAGTTGTGGCACCGCCGGAGACTATACTTACAGCGGCACGACCTACAACAATGCGCCGGTCTATACCCGCTCTGGCTGTGGATATACCTGGTCGCTCTACAAGCGCGCGGATGGTAAGTGGTATCTGGACTATGATGGGGTCAGTGAGTCGTGGAATGGAACGGTGGCGTATTCGACGGCGACAGGCAGCAATCCGTGGAGTGTGGCGTGGAACGGCACCAACCTCTGTTTCCGGGATGGCAGTGTGACGGTGCAGGGGGCACCCTATGCCAGCGATGGCTCAGCGGGAGAGTATGCCTTCACGGGAGACATCTATAATAATGCGCCGGTGTATGAGCGCATCGAGGGCAGCACCACCTGGTCTCTGTATAAGCGCAGCAGTGGGAGCTGGTATGTGGATTTTAACACGGTGTCGGAGGACTGGGATGGTACGGTGGCGTATACGAACAGCGCCGCCAGCTCCCCCTGGAGTGCTTCGTGGAACTCCACGACGGTGGTGACGCAGCAGTTTGATCAGTGAGGGGTGGCGATCATATCAGAATTGTGCGTAACAATTTATGTCTGTGTGTATCGCACAAGCGCGGTTTGTGATTTTGACTCTGGACATGTGCCTTCCCGCCTGCATCTGTGTGCCTTCCCGCCTGCATCTGTGTGCCTTCCCGCCTGCATCTGTGTGCCTTCCCGCCTGCATCTGTGTGCCT
>JBJTQF010000041.1:0-10403 GCA_046075485.1 Myxococcota bacterium | reverse complement strand
TTGACCCGCTGTACCCACACGGGACAGCTTGCCTCCCTGAGCACCTTGATTCAGCGCCAGCTTCCGGCGCTCAAAGATCATGCACTGATCCAGAAGCTGCGAGCCTAATTCCTGCTGCACTCGTCGAAAGATGGTGCGGTCAACCGCAGAGTCTTATGCTATAACGGCGTCATCTTTGGGTACATCTTTGACCCGTTGCCGTTCTGGACACCCTGCGGAAGCTGAAGCGATGAGCACTCACCCCCCGATGCCTGAACCCGATACCCTCGCAGCAGAGCTGGCCAGCCTGACCAGCGAGGGCCTTCTCACCACCCTCGAGACCACCACCCACACCCTCAGCCGAGAAGTGCTCAGCGTGGAGCAGCGTTTTCAATCGGTCTCGGTGGTGAGAGAAATCACCCCCTTACCACCCTTACTGCTGCACACCCGCGCCCCCGCGCGAGCCGTGGGCCTGTTCTCCCGAGGTGAGACCCTGGGCGTTGCCTTCGACCTCGCCTCCGACGACGTGCCCGAGCTGGCCGACCTGCTGCGTTTTTTCCAGCTCGACGGAGAGACACTCCGGCCCATCCCCAACCCCCTGGCTCATTTTGCCCCACTCACCCACGCCCTGGCCGAGCTCTATCGGACCCAGCGAGGCCGAGTCTCCCTCCGGCGTGTCGAGCAGACCGATGAGACCCTCTACTTCGTGTTCTCCGTGCGAGCACCCGAAGCCCGCACCCTCTCAGGCGAAACGCCCCCTGAGCGTCAAGCCGTGCTGGGTTTGGCGTGCTCGCCTCGTTTTGACACACTCAAGCTGCTGTCTCATTCCTTTCTGCCGGATCCCATCGTACCGGATTTTGATGCCCCTCTGCCCCTTGAGCTGGCCCCGTGGCATCCCAGCCAGCCCACCCCCGCCATCTATTTTCATACCCGCGTAGGGCCCCTCTACACCTTCGTCGAGCGAGGTCACCTCAAATTTCGAGACCGCATCGACATGCCACGCGGTCCAGCAGACCTGGTGCTCGAAGGTGTCGCCCCGCTGGATCAGCCGATCAACCCTCACAAAGCAGACTACCTCTACACCGAACAAGGTGAAGTGCTGGTGCGCGTCGAACCCGCACCCCAGTATCCCCTCCGTTACGTCTATTATACGGCAGAGCCTCGACGCTTTGAGTGGCTACATCTCACCCAGCACCAGGGGTTTTTCCTGCCCGACGGAGAAAGTCAGCTCACCGCCATGTTTTTGTCCACCGGCGGCACCGTCACCTACCTCGGAGGCACCCCCGCCCGTCCGCTCCAGCGCCTGCGCGCTCAGACCGGCCCCGACCTGCTCGCCGGGTTTGAAGAGCCCTCGGGACGACAAGTGCTCCACCACGTAGACACCGAAAAACGCCACGTCACCTGGAGCTACTTCGGCGCTCGCGCCCACTGCCTGCTCCCCGATGGCACCCTCTTTGTCTTGCCCATGCCCTCCGCCCCTCGGCAGGCAACCCTCGAGCACCCTCTGCTGGCCCATCAGACCCCCTTCTCGAGCCGACCCCTGAGCGTCTCGCCCGAAGAGCTCAAATTCCTTCGCAGCTTTGACCCGCTGGCCATACACAGCCTGCTTCAGAGCCTGCGAAGCCTGCCCGCCCTCGTGGAACAACGCGCGTTTGCCGCCGCTCGCCAGATCCTCGACCATGCCCTGATCCGCCACGCCTTCGTCGAGCGCCTGCCCGAGCTCCGCCAGCACATCGCCACCGTTCAACAGCAGCTCGAACGTTGCCTCGACGTCACCGCCGAGCTCAAAGAGCTTCACACCCAGCGCCGCGCCGCCTACGCCGAGCTGGAGACCCGCGTAGGCCCTCTCTGGGGAACACCCGCCGCTCAGCAGCAGCTCGAGCAACTCCCCCTGCCCGATGCCGCCGCTGAAGCTCCGTCCTGGAATACTCTGTTCGGTGAGCGCCTCGAGCAGCTCCACCAGGGCCGACGCTGGCTGGGAGAGCTCGAGCGCCTCAGCCGCGAGAAGTTTGTCCCGCCCGAGACCCGCGCTCAACAGTCGCAGCTCCGAGCCCGTCTCGAGCAGGGTTTAACACAACACGCGCGCCGGTGTGTACACGCGCTGACAGGTCTGCACGTGGGCCTGCTCCGTCAAGTGGCTCAGCTCAGCTCTCTTGCTGAGCCGGATGCTGCTCCAGCTCCCGCCCTGGACGCCGTTCAACAAGGGCTCCTCACCCTGGAAGGCTGGCTCGAAGGACTGCGAGACGCCGCCCAACACGTCGGATTGCTGACCCTGCCTCATGCCGAGAAGCTCGAGCTGGTGCAGACGCTCAACGAAGCACTGGTCGCCGGTGAGCGCACCCGTCAAGGTCTGCTCCAGCAGCAGACGCGCGCCCTCGAAGCCGAGACCCAAGCCACCTTCGCCACCCAACACGCTCAGCTCCGCCTGCGACTCGCCACCGAACCCCTGAGCTGCCGCACCCTCGAAGACTGTGACGGTCGCCGAGAGAGCCTGCTCGCCGAGCTGGAAGCCCTCCGTCCTCGCCTCCTCCTGTATCCTGACCTGCTGGAAGCCCTCGAGCAGGCCCTGCACCAAGTGCGTGAACGTTTTGAAGCCCGCAAGCGTGAGCTGCTCGAAGCCCGTGAGACCCTCAAGACCCGCCTCAGACGTCGTTTTGAGCTCCACCTGCAAGCCCTCGCCGGAGCAGGACGAGCCGCCGGGCTCGACGCCGGAGCCCTTGAAGGTTTTGTGGCCGCTCATCCCGAAGCACTCGCCGCCGAGGAAGTGCTGGCAGCCCTGCGCACGGAGCAGCTCAGCGGAGAAGCCGCCGCCCTCGCCGGTCAGCTCGAGCAGCTCAAACGTCTGCTCGTCGCCGAGCGCAAAGAAGCGGAGACCTTCGCCATCGCCGGAGAAGTGCTCAGTTTGGGGGGCATTCGGCTGGTGCGCAATCGCTTGAGCTTCTCCTTGAGAGAATCCTGGCAACATCCCGAAGGTGCTCTCGAGCTGGTGGGCACTGGCTGGAAGCTCTCGCCCTTGTCCGCCCGGCTGCAACATCCTGTGCCGACCGGATACCGTGGCATGTTGGCCGAGACGTCCGATGTCACCCGTGTCGAAGTGCTGGCCTATCGTGTGCTTCAGGGAGAAGCGGGCCCGCTCGACCCGGCGGGCTCCACCCACGAGCTCCTTGTGGCGGCGGCTCAGGCTGTGGCGCTGGCCCATCCCGAAGAAGAATACAGTCTGGGCCTGCATGATCGAGATGCGGTGCGACTGCTCGAAGCCATTGTTCCGGTATGGCACGGCTTGGGGCTCCTGCGCTGGACTTCCGAGGTGCGACTGGAGGCCCATCGTCAGCTTGAGACCCTCTCGGACGTCGCGCGAGGGGAGCTCGAGACCGCCCGGTGGATGCAGACCCTCTCGTGGGAGCAGCCGGAGCAGCCGGAGCAGCCGGATTCACACGCTGGGACGGCGTATGTGCTCTCTCATGCGCTGGCTCATCATCTGCCGGCCTTATCAGCGGAAGCACGTTCATATCTGGAAGCCTACTGGCTGTCGGGGGTGGAGGAGCCTCCCCTTCATCCGCGTGCGTGCGAAGCGGCGGTGTGGCTGAGCAGTCGGCTCCCGGAGCCACTTCGGATGCGTCTGACGGAGCTCGAGTGGCATGCTCAGGAGCGTTTGTTACTTCCGCTCTTGCGTGTGGGCCAGCCTCACGTGCCGGTGGCGCTTGCGCGTGAAGCGGTGTGGGCGCTCGTGCGTGGGCGTGCGCTGACGCCTGCGCGTGTGGTGACGCACGTTGAGCAGCCTGTCATGGCATCGGCTGTTGAGCGGCGAGGAGGCGCGCTCTTGGACGTGGCCGAGTGGCATGGGCGGCTGCAAGGTTTTGTGGGGCGGACTCGTCCGGCCTTGTTAGACTTTCGGCAGGCACTGGAGCGGCTGAAGCAGGACATGGCGGAGCGGCTTCAGCTTGAGGAGCTGGCGGCGCGGCCTTTAGCGCGGTTCGTGTGGACTCGGCTGTTGAGGCGAGCCATCCTCCCGAGGGTGGCGCAGGCGCTGGAGAAGCAGCTTGGGAGCCTGGATCGGCCTGGAGAAGATCAGCTTGGGCTCTTATTGTTGGTGTCTCCGCCGGGGTATGGCAAAACCGAGCTGTTGAAGAAGGTGGCTCAGCTTTTGGGGTACGCTTTTATCTCGGTGAGTGGGACTTCCTTGAGTGTGGCGACGACCTCTTTGGATCCGGCGAAGGCACCGGATGCATCGGCAGCGGCGGCGTTGGAGCGGCTTTTGTGGGGGCTCGAGCTTCAGGAGCATGTGCTCTTGGACTTGGAGGACGTGCAAGCCTGCTCCGAGGCGTTGCTCGAGCGGCTTTTGCCGTTGTGTGATGCCACTCGGACCCTCGAGCTGGTGCGGGATGGGCAGGCGCGTCGGCTCTCCCTTCAGGGGAAGCGGGCGGGGATTGTGATGACCCTCAACCCTTTGAAGGCCAAAATCCCGCAGGCATTGGCCAATCGAGCCACCCTGATCAACCTGGGTGATGTGGCGGAGAAACACGCGGCGGATTTTGCCCTCTCGTATCTGGAGGTGGCGGCACCGAACAATCCGACTTTGGCCCTGGCCTCCTCGCGGGGCGACATTGAGGTCATGGCGGAGGCGTTGCGGGAAGGGCTCGACCTGGAGGCGGTGGAGCAGAAGCTGGTGGGACGTTATGCCCGGTCGGAGCGCATGCGCATCACCCGCGTGCTCACCCATTGTATGGCGGTGCGAGATGTGCTCATGGCGGTGAATGCCCTCTGCTTGAGCAGTGCGGCAGAACAGGAAGCCTTTCGGGAGGCCCCGGCCTTCGAGCTTCAGGGCTCCTATCGCGACATGGTGGAGATCTGCCGTGAGCTCGGCCCCGACTGGAAAGCGGAGCAACGGCTGAGTGCTGTGCTCCGGCACTACGAAGGACAAGCCGGTCTGCTCGGCGAGCGCGGAGCGTATAACCTCCTGCGGCTGAAGTCCTTGCTGGGACTGCTCAGCGAACGAGAGACGGAGCGTCTGGCGCATATCACCGAGACCTTCCGCTTGGCGCAGCAGCGAGACCGGGCGGTGTATGTGCTGCTCGAGCGGCTCCAGGAGGTCTCGACGGCGGTGCAAGGGCTTCCGGGAGGACTGGCGACGGCCCTGGCAGGGCTGAGCTCCGAGGTGCAGCGTGGGCTGGGACAGGTGGTGACGGCGCTGGAGCCGATGCCCCGTGGCCTCTCGCACGTGGTGACGGCGCTGGAGCCGATGCCCCGTGGCTTCTCGCAAGTGGTGACGGCGCTGGAGCCGATGCGGATGGAGCTCACGCAGACCACGCAGGCGCTCCGGGGGCTGCCGGAGGGTCTTCATCCCAGCCTCGCACACGCGGGCGCGGAGGTGGCACGCGCGGTTCAGGCGCTCCGCTCGGAGCTTCAAGCGCAACACGAAGATGCGGAAGAAGGGGCTCACCGCCGCCTGGAGCGGCTCATGCCGCTGGTGGAAGGCAGCGTGACACGACTGGGAGAGCGCATCGCAGGTGATGTGTCACAGGCTCAGGCGCAGCTCGGGGAGAAGCTGACACACGGGCAGGCGCAGCTCGGGGAGAAGCTGACACAAGGGCAGACGCAGCTCGGGGAGAAGCTCGAGCAGTCGTTTCACCAGCACGATGCACACTTGATACAGCTCTCGCGGCAGGTGGGGGAGACCCTGGCTCATGGGATGCTCGAAGCCGGTGCTCAGGTGGGACGCACGATGGTGGAGGTCGTGCAAGGGGCAGGGGCGGCACTCGGCGAAGGTATTGGGGCTCGGCTGGAGCAGAGTGGCACCACACTCGAGCAAGGGCTGGGTCGGATGGAGCAGCAGGTGGAGGCGCTGAGGGCTTTGGTCTCGCTCCTGCCGGTCTCGCTGAGAAGTCTGGTGGAGCCGGTGGTGCAAGGGCTGAGTCAGCATCAAGGAGGGCAGGCGGCTCATCACCACGCGCTGCGGGTGGAGCTGGAGCGGGTTCTGGCGGTGCTGGAGCGTGTCGAAGAAGCCACGCAGCGCCTCGAGACCACCACCGAGCGAGGGGTGGCGAGGCTGGACTTACGTCAGATGCTCCGAGGTGTGCTTGCAGCGTTGCCCGAAGAAAGTACATGATGGCCTGTGTGCCGCTCGAGAGTTTTCCGGCTGTTTGTGGCGCGTGCTGTTAAAATATGCCACCCTTTCTGAGCCATGAGGTATCTGTGCCTGCTTCGCTTGACGCTTGTTTTTCGCCTCGCTTGCTCCAGCAGAATCTGGCGGTACTGGAGATATTGCAGCCTGAGCTGGTCTCGCGGCTGCTCTCCACCCCTCTGGAGCGGCCCGACGTCGGACTGGAGCTGACCTCCGAAGGGTTTGCCAACGGCTGGGCCCATCATCGCGCTCGGCCTCGACCTCTGTATTTTGCGGAGAACCCCCCCGAAGCCGCCCGCACATGGCTGGAGACCCGTCTGACAGGCTCGCCGGAGCAGGTGATCTTGATCGGCTTGGGACTGGGTTATGAGCTGGAGCTTCTCCTCGAGCAGCTTCCTCGCCACAGTCA
The DNA here is from genome assembly GCA_046075485.1 of Myxococcota bacterium. GTDB lineage: Bacteria > Myxococcota_A > UBA796 > JAJRTE01 > JBJTQF01 > JBJTQF01. Next base: position 3,894 of record JBJTQF010000041.1, on the reverse strand, counting down.
GGTGCTGATCTGGGAACCCGATCTCTATTTTGTGATGTATACCCTCTCGCGGGTGGATCTCAGCGAAGCCTTGATCTCTCAGCGGGTGTCTCTTTTTGTGGGCATGAAAATCCCGAAGCTGGTGGAGGCCGCACAGCCGACCGCTCCCGTGCTCGTTCAGCTCGGGGTGGAGCCCCTGCTCCAGTTTGAAGCCCAGACCGTGCGCCGGATGTTGGCAGCGCGTGCTCAAGCCCTCCGGGTGGAGCCAGGAGAAGACCGACCCTTGAGGATTGCGCTCGCCCACGGCACCCTCTTTTATGAAGACCTGGCCTGGACGTGGGGAAAACGTGGAGACGAAATCCATGTGCTCCACACCACCCGTCACACCAGCTCAGAGCTTGTCCAAGAGCTCCGCCAGCTCAAACCCGACGTGGTGATGTCCGTCGATGTCACCCAAGGGCTCGATGAGCTCTGTGTGCAGGCACGGGTGCCGTATGTGGTCTGGGAGATCAACCCTCGGGTGTATGTCGTGCCGTCTCCTTCAAGTTATGCCGCTCAACAGACACATTTGTTTACCTATCGAAAACGGAATATCCCCTTCTATGAGCGCGAAGGCTGGCAACATGTCTCGTATCTGCCCCTGGCTGCCAATCCCGACTGGCGAAAGCCTCAGCAGGTCTCCGCCGCCGATCAAGAGAAGTATCGGGCGACCGTCAGCTTTGTCGGCAACTCGTTGGTGAATCAGGATGCCCGAGACTATAAGCTGGTCCAGGAAACGCTCGCACGGCGCATCCATGAGAGCGAAGATCCCCAGGAACGCCTCCGCTGGGCCCAAGTGCTGCGCATCATCCGCGAAGGTCTGGAGCTCCAAAGCCGTGAGCTGCTCCAGCCTCACTTGATTCAACGCCTCACCGATGGCATGCAGGCCCTCGGACTGTCGCCGCTGCTGGAGGTACAAGGCGAACGCGTCGATCTGCGCATCGTCTACTCGCGCATGTTCGGGGCTCGCCGCCGGGCTCAAGCTCTGCAAGCCCTCGCCCCGCTGGGCGTCGCCGTCTACGGAGACCCCGGCTGGCAACAAGTGCTCTCCGAAGGCGTCTACTTTCGAGGCGCTGCGGAGCACCTGGAAGAGCTGACCACCATCTATAATGTCTCGTATATCAACCTGGATATCGGTAGACTCTATCAGCTCGATATTGTGACCATGCGGGTCTTCGATATCCTCGCCGCCGGAGGATTCGCCCTCGTCGAGTTCTCCGAAGAGCTGCCCGACCTGCTCAAGCCGGGGGTCGAGGTGGCGGCTTGGCACTCCTTCGAGGAACTCCAAGCCCTCGGCACCTATTACGTGCAACACCCCGAGGCACGCGAAGCCCTCATGGAAGCCGGACGCAGGCGAGTGCTGGCAGAACATACCTTCGCTCATCGTCTGGAGACCATCGTCAAGACCCTGCGCCAACGAGGAACACTTCGATGATGAACTCACTTGTGGAGCCAGAATTGCCACGAGGCATCGTGCGCCAAGCACGACGGCCCGCCGGATTTCAAGCGCCCGGCCCCTCGCCAGCCGGTCCCGGAGACCGTGAAGACCTCTGGCCTCAACCCGGTGAAGACCTGTGTTATCTCAGCGGCAACTGGCGCATCTTCCAGCGGCTGGAGGGCCACCGCTGGTCGGTCGATGATCTGGTGACGGCATGGGTGGCCCTCGAGTGCGCCCAACGGCTCCCCCCCATTCGATATGCGCTCGACCTCGGCTGCGGCATCGGCTCGGTCTTGATGATGGTGGCGTGGGGGCTCCCATCGGCTTGCTGCGTGGGGATCGAAGCACAAGGGGTCAGCGTGGGACTGGCGCGGCGCTCACTGGCGTACAACGGCATCGAGGAAAGGGTGGCCATTCGTTGGGGGGATCTCCGAGATCCTCAACAGCTCCCCGAAGCAGGCTCTTTTGATTTGGTGACCGGAACGCCCCCCTATTTTGCCCTCGAGCAAGGGGTGATCTCCCAAAAACGCCAGTGTGGTCCCTGCCGCTTTGAGTTCCGTGGGGGCATCGAAGCCTACTGCGAAGCCGCCGCTCGAGCACTCGCCCCCCAGGGCCGCTTCGTCGTCTGCGAAGACGCCGATCAAGAAGCCCGCGTCGAGCTCGCCGCAACACGCGCCGGACTCCACCTTCGAGGCCGCTTGACGGTCGTGCCCAAAGAAGGCCGGCCTCCACTCTTCAGCGTCTTCACGCTCGCACACGCACACGCGCAGACGCTCGCGCATGAGCAGGCAGACATTCCCAAACGCCTCACGGTGCGAGACCTTCATGGCCAGTGGACCTCCACCTTTCTGATGCTCCGCCAGCGTATGGGAATGCCCGGAAATCCCACCTCCACCCCGTTGACCACGCTCTAAGGCTCACGCTTCAATATCGCGGAATCGATGGGTCGATCTCCTGTGACCAGGCGTCAATGCCTCCCTTCATCGAACGCACACGCGTAAATCCCGCATCTCGAAGCTGGTTCAGGGCCTTCATGCTCCGCGTCCCCTTATAACAGTAGAGGACCAAGTGCTCCTGCTGAGAGAGCTCCACCATCCGCTGCGCCAGCTCCGGCAACGGCAGTAAGGTCGCTCCCGGTATCCGCGCAATGTCCCACTCATGCGGATTACGCACGTCGATCAGCCGGAAAGACTCACCGGCCAGCCGCTTGGCCTGCACTTCCTGGGCAGTCAGCTCCCAGCCCTCCTGGGTCTCCGGTTTGAGGTCTTCGGACTGCGGCATGCCACAAAATGCTTCGTAGTCAATCAGGCCCTTCTGGGTCGCGTTCGGCCCACACAAAACACAGTCCGGATTTTTACGCAACTTCAGCTCACGAAAACGCATACTCAACGCATCCACCAGGAGCAATCGCCCAATCAAGGACTCCCCCTGGCCCAAGAGCAGCTTGATCACCTCCGTGGCCTGTATCACCCCCACCAAGCCCGGCAAAATCCCCAAAACACCCCCCTCCGCACAGGATGGCACCAACCCCGGCGGCGGCGGCTCCTCGTACAAACAACGATAACAGGGCCCCTTCTCCGCCCAAAAAACCGACGCCTGCCCCTCAAACCGAAAGATCGAGCCGTAAACGTTCGGCTTGCCCAGTAACACGCAGGCGTCGTTCACCAAATATCGGGTCGCAAAATTATCCGTGCCGTCCACTATCACGTCATAATCTCGGAAGATCTCCAGGGCGTTCTCCGAGGTCAACAGGGTCTCGTATCCCACCACGTTCACATGCGGATTCATCGCCTTCAGACGATCCGCCGCACTCTGCAACTTCGGTCGCCCCACGTCCGGCGTCCCGTGCAGGATCTGCCGCTGCAAGTTCGAATGATCCACCACGTCAAAATCCACAATCCCCAAGGTGCCCACGCCCGCCGCCGTCAAGTATAACCCCAAGGGTGAACCCAATCCGCCCGCACCCACCATCAATACTTTACTCGCCTTCAGCCGCTTCTGGCCTTCCAGTCCCACCTCGGGCAATATCAAATGCCGACTGTATCGCTTGATCTCGTCATGGCTTAAGGTCACGTCCTGACTCATGAAATACCTCCGGCAATCGAGGGCACAATGGAGAGCTTGTCACCGGCTCTCAACGGGGTCGCATCTTTCTGCTGAAACCGAATGTCCTCGTCGTTGACGTAAACGTTGATATAGGACCGCAAAACACCCTGATCGCTAAATAAGTTCTTCTTTAACCCCGGATGCTCCTCCACTAAGGCCCGTAAAACCTGCCCCACCGTCTCACCCGAAACGTCCACTTGGGACCGCTCACCCGTAAAACGCCGAAGTGGCGTCGGAATGTGTACCGTGATCATCTGTCTCGCTCCTGTGATGATGAAGGGTTCGCTTGGAAAAATACTTGAATTTACGGAGGCAAAGAGGGCGCTGCCCTC
>JBJTQF010000040.1:0-76692 GCA_046075485.1 Myxococcota bacterium | reverse complement strand
CAGAAAGAGCCCACGACCTGAGAACCTGCGCCCCGCATCTCGACTTCAACAAGGACCGTCACCTGAATCATATTGACCTCCTATATACGCGAGGGGCATTTGACATACACACGGCACCATTGCCATGCTGAGTATCTTCTCTGAAGGACATCGGGTGTGTCAAGCAGAATGATCATGAGCACGGCATCACATTCGATGGAGTGGGTCTTTTATCTGGGTACTCCGGCTCGGCTATGCTCAGAAATGCTCTGCTGGACGACGACCATGAGCGGCACCTCCTGCTGCGATCCTTAGAGCCCCTTAACCACATTCGAGCAAAAAAGGAGCCTGACGGCCTCGCATGGGAGCTGCGGACGCGGAGAGGAGCGCATGTGCAACCACACGTAAGCGGCACGTCAGCCGGGCTGTAGAGCCATCGTCGTAAGGCGCTTACCGGGCCACGCTCCCTTTATGTGAGGCAGCACTGTCTTCTGCTCAATAGCATCCTCCATCCCAATGCCAGAACAGGGTTGCTTCCCACAAGAGGCCACTGGTGGCAACACCCTGTACGCCGCCGTTACTGACCACCAGATTGGTCGTAAATGCGTCTGTTCCGTTGCTGTTCACCTTCACGGCTTGAAGGGTGAGGGCTCCGTTGCGCCACTCTCCATTTTTGCCCGGTTCGTTTCGACGCACGCATTCCGTCACGGTGGGCACGAGACCTCCTTTTGGAATGGTCAGCATATGGAAGTACAGCTCTAGGCTCGTCAGCTTTGTACTGCCGGCCACCCCTCCCAAGGAGTAGATCGGGAGCTGGGAGAGCACCTGATCGTCATACACATCCACCGGAGTCCAGGAAGTGGCAGCTTTGGGATTGTAGTGACCATTGATCGTCAGCCGCCCCCCCGGAGACAGGTTCGCGTTGGCGATGATGAGCTTAAACTTCTGCGACGGATCCGTGATGTCCTTGGTAATGGGATGAAGTTTGGTGCCATTCAGCGAGAAAAAGTCAACGCCCGTCGTGTTGTACGTGTCGTCATAGGCATGCACATGCGCGTCGGTGGAGCCCGAGCTGACCGCTGAAATAAAGGCGCTTGTATCGACATCGAAGTGACCCGTTTCGAGCCCACTTTCTGAATCTGGAACGTCGTCTGTGCCGTCTAAGGGGTCGGTATCATCCACAAGGACTTCCTCACCGTCGGTCTGGCCACCATTGTCGGTGTCCTCTTCCAACGGATCAGACTCGATGGTATGCACTTCCTCACCGTCATTCAGGCCATCGTAGTCAGAATCTTCGTAGAGGGGATCGGTGCCCGTGTTTACTTCTTCACCGTCCAGGAGTCCATCGTTATCCGTGTCAGGGTCGAGGGGATCCGTCGCATGGATCACTTCTTCGCCGTCCGGGAGGCCATCATTGTCGGTATCCGGATTGTAGGGCTGGGTACCGTAGCCGGCTTCGCTTCCATCGGGCAGGCCATCGTTGTCCGAGTCGATGTCCTGATAGTCGGGGAGCCCGTCTCCGTCCGTATCTCCCGCGCTGCCGGTGCTTCCACCTTCTACGCTGTCGGACAGCCCATCGTTGTCCGAGTCGATGTCCTGATAGTCGGGGAGCCCGTCTCCGTCGGTATCCACCGGGGCACCGGTGCTTCCACCTTCTACGCTGTCGGGCAGGCCATCGTTGTCCGAGTCGATGTCCTGATAGTCGGGAAGCCCGTCTCCGTCCGTATCTCCCGCGCCTTCTTCAACGTCGGGAATAGAGTCTTGATCGGCATCTTCGCCGGGCGGGGTTGTTGCCGCAGGCTCCGTTGTCGGTGTTGGGCTCAGCGTGGGTGACAGCGTGGGTGTGGGAGCACCTTCTGGCTCGGGACTGACGGCTGGACTGGGGAGCTCGATGACGCCCCCACCTTCCGAACATCCTGTCAGGATTGCGAAGAGCAGAGAACCCATCACAAAGCGGCTTCGTGTCTGGGTTTGTAAGACACAGTGCTCAACGCTCAGCGCTGGCTGGTCGCAGGTCTGATGAGCCTTTTCTGAGGTCGGAGGGCTGTGGCGCTCACCACGATATTTCCAGAAACTCATGGGTCACCTCTGAGGGTTGCATGTAGGGCTGCATTCCGCATCGGAAGTCGGGTCGAAAGGCGCTGACACACGGCGGAGCGTCAGAGCGGTCCAATCTTACGGTACTGAAAATACAGTTTCATCTAAGTTAGTTTAAAAGGTAAGCGCCGTTTATGATCATAAATACTTATAAATAAAAGGACTTCATATGTCTTTTGTGACGTTTCTTTATGCGCGTCACACGTTAAGGGGAGAGGTCGGCGGAGATGTTGACGTATGGATTCTCAAGCTGGGGGGACACCACCTGCTCGGTGACTCCTGCGCTGAAGCGTTCCGCTCTATCATGAAAAATACACATACATGATATGAGCAACATTCAACACAGCCGATGGCTTCACCGATTATTATCTCGTCCTTTCCATCAACGCTCGTATGTGTTCGCTTGGCGGATAGATTGAACCCATTCCTGGGATAGGCAGAAACAACGGCATGTGAGGTTAGAAATGCGGAAAGATGCTTTATGGATGCGGACGCTCCTTAGCTTGAGTCTTCTGTGGATGGCAGGTTGCAGCGGCGTGGACGAGACCCCGACCCCGACCGAGGCGCCTACGGAGGCGCCTACTCCAACCCCGACGCTCGCGCCGACTCCGACGGAGACTCCGGAGCCCACACCCTGCCCCATCGATAAGGTGCTCGTCCCCGGCGATTTTTCGTATCCGGAGAGCGTGTCGGTGGCCTCTGACGGCACCCTCTATATCAGTGGCACTGTGACGGGGGCCGTCTTCACCGCGTCGGCCTGCACCGATACCGCCGCCCAGCTTGGCACCATCCCAGCTCCCTTCGCTGTCGTGGGCGTTAAGGTAGATGAAGCCCGGGAGCTGGTGTGGGCCTGCGGCACGAACTTTGATGGATATAGCAACCCGACACTCTTCGCGTTGAACCAGAAGACCGGAGCGCTCAAGGCCACGCACGCGCTCGATACACCTTTTGGTCTGTGCAACGACATGGTCTTCGATGAGGCGGGGAACGTCTACATTACGGAGTCCTTTGGCAATCGACTCTATCGGGTGGCGGCAGCGGATGTCTTGAGCAACACCACGGCGACGGAGTGGAGTGCGGATCCGCTCCTGGCAGGCGTGGAGGGCGACTTTGGTCTCAACGGCATTGCCTATGACGATGATACGCTGTGGGTGGTCAATACGTCTACGGGCAAGCTCTATGAGATTTCCATTGGCTCGGGCAACGTCTCAGAGATCACGGTGACCCCTGCCTTGGTCCGTCCGGATGGCATCGCGTTGCGGGCCCCTGGGGAGCTTCTGGTCATCGAAGGTCCGGCCAACAATGCGCTCCTGAGCGTCAAGATCTCGAGCAGCGGCGCAGCGGCGACTAAGTTGGCAGACGGTTACGACTTCGCGACCGCCGTAGACGTGGATGGAGATTATGCCTGGGTGGTGGAGAGCCAGTTTGATCATTTGTTTGGCTATGACACCAATCCTCCCGGCCCGTTCTACGTGGTGCGTGAGACGCTGTGATCAGACTGCCCGCTCGGTTCTGTTGGGGCAAGCGGCTCTCTTCTTTAGACGAACCTCTGCGCATATATGGGTTTTTCCCAGTGCTCCTCTCTGTCCTTTCTGATGGCATGGGCTTTGTTGAGCGTGTCCTCGAGTGCCCATTCCGTTGATGTAGCGCATCGCTGCTCCCCTCTACACCCTTCCATCGTTGCAAGATGTGCTGACGTTGAGAGATTACGAAAGTCAGTCACTGTTTGGATAAAACGTTTGCTGTGTGCAGCTTCTTCATGCTAAGTCCAATCAGATGGGAATTCATCTGGGGATGCCATTGTGATTTTTTTCCATATACCGACAAAACTGGAGTCTGTCGTTTATGAGTCTTGCTGCTCCCGAAATTCGATCCGCCGATTCCGATTTGATCGAAGTGGCATGGTTTGCTCCTCTCTGTAGCGATGACTACACGTTTCTGGGCGTACCGGATGCGACACTCAAGAGTACTTTCGTACACACCTCTCAGATTGTAACAAAATCAGATAGACTGGGATATGACAATATCCTCTGTCCTTCGTCGTACCAGGTTGGACAGGATACCCTGACCTTTGCCGCCGCCGTCGCCCCCATGACTCGCCAGATCAGCCTCTTGACAGCCGTGCGCTGTGGGGAGCTTCATCCCCCCATGCTTGCTCGCACCCTGGCTGGACTTGATCACATGCTCGAAGGACGGCTGACGGTTAACATCATCTCATCGGATCTGCCCGGTGATGTTCTGGAGTCGCGTGCTCGATATCAAAAGTCTCGGGAAGTGATTCAAATCCTCAAACAATGTTGGACCCAAGAAGAGATCCATTTTGAAGGTGAGTTCTACCGGCTCAGAGGGCTGAGCACCGAGCCAGCCCGACCCTATCAACAGAACGGCGGTCCTCTTCTCTATTTTGGAGGGATAAGTGAGGATGCCCGGACCTTGGCGGCAGAACACTGTGATGTTTTTCTCCTTTGGCCGGAGACTGAAGCGCGTATGGCCGAGGTCATGCAGGACATGAGCCGTCGTGCCGCTCAGCTCGGGCGCCGACTGGATTTCGGCCTGCGTATTCATATGATCGTGCGGGAAACCGAAACGGAAGCCCGTGCCTATGCAAGACAGCTTATCTCAAAGCTGGACGATCAATTTGGGGCCAACATCCGCAATCGGGCCCTCGACGCCACCTCTCTGGGGGTGGCACGCCAAGCCGAAATGCGCCACATCGCCGACGACGAAGGCTACGCTGAACCTCATCTCTGGACAGGCATCGGACGCGCGCGGAGTGGCTGTGGTTGTGCTTTGGTCGGCGATCCAGATCAGATTCGTGCGAAGCTGGAGCGTTATATGGCAATGGGCTTCCGTTCCTTTATCTTATCAGGTTATCCTCATGCTCAAGAGTGTGACTTATTCGCCCGTTATGTTCTGCCGTCTCTGACCCGGGGCAAGCTTGCCCACATCCAAGGACGCATACCCACCGCCCTCCCAAAGACCCCACTGGGGGCAGGGCCTCGACGCTAAGCTGGTCCACTTCATCCGAAGTGCCGTTTTGATGGGTATGTCAACCCTCAGAAAAATTGAGGAGCTGCTTCATGCTTAAATTTGCCTCAGGAGCAACGTCAGTGAGTCTGGTGTCACAGATCGAGATGATCCCGGCAGGGCCTCAGTGGGAGCGGCTGGTCTTTTCTCGGCTGGTCTTTGGGGCTTGGCGACTGGGGGATCGACCTGATGAAGCCACCCCCTCCCACGTGCAAGATAAAATCAAGGCCAGCCTTGACTTGGGCATCACCACCTTTGATCATGCCGACATCTACGGAGATTATGCCTGCGAAGCCCTCTTCGGAGAAGCCCTCGCCTCTCTCGGCGCGGTCCGGGAGAAGCTTCAGCTTGTCACCAAGTGTGGTATCAAGCTTGTCAGCGCCCGACGCCCCAACCATCACCTCAAACACTACGATACCTCCCGTGAGCACATCCGGGCATCGGTGGAAAATACGCTGCGGCTTCTACGCACCGACCGAGTGGAGCTGCTGCTGCTTCATCGGCCCGATCCGTTGCTGGAGCCCGACGAAGTGGCGGACTGTTTTGCAGCACTCCGGCGGGAAGGTAAAGTGCTGCACTTCGGCATCTCCAACTTTACACCCTCCCAATTAGACCTGCTCGCAAGTCGGCTGTCAGACCATCAAATTCCACTGATCACGAATCAAGTGGAAGTCAACTTGCTACATCTAGCGCCTCTGCACGATGGCACCCTAGACCAGTGCCTAAAACGACGCATCAAGCCGATGGCATGGTCGCCGATGGGTGGAGGACGGCTCTTCACCGGACAAGAGGCGCGGGAAGTGCGCATTCGTCAAGCGCTCGCGGAGGTGGCGACCGCGTTGACACAAGAAGGCCAAGGAAACCAGAGGCCCGTCTCCGCCGAACAGGTGGCACTGGCGTGGCTGCTGCGACATCCCGCTCAGCTCCTGCCTGTGCTGGGCACGGGTAACAAAAACCGCCTGGTAGAAGCAGCGGCGGCGGCGGAGCTGACCCTCAGCCGTGAGCAGTGGTTCCGGCTCTGGTGTGCTTCGGTAGGTCATGATGTACCCTAATCACACCCGTATGAGCTCGATGTGGCTGGCGCTTTTGCTCTGTCTGGGGCTACTCTTTTGGGTGATGCCGGAGGCCTTTGGCATCTTTTTACCAAGCCTCCCTCGACCTTACGAAGGGCAGACATTGCGGGTTTTGAGCTTCCAGGACAATCACAGCAGAGCTGTCTCCGAGCTGCTGGTCGAGTTTGAGGCGCTCAGCGGAGCGACGGTGGTCTTTGACCGGGTGGCCTCTGCTATGGTGATGACCAAGACGGGCATCGATCAGGCGGCGGGCGGTACTTACGATCTCTACACGATTGACGAGCCCTTTCTGCCGTATCTTTCGGGCCTGCTGGTGCCGATACGAGAGTGGCCTGCGCCTCAGCTCCGGGGGCTACGAGTCTCTGCCCCCGGAGCATTTCTGCCTGCGGCAGTAGAGGCGGGGAGCTTTCGGGGGGAGTGGTATGGGCTTCCGGTCAGCGGCAATGTCTACTTATACGTATATCGCACAGATCTCTTCGACTCACCCAAAGAGCAGCGTGCGTTTCTGGCCCGCTATGGTTATCCATTGGCCGTGCCGACGAGCCTTCAAGCGATGCGTGACGTAGCAGAGTTCTTCACCCGTCCTCCGTCTCTCTACGGGTTTGCGCCCTTCACCAAAGCCTCCGAGGGAACCACGGTGGAGGCGCTGTGGGTTCTCTCATCGTTCGGGACCCAGCCGTTGAGTGATGGAAGCCCGCATGGACGGCTGACCGTGACGCTCGACGAGCAGCTCACCGTCAAAGCCTTCCGCTACTACATGGAGCTGCTGGAGTATGCACCGCCGGGCGGGCGCAACTGGCATCATGCTGAGCGTATGGCGGCGTATCGCAAAGGGAAGGTCGCTCAGCTCATGACGTGGCCCAATTTCTTCCGAGATCTGGAGAATCCAAGTCGCTCCCGGGTGGTAGGGCGAAATGGTTATGCGCTTCCCCCTGCTGAAGCGGGAGGACGTCCTTCGCCAGTCGCGGGCTCTTGGACATTGGCCATGCCACGCAGCACGCAGCACAGAGCCCTTGCCGCAGAGTTCGCTTATTGGTGGGCGTCGGCGGAAGTCGGCCACAAGCTGGTGGAGAAGGGCATGAATCCGGCTCGACGCGATCTTCTATCCGATCCGGAGCTGCGTCTGAAGTGGCCTTGGTTCCCGGCGGTCATGCAAAACTTTGAGCAGGCCATCATGCGCCCGCGTCTGAGCTCCTATAAAGCGGTCAACGACTGCATCTCCCTGTACTTCACCAAGATGATTGCAGGACAGCAGACGCCTGAGGAAGCCGCTCGGCAGCTCCGGGTGGCGCTGGAAAGAGTGGTGGTCCGTTCTCAAGAGAAGGTCGTCCCATAAGTCCGGGAGGTCAGCATGTCGAACCCAGCACCCATAGAACCTCATTCTTCTGCGGTGTCGTCCATCGTGACCGGAACACGTGACGTGTGGCTGCCTTTTATGTGTTTTGTGGGGCCAGCGTTGTTCTTACTCGGAGGGCTGTTGATCCTGCCACTGCTCTTCAGCGTTGGGCTCTCTTTTTATGACACGACCATCCTATCACTCATAGACGGAACAGATAGATTTTTGGGTATTGAAAATTATGCCGTGCTCCTACAGGATGAAGATTTCTGGAGTGCTGTGTTACGACTCCTACTCTTTGCTGGGGTGACCACTGGGCTGGAGCTGGCGCTCGCGCTGACCGTCGCCTTCTATCTGGATCAAGTGTGGACTCCCCCCAAGCTGCTGGAAGCTCTTCTCTTGCTGCCGATGTTGGTGATCCCTGTGGTATCTGGGCTCCTCTTCCGCTACCTCTTCGATCCAGGGGAAGGACTGTGGGGAACACTTTTTGAGCGGGTGGGGCTAGAAGCGCCTGCACTCTTAGGACATCCCATCCTGGCATTTGTGGTGATGGTGCTCCAGGATGTCTGGCGTATGTGGCCATTCATGTTCATGATTGTCTATGCTGGGCTGAAGTCATTGCCCCGGGAACCGATGGAGGCCGCTCGGTTGGATGGCTGTACAAACTTCCAAGTCTTTCGTTTTGTGCTCGCTCCCCTGCTGATGCCGACGGTCACGGTGGCAGTGGTACTCAAGCTCATCGAATCGCTGAGGGCCTTCACAGAAATCTATGTCATGACAGGAGGAGGTCCAGGGCGCAGCACCGAGCTACTTTCAATGTATGTGGTGAAAGTGGCCTTCGACTACTTCCAGCTGGGTCTCGGGGCTGCTGCGGGGGTCTTGGTCTTTGGATTCGGCATGCTCATTGCCGGCGTGCTCTTGACGGTGCAAGCTCGGCGTGTGCGGGAGGTCCCATGAAGACGCTCAAGACCTTGTTGCTTGCCCTGCCCATTCTGCTGCTTGTGTTGATCCAGGTCTTGCCGGTGGGCATCATGCTTCTGACCAGCTTAAAATCTCCCTTGGTCTTTCTCGAGCAGGGACCGCTCAGCCTGACTGGATTTTCGCTGGAGAATTACGAGCGGGTGGTGCTCAAAGACGGCTTTTTGCAGAGTATCTGGACATCCGCCGTCGTGGCACTTTCCAGTGCTCTCGCGGCTGTGGGAGTGGGAAGTCTCGCCGCATATGGACTGACTCGGCTTGAAGTGACAGGACGGCGTTGGATCACCCTCTCGTTCCTACTGGCACGGCTGCTGCCACCAGTGGCGCTGGCCATTCCCCTCTTCCTGCTGGTTAAGACCCTGGGACTCATCGACACCCGGTTGGGGCTGGTGCTGGCTCATACCAGCTTTAACCTTCCATTTGCGATTTGGCTACTCTTGCCTTTCTTCGAGGGACTGCCCAAGGAAGTCGAAGAGGCGGGAGCACTTGATGGCTGTAATCGGGCACAGCTCTTCCGAATCGTGGTCTTCCCGATGGCCTTGCCAGGACTGATGGTGGCAGGCATCTTCTGCTTCTTACAAAGCTGGAATGACTTCCTCTTCTCCCTGATCCTTGCGGGCTCCCAGACCCGCACCGCTCCACTTGGCGTTCATGGCTATATGACTGGATTTGGGCCAGAGTGGGGACCGATGACTGCTGCCAGCAGCCTCATCTTGCTCCCAGTTTTTCTCTTTTCTTTCCTGCTCCAGCGCCACATTGTCAGCGGCTTAGGTGCAGGTGCCGTGAAGAGCTGAACTTTCAGGTCCATTAAGGAGAGTCTTCCTCATGAATCGGTCTTCTGATGCCTCGATCTTCTGCCCCCGCCTCTACTCGCTGAACGAAAACGCCGACGGGCCTGAAGAGCTGGATGGGGCAAGTAAACTGCTACCGTGGTTCCCCCTACCGTGGGCCACACTGCTGGCTCAAGACAGCCCTCCCGCACACGCGGAACATACTCGCACGGAAACGGCTCATGAGCTGATATTCCGCGTCTACTTCCGTTCGGGCCAAGTGGGCTGGCTCCATGTGCAGGCACTCCAATCGGTAGGAGAGCCGCAGCCAGCTTGGCACATCGTGTTGGCTGAGGATCCTGAGCCGGGACAACCGACCGCGCCGGAGGAACATGAGCTCCGCTGTGAGGCGACCGTGCTGCCGATCACCCTTCAACCACTCGACGGCGGGCTTGAGTGTCGGGTTGGCTGCACTCGGTTGGAGGTGGGGCTCGAGCCGCCCTCTCTTCGTCTGTATGCGCGAACGCCAGCGGCTGAGGACGACGCTGAGGAGCTGTGCTGCTTTGAGACGGTGCTGTCAGATCTCAACGTGGGCAATCATCCGCAGTCATTCGGTTTTTTCCGGCATGATCGGGGGATGGGTCTCGGCTTTGGTCTGGAGCACGGCGTTCAGGTCTATGGGGGCGGTGGTGATTTTGGGGGCATCTCCAAGAATGGACAGGTCTACGATGTGCTCAACAGTGACGCATTGGGAGTTAATGGACGTTTACGCTATCAATCGACCCCTGTGTTTTGGATGCAGCGAGTGGGAACAGCGCAGGGACTGCTGTTGGTGGGGCTGAGTCCAACACCAGCACGGGTGGATGTCGGCGCTCGACGGCATGAGGTGGTGAGCTGGTCAAGCACCGGTCCACGGCTGGCCTTTCTGCTGCTGCCGAGTGCTTCAGCGGAAGTGGCGGTGGGTCAGCTCCGGCGAATGACGGGGCAGCGCTGTCGAGGGGTTCCTTCTTGGTCGCTTGGACTTTGGATGTCTCGCTGTTACTATCGCGATCAGCAGGAGGTGGAAGCGGTCTTAGCGAGTGCTCGCCAACACGAGCTCCCCCTAGAGGTGATCAACCTCGATGCACGTTGCTGGATGCGTGCCGACACCCGCACCGATTTTGTGTGGGATACGAGTCGATTTGAGCCCTTCACCACCTTTATCCCACGCTTGCGGGCGCAGGATGTACATGTATGTTTGTGGGAGAATCCGTATGTTTCCTCTACATCCGAGCTCTATCAGGAGGGGGTCTCACGTGGTTTTTTTGCACGCACACGGCATGGGAAGACGTACCCGCTGAACTGGGTGCCAACTGGGCTGGAAGGTTTCCCACGTCCACCCGTGGCGGGCCTGGTCGATTTTACCAACCCTGATGCATGGGCTTGGTGGAAAGACCTGCATCGCCCTTATCTCCGGGCGGGAGTTGAGTGTTTTAAGACGGACTTTGGCGAAGAGATCCCCCCGGGCGCACGTTTTGCCGATGGCAGTGATGGCTTGACGATGCGCAATGTCTATTCTGATCTCTACAACCGCTGTGTGATGGAGGTGTTGCAGGAAGAGGTCGGAGGCAATGGGTTGGTCTGGGCTCGCTCCGGCTGGATGCGTTCGGCAGAGTATCCAGTCACTTGGAGCGGAGATTCTCAGAGCTCTTGGCGAGGATTACGGGCCACGCTCCGGGCTGGCTTAAGTCAGGCCGTGGGGGGCGCACTCTTCTGGTCTCACGACGTGGGAGGGTTTTACGGCCCAGGACCGGATGCTGAGCTCTATCTACGCTGGGCTCAGCTAGGTCTGTGGGGCAGCCATGTGCGCTGTCATGGTACCGCAGCGCGGGAGCCTTGGGCCTTTGATTCGGGAGATGGTAGCCTCTTGCGATGTTTCCGTCAGGCCCTGCACTTACGTCTGCATCTGCGATCTTACTTTGAAGCCTGTGGAACTGAGGCGGTCCGACTTGGGGTCAGCTCCTTTCAACCCTTGTGGATGAGAGCACCTGACGAGCCAGCCACCGCGCTGTTGGACGACCAAGCTGCGGTTGGAACGGATGTGGTGATCGCGCCATTCCTGGAGAAAGCAGGCGGCAGACTATTTTATCTCCCACTGGGGACTTGGCGAGACCTGCGCAGCGGTGAGAAGTTAGAGGGAGGACGTTTTCATCGTACCGGGCGGACGAGGCATCTGCCAGCCTTTGCACGGATGGGAACGACATTTGAGGTGCTCTTTGCGGCGGCACCTTCTATCTTGGCAGGATGAGGGAAAACAATGGCCAGCATTCACCTGAAGGGCGTCAGTAAGCGGCATGGGGCCCTTCATATTCTGGATTCACTGGATCTCTATATCCCGGATCGGGCATTCGTGGTGCTGGTGGGACCTTCCGGATGTGGAAAGAGTACCCTGCTCCGTCTCATGGCGGGCCTTGAGAGTCTCAGTGGGGGTGAGATCTGGCTGGGCGACCGACCGATCCATGATGTGCCGCCACGCCTCCGGGACATTGCGATGGTTTTTCAGAGCTATGCCCTCTATCCCCATATGACCGTCCAGGAGAACATGAGCTTGGCGCTGCGACTCCGGCAAGTTCCCCCAACGGAGATTCAGGAGAAGGTGCAGGCTGTGGCGGAGCTCCTCGGGCTCTCCGCCTTGCTTCAACGCAAGCCAGCGGCCTTATCGGGTGGCCAGCGGCAGCGCGTCGCCATGGGAAGAGCCATCGTGCGTCATCCGCAGGTCTTTTTGTTTGACGAGCCGTTGAGCAACCTGGACGCGGAGCTTCGCCTGCGCATGCGCACGGAGATCAAGCAGCTCCATCAGCGGCTACAGACCACCATGGTCTACGTGACCCATGATCAGACGGAGGCCATGACCTTAGCCGACCGAATTGTCGTACTGAAAGGGGGTCGAATTCAGCAAGAAGGTCCACCGATTGAGGTCTTTCAGGCACCACGCAATCGATTTGTTGCAGGCTTTATTGGCTCTCCACCGATGAATTTCATTCCAGCTCGGGTGGAGTCAGACGGCGTCCTCGCTTGGCTCCGGGTACCCTCACTCGGACTGCGCATCTCCTATCCACAGCAGCATTTCCGACTTCCTCCATCTCAAGAGCTTGAGCTCGGTGTGCGTCCTGAGCAGCTTCGGATGGGTGGACACGCGTCCGACCTTCAGCTTGAGGGCTCGGTGGTGGTTGTAGAGCCGCTGGGAACTGAGATGTATGTGACAATCGCCTGCTCGGCATCTTCATCTGAGCCGGAGAGTCGTCTACTCTTTCGTACTGTCTACCAAGCGGAGCTGCTCCCCGGGGCACGGGTACGGCTCAGTTGTACACTCGATGAATTGCATCTGTTCTGTGCCCGAAGTGGTGAGAGTCTTCGCAAAGGGTGCTGAGCCTCGGAAGAACCTCGATCACTGGAAGCCGTCGATACGTGCGACACAAATTACGCTGGCCGTATTGGACTCCGCTGTGGGCCATGCTGCCTCCTGTTAAAAGACCCCGGATGACAGGTGAAGTCGGACCTGCTTATCCCTTCAAATGAGGACGATCATGAGCATTAAACTGTGCATCTTTGGGTTATTGTTCTGCAGCTTCTCTCTCTGTACTTCATCACCAGCGGTCGCAGCAGACCAGAATGCTGAGAAGCCTCTCTCAGGTATCAGCAGCTCCCCGCCCCAAACGAGGATCTCCGCCTACATCGAGCTGATGGAAGCACTGTCGAATGGAAAGTCTGTTCGCGCTGTCATCGATTATCAAAAATGTCAGCTCTTGTTTCTAAAGGAGCTCGTCGAGGGAACTGTCACCAAGCCCGATGAGCAGACATCCGACACCGCATGTAAGCTCACCAGCACTGCCAAGCCCATGACCTGTTATGGTAGCTCAAAAGAAGGAATGGATGCCGTGGGTGGCATGAAGTTGGATACTTGGGAGAAGTTTGGCATCGGCATCACTGGCAAACGGGCGGACAAGCGTGAATATGTCGCCGCTTCCGAAACGAAGCTTATCTCGATTCGCGGGTTTGTCTTAAATTATGCCAGTATTCGCGTGTATGAAGACAACGAAGTGCTTGTGAAAGTCCATTACCTTGACCCCCGCGACTATGCCATCAAGATGGACGAGATGTTTCGGTGTCGGTTGAGCAATGGACGGGATGCTCAGGGGGCGTCCCTTTTTATG
This sequence comes from Myxococcota bacterium, assembly GCA_046075485.1. Lineage (GTDB taxonomy): Bacteria > Myxococcota_A > UBA796 > JAJRTE01 > JBJTQF01 > JBJTQF01. The sequence goes on along the minus strand of JBJTQF010000040.1, from coordinate 63,239 downwards.
GGTGATTGATACGTCTATGGGCTTCGCGAGTGATGGAATCTCGTGACACATCACCCCATGAGAGCAGAGAGTATGGAGGTATACGTTATCTTTTGCTTTGTCAGAAGTCTGTTGTATGGCGTGACACACATGCCAGAAGTTGACACTTCTCGAGCGTTTGTGTACACGCGCACTTGGGGAAGTCAAGGCATTCTAAGCGCCCAAACTTTGAACAAAAGAAAATAAATACGGGAAATTACGAGACATCGGGGGCAGGAAGCGTCAGGAAGGACTTCAACGACAGCCTCAAGCAACGATCATACGCTGCTCAACATGGACCGTGACGGCGTCACGATACCTGGATGGCTGTGCTGAAGCTCAGCAGCAGTCCGTGGCTCAGAAAGAGCCCACGACCTGAGAACCTGCGCCCCGCATCTCGACTTCAACAAGGACCGTCACCTGAATCATATTGACCTCCTATATACGCGAGGGGCATTTGACATACACACGGCACCATTGCCATGCTGAGTACCTTCTCTGAAGGACATCGGGTGTGTCGAGCAGAATGATCATGAGCACGGCATCACATTCGATGGAGTGGGTCTTTTATCGGGGTACTCCGGCTCGGCGAGGCTCAGAAATGCTCTGCTGGACGACGACCATGAGCGGCACCTCCTGCTGCGATCCTTAGAGGCCCTTAACCACATTCGAGCAAAAAAGGAGCCTGACGGCCTCGCATGGGAGCTGCGGATGCGGAGAGGAGCGCATGTGCAACCACACGTAAGCGGCAAGAAGGCCATTCACGCGGAAAGCGTCTCTATTCATGCGGACAGAGTCTCCAGGATGGGTGGGCTTTTTGTATCGAACAGGTGCGCTGCCTGCGTGTACGTGTATGAAAAACATGGATAGTTATGATACATTGAAAACAAGTTTTTAGTTACTGAATGATGTGATATGCTCAGTCTGTCGCAGAGAAACGGCTGCGCATCCAGCCTTCAGCTTCCAGGAGAATATGACGAGTGCTTCATGCAGTGTTCAGGTTTTGCCCCGTAAACTCATCACGAGCGTGTTGGCTTCTATTATGTTCTCCGCCTGTGCGCCAGCCGCCATGATGAACCCTCCACTTCCGATGATGGAGGGTCACAAAAACATGCTGGGAGGCTTTGTCACCGGAGGGTATCCCAACTATTTTGAAGCCAATATGCCAGTCTCTCCGAATGCGCAGCTTTGGTATATTCGCTCGATCACACCGAAGTTGAATGTTCAGGTGTCCACGTTTATGGGTTTGAGCAGCCTTATAGGGGCGGGTGTTGGTCTTCAGTATACTTTTCTGGAGCAGTCCAAATTCCGAATGGGCTTGGAGCTTCAAGGGGGTTATGCCTATGGGCGGCTGAGTCTCCCGGCGGCGGTGGCGTTGAAGCCGTCGCTTTGGCTCTATACGGCACCGGCGGCTCAGTTTGCCGCGACGGGCTACATGCGTGTGCCGCTGGGATTGGCTTGGCAGAACGGACCTTCCACCTTATATTTTGAGAGTGGGGCTGACTTTTTTTCATCCTTCAATGGTTTGCTCTCAAATGTTCCTTCCACCTACGCCACTCCTTACGTCTATGGTTCGTTTGGTTATGGCCGCAGCTTTTAGAGCTTGAGGCACCTGCCTGTATCCCACCTTGTGGCAATACGGTACATTTTCTCACGCCAGTGATGCGGTTTTTGTGGCGCTCGGCATGCTGATGGCCAGTCTGATGCGGTGTGCGGAGCAGAGACGGCTTGGGCTCACGAAACATCCGGCTCAGCAGAGGGTGAGCGGGGGCAACAGCTCCTGAGCCTTGTCCAAAACCGGGACTCTCTCCCGTCAGAAGCTGTGCCTCATCCTGAACGTTGTACGATTTTGAGACCTTCACTTCTACCAGCACCTTACCATCGACAAAGAGATCGAAACCTTGATGGCCATCCCACGCCGTCACCATCGTTTGTCCGGCCTGCACAGCCCCTCGCAGCCGCTCTTCACCCCTCGGAGGAAACATGTTACCCCTCGTCCTCGCTTCCGCATCCCCTCGACGGTGACAGATGCTCTCTCAATCGATGGCTGCTTGTTCATGCGTAAGTTTAAGGTACTCCGCCACGATCATGCGTTCCTCTAGGGGGAGGGTGAGTAAGATGCGTCGTTCAGGCTTTTGCCGGTAGGCTTCGGCGACCTCCAGAATACGAAAGAAGGTGGCCAGCTCGGGAAGGCTGTCGAAGGCTGGAGTCCAAAAGCTCCGCCAGTCTTCCGGGGTAACATGGCCCTTCATCTGGTGGAACAGGTCTGAGAGAGCTGCTTCGAGGGACTCTGTGTGGGAGGTTTTATCTACTTCACCAAGTGATGCCGAAGCAGCGGGAGACGTGAGCTCCGGCGTTTGCTCTTCAGAGGTATTTGCCAGCCGAGGCTCATGGAAGAATACGATCCCGATAGAGAGAATACTTCGTAGCTCTGGCGTCTGGCTTTTTTCGATGAGCTGCGCCTGAAGATCGCGTCGATGGGTGTCCTCCAGGTTCACATAACGCAAGACGAGTAACGCCACCAGAAGCTGAGGGCGACCTTTAAAGAGCTCCTCTGATAAGAGCATCTGAGCGATATTGTAGATCAGCTCTGAAAAGGGAAGTCCCGTCAAGACTTGAGCCTGTTGTAAAACCTCATGCAGCTTCTCATGGCTGGAGGGCGAAAAAAATGGGCTCGCGGCTGGAGATGCCCCTTCTTCTGTGGGAGTCTGCGTTGGGTCTTGAGCTCGTTCCGCTTCTTCCTTCATGATGTTTGTGATGTTACTTACGAGACTGGTGTAAGACTCCACCAAGAGCAGCCAGAGATTAAGGCGAGGGTCTTGGAGCGCCCGTTTCCAGATTTCGACCACTCCCCTCAGTATTTCCAGCCAGAACAAGTCTTGATGGTGAAGCAGCAGCCCTAGAGGTAGCCTCTCAGACTTCTCCAGGTAAAACTGTGTGATGAGCCGATAACTCAATGCGTTGCTATGTTCTGTTTGTCGCTGAATGGAGGCGTCACAGAAACGCCATCGCTCTGCTAAGACATCTGGCTGAGTGCTCAGGACAATGGACAATAGAAAAAAGAGTTCAAGCTCATCGTTCTCAAACGTTTCTTCGCGCTGTGCCTTGAGCTGGAGCCCCTGCAAATACAGCTCGAGGTAGGAGAGACCCTCTTTGATACAGGAGATCAGCCACAAGGAGTTGAGCTTGGTCAGAGAGCTGACAAATTGTCGTGGATCGCCCCAAGACAAGAGGTTCTCCAGCCGTGAGGAGTCTCGCTCTGTTTTTTCCAAGAGCTGCTGGAACAGCGCCATCCCCGTGGAGATGTTGCCCTCCTCAAGCTGAAGACGCATCATCAAGAGCTGCCAGTTATCGTTTTTCTGTACCTTTTTGGACATACGTTGGAGCTGTTCGAGGGCCTTGGTGTTTTCACCCTCCAGCCAGTAGCAGAACGCCAGCTCCATTTTTGCCTCCCATTTCGCTTGCGGGGACAGCTCGCGATTCAGGGCTTCCTCCAGGTCCATCGTGGCTCCAGAAACATCATCCAGTTCATACTTGGCTTGGGCACGAGCCAGATAGTCCTCTCCTTTGCCTCTCAACGCGACCAGCTCCTCTGTGACCTTGAGCGTATCAGCCCAGTTTTCTTGCTGTACATACTGCTTCAGATCTTGGAGGCATGCAGCGACCCGAGGATCATCCCCAGCCTGCTCCGTGAGCTCTAGGGCCATCCGAAGGTGGCGTCGTTCCTCTGTGCAGCTTAGGCCAAAGGCTGGCAGCCGGTCGAGCTGGCGCTTCAGCTCCTGTTGGGGATACCAAAGCCGCAGGAAGTCCAAAAAGATGGGAATTCCCTCGCCCCGGTTGAGTTTGACCTCGATGGTCAGACGCATCAGCGGTTCCCGTAGCTCGTAGAGGGTCTCACGACCTGCTTCTCGTCCCACCACATATCCCAGCTCTTCCAATCGACGGAGCTGGGAGCTGACCGTCTGCGGCTTGATAAAGGTCTTTTGTGACATCTCCTTGACCGAGATCGGCTTTCGCTCTAGGCACAAGTACTCCACCAGCTTCCGCTGCTGAGGACTGAGGGTCTGCATCCGGCTCTGGTAATAGGGCGTCAGCTCGTTGAGCATGCGCATGAAGGGCTGAACCAGCTCATCTAGGTTTTCACGGGTCAAAAACTGAGAGAGGATCATATATACACGGGGATTCCCCCCGGCAAAATGACCGACGGCCCGCACCCGAGCACGACCCTCGGGTTGCTCAATAATGCAGGCCAGTGGCTCATCCTGGCGCGCCCGTGCGACCCCTGCCAACATCTGGCACGCATCGTCGAGGGTAAAGGACTCGAGGTGCTCCTGCCGAAAGAAGCCGTAGAAAGGTTGCGAATGTGCGGTAATGCCTGCAAAGAGACTTTGGCTGGTCGCCACAATGCAGGTATTGGCATGGGTCTGAAGGAAAGCACGCCAACGTCGCTGACCTTCCTCTTGGAGACCTTCAAAGATCTGATCAAGATTTTCCATCAACAGCAACATCCGCCGACCGGCTAAATAGCTCAGCAGAAGCTGCTCAACACGTCGGGTTGCCTCCTCGATACTTCCCGCATGATGGAGGGTGGCAAGCTGGTCCTTGAGCGACACACCGGAGGCTTTGGCAAGGGGGTCTCGCTGCAACAGGGCTTGTAAGATGACCCGAAGCAGCTCCAGCCACGAATCCACACTCCATTCTTCTTCTTTGAGCCATGCGATACAGGCGCGCTCCTGCACGTCGGGGAGGGCGGCTGCTCGATGGTAGAGCAAGCTGATCAGATGGGTCTTGCCCATCCCGCGTGGCCCCATCAACAAGACCTGGGGGAGACTCCCACCCATCAGCCCTTGGTGTACTTGCGTCAGCAGGTGCTCAAGCATCGGGGCGCGTTTAACAAAAACAGCTTCCAAGAGCGCGGGTTTCATCATGCTCGGCGTAAAGTAAGACAGCTCAGGCGACAACATCTGCATCTGCTTGCTCCAGAAGAGGGGGGGACGGTTAAAGACCTCGGTGGTATCTCCAGCCCTGCTTTAGAATGGTGTTGTTGAGCTCATAAGCCTCATCAACGGGCCGCAGGTAGTGATCCAGCTCCAGTTGTTGCAGGAGCTCCGCCAGGCCCGCTGGAGACGAGGGCCACCTGGACTTGTCGAGGTGTTTTCGGAGCTGCGAGGTTGTCATCCCCTTGGAAGTCACACAGAGGCGGTCGAGGATTACAAAGATCTGTTGCTGCTCCGTCTCTGTGTAGTAGGTGCCAATTCGCTCCACATAGTGTTTGAGCTGCCAGGGATCCTGTGGCGACCGAATCAGGGCCGTGACCCTCTTTTGAACCAGCTCCGGGGTGATGGGATCTCGTTGCAGACGAAGCTGGTCTACCAAATGATGAATGTAATAGGGGATATGATCGGCAGCCAACGCCAATGCGTGTTGAAGTTCTAGGTGATGCGGGAGTTTCTCTGCCTGGAGCAGCTTACTGGCGAGCTCTTGTGCATGTTCCTGGCTGAAGTGTGGCAACGGAAACATGTACATATCGTTGACAGGCGCATTGGCGTATCCCTGTCGCTTGAGCGACCTCAGCACATTATGCAGTCCAATCGAGCCGGTATAGACCATCCGAAGTGTCGGAAGCTCTTGACGAAGGCCCCGCAACAGATCCAGCAGGCTCATCCCGATCTCTTCACCCTCACGCTTTACGATGTTGTGCAGCATCAGTGGAAGCTCATCCCAGAAAAAGATTACGAGCTTTGATTCCTGCGCCCTTACCATTGCCTGAAGTGTCTCTTGTAGAACCTGTTTCCAAGAGGGAGGCTTGCCATCTGGAAATTTTATCAGACCGCCGACCTCAACCCCGCCCAGATCCTTGATGAGCGACTTGAAGAATGTGCTCACCTTTTGCCCTTGTGTGAAAGCCTCACGCGCATCACTCAAGACCAGCTCCGCAAACTCCAGTGGGGTGTGAATGCCTTCCAGATCTCGATACTTCAGAAATCCACGCTTGCTCTCACTGCACATCTTGCGGATGACGCTGGTCTTACCCATACGCCGCTCGGCGGTCAAGAGGACCGACTGTCGCTCGAGGATTCTTCAAAGCTGCGCAATCACCTCATCACGTCCTAGAACATCCTCTAAGGCAAGTATTCCACCTGGATTGACCTGCATATCCCTCCCGGTCGAGCATACGCTCTACATAATAGTCAGTAATATGACTAAATTGTCCACATAAGTCAACTTTGACTTATGTCCAATGAATATACGAGATGTCCACATAAGTCAACTTTGACTTATGTCCGTGCTGAAACATTAAGTCCATGCCCGCCCCCCTCTCTTCCCTAGAGAAACAGAGTCTAGCCGTGCCCTCTTTCCTAGCCGAGCCCGCTTTCCTATGCTAAACCATCCCACGCCGTCACCATCGTTTGTCCGGCCTGCCCAGCCCCTCGCAGCCGCGCTTCACCCCTCGGAGGAAACATGTTACCCCTCGTCCTCGCTTCCGCCTCCCCTCGACGGCGAGAAATGCTCTCTCGCCTGGGCATCCCGCTGGAAGTCTGCACCGCCGATGTCGAAGAAACCGGCCACCAAGAGGTCTCCGCCGAGCTCGTCAGCCTCTACAACGCACGCCTCAAAGCCGAAGCCGTCGCCGCCCGCCTCCCCCCCGGACGGATCGTGCTCGCCGCGGACACCGAAGTGGTCCTCGAAGGACTCGCCCTCGGCAAACCCAGCACCCCCGAAGACGCCCGACAGATGCTCGAGCGCCTCAGCGACCGCACCCATCAGGTGATCACCGCCTTCGTGCTCCTGCGCACCGGCCCCCCCGCACACACCCACGAGCACCGCATCGAGCAGCGGGTGATCACACACGTCACCTTCAAACGCCTCAGCCTACGCGAGCTCCACGGTTATGTGCTCACCGGTGAGCCCTTCGACAAAGCCGGAGGTTATGGCATCCAGGGCATCGGCGCGTTTTTGGTTCGTCGGATTGAAGGCTCCTATACCAACGTGGTCGGCCTCCCCCTCACCGAAGTATTAGAAGCCCTCGACCAGCTTGGCGGTCCCACCGGTTTTCTCGTGCCCTCCCCCTCGGAAAGCTGAATCCTCCCCCCGATTTCCGACATCACAGTCCCTTGAGGTGTGCGAAGGGCTATCCTCGAGCCAAAATCGATGCTATCACGATGCACGCATGAGAAGCCGCCCGCGTGCTCGTTGCAGAGAGTCGGCGGTGATACCATTAAGACACGTCAGCATCCATCAACCCTTTGGGAAGAGAGTCGCACATGCATACCAGCACCTATACTGCCAATCTTCGAGACCTTGAGTTCGTTCTGTTTGAGCACCTGCCCTTTCAAGCCATTCTGGGCCAGGGTGCCTTCGCACACGTCGGCGAAGAAGATGTGCGCATGATCCTGCAAGCAGGTGTCGATTTTGCGTCCGACGTCGTCGCCCCCTCCAATCGCTCTGGAGACCTCACCGGCTGCAAGATCGAAGACGGCCACGTTAAGGTGCCCGAACACTACCGCGAAGTCTGGAACGCCATCAAAGAAGCAGGCTGGATCGGCCTGGTCGCCCCCACCGAGCTGGGCGGCCAAGCACTCCCCAAGACCATCGGCACCGCCATCGATGAGCTCGTCATTGGCTCCAACCCGGCCCTGCACACCTATCTGGGCCTGTGCCGCGCCGCCTCCAACCTGCTGGTCCACCACGCCAGCCAAGAGCTGATCGATACCTACGTGCCCCGCCTCATCTCCGGCGAGTGGCAAGGCACCATGTGTCTCACCGAAGCCGGAGCCGGGAGTGACGTCGGCGCCAGCCTCACCCGCGCCATCCCCGTCGGCGACGGCAGCTTCTCCATCAAAGGCACCAAGATCTACATCACCTGCGGAGAACACCAGCTCGCCGAGAACCACATCCACCTGGTGCTGGCCAGGTTGCCCAATGCCCCCAGCGGCGTGAAGGGCCTCTCGCTGTTTTTGGTGCCCCGCTTCCGGCCTGATGCCGAGGGCAACTTCAGCGTCGATAACGATGTGCGCGCCTCCAAAGTCGAAGAGAAGCTCGGCATCCACAGCTCCCCCACCTGCGTCATGAACTTCGGAGACCAGGATAACTGCATCGGCTGGCTCGTCGGCGGCGAGAACGAAGGCATCAAGTGCATGTTCCACATGATGAATGAGGAACGTATTGTGGTCGGTCTCCAGGGACAAGCTCTGGCCTCCGCCATGTACTTTAGTGCCCTCAAGTTCGCCGAAGAGCGCATCCAGGGCTCGGATATCTCGGAAGGAAAGCGCGTCTCCGATAAGAAGGTCACCATCGTCAACCATCCCGACGTGCGCCGCATGCTCATGACCGTGAAGGCCCTCGCCGAAGGAGGCCGCGCCCTCATGCTGGCCACCTCCCTGGCGCTCGACATCTCAGAGAGCGCAGAGGATGAAGGCGCACGCAACGAAGCCGCCGGTCGTTTGGCACTGCTTACCCCCATCTGTAAGGCGTGGGGCTCTGATTCTGGCGTGGAAGCCTGCTCGGTTGCCCTCCAAGTGTACGGCGGCAGCGGCTATACCGCCGATTATCCCGCCGAGCAGTATTTCCGCGATGCCCGGATCGCCCCCATCTATGAAGGCACCAACGGCATCCAGGCCATCGACCTGCTCTTCCGAAAGGTGCTCAGCGGTGGAGGCGCACTGCTCAAGAGCTTCAGCAAGGAAATGAGCGGCTGGATCGGCTCCCAGCTCAACCATGCTCAGCTCGCCAAAGAAGTCGGAATGCTCGCCAAAGCGGGTAAACAAGTGGCCGAAGTCACCGCCTTCCTCGGTGCTCGCGCTCAGGATGATGTGAAAGTCGCCGCCCTCGGTGCCTCACCGTACCTGACCGTGTTGGGGAATGTCGTGGTCGGATACTTCCTGCTCCAGCAGGCCGTCATTGCCTCCGCCAAACTCGCCGAGCTCGGCGCTCCCAGCGAAAATGCCGCCCTCGCCGCATGGCTGGAGAACAACACCAGCGCCCGTTTTTATGCCAGCAAGGTTCAGACGGCGAAGTTCTTTATCCACCAGATCTTGTCTCAGAATGAGTGGAAAGCGCAGCAGATCCTGAGCGGCGACCGCTCGGCGATTGAGGTCATGTTCTGAAGACGGGCATGATGGGCTGGCGTGAGGTGGGGTGGGTCCATCGACCTTGTTGTCTGCGGTTTCGCTTCTCCCTGGCAGATCTATGCACTATCGAGCATGATGTCCTCCAGAAGTGAATGCGGCTTCGGGCAACTGTAGAACGCTCGTTTTACGATCAGACCTCTCTACACTGCGCGGGCAGGTAAGGAAGACATCGTATGCTGGTTAAGCTGTTTTTCATCACCAGTGGGCTCTACGTGGGCCTCAAGGCGCTCCTCTCCACCACGCCTACGGCCTCCGCTTCCGTCCAAGCTCAACCCCCTCAAAAGCAGCCGATGGCGGAGCAGACCCGCACCACGGCTCAACCGGTCTCCACCCTTCTCAGCAGCAGCGATGCAGCACCGGAGAGTCTTCTTCCTGAGCGCTCCTCTCGTAAGACTGGAGATGCGGCGCTCGAAGCTCCCCCCAGTCCAGCCGAGCTGGAAGCCGACCGCGATATTCGGCTGGCCTTGACCTCCGGCGGGCTGATCCTGGCTGGACGTCTGTTTTTTTCCCCCCTGACCTATGTGGGCGCTGGCCTGATGCTCGCTCAGCTCTGCACACTGGCCTACCATTCTGCACACACCCTCGTGCGTGAGAAGAGAGTGTCCTTTCATGCCGTTGATCTGGCCCTGATGCTGACCATTCTCGCCGGTGGATATCTCGGGGCCGCCTCCATCGGGTTGGCGGCACTCGGGCTGAGCAAAAAGCTCGCGGCCCGCACAGAAGCCACTGCACATCACAAGCTCGTCGAGATCTTCAGCACGCAGAGCCTCACCGCCCGCGTTCTCATCCAGGGAGCGGAGCTGCCACTTCCGGTCGAAAAAGTTCTGGCCGGAGATATCGTGGTCGTCGATGCCGGTCAACGGATTCCCATCGATGGAAAAATTCAGTCCGGCTTTGGCGCCATCGATCAGCGTATGCTCACCGGAGAATCGTACCTCGTCGAACGAAAAGCAGGAGACGAGGTCTTCGCATTTACCGTGCTGGTCACCGGTCGCCTGCTGATCCGCGCCGAGGCACCCGGCACAGAAACCGTCGCCGCTCAGCTTGGTCGGATGATGGAACAGACAACCGCCTTCAAAGACCAGATCATCTCCACCAGTGACGAGATCGGACGCAAAGCTGCATTGCCCACCCTCGCCGCCAGCGGTGCCGCCTATCTTGTGACCGGGCTCTCCGGCACTGCCGCCATCCTGTATACGGCGGCGGGGTATCATCTCCGCTTTACGGGCCCCATCAGCATGCTCAACTTTTTGCAGGTCGCCTCTGAGACCTCGATCCTCATCAAAGATGGGCGCTCGCTCCAGCTTCTGTACGACGTGGATACCGTCATCTTTGATAAGACTGGTACACTGACCCTCAATCGAATGCACGTCCAAAATATCCACTGCCATGAGCTGTTTACGCAGGCAGATGTGCTCTCCCTCGCTGCTTCAGCGGAGCTCCACCAAAGCCACCCCATCGCCGAGGCCATCCTGGAGACGGCTCGACAATGGAATGTCCGCCTGCTCGAGCCGGATTTTATCCAGGTGGAGATCGGATTTGGCATCCGCATGCACTTTGCAGATCAAGTGGTGCTCGTGGGCAGCGCACGCCTGATGCAGCAGGCGCAGATCACACTCGACGCGGAGACCACCGAGTGGCTCCATCACTGCGAGACACAAGGGCTCACCCCCGTACTGGTTGCTTTTAATGGGCAGCTCGCCGGTGGCATCGAGGTGGGATCGACGCTCCGTCCTGAAGCCGAAGAAGTGGTGCAGCATCTCAAAGCTCGGGGGCTCGAAGTGTATATTGTCTCCGGTGATCAGGAACAACCGACTCGGACCCTCGCCGAGAAGCTCGGCATCAAACACTATCTGGCATCGGCCTCACCGCTGGACAAAGCTCACTTCGTCGAGACCCTCCAGGCCAAAGGGCACGCCGTCTGTTTTGTTGGGGATGGCATCAACGATGCCCTCGTGCTCAAAAAGGCGCAGGTCTCCATCTCACTCCGAGGCGCTTCGACCGTGGCAACCGACGCCGCTCAGGTGGTCCTGCTTGATGGCAGCCTCTCCAAGATCCCCCTGCTCTTTGAGCTGTCCAGAGACTTTAACCGCACCATGCAGCTCAATGTGAGGGCGTCCGTCTTTCCCGCCGTCATCACCGGCTTGGGCGTCTTTGTGCTGAACTGGGGCCTCTTCACCTCCATGACGATCTACTATGCAGGCTTTGGAACTGCCATGCTCAACAGCATCTACCCCGGGCTTAAACGGTATCAGAAACAACGCGGATAAAGAGACGGGCGGAGAAGAAGGTGGGAGATTTTAGACGCGCTGTTTGTTTTAGGGGGTGATCAACGTACAGGCGGCTTGTATATTCTCTCGCAGATGGACCGGGTTGATCGTGCCCACCACCACACTGCTCACCCCTGGCTGGTCCAAGCACAACTTTAAGCTCGCCCTCACCGGATCGACAAGGTCGCTCACACACGCATGGCCATACGCAAAGGCTTTTTTAATCAGCACGCCCTTCTGGAGTGCCGCAGCCCGTGTGATCACCGGGAGCTCGTCGAGATGCCCCAGATTTAAAGTCACCATCACGCAGTCGCTGTGCTCGAGCCCCAGCAGTCCACCTTCCACGGTCTTGCTCGAGATCCCAATCGCACGGGTCTTTCCTTCTTGTTTTAAGCGGGTGAGGGTCTCAAGCGCCCCATCTTCCACAATCCGCTTTACGTCCTGTCCGTCGGAGTGGATCAGTAGAATATCCAATCTGTCTGTGTTTAAACGACTCAGAGAACGCTCCACCGACGCCCGGATCGCTTCAGGACGAAAATCATAGGAGGATTGCCCCTGCTCAAACGCCTCTCCCACTTTGGAGCATAACAACCAACGTTCACGCTGCCCCTTCAGGAGCTGACCCAAGCGCAGCTCACTCACCCCATAGGAAGGAGCGGTGTCCAGCAGGTTGAGCCCGCCGTCACGGGCCAAGCGCAGCAGTGCTTGAAAGTCCTCATCACTCGGGAGCTCAAATCGAGTGGGATAACGTACCCCCTCCGTGCGCCCCAGCTTCACTGTCCCCAAGCTCAGGAGCGAGACCTCCAGCCCCGTGTTGCCCAACCTACGACGCGGTAAAATCGGCGGCATACCCATTCCCTCATGCTCAGAGCGCATTTAAAAACTCATCTGTGCCATTAAAATCACACCATCAGATCTACTTTCATGCCATCAGAGCTGCTCCCACACCGGTCGAGCCACCGGCGGCGGATTCAGCACACTCAACAACGGCTCCCGCTCTGCCACTTCACCCGGCCTGCCCGAAGGCGGCGGCAAGAGGCGTAAGACTTCATCGCTGAGGGCCGGAGCCAGCGCCAGTTTCGTCGGCCAACAGACCAAAAAAGGGTCGAGTGCCTTCACAAACACCCCATCCGGTCTCAAAAAGCCTGCTTGTAACGGCTCCGCCCGCTGAATGCGCAAGGTCGCCCAGCTCGGAGACTCGAGCTTCACCCAGGGCAACAACGTCTGCACGAGCGACTGCGCTTCACGAAGCTGCTCGGCTTCCGAACGCTCGACGCCCAGCTCCGAGAGCTGACCTCCCAGATACCATACGGTACTGCCATCGGGATGAGGATGGGTGGTGACGGTCAACAACGGTGTGCTGCTCGCCCCGACACAGTGCGCGAAGAGTGCCAGCGGGGTGCGATGTTTGACCATCACCATCTGAAGCGGACGTCGCTGCATCGGCACCTCGAGCCCGAGCAGCGTCAGCAGGGCCTCTGTCCCTTCTCCAGCGGTGAGCACCGTCCGACGGGCCTCCACCCGGAGGTCATGGGCGGGGAACTCCCAGCCTCCCGCTCGGTAACACATGGAGTCCCCTGCGCGCGCCTGCACCTGGAGCCCTGGGAGCCGCAGCGCCTCCACCACGGTCGGCACCTCCAGGACAAACTCATGCAGACGATAGAGATGTCCTCGAAACTGCTCATGCTGGAAGATGGGGGGGCGTTCGGCAGCATCCACCGGCCCCACCCGCCCACGGAGCGCACGACTGGCCAGAAATCCGCTGAGCTTGCTGCTCACGGCTTCGGTGGACCACATATAATGCGCAGGGCTGAGCCGACGAGCCGACTGCAATGGCACCTCCGCCCCGGTGTCCAGGGCCTGGAGCCAGCGATCCGGCATCCCGGCAATGGCCTGAGACGCGGGGGTGAGCATGCCCTGCAAGGTGTACTTGGTGCCCCCGTGGATGATGCCCTGAGAATGGCTGGTTTGTTTGCCTCCCAGCCCTTCCGCCTCTACCAACAGGGTGTGATAACCCGCTCGATGGAGCCGCTGCTGAAGCCAGAGCCCTGCAATGCCTCCCCCTACGATTAACACATCTCGAGACAGCTTTTTCATGGTGCGCTCCGCATTCCGGGTCAAGGTCGCTGAAGTTGGTAATGTGGCATGAGCGCCCGAAGCGTGCAAGGGTTCCCGTGAAAGCACACCTTTAAGATGCAGCGTCTGATGCGGTGTCTATTCTCTGTCGGTTGGTGTGTCTCGACTTGTGATGTTCGTTTCCCAGGCCCAAACCAGGGCCCCTTCCCGCAAAAAGCACTCGCATGCTCCCTTCGGGGTGAGTCGGGAACGCCTGGGTGGGCTTCTTACTCTTTCCCAGCTCGACGCCGGGCGGACTCCGCTTTCATCTGAGCAAACAGCTCTTTGGTTTCGATGCGGGGCGGACGCTCGATCTTCGGACGGCTCGGTTTGACCTCCAGCTTTCGCGCCGCAAACTGATTGGCCAGGGTCGGAGGCTTTCGCAGCAGCGACGGCTTTTCTGGCACCACCGGTGGAAAGGGTGTCTCGAAGACTTGGTAGAGCCAGCGATAATTGGCGGTCGCAAAAGGGGCAAACATGATGCCGGTGGGCCGAATCGCCATGAGCTTCTCCACCACCGTCCGGTGAAAGACCACGGCGACGCTCTCTTCTTCAGGGCGAAAGACCAGGCGCCGCTCGAGGGGAATGGCGGCCATCACCTCCCGGTCCAGCCGGAGCGAAATCGGCTCACGGATGCGATTTTCCGGGAATTCCTCCCAAGTCGCTTGAGAGCGTTCCCGGTCGATACAAAGAAACTTATTCCAGACATGTACGAGCTTATAGTTGGGAAGGTTTTCCTTCTTGCGGGTCAGGACTCGGGCTGGGTGCAGGTCCATCCCGTACAGATTCAGGGCCGCCAGCACGCTCCACACACGCTCCGCCACCACCGGCCACGTTCCGCTGAGCTTAAAACACTCGGGATATTGGGGCTTCTTGACCCGCGTCCACTCCACAAACTCTGGATATTGTTTACGTTCCAACACCCGACCTTTGTGGAAAGGCCCGCTGCTGGTCTCTCCCCACGCAAGGCGGGGGTAGGGAAATGCCTCTGAGAAGGGCGGTGGATAATAGACAAAATAGTCTTGCTCATAGGTGTCGTTCATGGCGCTACTCCTCTCAGCGACCCGGCTTTAAGGGACCGCTGGGTCTGGCTCGAGTGATGGTAACGTGTTTCCGCTGATGAGGACAAGTGGGATCTGGCTGGTTCTCGCGGGTGGCTTCTTCACACGCCCTGCGTTTGACCACCAGCCCTCGGTGTCCGGCACAGCCGGGGCCTCCCTCCCGATAGTCTCGTCCATCCCAGGTCAGCGTCCACTCAAAACGGGCCAGCTTGTCACACACCTCTTGGGCCAACGCCTCCAGCCGCTGCTTCAGGCGCTCCGGTTGGGTACAGTATACCCCCGCCTGCACCTCCTCGGAGACCTTATTCAACCTCAGCTCTAGTTCTCTCTGCATCGGAATGCCCTGCCCGCTTTCAAATGACTGGCCCGCACGGTGGTTGCCCCGATGTAAGGGCTGATGAAAATGACACGCCAAAACCAACGTTGCAGGCAGCAGCACCCCATTCCATCCCTCGTTGATGTTGATCCCAAACGTCTCCAAGTCCCGAGGTCGGTCCACCTCCGCCCGCATCACCTCCCCCACCAGCAGGTGATGCGCATTCACCCGCTCGTCCCCCGCCGGAGTCGGCATCCACCACTCATCCGCACCCAGCGACTTTCTCAGCAACGGGGAGCTGTACACCAATGAGCCCCCCTTCGGAAACGTATGCTGCGGCTTCCCACAATACTCACACAGCGCCTCCCCTCCACCTTGCGAAAATCCCAGCCCTCCTCCTCCCGAAGCTTGACCCAACCGCAGCACCCCCGGGTGATTCCCCCCGTTCATCAACACCAGATCCCCGTCTCGCTGGAAAAGTTGCCGCTCCACCAGCAGCCTCGACCCTCCAAACACAGGCAGCACCGCACCCCCCGTCTGCCCACTCAGCGCACCCACCAGACCCGGCAGAGCATCCCCCTCCGTCTTCAGCCGACTCCCCTGCAACATCCAGGGACGCCCCCCCGTCTGCACCGACAACGCACCCCCCTTCAAACCCGACAGTTTGCCCTCCGTCGGCACCATCACCGGCACCCCACTGCTGTTGATGTATGGACCCACCCCTCGCGCCACCATCCCACCTTGCCCTCGCCCCACCACCGAAATGCCCTCCACCACCTGCCCTCCCTGCACCTCCCGCACCTCCCCACCTCGACGAGGCCGCCCCGAGGACTCCCCCTGAATCCGCTTCAACAGCTTCAGTCGATGCTCCACCGATAACGCACGCGGCAGCAGTCTCTGCACATAAAATCGACGCTGCTTTTCGAGATCTGGCAACGCACCCGTCCACAGATAGGCCCCCTCTTGCGCCGTCTTTTGCGCCAGCTCCAGCAAAAACAGCGCCTGAACCCCTCCCGAGACCTCCGGCAAACAATTCGCCACCCTCAGCCCATGCCATACTGTTCCCATTCTCCAGCGTGTCTCCGCTGCATCTTGCCCCTCGACCTGCTCTTGTTGAAGCGAACGCTCCAGCAGATGACGCAGCTCCTCCATCGGGAGAGGCACTTCACGCGCCACTGCATCGGGAGTATATCCGCTGATCAGATACCAGTAGGTCCAGCCTGATCTCCCGGAATATACCACTCGTCTCTTGCCCTTCTCTGCATATTCCTGAGCCTGCCTCAGCGCCTCCAACAGCCAGCCTCGTTTTCCCACCAGCGCCAATCCCAACCACGCACCTCTCACAAACGTCTCCGTTTGAGTCCCCTTGATCAGCCACTCCTTGAGCCGAGGTGTCTGTGCATGACACAGCGCCAGGACCAGCGGTGCCAGCCCATGAGCCTCCGCCTTCCCCTCCATGACCTGGATCGCCCAGCGTAAGACCTCATACGGACGCAGGCGCAACGCAGCCCGGAGATGTGCCAACGTTCGGCTCTCCAGTGAGAGCAGTCCTTCCTGAGTCCAATCACAGTCACACTGCTGGAGAAGCTCCAGTTGAGCCTGCTGCACACGCTCCGCCAAACCACGAAGCCATGCTCCACGATCTCCTTCTCCCCATGCCTCTGGAATCAGCCGTCCGTGATCGTGGAGCAGATACGAGAGTGCCCATAATGCCTCCTCCCGGAGTCCTTGATTGGGGCTGGAGAGCAGACGCTCGAGCTGCGGCAGTATCTCCAGCCGATGGTGATGGGTGAGCACCCGAAGCGCCACCCGTGTCTCAAAGGGATTGCCTCCGCTGAGCCACTGTATGAGCCGCTCTGTCTGCCGGAGTGTACCCGCTCTTAAGCCCATCACCCGAGACAGATGTGTAAGCTGATCCTGCCCTCGCTCGCTGAGCGTATGGAGGCTTGGCTCCGTGGATTCCAGTCGCCACCATTGTTGCTCCGCCACCGTCAGCCAGATCGAGAGCATCATCTGAGCGGGAGGCCGTGTCTCCAGCTCAAGCTGCACCCGACTGAGTGCCTCCTGAAGCTGCTGCTGGAGCTGTAAACGCTCGTCAGATAGAGCATATGGATCCGAGAGCATGTGCTGATATCGCCGACAGAGCTGCTCTGTCTGCTCCACATCCTCCTGCGAATGTGTGGGATAGAGGAGCCGCATCGAAAAGCCTGGATGCCGGAGCGAGTGTACCACGGAGCCTGAGCAGAGTCGTACAAAGAGCGTGCGTTCTTCTGGCAGTGTGATATCCAATGTTCTGTAGTAGATTGCCTGCTGGTTCGTAGTAAACTTGGGACGTTCGATGCCTCCAGATATGACCTGCTTCAGCGGTGCATCTCCTGCGCTGAGAATCGCTGCAAACGCCGCTTCATGTGGAGAAGGAGTCAGGGCATCGGCATCCACATACTTCACCAGCGGTCGTTGTTCGATGCTCATGAGCAGTGCTGGAGGCGCTGGCGGGAGCGTCTCTTCTTCTGCGCTGAGATCGGAGACTTCTTCCCACTGGATACCGCTGCACAGCTCCAGAGTAGAGAACGCCAGCAGCAGCAGTGCATCGACGGCGGGCAGGCTTCGTCCCATCCTCAAGAGGGGGTGGTGATGTGTCACGGGGACGGGTCCGGCGAGGCAGCTTGCGAGTGCCAGAGAGGAGCACTCTTCTGGCAATCCGATGAGCTCTGACACCACCGTCTGAAGTTTTTGAATCGGCTCCTTGAGCATCTGTTGTGCGCGAAGTTGAGCCTTAAGTCTCAGCAGACCGGGCAGCTCATATTGCAGCAGGAGTGTGTCTCGGAGCTCTTTTTTGAGCAGGGCTTGAGCATGATGGGGGAGCTTCTTTTGAAGCCAGGGTTGCCATTCGGAGGGTGCATCCCTTACCTTTCCATGCTGGAGCAGGGTTAAGAGGGTCTCAAAAGCGGGGATGACCTCTGGAGACGGTGCGGGCGGCATCGACTCAAGGCTATGGCTGCGCAGATACGCCAGCGCAGGCGTCTGAGTGGGAGCCAATTCGAGCAGGAGTGCCACCGCTGCATCTCCGGGTGTCGAGCCCTGCTTGAGACATTGGAATCCGAGGGGTGATTTCCAGAACGGTGCGCGGGTGGTGAGACATGCGCCCGCCAGGAGGATCCGGGTGGGCGTGCGTGTGGTACACGTCATGCGTTGCGTGGCGTGGGTGAGTGCTTGATAGAATCCCTCCAGAGAAGGAGAGAAGCAGCGTATGCGGATGCTTGCCAGCGGTGATTGTAATGCGGAGAGTGTCTCATGGAGCTCGACGGCTTCCGCGTGTGTGCCGAGCAGGTAGAGCTCGTGTGTGTGCGCATCTGTGTGCGCATCTGTGTGCGCATCTGTGTGCGCATCTGTGTGTGCATCCGCGAGCGTGTGAGAAGACCCCATCGCCTCCTCGATCACTCGGTGGAGGAGCTGTGCGTGGAGCAGGAGGTTCTCGAGGGCGGGGAGATCCTCGGGGTATTGCTCCAGCTTTTGGCGGAGGTGCCTCGACGAGCAGGTGATGATCGGCGCATACCGAGCTCGGACGTGGAAGCCGAGGCGGGCGTCGGCCTGAGCGCGGGCTCTGCGCCAGGTGTGGAGCGCCGAAGGCGCGAGTGGTGAGCAGACACCGACTCCGACGATGGCCAAGACCTGGGCGGATGCGCCGTGAGTGGGGGGCGTTAAAAACTCAGAGACGATCTCCATAACAGTCACCCTCAAAAAGTAGTCGTGAGAGTGCCTCAGACTCGGGCGAGCCTGGGGCACAGAGACGACTCTTCGGGGCGCACGAAGAGGGGGAGAGCACATACGAGAGGCGCTGCGCGGGGCGACACAACCAAACTACGATCCGCAAAACCGGGGCAGATGTTATCGAAAAGGAGGGGGAGATGTAAAGGGAAAATGGGGGCCTGGAGCTGTTCTCGGTGGTGGATGACATCTACACTGAAGCGTTACCGCTGGGCTCGTGCGCTTCATGCGTCTGCACCATTCTCTGATTGACACCGCTGCAAAGTTCTGCAAGCTGCATCCAGATGCAAGTAAGCGTCAAATCCACGCCTTGCAGATCCACAACCGAAAGACGGGAGGCCCCATGAACGCAGCGACGCATCCGAAGAAGCTCCAGCCCCAAAGAATTGAGCCCCAAAGAATTGAGCCCAAAAGAACAATGTCGCGGACCCAAAAGTTCCTGCTGATGGGCCTGCTGACGGCCCCACTGAACATGCTCCAGGCCGCGGAGCCTCACCCGGAACGCTCAACGTGGGACCAAGAGCGCATCGCCGAGCAGGTGCAGCAGGCGGTACGAGACGATCAGACTGCTCGCGCCCGCGCCCGTGCGGAGCTCCAGCAGATCTTTCAGGACGTTCAGCGTGCTCATCCCGAGCTCCCGGCGGGTGTATTGGAAGCCATCGGCTTTGTGGGCAGTCGCTGGGTCAATCGTCAGCCCGAAGGACTTCACGCGGGCCATCATCGGATGCCGCAGACCTTTGGCGTGATGGGGTTCTATCGTGGCGTGGGTGGTTTTTCCAATGGGGTGGCCGAAGCCGCCTCCGCCCGTGGCGTGCGTGAAGAAGTGCTCCTGGCCAGCCCTCGCCTTCAAGTGGAAGCAGCAGCCCTGCTTCTGACCCAGCTCATGCGGGAGGAGGGCCTGCAAGGTGCCCCTCTCGAAGCCCTGCGACCGGTGCTCGAGCGTTTTTCGGGCCTGCCCAACCGCACCGCAGCGGATCGTTATGCTCGCCTGAGTTACGTCTACGACGTGCTGTTGACCCTCGACCGAGGCCACGACGACGAAGGCATCCGCATTGAACCTCGAGCCGTGGAGTGGGAGCTGGCCTTTGAGCCTGCCACCCTCGAGCTGCTGAGGGCTCCGCTGGTGCGTTATGAAGTGGACAGCGACCGGGTTTATGCCCCGGCTGGCGCTCATTCGGTCGTGGAGCCGCTTGCTGCTGAAGGGTCTGCTGCCCGCGTGCGTGGAGCACAGGTCTCTGACGGGGCGGCTGAGAAGACCGCACCCGCCACCACCGATTATCCACCGGCCTTGTGGGTCTCCACGGTGAATTATTCCTCACGAAACGGCACGAGCATTACCCATGTGGCCATTCATACCACCCAGGGGTCATACTCGGGAGCCATCTCGTGGTGTAGCAACCCGGATGCCGACGTGAGCGCCCATTACATCATGCGCAGCTCCGACGGCCAAGTGACGCAGATGGTGCGGGAGTATGACAAAGCGTGGCATGTGGGCTCTGAAAATCCGTACACCATTGGCATCGAGCATGAAGGGTATGTGGACACCAGCTCGTATTATACCACCGCATTGTATAACTCGAGTGCGGCCCTGACACGCGACATCTGCATGAGCAACAGCAAGGTCAACTGTAACACCTGTTACGATGGCCCCTCCAGCAGCACCGTGCAGGTATTGAGTGGATATAACGTCAAGGGCCACCAGCACTATCCGAACCAGACCCACACCGATCCGGGAAAATACTGGAACTGGCCGAACTATGCCAGCTTGGTGAAGGGCACCACCTCGGGAGGCTCCACCGGCGGTTCCACGGGCGGCTCGACGGGCGGTTCGACCAGTGGCACGAGCACCATCTTGGACAGCTTTGAGAGTGGCGAAGGTCACTTCAACACGGCACCTACCTATTCTGGCTCCACCGTGGGCATCTCGACCTCCAGCACGGCGGAGCGTTCGACCTCGGCGAAGAAGAACGGCTCATATTCCGAGCGGCTGATGCTGCTGGACAATACCTCGAGCAGCTCCAACTGGCAGGTTCGGTTGTTGTCAGGCTCTGGTTCGCCCTCTCAGAACACCGCCTTGAGCAAGAGTGGGGGGAAGGTGGGCTTCTGGGTGTATACCGCTTCCAGTGGGGTCTCCGCGTCGGTGCTGATCGACGATGGCAGTGGCATCGAGTCGGGGAGCAGCAAGGCCATCCCGACCAGTGCCTGGACCTATCTGGAGTGGAAGCTGGACGATGCCGCTCAGTGGAACGACTGGTACAACGGCAATGGGACCATCGACGCCTCCAGTGTGACCATTGACGCGCTGATGTTCTCGCGGGCTCAGACCAGCTCCACGGTGTACATCTACATCGACGACGTGCAGTATAAGAAGTAAGCCGGGGTCGAGGCGGAGAGCCTCCAAAGCCCTGCTCTCCACGTCAGCCCATCTCCTCAGCATTCCTTCCATCGCTTCGAACGCCAGCCATACCGGGCGTGCGTCTCCAACCACACCCGCTGAATTTTCATGCCAAGTTGGCAAGTCGTGAGCTCGATAGATTCTCTCTCAAATGGCGTGAGATTCTCCCGAAGGAGAAGAGGCAGGGCGTATGGCCCTTTGGCGATACACGAGGGAAACAAACATGAAACACATACATTCACTTTTTCAGCATCCGTGGCGTTCCTGGCGACGGCCTCTGCTTAAGGGGCTGGTGGCACTCTCCCTGGGGGTGAGCATTCCGATTATGGGGTGTACCCCTGAGGATGCTGAGCTCTTGTCGAAAGATCTCAAACACTTTATCTTTAACAACGGCTTTGCGAGAGGAGACGAAGCGTCTTCGGCGGTTGCGCCAGAGCAGGAGCCCGGCTCCGACGCCGTCCACGACCTGGAGGGCGAGCCACAGGAGGAATAACCCCTCAAACGAGACCGATATGATCTCACCGCTTGCGCTCATCTCGATCCTGATCATCCTGGTGGGGATGGGCGCGGGCCATACGGTCTTGCACCGTCATCAAGCCCTCCAGCGAGCTGCCAGCCTGTTGAACCTCAAGCTCAATGTGATTGCAAGTTATATGCTCCCCTGGGGATGGGTGCGTGCTCGCCTGGATGGAGAGCGGCAAGGCATCCCGCTCGAGGTGAGGTGTCTGTGGCGTCGCATCCGGCAGGGGGAGTACGTACAAGAAACGTATCATCTGGTGGCGCGCTTGACCCCACGTCTTCCGCTTCGATTTGGCCTGCGTGCTTCGACGCGCAGCTTGTTGGGGCAGATGTTCCAGCGTGAGCCGACGGCTGCCACTTCGCTCGAGAAGACCTACGCACTCTCGGCGGATCAAGAAGGGGCGCTCGAGGCGCTGCTAGACCTTCGCGCTCAGCGGCTCATGCTGGCGCTGGCGGGCATGTGTGAGTCGGTGCGTCTGACCCCGGAGTCCCTCGAGCTGGAGCTGAAGAGCGACGGGGCTTTTTTTCGCATTCAAGCGGCACTCGACCGGGGAGCGGAGCTGCTCCAACATCTGAGGCGACCGGGTGGACGTCCGCAGCTTCTTTTGTCGCAGCTTTTGAAGGAGGGCGAGGAGGAGCGTCAAACGGAGCCGGATCCCGCGCTCTTTTCGGCGTGGCTTCAGCTCACCTCGGATGGACCCGAGCGCCGAGCCGCACTGTGGCGTTTCATCGAGCACGGCAGCTTGATGCTGGCGGTGCGTGCGGCGGTCTTGTTGGGGGAGGAGGGGCATCGTCGGCTGGTCGAACGTCTGAAGGGGCAGTGGGAGCCCCTGACACCCCCGATGTGGTTGTACCTGGCGGAAGCGCCTTCTGAAGCGCTCCGGCCTCTGCTTCAAGCGTATGAGGCGCAGGAGGAGACCCGCTCACCGGAGCTCTGGGTGGTCTGTCTCAAGCTGGGTGAGCAAGGTCCGGCGGATGCCTTGGTGCGTCAATATCCGCTGTTGCCGCTGGAGCGGCGACGTCTCCTGCTGGAGCAGCTCACGCGAGGGGTGATGGCGGCTCAGGAGCCGCTGCTGCGTCGGCTCTTGCGCAATCAGAGCTTGGCCCCGGAGGAGAAACAGCTCCTGTTGAGGGGATTGGGGCAGTGTGGAGGACCGCAGACGCTGGTGGCGCTCCGGCCATTTGTGGAGTCATCGGAGCCTGCCCTGGTGAGAGCGGCGGCTCGAGCGGCGATGGCTCAGCTCCGGGAGCGGGTGGAGGGGCTCGTGGGAGGGCTGACCCTTCCGCCCGGCCATGCGCAGGTGGGGGCGTTGAGTGCGGTGGAGCCTTCTTCGGAAGTGGTAGGGCGGCTCAGCGTCAAAGACGAGGAGCAAACATAGGGGCGTCAGGATGACAACAGGGCTTCGGTGGACGGTGTGGGTCTCATTCCGTGCGCTTTTTGAGAGGGCGAGGGCCGCTCCACGATGGTGTGAACGTCGGGCACTCCCACCACCTCATGCTCAAACCTCAGGTGTGGATCCAGCTCTCCCATCGGCGCGATGTCCCAGATCCAACGTTCCCCCTCCAGCGTCAGCGGAAGCTCCTCCAGCATACTCTCACTGTACTCCAGCACCCCATCCGCTCGCCAAGCACGGCGCACCACATCCGCAATCACACTGACCCTCGCCTGCTCGAACCGCTTGAGATATCTCAGATGCGCCCTCAGAATCTCCTGTCTATACGCCTGGAGCGTCCCCGCACTGAACAGATGTTTTAAATCCGGCCCTCTCAAGTCGTCCAGATACTCCCCGACACAGATATGAAGCTGAGAGAGCAGATTCAACGAAACCACCAGATCCACCTTCGGATCCTCCAGCAAAAGCTGCGTCTCAGGCTGCGGCAGCTCAAACACCTCACCTGTCTTTTGAAAATGCCTCACCCGCCGATAGAGCCTGTCCGCCAAACCCGTGAGGTCATGGCGCACCAGCTCCACATTCGGGAGACACGCCGCCTGCCAACAAGCCGCCCCCAGATGCGCCACATCCACCAACACCACCCGCTCAAAACACGCCGAGAGCGCCTCCAACGGCACATCATTCAGCGGCCCTGAGCCCAGGATCACCACCTTCCGAGCGCGTGGGACACACTCCGCCATCTTGAGAATAAAGGTCCGGGAACGTTCCAGATGAGAACGCCACGCCCGCGCACTAACACGCCCACGCGCCTGTACACCCCGCAGCTCATCGTGATATCCGAGCGCACGCAGGTAAGGCGGTAGAGGCGCCAGCCATGAAATGAAGCAGCTCAAGTCCATAGTCGCCAGTATAACGGGAGAGCCTCCCCTCGAAAAGCATGCCCTCGACCTTTTTGAGCCCCTCCTTCGGCCACAAAACACGCCGAGCGCCCGTCGGCTCCCAGCAAGCCCTTGACAGCCCGCCCTTGATCCGACATCATGATTGCCGCTTGGATGAATTTGGACCCCTGACGCTCGAAGTCAGCATTTTTGAAAAGGATCAGATCATGCGTCACGCACTCAAGACGATGGCTTTTGTGTCCCTGGCGGTGTTTTCATTGACCGCTTGTAAGATCGGCGGCGGCATGTGGCCCAGCGAAAATCCGCCAGGCCCCCGTGAAGTGAAATATGCGCCGCTGCCCTCCACCGGAGCGGCACCGGTGGCCACTGCTCCTGCTCCTGCTCCTGCTCCTGCTCCTGCCGCTCCCGCTCCCGCTGCGGAGGCCGCTGCTCCTGCCGCTCCCGCTGCTGAAGCCGCTCCTGCTGCTCCCGCTGCCGCTGAGAAAAAGTGAGCATCCGGTTTTTACGACCTTCCGCCGAGCCGCCTCTTTCCTGAGCTCACCTTTCTCTGCGCCGACATTTCTCTACGCCGACATCTCTCTACGCCGACATCCGCCGCGCATGCGCTCAGCGCCGTCTATTTTTTGTACGTCACATCGTCGATGTAGATCTTCAGCGTGTCGCTGTTGTTGGTGCGGAAAAACCACACCGCATCGAGCTTGAGAGACGAGGTATTATCCAGCGTGCCGTTTCCGTTGTACCAGGCATCCCACTGAGCACCGTCATCGAGTTTCCACTCGAGATACTGCCAGCTTCCGGCGGTAACGGATTTTTTGGCGCTGCGTTCGGTGCCATCGGAGTCATCAACACTCAGCGCCACCGAGACCCCCGAGGTGGAGGTGTACACCCACAGCCCCAGTCGGCCTCCTGCTTTGGAGAGTGCGGCGTTCTGAGCGGGATCCCCATTCGCGGACAAGAACCGCACCTCCCAGTTGGCGCTGGAGGAGGTATTGTCTACCAGCGTGATCAGCTCTGAGGCGGTGCCATTTTTCTTTTGGCTGGTGGTGGTGGCAGCGGTGGAGCTGGTCGCGACTCCCACCGTCGAGCCGGAGTAGGTGGGCTCGGTGTTGAAGCGTCCTTCTCCAGACTCAAACGAATCCAGCACGGTGGTGGTGCCGCTGCTGCCGCTGGAGGCCGAGCCGTTGGCGATATAGGCCGAGCGCATGCCGCTGGGGTTGCCGTTGTTGTTGTAGTAGTGGTTGAGAATCCACGTATAGTCCTTGCCCTGACTGGCCCAGCGAGACGAGCCCCACTGACACATGCCTCGACCATGTCCGTTACACGAAGAGCCTGAGCAGACAGAATCGGAGAGACAGGGCCAGCTTGCGTTGGGGTCTCCGGCGTAGCCGTTGGAGCAGTAACAGGCGTTGTTTTCGGCGGAGTATTCTGAGCGAAACAGGGTCTTGTTATCCTGCGTGAGCACTTGAGAAGCCGTGGCGTCTCCGGCGCTGTTGGTGCTCGACGTGGTGTCGGTGTCCATCACCTGGCAGCAGGTCGATGAGCAGATGTCGAAGCTGCTGCTGACGGGATGGCTCACGTACCAGCCGCCATAACTTCTGAACGCCACCGCGCCCGCTTTGAGCGAGCTGCTCCCCCATGAGGAGATCCACTCGTCGTTGAGCCCATTTTTGACATACTGCTCGAGGCTGTAGACCGAGACCGACGAGCAGCTCTTGCACGAGCACCCCATGCCGACCTTGATGCTGGAGGGCACGGCAATGGTGGCCGTTGTCCCGGAACGTTGGAGGGCTGCCAGAGGATCCACCGTGGCTTGCTCGCTGCTCTTGCAGGTGGAAGCGCCTGCCTCCAGGGGTGTTTCTGCGGCTTCTCCCTTCAGATCGTAGAGGAGCTTATGGGCATCATCGCGGCCTTTGAGCCCTTGACCGGGAGAGAGTGCCACCAGAACATGGGCATCACCTCCGGCGAGCAAAAAGGTGGCGCCGAGCACATAACGTTGATACCCCGGTGCATCGAGCTGGAGGGTCTCCAGCTCTGGCAGATGATCGCCGCCACGAGCGACAGGCGCGGGAACGAGGAGCTGAAAATAGCCATCGGCATGGGTGCGGGTGCTCAGCCGGGTGTTTTCGGTCGAGACCTCCACCTGAGCGAGGGGCTGTCCGGTCACGTCGTCGGTGACATGACCGTGAAGCAACATCATGCCGGGTCTCCGTTGTGCTTGAATCCGCTCTGGACGAAGCACTTCTGGCACACTCAGGGGGTCGAGCCAGAACGTCAGCGGCAGTGCCGGGTCATAGTCGGCCTCGAGTGTGGTCTCGAGGGGATGATGAGCAGGGGTCTCCACCCGCAACATGAGGGGCACCGGACGATGAGGAAGGCGCAGATGTCCTTGCGCTTGGTCCAGCTCCGCGTGTCTCCATGCGGAGGGCTCTGAAGACGTGGGGTCTCGAAGCCACAGTTGAGCCGGCACACGAACACCGGTTGCACTGTCGCGAAACTCAATCTTCAGCGTGGCGGGAGATGTTTGATCTCCGGGGCTCGAGAAGGCTTCACGTCCGCTGCCGGACGAGGGCAGCAGCAGGGTGAACAGGAGCGCGCAGAGCCTAAGGCTGCGTCTGGCGCTTCGGAACGCACAAAGAGCGGTGAAGAAGTGCATGGGATCTCCAGGCGTGTCAGCAGGCCAATCCACGGACGACGAGGGGTCATCCAGTGGGGCTTTAGCTGAAACCACGGGAAAAAGCAATGGCTTCTACTGGCACCGTGCCATGTTCGCCACTTCTTTTGGGTCAAAAAAGACAGCGTAGAGCGGAGCCCGTCTGTCTCACTGAATTCTGAGCGTCAAGCGCGAAACAACCCAGCTCAAATGGGACTGAAAGATAGCTCGAGAACTGCGCTGGCGTTCTCGAGGACCACATGCAGCGCCACGAGCGCATGGCAGAGCTGGGGGAAGACCACGTGACTCAGCCCAACAGGTTACGGATCAGCTCCAACAGAAAATTCATGACACCACCAAAGGTCATCATGTTCAAATCACCTCCTCCTACCGATGGCCCTTCTTCAGCCCAACAGGTTACGGACCAGCTCCACCAGCCAATCCAAAAGAGCACCAAAGGTCATCATGCGGACATCACCTCCTCCTGCCGATGGCCCTTCTTCAGCCCACCAGGTTACGGACCAGCGCTATCAGCCAATCCAAAAGAGCACCAATGGTCATCATGTTCAAATCACCTCCTTTTTCTGCGATTTCCACCCCGCTTGAGGGGGGGCAGCTTGGCATTTTCGGCTTCAACATCTCGTGGGGGGGCAAAGAGCTGACCCACCCCAAGCACCACGCCGAAGTGTTCACCCTCTTCAGACGATGGGGCTGATTGACTCTCTTCAATAAACGCCTGAATGATGGGCCGCACCGCCTCCAGAAGCTGAGTGCGAAACGCCTCAATTGCTTCGGGGGAGGAGCGTCCCATAAGGGCGATCACATCCCCTTGTTTGCGGAAGCTGCTCTCTGCCACCGGTCCCACCAGTCGCAGGAAATTTCTCGAGCGATCCAGCCCTGCGCCAAAGTCCTCTGGCTTGAGGGTGAGGGTCGGCTGGCGGGCCCGGAAGCGCTCCTCGTCTGGGGAGTGCTCGTCGGCGGCCATGATCAGCAGGCCCAAGTGTTCGTAGACCCGCAGCATCTCGGGATATCGTTCTTGTTCCACCCAGGGGAGCTGATCCCCCATCACCCGAAACAGCTCCGATGCACTGAACGTCTGAGGGTAATAACCCGCCATATGGGTGAGCACAATACGGGCGGTGTTGTAAGCACGGCTGGCACGAGGCTCATCTTCCCAGGGTTTGCTCGGGGGTTGCCCTTGAAAGCTGAAGCTCCACTTCTCGGAGCGGTCAAACTGCTGGCTGGCCGTCTCGCGGCTGACCCGCTGCGCATGAACGGGCGCTTTCACCTGATCCCAGGCGAATTTGGCGGCGATGTCCATACATTCAGCGTAATCCCCGGACTGTGACAGCAGCGGCGCGAGCACCAGCCGCAACACCTCACGCGCCAGCACTCGTTTGATCTCGGCGGTTTCATCATCGGTCAGCTCAAAACGTGGAGTCCCCATCAAAAAAACCCTCCAAAGACAGTACGTTGTCTTTGACATTGCTGTCATGCAACAGATAAAGTAACGCTCGTTGATGTTTTAGGAGGGCTTAACTCTTGCAAATTACAACCTTTCTTTAACATCATCCCCTTTTGTTGTCAACCCGTTTTTGGCTGAACCGTCATTTCTGTCGGAGGTTCCTATGGCACGTCTCACCCTCGTCAACGGTGATCCACTCCTCTCCAATGCCGAAGAGTTGGCGCATTTTCACGGCAATACCACGTACACACATGCATGGATTCGAGTCTCTGAGCCCCTCATCAGTGCCTGTCTGCTCATGGAGCGCGCCCGCGAGATGCAATCGCCGCTGGGAGCTCTCTCTCGTGCCATGTTAACCCAACTTGAGGGCTATTCTCATGGTGATGCCATGCCCACGGTGATGGGATGGCTTTCACAAGCAGGGGCCATGCAAGAGCTGCTTCTGGCAACTTCTTCCGGTGAAACTTCGGGTGGAGCAGTGCCTCGTCCTCCCAATCCACCTGACGAAACACCTTCTTCTTGGCCCGCACGTCAGCCGGGCCGCTTTTATCTCGAAATTGAGACCGATGAGGATGACTCGCCCGAGGAGAAATAAATAAACCTCTAAAAATCATATGGATATCATGCCAGGCTTTAGGATATATCGTCCCGCTTGAATGCCTTCTCCGTTGCCTCTCCGCTCCGCCCCGCTAAAAAATTTCCAGCCCCCCACCACCTGCTGTCGTGATCCGCCCAAGATTCGTTATAATGAGACGCTTTTTTCATACGGAGGACGCAGACCCATGTCTCAGACGGCATATCAGGCGCTGAAAGCCCGGGTGGAGGCCACCGCCACCCGCGTCGGCAGAGCGGGACAGGTGCGGCTGGTGGCCGTCAGTAAGGCTCAGCCCGACGAAAAGCTCGTGGACGCCCTCCAAGACGGCTGCCGCCTCTTTGGAGAAAATTACGTCCAAGAACTGGAAGGAAAACTCTCTCGCCTGCCCACTCACCCACAAGCAGGTCCGCTCATGGCGGAGGTCGAGTGGCACTTCATTGGACATCTCCAGACCAACAAGGTGCGAAACATCCTGCCCCATGTGCGTCTCATCCACTCGGTAGACCGCGAGAGCCTCATCGACGCCCTGGAAAAACGAGCCGCCAGCCTTCAGCTTGTTCAACCGATCCTGCTGGAGATCAACCTCGGCGGAGAAGAGAGCAAGAGTGGCTGTCGTTTCGAGCAGCTCCCGGCGCTCGTCGAGCAGGTGCTGAGAAATCCTCATCTGGAGCTGAAGGGGCTGATGACCTTGCCTCCGCCGGAGGACGATGCGGAGCGGGTTCGGCCTTATTTTCGCCAGCTCCGGCAGCTTCGGGATGACCTTCAGCAGCGGTATGCACATCCTCTGCCCGAGCTTTCGATGGGCATGAGCGCCGATTTTGAGGTGGCCATTGAGGAAGGGGCCACCCTGGTACGGGTGGGGACGGCGCTGTTTGGTACACGTTCGCCTCGCCCGGCATCCCCCTCTGTCTCACAGGAGAAGGCATGAGCACAACCCCGCTGCTCCAGATTCGTGGGCTCACCAAACGTTTTGGGGGTCTTACGGCTGTGAAGAGCATTGACCTCGACGTGCCCGATTGTAAAGTGGTGAGCATTATTGGACCCAATGGCTCGGGCAAGACCACCTTCTTCAACCTGATCAGCGGGCTCTATGAGCCCACCGAAGGGAGGCTGCTGCTGCGTCAAGCCGATGCCACCACCGTCGAGCTGGTCGGACGTAAGCCTTACGAGATCACCCAGCAAGGGGTGGCCCGTACCTTCCAGAATCTCCGCCTCTTTCCTCAGATGACGGTGCTGGAGAACGTGATGGTGGGCATGCACGCGCGCACGCAGGAGGGCCTCTTTGCGGCGCTGCTCCGCACGCGACGTTTTAAAGAGGAGGAAGCCCGCATCCGGCACGAAGCAGCGGAGCTCCTCAAGTTTTTTGGGGAGCTGCTCTATCCTGTCCGGGAGGAGGCCGCACGCAATCTGAGTTATGCCAACCAGCGCCGTCTGGAGATCGTGCGGGCGATGGCCACCCGTCCTCGGTTGTTGCTGCTCGACGAGCCGGCTGCGGGTATGAATCCGACTGAAAAACATGGCTTGATGCTCGATATTCGCCGCCTGCGTGACTCAGGGTATACGATCCTGCTCATCGAGCATGATATGACCCTGGTACGTTCGATTTCGGATCATACCATCGCGTTTGACCACGGCGAGAAGATCGCCGAAGGCACGTTTGACGAAGTGCGCCAGACGCCGCAGGTGATCGAAGCCTATCTCGGGAAAGGAGCCGCCGGTGCAGCCGCCCATGCTTGAGCTGAGCAATATCCAGAACGGCTATGGCCCCATCCAGGTGCTCAAGTCGGTCTCCCTCTCGGTCAATCCCGCTGAGATCGTCTGTTTGTTGGGAGGCAATGCCGCTGGAAAGACCACCACCATGAAGACCATCATGGGCACTCATCCTGCCTGGAGCGGTCAGATCTCGTTTCTCGGCAAGCCGATTCAGAACCTTCCGACGGCTGAGATCGTGCGTCAAGGGCTCTCGATAGTGCCGGAGGGTCGTCGTATTTTCCCCCGGATGACGGTGGAGGAAAACCTCGAGCTGGGGTGTTTTCTCCGACGTGACAAGGAAATTGAGGGGGATATGGAGCGGGTCTACCAACGTTTTCCGCGCCTGCGCGAGCGACGAACGCAGCTCGGCGGCACCCTCTCGGGCGGAGAGCAGCAGATGTTGGCCATTGGACGGGCTCTGATGAACCGTCCGAAGCTGCTGCTCATGGATGAGCCGTCGATGGGACTGGCACCGGCGCTGGTGGATCAGGTCTTCGAGATCATCAAAGAAATCCACAAGGAAGGCACTGCCATCTTGTTGGTGGAGCAAAATGCTCGCATGGCCTTGAGTGTGGCGCAGCGTGGATATGTGATCGCACAGGGAGCGATTGTGCTCTCGGGCACTGGAGATGAGCTGCTGGCCAGCGAAGACGTTCAGCATGCCTATCTCGGCGGCCACTGAAGACAGCCACGGAAGGCAGCAGCTCTTCGGCTGGTGCCGCTGTTCTCATCACCGCTGGCTCACAAGGATGAGGTGGGGCATGGCTCCACCGGGGAGTGAATGTGGAGCGACGTCGTGATCCGCGAGTCCCCTATTATGCACGGGTCAGCCTACGGGGGCTGGATGAGCACTATTTTCATCCGGCTCACAATCTGAGCTTGGGAGGGCTCTTTTTGCAGGCGGAGTTTGCCCTTCCACTGTCCACGCCGGTGGAGGTGGAGCTGCCGGATCCACGCGGTGGTACGCCCTTATGCTTATCAGGACAGGTGGCTTGGAGACAGACAGGCTCATCGACACGGCACTCAGAACAAGCGGCACCTCCTCCGGCGCTCTCGGGAATGGGCATTCAGTTTGGCCCACTCGATGAGGTCGCACGCACGCGCCTTCAGGCTTTTATTCTCAACGCGCGTGCGTGGGGGCATGTGCAGGGGCCGTGAGACCGGCCTCGACTCAGGGGATCGGTCTCGACTCAGGGGGATCGGTCTCGACTCAGGGGGATGAAGGAAGAGGCCGAGCCAGCCGTTGTGCAAGCTGGACCACCTCCGGCACTGTTCGGGTCGCTGCTGCGGTGATCAGCTCGTTGAGCGCCTCCAGTGAGGAGACCCTCCCCAGCTCCGGCTCGAGGTCTGGAGGGACAAAACCAAACCGAGCCTTGAGCACCAAGCGGATGGCCTCTCGCTCTCCTTTGAGGGTGCCTTCCTCCTGTCCTTCCTGCCGACCTTCCTGCCTGCCCTTCAGCTCCGCCAGCACACTCGCATGCGCCAGCTCCCAGCTTCGTGTTACATATTCCTGCTCCGCCAGCAGCTCTGGCGAACGCAGCGCACTCTGAACAGATGGCATGGTTCGTCCCTCACTCAGCAATGTGTTGATCCAGCGTCGATCCAGCTCACGACCCGTTTGCAGGAGCAGCCCGAATGCCTCTACCATCCAGGGGCCCGCCCCCAAGATGTGAAGCCATGCCGTCTCCAACCTCAATCCCAGTCGCAGCAGATCCACGTATACCAGCTCATATACATCATCATAACAATGAAGCCCCGGCTCGACCACCCTCCACCGCAGGCTTTTAAATGCGCCCTCCAGAGCACGATGAGGCGACCCTATCCCAATCAGCACCTGACACAACCCAAAGGGAGGCCGACTCATCGGCACCAGCGGAAGCTCATCCAGGGCCAGCAAGCCCTTCGCACGCGCATGCCACAGCTCCGAACGACGTGGACGACCGCTAAACAGCTCCACCAACGCCATTCGATGGTCCACAAACTGAGCCAGCAACCCCGCCTCCGACGGCAGCGCGGGCCCCGGACGCAACAACACATCCGTGCGCACCACCGGCGTATGCTCCCGCTCCGTCTCCACCAGACGCGGAGCCGCCAAAATACGCAGCACCTGCTTGCCGTGTCGGTCTCGCGCTCGAGGTGGATTGACCGCCTCCGACGAGCCCTCTTGGCTTGAGACGCCTTGCTCAGCGTCGATCTGTTCCCCTTGACTCACCCCGGATGCCCTCCAGAAGAAAAATCTCGGGAGGATGTAGCATCATCTTTGGCAGCTTGTCGATCTTTGCATGAGAAAAGATACCGAATAGGCGGGAACTCTGAGGAGAGCAAACCAGACGCTGCATCAAGGCACCCTCACGGCTTCTTTTCCGAAGCCCCCGATGCCCCCGATGCTGGCGTCGGAGGCAAGATCACCACCAGAGGCTCCGGCACACACACCGCCGGACCCGCCACCCGACGTAATACACTCGGCTTTTGATAGCGGAACAACCCCGTCAGCCCCGGCGTATCCAACGCCTTCAGCACCATCTCTCCCGGAGACGTCAGCCGGACCTCCTTGGCCATCCCATCCAGCTTCACCTCTCCCTGGAGCTTCTTGGCATTCACCAGGGTTGCAAACGTATCCAGCTCGGGCTGCCAGATCAGCAGCTCCCCCTGATCCGTAAAGTCGTATTGCACCAGATAATAATCCGGCAGCCACTGCCCATTCTCCTGGAGGCGTAAGGCCAAAAAACGCCGATATTGACCATGTGTGGGGTAGATCTCGGCCCGGAAGAGCTGGAACTTGTCATCCTTAAACTCCGCCGCCCCCACCTGCCCCACTCCATTCTTGTCGAATCGGATGGTGAGCGTCTCCTTGTCCATCAACCAGACACCCTCAAAACAGCTCACATCACGAGCCGTCGGCGTGGCCGTCAAGGGCGCATTCACCGTCACCGTCGAACATCCCGCACTCAGCACGCTGAGCGCCATCACACACAGTACGGTCGTCAACATTCGAGCGAGCATGAGACCTCCTCCTAAACTCGGTTACGTCCGCGTGTTGAAGCCTGCCGAGCAACCCTCCAGCCACCTTCGCCCATCATACACTCAGCTCGGCCTCGAGCGGCGACTGCCGCGTGCTGGCCAATCGACCACACGCCGCCTCGATGTCCTTACCGCCCGTATATCGCCGAGCAATCGGCACCTGAAGCTGCTGAAGCTCATCCACAAAAGCCCGGAAATCCTCTCCGACCGGCGCGACAAACTGCCCTTCGGGATCATTCACTTCAATTAAGTTAAACCGAATCGGAATATCTCCCAGCCGAGCCTTCAGCGCCTGGAGCTCTGAGGCCGTCGTATTGATCCCCTTCATGGCCACCCACGCAATGGTCGCGCGGGTGCGACGGGCGCGTGCGTACTCCCCAATGGCCGGAATAAGCTCGTCGAGTGGATATTTTTTCTCGATGGGCATGATCTGCCGTCGGGTCTCTGAAGTCCCCGCCGACAGCGAGACGATCAGCCGATACGGATGCCCTTCTGCTGTGTACTGCCGGATGCGTGGCAAGATGCCCGCCGTCGAGATCGTGATGGCCTCCGCTGCAATGCTCAAGCCCGTGGGGGATTTCATGATCGCCGCCGCTTTGAGCACATTGTCGTAGTTGAGAAAAGGCTCTCCTTGCCCCATGAAGACCACCCCGGTCACCGGACGCTCCGCCCCTTCGCGCACCTGGAGCACTTGATCGATCATCTCCCACGCCTCGAGGTTGCGGCGGAAGCCCAACTTTCCGGTGGCACAGAAGGTACAGCCCAACGCACAGCCCACCTGACTGGAGATGCAGACACTAAACCGATGCGCCAGCAAGGGAATCCGCACCGCCTCCACAAAATGGCCGTCGTGGGTTTTAAACAGAAACTTCGTAAATCCATCTGTCGCCGAGACTACCTTCTCGACCAGCTCTAAGCGTGGAATGACGGTGCGTTGCTCCAGCAGCGCCTGGCGGACCTTCGAGAGCCCTTTGAGCCCCTCGAGCGGGAGCTCTCGACCCAGCACACGGGCCATGAGCTGCCGTACTTGTTTCTCGGGCACTCCCAGCGGTTGAAGGGCCGCCTGAAGCTCATCCAGCGTGTGGTTTTTGAGGTTGATGCGTGGAGGCTCCGCCAGCTCCGCCGCGCTCAGGCTTTCAGGCTCTGAAGGACGTGACATCGTGCGCTCGTCGCCCGCCGAGACATGCTGCACCTGGGGCTCTGGCAGGGTGGAGGGCTCCACGAGGGACTCGGGCAAGGACTCGGGCAAGTGCTCAGATAACATGAGGGCTCCAAATCATGGAAGGGCATCAAACCTGCAATATATCGTCAGCTCAAACGAAGGTGCAAGTACGAGCTGAAGCGCACGATTCCTTTTGCGTCGATGCCGATAAGCCTGATACGATCCGGTGAGCTTGGAGTCAAGCGACAGACAAAACTCACCCCAAGGAGAAACATCCATGACGAACAAGTTATCCCAGATGCTGAGTGACACGATGGCCGTGATCACCAATCCCAGTGTGGCCAGCTTTGAGCGTCTCGAAAATAAAGGCACCCTGCAAGACGCGATGTTGTATGTGGGCCTCTGCGCGCTGATCTCTGGCCTCTTTGGTCTGAGCGGTGGCGTGATGGGCCTGCTCAGCGGCGTGTTGAGCACCCTCGTGGGTTTTGGGGTGTTTACGTATTTGGTCCATACGGTGGGCAAAGGCCAGGGAGGAACTGGCTCGTTGGATCAGGTGGCCTATACCTTTTCCTTGTTTTGGGTGCCGCTCTCCGTGGTGGGCGCGGTGATTGCCTTGATCCTGACCATCACCATCATCGGGATCTTCTTGCTGCCCCTGGTGGGCATTGCCATGCTGCTGCTTCAGGTGATGTTTGCGTATTTGGCGGTGCAGTCGAGCATGAACCTCCAGGCGGGAAAACCGGCGACCGTGACCCTGGTGGTGGCTTTTCTGGGCACACTGGTCGTCAAGCTGGTGCTCTCCGCTATTTTCTGACTTTACTGGAAATCTGAACCTGCTGAGGGCCTCAACGACCCTGGATCCTTGCCGCTTCCCCTCCGGACTCACGTTCGAGTGACCGCCATTTGTATTGACAAAGCCCCTCAACTCCACTATTCATGAACGACTTACAGAGTCACAACAACTTCACCCGCGTGACGCCCCGAGCGCCACCCCTTGCCGCTGAGACGCACAGGCAGGCTCGATTCCTTCCCGGAGGACTCTCCTTTGAAGCAGACCCCTTTTCATCATCTTCACGTCCGCGCCGGTGGGCGCATGATTGAGTTTGGCGGCTGGCATATGCCGGTGCAGTACGTGGGCCTCATGGAAGAGCATCGCACGGTGCGCTCCGGAGTGGGCCTCTTTGACGTCAGTCACATGGGTGAAGTGGAAGTGTGGGGCCCGGATGCCCTGGCCTTCGCCCAGAAGCTGGTCAGCAACGACGTGAGTGCTTGTGCCATCGATCAAGCGCAGTATGCCGTGATGTGTCAGCCGGACGGTGGCATCGTCGATGACCTGATCACCTATCGCCTGACCGACGACCACCTGCTCTTCTGTGTCAATGCCTCCAACACCGACAAAGATTTTGCCTGGATGCAGGAGGTCGCCAAAGGTTTTAACCTCACCCTGGTCAACAAGAGCGCCGAGTATGCCCAGCTTGCCATCCAGGGACGCCACGCCGAGAAGCTCTTGCAGGCTCTGACCTCCGTGCCGCTTCATGACATTGCGTATTATCGTTTTCGTCGGGGTGAGCTGGCGGAGGTGCCGATGCTCATCGCCCGTACCGGATACACCGGTGAAGATGGCTTCGAGATCTTTTTTGCCCCTGAGCATGCCGACCGCGTGTGGGAGCGCCTGATGGAAGCCGGAGCCCCTTACGGACTGGCACCCATTGGCTTGGGCGCTCGGGACACCCTCCGCCTCGAGATGAAATATTCGCTCTACGGCAACGACATTGATGCCACCACCCTCCCACTGGAAGCGGGTCTTGGTTGGGTGGTAAAGCTCAACAAAGGGGACTTTGTGGGACGTGATGCCCTGGTCGCTGCCAAAGAAGCGGGCCTGAGCCGAAAGTTGATCGGCTTTGAGCTGCTGGAGCGGGGCATTGCACGACATGACTGTGCGGCCCTCGACGAGACTGGCGCGGTGGTGGGCAAAGTGACTTCTGGCACCATGTCTCCCAGCTTGGGCAAGTCCATCGGCATGGCTTACCTTCCGACCGCCTTGAGCAAAGAGGGAAGTCGGTTTTCCGTGGAGATCCGAGGCAAGGCTGTTGCCGCTCAGGTGGTCAAGACGCCGTTTTATAAGGTTGTAAAGGGATGACCTGCCACTGCGCTGGTGGCGCTGCAAAACATCGATCTAAAGGAGTATGCGGCCATGTTTCAGTCTGGAGAAATGCGGTTCACGCGCGATCATGAGTGGGTTCGAGTTGACGGGGACGCGATGGTCATGGGCATCACCGTTTACGCCGCCCAACAGCTTGGAGACATCGTCTTTGTAGAGCTGCCGGATACCGGTCGGACCTTCGAGGCGGAGGGGGAGCTGTGTGTGGTGGAGTCTGTGAAAGCCGCCTCCGAAGTGTATGCTCCGATCTCCGGTAAAGTGGTGGGACAAAATACCGCCCTGAGGGATGAACCCACGATTGTCAACGACGACCCCGAGGGCGCCGGGTGGATGGTGAAGTTTGAGGCCGCCGATCCCAACGAGCTGAATAAGCTGCTGACTCGAGAGCAGTACGATGAGCTGCTTCAAGGGATTTCGTAATCCTCACGGGCGCATACGGGAGGCAGAGACCTTTTCTGCCTCTGCCTATCCCAAGTCTCTCTCGTGCAGGGAGCTTTGGGCTGCGGGTGTTCCTGCCACTTGTTTTGAAGCGGTATCCGGCAGAACAGGATTCCGCACTCGAAGCCCTTCAAAGTGAGGCGTCTATGCGTGCTTTTAAGATCCCCACGCGCCTTCTGTTGAGCTTGCTG
This sequence comes from Myxococcota bacterium, assembly GCA_046075485.1. Taxonomy (GTDB): domain Bacteria; phylum Myxococcota_A; class UBA796; order JAJRTE01; family JBJTQF01; genus JBJTQF01. The sequence continues at coordinate 25,918 of JBJTQF010000040.1, read as the reverse complement.
GCGGTCTCCTCCATGACGGGTTGTCTGGAGTCCACCTGCGAGACGGCTTGTAGTAAAGCGGTCAACGACTGTGGTGTCACTTGGACCCTCGCCGACAAGACTCCGGCGGAGCATTATCAAGCCTGCCTTTCCTCGTGCAGTGCGGATATGCTCACCGTGAACCAAGAAGCACAGGCGGGTGGGTGGGTGGCTTGCGTGGAGTCTTTTCAGTGCTCCTCTACGGACGATGGGCTTCAGCTTTGTTTGACCTGCCAAGCAGGTTATTATGTGGGGCGCTCGGAGCCTCCGGCTTGTACTTATGCGGAATCCACCGCGCGCAGTGCGTGGTAAACCCGGCGTGCTCACGCTGGGAAGGTTGGAGAGTGCCTTTATGCGACGTGTGTTGAGTATTTTTGTGCTGCTGATGGCCACCGCATGCGACACCACCTGCGAGCAGGCATGCAACAAGCTCATCAAGGACTGTGGAGCGGGTTTTCCGTCTTATAATGCGGAGACCTGTCAGGAAGAGTGTGAGCTGGTTCAGAAGGAATACGGCAGCTACGACTACTTGGTCTCCGAAAAAGAAGCCTTCCAGCGTCAGCTCGACTGTCTGGGGGAGTCCTCCTGTACGGACATACTCAACCCTAATCAGCCTGCATGTTATAACGTTCAAGAAGGTGACGCCCACCGTCTCTTTGCCTTCTGACGCTGCCTGCCTTTGTGGAGGTGCTTATGCGCGCTCAGTGCTTCCTGTTGTTGATCAGCTTGAGCTTGTGTGCCTGTGGTGAAAAAGCGGCGGCTCCCGCTGCATCTGCTCCAGCCCCGCAGGTTGAAACGGTCGATCCCGCCAGTCCGTTGGGGAAAGCCCAAGCCCTCAAAGCCCAGGGTCGGCTCGAGGAAGCGGTGGCCCTGCTCCAGGTTCCGGCCAACGCACCGGGCGAAGACATCGAGCTGCACCGTACCTACCAAGATCTGCTGAGAGGACTGAACAGAGCCGCCGAAAGCCGCACCTTCTACGAGAGCCGCAAGCGTGCTCAGCCGACCTCCGCTGTTGCCTGGTATCTGTTTGGACGTTCGATGATCCTGGAGTCTCCGACGGAAGCGGAAGAAGCCTTCCGCAAAGCCACCGAGCTGGATCCCAACCTGCTCTACGCCTACCTCGGCCTGGGCACCGTGCAGAGCATGCGCGGAGACGCCTTTACCGCTGTGCAGATCTATGAACGGACCCTGGAGAAGTTCCCGACCTCCTCGGACCTCTACTATAACCTGGCGGCCATGCGCCTCGAGATCGGAGCCCTTCGCACCGCCATCGAAGCCGCCGAGAAGTCGATCACCCTGGCCCCACAAAACCCTCGCGCTCATGAGCTGCTGGGCCTGATCTATAAAAAACAGGGGGACATCGACCAAGCCAAAAAATCGCTCGAGAAAGCCCTGGCGCTGGATGAGCGCCTGCCCGGAGCCCATGTTGCCCTGGCTGAGCTGCTCTTGGGTCAGCAAGATCGGGTGGGGGCCATCGCCCACGCCAAACGTGGCAAAGAGCTGGGAGAGAGCCTGCCTTCTGCACTGGCGGCCCTCTTTCCGGGAGGTGCTGCTGCTGGTGCGCCCGCTGCTGGTGTGTCTGCTGAATCCGGTGCGCCTGCTGCTGGTGCGCCTGCTGCTGGTGCGTCTGGTGTGCCTGCTGAATCGGGGGCTGGTCAGAAGTAGGGCGCTGGGCGCTTTACAGCTCCTCTTCGATGAGCTCGCGTAATTTTTGGCGGGCTCGGCTGCGGCGCATCTTACAAGCGCCTTCGGAGATCTCCAGTACCTGAGCGATCTGGCGGGCAGGCATACGGAAGTCGATGCTCAAGGTGAGTAAGATCCGGTCTTCGAGCTTCTTGAGTTTTTTGATGGCAGCGCGCAAGATCTCGGGGTCGTGGCCTTCTTCTTCGAGCTCATCGGGGGCGACGGCGCGGATTTCGTCGCTGAGCTCGATCTTACTGTGGCGGGTGACGGTGTCGGCGCAGCGGCTCTTGGCGATGCGGAAGATCAGGTTGCGCAGGTGTTGTTCATCTTGGACCTTCTCGAGCTGTTTTTCCAGCTCCTGATAGACATCCTGCACAATATCATCGGCTTCGTTGCGGTAGGGGCCGAGTTTGGTTCGGCAGTAAGCGGCGAGGCGTTGATGGAAACGTTCGGCGACGGCGGCCATTGCGCGGCGGCGGTGGGTCTCGGCGTTCTGGAGGTGGCCTTGCATGCGCTTGACCTCCAGAAGAATCCAGCGCTCTGCGGCGGGCGCTCCCTCGGATAACTCATCCGGTGCCAGCGCCTCGAGGGTAGGATTTTCAACGCGAGCGCGTTTGGACTTTTCCGGTTCCGCCGACATAGTTGATGCTTCGTCCTGTTGGGTCGCCGGGGGTAGCTGGGAAGGGCCCCGCTTCAAGTCCGGTGAAGCGCGGGGGGTACGGTGTACCCTTCGATCTGGCTCAAGAGTAACAGACGTGGCTGTCCCGGTCAATCCCGACGCGCACTCGAGACCGAGGTCTGAGTCTCAGCGGTGATCAGGGATGCAGCCGCTCATGGCAAAAAAAGCATCCCAGAGATGCAGCAGCACAGGAGAAGATTATGCCACGCTATCACCTGCGCATCGAAGGCATGAGCTGCCAACACTGCGTGCATGCCGTCCAAGACGCCGTGCAAGAGCTCACCGGGGACAAGGCCGAAAAAGTCGAAGTCGGCAGCGCCTGGGTGGAGCTCTCCCCACCCTCCCTGCTGGAGAAGCTCAAAGTCCGACTCGCCGACGAAGGCTTCGAGCTGACAGCCGCTCAGCCCGCCTGAGCGTATGGCATGACCCTGATAAGTGGGTGCTTTGCTCTCCCGCACAGGCAGGCGCACAGGCAGGCGCACAGGCAGGCGCGCACACGCATGAAGGCGCATCACGCATACGCAGGCGCGCACAGGTAATGCAAAAGTGCTTAAAGTCGGCACATTAATTGCATGCATTTGGCAAAAGGCCCCTGCTGGAGCCTCCGCTCGGACATCCTCGTCATAGGATCGAGCCCCCTTCACATAGACTCGGGCGTCTGCCCTGATCATCGCGGCCCCGTTTTGAGACCCATGAGGAGCATGACATGAACAAGCACCTGGAACGAAATAAGCGCCTGCTGCCTGGGATGGCCCTGGTTCTGCTCGCCGCTTGCACCGAAGAGCCGGATCCCTCTCCGACTCCGACCTCCCCCACGCCTGAAGCAGAGGCCCCCACCGCCACCCCCACGCAGCCACCCGACAGCGGGGTGATCACCCCCACCCCCACCCCAACACCGGTGCCCAATCCTGTCGCCTCCATCGTGGTCACCCCCGGTCAGTTCCAGCTTGACCTGGCCTCCACCGTGCAGTTTACCGCCCGCGCCTACCTGCGCTCCGGCGAAGAAACCGACGTCACCCTCACCTGGTCATCCTCTGACGAAGGGGTGGCCACCCTCGACGCATCGGGCCGCCTGACCCCCGTGGCACCCGGCACCGCCGAGATCTCCGCCTCCTACGAAGGGCTCAGCAGCAACGCCGCTCAGGTGGAAGTGCTCGCCAATGGCAAGATGACCGTCAAGCTGGTCGATGCCACCACCCGCGCACCCCTTCCCGGCGCTGTGCTCTACCGTGGACTGGATGGCACCGAGAGCCACACCGCCGACGAAAACGGTGTGGTGGTCATCGAAGGAGACTTCTCGGGACCGCAGATCGTCACCGGCACCCTCAGCGGGTACTATCACGCCACCTTGTATCAGGTGGTCCAGCGCACGGTGGAGCTGCCGATGCGCGCCTCCGCCGAAGCCTTGCAGGGACAGTTTAAGGGGGATGTAGACTTCTCGGCGATGGGACCACTGCCGGATAACAAGACAATTCGTGTGGGACTCATCACACGGAGTTTTGTCGGCAATCCGCTTGCGCTGGATACCGCGACCATCATCGGCAAAAACCGCTGGGTGGATGTGTGTGGGACGACGACCGCCCTGCCCTCCAACATTGTGGGTCAGACGCCCACCTATTGCGGACAGGATCCCGAGCTGCTCAAGTACTCCGTGCCTGGACCGACCGGCTTCTACGACTCTTATATGCTGGCCGGAAACTTGGTCGCCAGCGATGTGCTCACCTGGCTCACCGATGAGACCATCTTTACCAACCTCGGCAAGCTCCTGATCACCATCGACAACATGAACACGTTTGCCTACGACGTGGGCAATGATATCGAGATTGTCGCACCCAACAACACCGAAGGCGTTCTGCAAGCCCCCGATGGTGTCACCAATAGCCCGCTCGACATCCGCGTGCCGCAGCTTCCGTCGGGCATCGACGCGGACTATCTGCCGGTGGCCTTTGCCCTGGCGGATTTGGGAGACAACCACTACCTGCCCATCGGTGTGGCCGGAGCGCGTCAGTCCTCCACCGTCAGCGTCTGGCATCCCAAAGAGTTCGACAGTGTGCCGGTGCTGGGGCTGGTGATGGCCGCCGAAGCGGGTGTGGGCGAAGAAGGCGCTTATGTGGCCGTGAAGGGATATCCTCAGAACGGCTCCGAGCTGGTGATCACCCCTCCCTTTATGTCCCTGCTCCAGGTGGACAAGCTCGAGACACAGTATGCTGAGCGGAAATTTGTGCAGTATGCCGTGCCGGATACCTCCATCAACCGCTCCGTCTTCACCTGGAAACGAAAGGTCAGCGGAAAATGGACCGATGAGCTGGTGTGGGATCTCTGGCTGCCCGCTGAGACCACCTCTTTTGTGGTGCCGACGTTACCGGATTCTCTCGCGTTTGTGGGGCTGAGCAGCGACCGCTACGTCAACTGGGAGCTGTTCTCATACGACAACCAAGACCAGAGCTTCGATGCCTATACCGCCAGCACCGAGAAAAACATCGCCGCCTCAACGGTGGAGCTGTATCGGCTCTCACGCAATATCATCTACGACATCACCGACGCGCAGAAATAAGCCCCCTTACTCCTGCCTCCTGAATCCTGCCTCCTGAATCCTGCCTCCTGAATCCGACACGTTTTGTCCGTGGCAAAAACCATCACCAGAACGAGTTTGCCAACTGCCTCGGACGCACCGCCCTCACCCGGCGCGGTGCGCCTCAGCCTTCCCCCTCAGCACCCGCTCTGTTGGCTCGCCGAGAGATCATTACAGTCGTAGTTCAACACGTTATAACCGGGAGGCGGCGTTGAGATCGGGCCCGGCCAGAACCAATCCACCACTTTATCGTAGTCGAGATTCCAGTCATCCCCAAGAGCTCCGCCATAAATCCCCAGGTCGAGGGTGGAGTTGTCCACGTCTTTGCCGCCGGTGGTGCCTTTTCCCACTGAAAATCCTCCGCTGGCAAGATGGTAATCCACCGGCAGACAGCTCATGTGGTTGCCCGGCGAGCAGCTAGCGCCGGAGGTCACATCTGTGTAACGCAAGAAAGCAGGCTCAGAGGTATAGAGCGTGCCCGCCGGACTGCTCAGGTTGTGGTTGGAATAAGAAGCAGGATTGTAGAGCACACTGAACGTTAAGGTGGGTGCTGCCGTGTCCTCCAGCCGCAGGTTGTCGGGACTATTGTACGCCACGATCAGCTCCGAGGCCGTCGGTTTAGCCCCCACACCCAGCAGCGCCGCTCCGCCCTGCCCGGCTTGATTCCGCACCATCACCAAGTGCTTCAGCAGCGGAGAAGCGTTGTCGATGTAGAGCGCCCCGCCCTGCTCCGACGCCTGGTTGTTGATAAAAAGCAGGTTGGAGAGGGTCGGATTCGACAGATACAGCCTCATCGCCCCTCCCTTTCGAGCAGAGCCCCCCTCAAAACGCAGGTTCGAGAACACCTGAGTGGAGGTGCCCGACTCATTCATCAAGATGGCACCGCCGTCGTACTCCGCCGTATTCTGAATAAAACGCCCATTTTTGAGGGTGAGTGTGGACTTCAGAAAGTAGATCGCCCCCGCATCGCGTGCCTGGTTCTCGATATAGCGGCCCCAGAGCATGCTGCCCGAGGCATTAAACAAGTGGATGGCTCCTCCTCGTCCCCCCGCCGAGTTTCGATAGAACTGACTGCCGACATTGGCAGAGAAACTACCATCGTTGAAGGCCACCGCGCCTCCATCCTGAGTTGCCGAGTTTCCTTCAAAGTAGTTGCCTTCTTTGAGGCTAAGGGCCATCTGATTCCCTCGAATGGCTCCTCCCAGTGCAGATGTATTGTCGAGAAACCGCCCTCGTGTCTGGTTCATCGTCCCAGAATATTGGTAGGCTCCCCCTCCCGAACTCACGGATGAGTTCTCGTAAAAGTCGCAGTCCGTGAAGTTGCTGGTGGCATATTGACTGAAAAAACCTCCCCCATGTGTCCCGGAGACATTCTTTTCAAAGAGTACATCGATAAACGAGGGAGTCCCATAGTTGATATAGACGCCCCCACCATGAGAGGACGACACATTTTTGACAATCGACCCACGCTCCGCCTTGAGCACTCCTTCTCCATAGATGGTGGAGACCTCCCGCGTCGTGCGCTCGAGTACAATCCCTCCACCGCGTGTATTCGAGTGGTCGCTGATGATGAAGTCCGTCATGTTGACGGTGGAGCCCATCGAGATATCAAGACCTCCACCCGCTGCGGCCTTGTTTGCCGAAAGCAGCACCTCATCCAATGTCGCAGTGACGGTGGAGTACACATAAATACCCGTGCCCCCATTGTTGGAAGCCGAGACATCGGTTAACGTCGCTTGACTCCCTCCTTGGAGGTTAAAGCCATGCACCGCATGCATATCACTGTCCACGCCAGTGATGGTACAAACAGAGGTATTGAGACAGGCAACCCCACTGGCGGAGCTCTCAGAGAGCGCCACGTCTGAGAGCTTGAGGGTGCTGTGATAGACCCGAATGGAGCTCTCTTCCAGCACCGTCTGATCTGCTCCTGCTCCAGAGATGCGCATCACCTTCTGATATGCCACTGCCGATTGACCTCCAACACTCAGAGGGCCCAATGCAATCGCACCTTGTCTGATGATGCTGTCACCTGCACGCGGAGAGATGATGGCATCCACAGCGGCTTGAAGGGTGGCAAAGTCGCCTGGCACCTGTGCTTCAACCGGATAGGTTTCTCCCGGCTGTTCGTACCAGTCCAGCGGATTACTGCCGGCGCTCAGCTCCATACCATCGGAGGCACCATCGAGGTCGGTATCCGCCGAATTGGGGAGCAGATGACGTTCCAGCTCCTCAAAGTTGCTGACACCGTCTCCATCGAGATCGGTGGCATCATCGAGCGTAGAAGGATTTAAACCGTGCTGACGCTCCCAGCCATCGTAGAGTCCATCTCCTGAGCCATCGGCTTCACCGTCGATGTAATATGCAGCCTCTGCTTCAGGTCCACCAAATGGACCGATATCTGCCCGTGTTCCATCGGGATCCACTTCGGCAGTGTTTCCCGCATCTCGAAGGCTCGACAAGGGGCCTAGATAGAGGGTCGCATCCTCAATATTGGCGCGATGACGATACGAGACAAAACCCGGCTCGGTGAGGAGATTGGTGGTATCGGTGGTCACATAAGCGGCACCGAGTGGGTTGTAGATGTTGCTGTAGCTGATCGCCAAGGCGGAGCTGCGCAAAGCGATGTTGAGTCCCGGATTGTAGGCCACAATGCTGCTGCTGACGGAGCCCGATCCTTCGATGATATAGATCCCGGTATAGTCTGGATAGTTACCGGTATTACCCATCACCAGAGAGTGTTCCATGCTGAAGGAGCCTCGATAGACCCAGATGCCCGTGCGGTTGCGCAGGAGCTGACTGTATCGGATCAGCGGCGATGAGTTGTACGCATAGATGCCCGAGCCCGCCGCATCTCTCACATAGCAGTATGAGAGGTTGGGTTTGCCTCCTTCGATGTGAATGGCATTCCCACTGCTGGTCAGAGCTCGAATCCGCCTCAGCGTCGGACTGCTGCTGATGCTGTAGATGGCATTGCTGTTGTTCTGGAAGGTGAATCCATCCAAGACCGCTTCCGAGGTGTCAAGGCTGCCAAATGAGAAGCCTCGTCCTTTGTTTTGCGCATCCACGAGGGTCTGGTCTTCAAAGTGGGAGGAGATCACGGTGATCTTCTTTCCACTGAAGCTGAGGTTGTATTCCAGATAAGTACCGGCATTGACCCAGATGGTCTGACCATTCACTGCGGAAGAGATGGCGGTGGAGAGCTTGGTATTGGAGCCCACACCGTATCCTACATGGGGATCGGCTTTGGTGGTTCCACCACAGTCTTGGTCGATGGAATCCGAGGGATCGGTTGCACCCGGATGAATCTCAGGGCGTGCATCGTCACAGTCTCCCCGCACGGGTACATGCCCGGATGCGGCCACGCAGGATGGACGTTTGGGATCTCCAAAACCATCCCCGTCCTGATCGCGGAAGTAGCGGGTGACATATCCTTCGTCCAGAATGTCATCGCAGTCGGTGTCGATCCCATCGCAGAACTCAGGCGCACCGGGTTTGATGTCCGCTCGGTCGTCGCGGCAATCACCGCCCTGGGTGGTCCAGCCAGCTTGAGGGACTTTGCAGTCTACTTGAGCGGCATTTTGATCGCCATATCCATCTTGGTCTACGTCGGGATACCAATTCACAAAGCTGATGCCTTCATCGACCTGCGTGTCGCAGTCATTGTCCTGCTGATCACACAGCTCGATGGCTGCTGGATAGACCGTTCGGTCCCCGTCATCGCAGTCAGCTCCTTGAAGCGCCAAGTAGGGAGATTCGCCGTTGCAGCGGCGGATGGTGTTGCCTGTGACCCCGTATCCGTCCGTGTCTTGGTCGAGATACCATGATAAGCGGGTGCTGTCTAAGGTATCCGCATCGGCATCATCGGCCAAGGTGTCGCAGTCATTGTCCACTTCTCCATCGCAGATCTCTTGGGCTTGGGGATGAATTTCATCGTCGGCATCATTACAATCATCGCCATTGGTCACCAGACCTGCGGGCTGAACACAGTCGAGCACTTCGGGCCCTGCTCCAAAACCGTCTCCGTCTTGATCCGCCCAATAGATTTCAAAGGTCTGTGCGGAGAAATCATCGATCACACCATCACAGTCGTTGTCGAGCTGATCACAGCGTTCTAATGCCGTGGGATAGATCTCATCGTCGGCATCGTTGCAGTCGAGGCTATTGTTGACGTAACCTGACACGGGTTTGCAGTCGGTGACGGTGGCACCGGCGATATCTCCGTAGCCGTCTCCATCTTGATCTTCGTACCAGGTGAGTGTGACGACACTGTCATCGACCACACCATCACAGTCGTTGTCGAGCTGATCACAAAACTCAGGCGCACCGGGATAGGTGGTGCGTTGGCGGTCGTCGCAGTCCGTGTGATTGGTGACCGATCCAGAGATCACTGCACATGACAGCGTGGGGGTGGCATTTTGATCTCCAAAGCCATCCTGATCGACATCGGGATACCAGGAGAGCTGCACCAAGTCTTCGGGCTCATCCACGCTCTCATCGCAGTCATTGTCGAGTCCATCACACAGCTCCTGTGCGCCTGGGTAGACCTCTGAGTGGCTGTCATCACAGTCATCGTTGTCGCTCACATATCCTTCGGGTGCGGTGCAGGCATAGACGGGTGTGCTGTTGGCGGCACCTTCTCCATCCTCGTCCACATCGGGATACCAGTCGGGAGCGCCGGCCACCTCTTCATCCACTTGGCCATCACAGTCTTGATCGATGCCATCACACTGCTCTGCGATGGCAGGAGAGATGCTCGCGCTCTGATCGTTGCAGTCTTCATCATTGTAGACATAACCGCTGGGGAGGCGACATGCATACTCTATCACTTGGGGATCCCCATATCCATCCTCGTCCTGATCTCGATAGTAGTCACGATAGCTGATGCCATTGTCGATCTGACCATCACAGTTATCGTCCACGCCGTCACACTCTTCGGTCTGACCGGGATAACGTTGAGCGTCGGTGTCGTCACAGTCTCCTGCTTATATCACGTAGCCGAGTGGTTGTGTGCAGCCGCTGTAGGTCTGACCCAGTGCGCCATAACCATCCCCATCCCCATCACGATAGAAGACAGACGGGGTACACACTTCTAGGTCGAGACAGTTGAAGAGCTCTGGTCGTTGATCGCCCATCAGATCAAGACATTGATGGCTGCTGGAGGGATCATTCTGTGCCACCACCCCACTGCCACCATTGTTGCACGGCACAAACCCCGCGCTGATCCCATTGCTTCGCGCCGGTGCATTCTGAATGGCAAAACGGATGGCATCGGTGGAGCAGTGGGTCTCATACGGTGCGCTGAGGGCGGCTGTCCCCAGCACATAGACCAAGTGTTCAATGCGAGTGACACTGATGATGGGATTACGTTGTACCTTCACCAGATAGGGATCACCACTGCTGCCACTTCCATCCACCGTGGTGGTCAAGCAGTTGTTGGCCGTATACGTGCCGCTGCTGGTCTCAAAGACACAGTATGGAATGGCTCGGAAGTCACTCTGTCGTCCGATCACCTCCACGGTATTTTGAGTGAAGCGCCACGCTCGGCTGGCATTCCCCGTGGGCGGTAGAATCACCCGTGCGTCTCCACCGGGAAAAAGATCGCTGCTCTGATAGACGGGCTCAAACTCAAAGGTCCGCGACCCTGTTCCCACCTGCCAAGTAGAGAAGTGATCGTGGGCAAAGACCACCTGATCCACCCCCGCTGAGGCGGCAGACAGTGTCTCACGCACCTCACCCGTCAGCTCATCGAGCTGAAGCAATCCCAGCCAGTCTACATATGCACTGGCATTGGCGCTGCTGAGCAGGCTGGAGGCTTCATCATATTGGTAGGGCCAGCTCACCTCTGCCGGGATGTTAAACTGCAACAAGGGCTCAAGCTGAAGGGCTGGACTGAGCAGCTCATGCTCGATGCGAAGGCTGCTCTGAACCGCTTCATCGTCGTTCAGGGGGGAGCATGTGAGCTCCACCCGACAGAGTAAGGTGCCATCATCTCGATAGGTGGTACAATGCTCCAGATCTTGCACGGCATGGGGGCAATGGTGAAGGTCATGGGACCGATGCAGCTCTCCACTTGGAGCTGCTGAGCCCCTTCGTCGGGTGGAAAGCAGAAGGCCACACTGCCATCACAGTTGGTATCAGCGCCAGAGCATGAATCTTCCACAGCGGAAGGATGTACCTGTGCATCACGGTCATCACAGTCTACCTGAGAGGGCAATGGATTCTCAGGCAGATAACCATCTCCATCGACATCTTCGTCGCAGAGATCGCCGATGCCATCCTGATCGAGATCCGCTTGATCTGAATTGTCAAGCGGTGGACAGTTGTCGTTGCCATCGAAGAGACCATCTCCATCCGTATCGGGCGCTTGGGTGGGCGTGGCGCTCGTCGGGGTGGGCGTGGCGCTCGTCGGGGTCTCGGAGGGGCTCTCCGTCTCTCCGGTGGGAGAAAGATCGGGGGTCTCACTCGGGTCTTCCGTGCCCGTACACGCCGTGAGTCCGGCGAGCAGGGCGAGGGGTAAGAACCAGCGTCTCTGTTTGTCCATCTTGTCTGCTCCTTTGTGGCCTGCGGTGCTGCCACTGGAAACGTACAAGCAGCAGTCCGTGCATCGCATAGACTTCTTTCTATGGGCAAACAAGATTTTAAGTTTTTACGAAGGCTTATAAAAGAAGTTTGAACATGGCACTCGATATTTAATACCGGTGAGTCGGTATCTTTAGCTTAAATCGCCTTCTTTCGTGCGCAGATATCCTGGCAACATTCCTATTTAAAAGGACTTTTACATGCCGTTTGAGCGGTTTCAAAAAGGAAGTAGAGCGGTTTTAAAAAGGAGGTAGAGCGGTTTCAAAAAGGAAGTAGAACGGGGGCGAGTCTGAGAGGCTCTCAACGCCGTGCGGGTGGCCAGTGCTCCTTGAGCCACATAATGGTAAGATCTAACCCTTCACTCAACGAAATCTGCGGATGATGGGCCAGCTCTCGCTCTGCCCGGCTCATGTCCACTTGTTTGTCCCGGGTCGTGAAGGCTTCACTCCGCGCATAGGTCACCCGCTCGTCACTCTTGCCCAGCTTGTGCAGGATCAGGTCGGAGAGCCCCTTGATGTCGTGATACTCGTGCCCTCCCACGTTATAAACCGCGCCGGGCCGGAAGCGAGTGGCGATATTGGCCAGCGTTCTCACCGTGTCGGTGACATAGGTGGAGGTCCGATGGTGATCCAAATAGACGGTATAGGGCAGGTCGTAATAGGCACTGTACAAAAAACGCGCCACCACCCCCCGGTTTTCTCCCCAATACTCTCCAGCTCCATACACATTAAAGAGGCGCACCCGCACCGTCTCCGTGCCAAACATGGTCTCAGAGTTGCGGATCTGACACTCTCCCACCCACTTGGTCATCGCGTAGTCGTTCAAGAGCCGAATCGGTGTGTGATCCGGCACGTCCTCCGACATCACGCCGTCGAAGTCTCCATAGATCTCTGAGCTGGACAAAAAAACCATCCGAAAGTGGAGCTTTTCTTGAAGCCGGATGAGATGTTTGGTTCCTATCACATTGGTTTCCCATAACGCTTCATAGTGCGCTTCGCCGTTCCAGCGCCCCGCCTCCGCCGCAAGCTGATAGACCAGCTCAAATCCTCCCCCCGCGAGGGCGTGCTCGAGCGCCCGATACGAGCGCATGTCCACCCGCAAGTGCTGAGGATCGTGATGGTGCAGCAGGTCAAGCGTCCACACTTCATGCCCATCGCTCCGCAGCGTGCGCACCAAGTGCTGCCCAATAAAACCCAGACCACCGGTGACCAAGATCTTCATACGGCTCATCCCATCAGAGGGTCTACCGAATCCGCAGCGGGCCTGCCCTCGAGGACCGCTCGATAAATCGCTGCATGTCGCTGCGCACACCGTGTCAGCGAAAAATACCGAGTGACGCGCTGTTGAGCGGCCACACCATACGTCAGCCGTCGCCCGTCGTCTTGCAATAAGGACTCCAACGCCAGCGCAAGCAGGCGAGGCTCACCCGGAGGCACCAGCAAGCCGGTGTGCAGCTCCTGGACCAGCTCCGGCACTCCACCCACCCGGGTGGCCACCACCGCTTTTCCGGCGCTCATGGCCTCCAGCACCGCCAGAGGACAGGCTTCAGAGCGAGAGGGATGCACATAGACATCCGCCCGAGCCAGAAATCCAGCCACGTCTTCTTGCCAGCCTTCCAGCCGCACACGGGTAGGATCCGGCAAGCTCCGACGAAGCTGCTCCAGCCGACGTGCCACCTCCGGCTGAGTGTCCAACGGCGCGCCGACCAGCCTCAAGGTGGCAGGCAGGCGAAGATAGCGCATGGCCTCCACCAGGGTATCCTGCCCTTTGACGGCGTACAAGTTGCCCACCGTGAGCAGCTCCAGCCCTTCGTGAGACCGCTGAGCAGGCTGAGCGGAGATATTCTCCGTTCTGACCGGTGGATCGTAGATCGTCACCACCCGCCCGTGGGTCTCCAAGCCCTCAAACAGATACCGACGCACCGCTTCAGAGACCGTGATCGCGGCCTGCGCCACCTTCAACACCCCCGGCGCCAGTACCCGCACCAACGCTCGCGGCAGCAGCAGGTCGTTGAGATGCCATACCAACGGGATACCCACGATACGCGCGGCCAGTGCTCCTTGAGGCTGATACAGTCCATGTATATGTACAATATCTGCGTGACAGGCGCGAAGAATCCTTACCAAAGCGGAGGTGCCGGGCGGCAGGTTTTTGAGGCTCTCGAGCAGAAGGCGAGGATCAGAGGATCCCCGAAAGCGGGTGAGCGGCACGCGCGCCACCTCAAAATCCCGGGCTCGTAGGTATGTTTCAAACGGAGCAGGCCCCTCGGGCAATACCACTCGGCTCTCGATGCCCTCTCGCCGCAACGCCTCCGCCACCGCGAGAATTCGGAGCTGCGGACCTCCCATCCGAGGCTCCAGCAGCACATGCACAACACGCAAGGGCATGAGGGCTCAGAACTCCAGCTTGAGGTAGGCCCGCAAGGAACGTGGGGCTTGATAATAGAGGGGCTGGCCAAAGAGCTGGTTGATCTCGTTTCCATTCCGGTCGTAATAGTGGATATTGCCATCGGCGTCGATGTCGTAGTCGTTGGGCAACGTCCAGCTCTCGTAATAGTTGACCACCCCTTGCAGGTCCAGCACATTGAAGAGGGTCAGCTCAGCGGAGAGCTTACGGTTGTTCTTGAGGGTGATGTTGTGGGCCACGCGCACATCGAGATAATGCACCGGTGGCATAAAACGAGCGCCTCTTCCTTCGGGAAAAGAAGTAAAACCATAAGCAGGCACACTGCCTCGTCGTTGCCACGCATGACCGGAATCAAACTCGTATACCATGCCCAGCTCCGTGCCAAACGGCAAAAAGTAGGAGCCGTTGAGCTTAAAGTTCACAAACGAATGCTCCGGCAGATACCCATACCATCCTTCGGTGCTGCCCTCGAAGGTCTGGTTAAAAGCGGTATAGTCGTTGTAACCCAGCCCGGCAAAGTCATACCCAAAATAATCGTTGGCGGTACGCTGCCAGGGGTCGGCCATATCATCCATGAAGGTGCCCACTTGGTTGCCATCACCGTTGCCTTGATCAAAGGATCCAGGGCTGGTGCCTCGCGTGCGCGCGAGGGTGAGTGCGCTCAACACCTGCCAGTTGTCCCGGAATTTACGGTCCACCGTCAGCTCCAGGGCTTGGTAGTCTCGACGCTTGAGCTCCGGGTTGACGATCTCCCAATGCACAGGGGTAAACTGCGCGTCTTCCGGCAGATCCTTGCTGCTGCTGATGATGGCCTTGATGCCCACCGCAATGTCGGTGTTCACCGCACGGGTAAAGCCGAGGGTAAACTTATCCAGGTGATAGGGTACCAAACCATCGCCATATACCAGCGGATTCCCCACCGGATCCTGGGTATAGCAGTTGAGATCGTAAGCCTGTGTCGCCGGATTATACTCACACAGCGTAAAATAATAGGCACTCCGGGTATCGGCCCAGGCTGCAAAGGTCAGGCCGTTGATGTCGTAATAGCGCCCCGCATTGACGGTGAGCACGTTGGAGGCATCGCCGGTGATATCCCAAGCGGCACCAAAACGAGGAGAGATCGCCCACTGGTCGATCACCCGCCGTCCCGCGTCTTGCACCAGGGTCTCGTTGTCTCCCCGCAGACCCAGGTTGAGGGTCAAGTTACTCACCGGCTGCCACTGGTCCTGCAAGAAGAGCACATGGTTGTCACCCTCATGGGAGAGTGGCCCCACGTTATAATACTCATATCGCTGATAGGGCTCGCCCCCGATGGTCACGTAGGAATACGCGGGCGCATCTTCAGTTCCGATACCACCTGTGAACCGAAACTCGTCCGTATTGCGGGTGTTGTGGTACTCGTACCCACCTTTGACCACATGCTGGCCCAGCAGCTCGGTCATAAAACCGGTCAGATGAATGGCAAATCCCTCCCGCTGCCTCAAGGTGGAGTACAACACCAGAGTGTTGCCGGAAACATATCCGGTCTCGTAGTCTTCAACGGAGGGGGTATACTCATTGACCACCGAGATGTCATAGAAGGAACGATTGGTCTTGTTCCACTTCGCCTCGAGCACCACAAAAGGAGAGAGGCTGGCCTTGAGGTTCGCGTTGAGCGCCAGCAGGTCATAAGCAAAGTTGGTGGTGGCTTCGGGTGCTACCAGGGCACTGGCATCGGCGCCTTCCAGATAATATTGCTGTTTCTGGACGGTAAAGTTGAGCAGGGTGCTGGAATCTTGGAAGGGATTCCACGTAAAGCGGTTGAGCACCTGATAATTATAAGGAGTATAGGTGGAGCTGGCCGCACCCTCCAGCCGCTGCTCACCGGTGGTAAAGTTGACCAGAGAGAGGAACCAGAGCTTGTCGGGCACCACCGGCCCCGAGAGAGAGAGCACCGGGTTATGGTTGCGGAACGAACGTTTGTCCACCAATACCGGCTGGGTCAGATCTTGCGCAGGGTTGGCTTGCAGCACCTGTCCCCAGCTCGCCGAGGTGTTAAAACCGTAGGTGGCCGAGCCGTGATACTCGTTTGAGCCCGCTTTGAGCAAGATGTTGGCCACCATGCCGGTAAAGTTGCCATACTCAGCGGGTGCGCCGTCGGTGAAGACGTTGATCTCTTGGAGGGCGTCAAACGGGAGGTCAAACCCGGTGGTTTTGGTCAAGGGATCGCGGGTCGAGAATCCTTCGAGCAGGTAGTTGTTCCCGTACTGACCTTCACCGCGCACGCTGGGGTTGCCAGTGGAGGGGCCTCCGCCGGAGTAGTTGATGCGTCCCGAGACGCCGGGCAAGGTCTGGATGACGGCTTGATAGCTGCGTCCCACCGGCAGGCGATCAAAATAGTCTTCGTCGAGGTTCTGAGTGACCGCCGATTGGGTATTGTCGATGACGGGGGCGGTCTCGACGACTTCGATGGCTTCGGTGGTATAAGAGAGTAAGGCCAGCTCCACCGGTGGAATGGTGGTGGTCTGGTCCAAACGCACGGAGGCGTTAAAGGCCCGGTTCTGATACCCTTCTTTGGAGAAGGTGATGCGATACTCACCGGGCGGAATCACCGGAAACCAGAAATTGCCTTTGGGGTCGGTCAGCCGAGAGCGCCCACCGGGGAGCGCGTTGCCTTCGACGGCCACTTGCACCCCTTCGAGTGGGGTCTGGGTGGCGGCATCTTTGACCGAGCCTCGTAAGGTGCCGGTCTCCGCCGCAAAGACCCCTACGGCACCCCACATCAGAAACAAAAACGCGAGAAGCCGAATCAGAGACTTCTGCATGCCCAACTCCTTAAAACCATACATATGAGGATCCTCCAGCCGTGAGAAATGCACGTCGGTTTGCGTCAGTAGGTGCAATAGCCGAGGGTGCTTTCAAAATACTCCCACAAGGTGGAGGGGTTGTTGTAGAGGGCCAGCGACGCCGAGAGCGGGCTGAGGGTGAGCAAGTCTTCGTCTCCATCCAGGTCGAGATCTAAGCTGAAGAGCTGCCCCACGTCGGAGGCACCGTAGAGGGTGGTCACAAAGTTAAAGCGGGTGGAGCTGGAGCCCTTCAGCAGGGCCAAACGACCCTCCGGGGACGCCGCGACCAGATCGATCAGCCCATCGGCATCGGTCTGCACCAACCCGATGGCTTCCGCTGCGATGGGGAGGACGGTCGGGACCGGATTGCTCAGCTCTCCGGCACCATTGCCTGCAAACACCAAGACGTGGCGCTCGGTTCCATCACGCTCCAGCAAGACCACGTCAGTCTTTTCGTCGCCGGTGGTGTCCATGAGCTGATGGCGCAGGCTGCCGTCGTCAAAGCCCACTTGTGCGACACCCAACCCGAGCGGCTCGCTGCTGGTCGAGAGGTTGGAGGTCTGGACCACAAACTCGAGGGCACCACTGGTCGGCTCTTTCCGGCTCAACACGCGGGTGAGGGCGGGGGTGTTGGCGTCCAGCAGCACAATATCCAATCCAAAGTCGGCGTTGAGGCTCCCCAGCACAAGCTGAGCAGGAGGTCCACCGATGTCACGATAGGTCGGCGTGCTCAAGCCGGTGTCTGCGTCTCGAAGCAGGATGGCAATCCGCCCGGTGCTGGCGTTGCTCACCCGCACGCCCGCCAAGACGATATCGGTATTCCCATCACCGTTGACGTCTCCAATGGCGCTGAGCTGAGGCTTAAAGTCGATGAGGGGAAGGCGGCTGGGTTCTCCGGCGAAGCTGAGAGGGCTGGCGGTGCTGGGGTCTTGGGCGCTGGTGTACATGATAAAAGCGGCGCCGTCGTCTGGCACGGTGACCAGCAGGTCCGGTACGGTGTCGCCGTTGAGCTGTCCCAAGCGGACGCTGCTGGGGGCACCTTCGAGAAAACGGTAGGCGGTGGCTTCTCCGAGGGTGCCGCCATACACATCGCTGAGCAGGCTGACCGTCTGGTCTACGGTGTTGAAGGTGGCCACCAAACCCACGCTGGAGCCATCTCCAAAGGTGACTTGGTTAACATCCCCTTGTGTACCAAACCCTTCTTCGATGCCCACGGTCAGCTCTCCCAGGATGCCGAAGCCTCCCTGGACGCGCTGGCCGTATCGCTCGTCATAATAGTAGTCGTAGGCGTGGTTTCGCAGGGAGAGGGCCCGCGAGAGGGTCCGGCTCTCACCATTTTGCTGCACAATCACATCCACTTCGCTGTTCGGGATGTAGAGCGGACAATATTCGTAGGTGCGCTGGCCTTCAGACTCGGTGAAAAAACAGCCGAGCCCATAATCGGGGATGAGCAGGGCCAGTTGTTCGTCGGTGATGCTGCTCTCGCCGCTCAGATAATAGGTGCAGGTGTGCAGGAGGTCGTACCAGTCGGCGTACCGAAGGGCGCTCTCACCGTTGGCGGGGGGCACGTTGGGCTGAGTATCGTCAAAGGGGGCATAACTCAAACTTTGGCCCAGGGCGTTACAATAGGTGAGGGTCGAGCCTGGGGTATAGAGGATCGGCTCACCGCTGGAGCAGTCGTACAGTCCAGGGGTCACGCTGCCGGAGTATCCCACAAATTCTTTGTAGGGGAAGATCTCCGCTTTCACTTGGTCGGCCAAGTTGGGCAAATAGCCCGCGAGGGTATAACCATCCAGCACCTGCACGTTGGCGATGCTGGCGTTCTGGGGCTGTCCCTCTTGGTCGATATAAGAGACGGTGGCGGTCACACCCTGCTCAAAACCCGAGCCATACAAAAAGAGCAGCCGCTGTGAGTCGTCCCAGGCCCGCCGTGGGTTGACCGAGACCGCTTGAAACTCGGATGAGCAGGCGCTCAGTCCCAGTCCAGTGGCGAGGCTCAGGGCCAACAATCGCACCCAGTGTCGTCGGTTCGAGGGTTTGTTTTGTCTCGTCGTCACCGTTTTGCTCCTCATCAGCATCCAGAAAAGATATCCTTCACACGATCAAAGGACACTTGAAGGATGGGGCCGACCTCACGGCTGAGCCGGGGTAGTGGCCGCAGGCAAAAAAGTTGTCAGGTCTGGGGTCAAGGCCACACTGTGGGCACCCGCCCGCTGAATGGGCTCCAGAAGCTGGAGCGCCTCGTCGTAACGCACGGCAGGATCCAGATCCACAAAGACCACTTTATCCTTTTGAAGCTCCAACAGCACCTTAAGACGCTCCTCAAGCTGAGTGGGCTGGACTTCGGCACCGTTGAGGGTGAGCTGTGTCCCTCGCGCTCTCACCACGAGCTGAGAAGGCGGAAGGGGATCGGAAGCGGCCTGCACTTCGACAGGCAGGACGGGCAGGATCAGGCGTGCGCCTCGAGTCTGCTCCTGCCAGCTCCACAGGAACAAGGCAAACAAGGGCAGGAGCACCACCAGAAGACTCTCCGGCTCAACCTTCAGGCGCTGAAGTTGAATGCGCTGCGCTCGAAACATGGAGCTCCTTTCGTGACAGGCTCAAGGCATTGAGGAGGTGCGTTCAGGGGGCGCGTTCAGGCTCCACCTCCAGCTCCACCACAGCAAATCCGGCGGCATAGGCGTCGTGGGTGATGCTCCGCACCACCTCATACGGAAGCGCCGCATGCGCCCGGATGCGCAGGATGCTCTGAGGATGCGCCGCCACTCCCCCTTGCAGACGGGCCATCAACACGGAACGCTCGACCGCGACTCCATCCAAGAGCAGCTTCTGGCCTTCGTCGATGGTCAGACGATGGCTGGGATAGGCCGTCAAGGGGACACCCGGCAAGGCAGGCAGGCGCACGTTGGCAGGGCCTTCCGGCTGGGTGAGCGCCAACATCCCCGCGCCCAGCATCGCCACGGTGCAGAGCAACAAGGGCCCACTGGGTGATGTCACCCTCAATCGGGTCGGGCGGATGAGCTCAGGCGTTGGGATTGGTCTGGCCACGGCTGACTCCAATCTGCCGAATACAATAGTCTACAATCTCTGCGGCAGAGTTTTTCATCTGGATCTCAAACTTCTCGATGCGATCCACCAAGTAGTTGAAGGCCCAGATCGCTGGCACGGAGACCAACACACCCAAGGCGGTTAAGGTCATGGCTTCAGAGAGCCCCGCCATCACCCCCGAGGTGGCACCCGAAGCCTCCATCGCCGCACGAAAGTTGCGCCCAATCCCCAACAATCCCCCAAACAAGCCCACGTAAGGAGCCGTCGAGCTGATGGTGGCCAGGGCCGCCAAACCTTCCCGCATGCCCAGGGTCTCGGCATACATCGCTCGATCCAGGGTCCGCTGAATGGTGTCCGCCGGATCAAAACGGGTCGAGCGCGCCCTCAGCCCTTCAAACTCCTGCAACCCCATCGCGATCAGCCGGGCCAAGTAACTATACTGATAAGTAGGCTCGCTGGCTTTGGCGATGGCATCCTGATACCGCTGGTCGCGTAAGAGCTCCTCCACCACCGAGGCAAAGTGCTTAGACTGGCTGCTCATCCGATAGAAGGTGAACCAACGCTCCGCCGCAATGTACAACGAAAACAGGGACATACCACCCAAGACGAGCACCACCAGCTTGGTGATGAGGGTCCACTCAGGAAACAGTCCAAAGAGGGTAAAGTTCATCGGTCTCACGGCTCCCATTCGTCGGCCTCGCGCGCGGGACACGCTCGAGGAAGGGGTGTCTGGTCTGGTCCCCTGGGTTACGTTCAAGCTCCACATGGATGAGCAGGCTCAAGACCGTCTCGAGCGGCATCCACCAGGAGCCTTCAGCGAAAGACAAAGTCAAAGGGTACGTCGATGCTGCCTCGAGTCGGCAGGCCATCGTTGAGGGCAGGCTCGAAGCGCATCTTTTTGGCGGCATCGATGCATACCTGGTTGAGCAAAGGACTGGGCGACTGAGTCACACGCGCGTCCTCCACAGCCCCGGATTCTGAGACGGTCACACGCACCATCACCCGGCCCGAGACTTTTTGCGCACGCGCCATGGAAGGATAACTCGGCTGGACACGTCTAATCTCTCGAGGAGGTCTGTTTTCACCGGATGCCCGCACAGGCTCCGCCTTGACCGGTACAGGGGTGGCACGCGGCGGCTCTTCAACTCGAGCCATGATCTCCGGCTCTGGTGCAGGGGGGGGCTTCTCCACCACAGGCTCAGGAGCCACCCCCGTCGGAAGGGGCACGGCACGCGGTTGCAGCTCCACCGCACGCGGCAGGCTGGCAACAGCACGCGGAACAGGAGCAGGAGCAGGAGCAGGAGCAGGAGCAGGAGCAGGAGCAGGAACAGGAGCAGGAGCAGGAACAGAAACACTGCGCACAGCAGGAGCAGAAGATGAAGCAGATACCACAGGCTCAGGAGTACTCACCGGCTCGGCAGGCACGATCACTTCTGCGGGCTCTACGGAAACACCCCCAGCGGCAGGCGCAACGGTGGGAAAGTTTAATAAGGTGGAGGAGATATACACCACTTGCACTTGAGCGGGGATCACCGGTGTCACCGCCAGGGGCAGGCTCGAGAAGCTCGACAGGGCCATCAGCAGACCCCCCTGGAGCAGAATGGCGATCCCCAGGGCTTCAGGTCGAAAGCTCAACCGGCTCTGTTGCGTCTGCAACCGCATTCCGAAATCTCCGCACGCTTGAGACCTGCCGCAAGGTGAAGCGGCTGAGACACTCAGTGCCGGGGGATATTCCCTGGAAACCGTATCTGTGTGGATATTATCGCTCAGGCGGAAGGGGTGCAAACACTTTTCGCGTGAAGATCGTGCAGTTAAATCGTCTCAAGCGTCGGAATGCGCTTCCATGTGGCGTTCGGATGGCCCACATGAGGGGGACAGAAACGGCAAGGCAGCTCTGCGCAAAACAACACCGGCATATCAGGCGCGGGTGTGGATGTATTTGGCTCAGGCTCCAGCACAACCGGACACGGCATGACGCACCTTTGACCAACGTGACAAGAAAAAAGACTGAAAAAGAGGTGCAATTGCCGTTCCAGATGGGAACAAAGATCGGACAATTGGTGTCCAGATTCCAGTGCTTCGTGCTGGTATGATATCTGCATATCTCTTCTGGATGCGCCGCGTCGAGAGCCCCGAGGTCCGGGCTCTCCACTCCGCCCATGACGCAGGTGCCACCGGGATCTCGCTCAAGGAGCCGATCATGTACTTCAGACGCCTTGTCCCTGATGACGCCCCTCACCTACAGGCTTTCTTGCGGGATCATCAGGAAAGTTCGATGTTTTTGCTCCACAACCTGCGCCACGGCGGGCTGCACTTTCAGACAGCTCGCCACCAAGCCGAGTACTTCGGGGTGGTCTCTCAAGGACGGCTGGTGGGTGTTGTCGCCCATACGTGGCTCAACACGCTGCTGCTCCAGGCCCCTGATGCAGATGTCCTAGAGTGCCTCGTGAAACATCTCCCCCGTGTGCTTACACGACCGGTCAAGGGTGTGCTCGGACCACCGGTCCAGTGTGTGGAGCTCATGGAAGGCTTGCAGCTCGACCGCTCCGGGGCGTTTTTGGATCAGGATGAGCCAATCTATAAGCTCGAGCTCACCCGGCTCAAACACCTGACGATGCCTGCGGAGCTGCGGGTGGTGCAGCCCGACGCCGCTCATGTGAGCCTCTTGAGCGCCTGGCGCTGGGCGTATCTCCGGGATGTGCTCCGCTTTCGCCCGGCGGAAGTCCTGATTTCTCGTGCAGAGCAGGATGTGTGGGCGGCAGTGGAGGAACAACGGGCGTTTGTGCTGGAACGACATGGTACACCCGTCGCGTGGTGCTCGTTTAATGCGCTCAGCACCGATGCCGTGCAGCTCGCAGGGCTGTGGACCCCGCCGGAGGAAAGAGGTCAGACGTTTGGAAAACTCGTGGCCATGAGCGCACTGGCGTATGCGCGAGATGTGCTCGGGTTTAAGAGCGCAACGATTTTGCTGGATGAAGGCAACCGAGCGGCACTCGCCTGCTGCGAAACGCTTGGGTTTGATCGGGTGGGACGCTTCTCATTCACGTTGTGGAGCTAAAACAAAAAGATACGACCCATCAATAAACAATAAGGGGTGCAGGGGGGAGATCCCCCCCTGCTGGGATAGTTTGAAAGGGCAAAGCCCTTTCAACAAAAAGAAAAGCCGCTTTCCAAGCGGCTTGTTAAACTGAGAGGACGCTGTCCTCTCAGACTCTCCTGCAAGGGGCCAGCGGGCCCCTTGACCCCTTTTTGTTTTTTAACTTTTTGTTTATGGCGATGCGGGCGCGTTGGAGCTGGCCAGCGTGCGGGTTTGGGATCCGTCCGCCTCGCGGCGCTGTTATACTCCTACCCTCAACCAAGGTTTCCATGCTGGCGACTCGTTCTTTTTCGACGCCTTCACGCAGAGCACAGCAGCCCGCTGAGCCATCGGTCGTGACCGGATCAGCACAACATGGCACATCATCATCCCAACACCTTTAACCGTGAGCACTCCGATGGATCTTCCAACGTTATTCCGGTACTGGGGCAAGAGTCAGCCCTCCCCCTCTCCTGAAGACCCCCCTCTCTATCATCCCCTGGTGCTCCATAGCTTGGACGTGGCCGCTGTTGCTCATCAGCTACTGCAATCCGAGACGTGGCTGCTACCACAGCTTAAGCGTATGCTTGGCTGGGAGACCAACGGGCTACAGTTCCTCCTCACATGGCTGATCTCCCTCCACGACCTTGGAAAGTTCGCCGATATCTTCCAACATCAACAACCGAGACTCCGTGCGCTACATCTGGATCGTAGGACTCCTCCTTGCACTGCTCGCACTCGACATGACCTGATCAGTGGTTGCATCTTTCAACAGAAGCTGGTGTCCCTCATCAAAAAGGAAGGGTGGTTCAAACCATCTCCCATGAGCCCAGGAAGACCTAAGCTCAACTGGCTGCTCTCGCTTGGATATGCCATTGCTGGACATCATGGGCTCCCCCTTTCCTGCGACACCCTTTCGCTTGAG
Organism: Myxococcota bacterium; assembly: GCA_046075485.1. Classification (GTDB taxonomy): domain Bacteria; phylum Myxococcota_A; class UBA796; order JAJRTE01; family JBJTQF01; genus JBJTQF01. The sequence continues at coordinate 2,107 of JBJTQF010000040.1, read as the reverse complement.
ACGGTGATGCCCTTTCCTCAAGACCGAGAAGCCGCAATCGAGTTTGCTCGGCGCTCCTTTAAGCTGCTCATGCCTGAAGACTTCAGCCTTCCCGACCCGTTACCGAAGGATTCTAAGATAAAACGTGCCTCCTGGCTCGTGGCAGGTCTCACGGTCTTGGCGGACTGGCTGGGCTCTGGAACACAATGGTTTCAGTACGCAGGCGGAGAGCATGAGCTGAAGGAGCTCCTTAACCAACCCGATCCGCTCCAGCACTACTGGACGACCCGCGCACTTCCCGCCGCCCAGAAGGCCCTCGAGGAAAGCAACGTCTTGCCAGCATGTCCAACACGACTGACGGGCCTACAAGACCTATTCCCCCAGCTTCGAGAGCCTACCCCGCTTCAGACCCTAGCACAGCAGCTCCCGCTCCAGGATGGTCCTCAGCTCTTCTTCATGGAAGAGACAACCGGCGGTGGCAAAACGGAAGCCGCCCTTCTGTTGGCCTCACGGCTCTTGGCCGCTGGACAAGGCCGCGCCATCTTCTTTGCACTCCCCACGATGGCGACCGCCAACACCCTCTACAAGCGACTCAGCACCTGCTATTCCCGACTGTTTGAGACGCCTGCCAGCCTCCGGCTCAGCCACGGAGCGGCTCTACATCACACGATGTATCAGCAGTCCATTGCCACGCGGCCCACATCAGGCAGCGTCCGGCTGGAGCCGCTCACCGAGCAGATGCTCTACGAATCCCCCTTGCTTGACAACACGGGGATTCTCCCCGAAATGCGGCTCTCCAAGTCGATCCAAGAAGATCGCGACACCGCAAGCGTCTGGTGTAGCCAATGGCTGGCTGATAGCCGCAAAAAATCGCTGCTGGCCAGCTTGGGGGTGGGCACACTCGACCAAGCCCTCTTGGGCGTCTTGCCCTCCAAACATCAGAGTCTCCGCCTGTACGGGCTCAGTCGTTCCGTTCTGATTGTGGATGAGGTGCATGCCTACGATGCCTATACCAATGAGCTGCTGAAATGTCTCTTGAAGTTCCATGTCACCCTGGGCGGCAGTGCGATCCTGATAAGCGCCACCCTTCCAGCTCGGCTTAAAAAAGAACTCCATGAGAGCTGGAGAGAAGCACTCGCTGGCAGCCCGCATGAGCAGAGTTCCTCGGGCCCTGGCAACGAAGCGCCACCCGCCAACAGACCTTTACTCACCCATTGTTACAGCGGCGGATCGACCGCGTACCCGTTTGAGACCCGCACCAGTCAAAAACGGAACATGCACATCCATATGAGCCATCGCGAAGAGGAGGTGATCCAATACCTCACCGAACAAGTCGAACAAGGCGCCTGCGCTTGCTGGATCCGAAATACCGTAGACGATGCCCGCGAAGGGTACGAGCGCCTCCGCGCACGCGGACTTCAGCAAGTTCAGCTCTTTCACGCACGGTTTGCACTCGGAGATCGACTACGCCATGAAGAGACCGTACTTCAACGTTTTGGACCCGACAGCGGCCCCGCCGAGCGTCGCGGATGGCTCTTGGTGGCGACTCAGATCGTCGAACAGTCTCTCGACCTTGATTTTGATGTGATGGTGACCGACTTGGCCCCCCTAGAGCTGATCATACAGCGAGCAGGGCGTCTTCATCGTCACCTGCGCACGTTGCAAGGAACCCGCATGCTCACACCGGAGATACAGCCCTCGCCCCCGCGACCCGCCCCGGTGCTGTGGATTCACGGACCTCCACCACTCCACGACGCCTCTGCCGATTGGTATCGAGCTTACTTTCCGGGCGCGAGCTGGGTCTATGCAGATCACGCGCAGCTCTGGAAGACGGCGGAGCTTCTCCGACATCGGCGCTCTTTTCATGTGCCAGAAGACACATGGATCGTCTTGGAGCAGCTCTATGGTGATGACTCCCCCCATGTTCCGCCTGCACTCAAGCAGTCTCAGCAGAAGGTAGAGACGGAGCAGAACCGCCAAGAGAGCATCGCCCTGCAGAACCGGCTCAATCTTGATATGGGATACGAGAAGGTCGCTGCGCGGACCGAGGAGGACGCCACACAAACACGCCTAGCGGATCCAACCCTCACAGTACGTCTGATTCGTCGAGATGGAGCGCGGTTATGGG
>JBJTQF010000039.1:0-3290 GCA_046075485.1 Myxococcota bacterium | reverse complement strand
GGGTGCGATCTCCCCGCTGGAGCGACTGGATGCGCTGGCGGAGCAGGTGCTCACCGCCTCCAGCCTTCGAGAGCTGGGCCTGGAGTGAAGCGGCGAACACAAGCCGCCCCCTGAAGCTGGAGGCGGCTCCACAGTGTTTTTTATCCGTCTACAGGTTGGCGAATCGAGCGCACACCTCCCGCATCACCCTACGATGGCCGTTCAGGACCATATGCTCCCGGAGACCGTAAGTCCAGGCGGAGGCAAGTGTGGTGAGTCGGTCTTATTCATTATCTTCGGTTACGAGGAAGCCAGAGGAGTCCTTCATGGGCAGGGTCTTTTCCAGAGGGAGGGGGAGCTCGCGGGCACGCAGGCGGAGAGCCTGCCAAGTGCCGACGGCCCCCGTGTAGCTCTCCATTGTCCCCATCAGGAGGTCTCCGGTGACCGCAATGCGGCCCGTGTAGAGCGTACCCGACTCGAAGCGTAGCTCAAGCTCGTTGCCCAGGCTGAACACCTCTCCTCTGTACCCTTCCGCCGTTTGAAACGTGCCTCGGGCCGGGGTGAGCATCTGAATATTTACCCCTGTGGTGCCCGTGCCCACTCCTTCCCACTGAAAGTAGAGCTGCCAGCTTCCCTCTGGACGCTCTGAAGCCTGGGCGCTCGTCCCTCCGAACAGGCTGATGACTGTGAACAGCAGGGTGAACAGGGCGAAAATGGAAACGTGACGACGGATCATGGATGTATGCTTCATGATGAGGCTCCTGATTTAAGAACGGGTGGTGCCGATTGACGGGTGAGCTGAATCGCTCATCACAGCTCATTGGATGTGCTTCGTGAGAAATTCTTACGGGGTGCTCCAACATTTTGCCTGAATCTTCCGGGAGAGGAAGTGGGGGGCCTCGAGCCTGAGCGGTATGAATGTGAAAGAATGTGTTTGACATTGGTTCTACCGATAGATAGAGTAGCAACATGAAAAATTCTGAACTTGCTGACAACCGTACTCGGATTCTGGATGCTGCACGTGCCCTGTTGCAGAGCCGAGGTTTTAATGCCTTCAGCCATCGGGATCTGGCCGCGATTGTGGGGATTAAGTCCTCAAGCGTACATTATTATTTCCCCAGCAAGGAGGCGCTGGGCATCGCATTGATTGAGGACTATACCCAAGCACTTCGCCAGTTCTTTTCCGTCTTAGAGGCCGAGCAAGCGCAGTCGCCTGAAGATCGCATCCGAGCGTTTTGTCAGTTGTTTGAAGAGACGGCCAAAAGTGGGGATAAAGTCTGTCTGGCCGGGATGCTGGCCAGCGACTTTCAGACCTTGGGGGAGCCTCTCCAGCAGGCCCTTCGGCAGTTTTTCTCAACCGTAGAAGGATGGTTGAGCATCCAAATGTTGGCGCTGAATCCCCGGCTGGAGCTGGCCGAAGTACAAAAATTGGCCCGATTGGCTATTTCGCTGCTGGAGGGTGCTCTGCTCGCGGCTCGCGTATGGCAGGAGCCCGAGCGGGTGGCGCAGGCGGAGGCGCTGATCTGTCACCTCGTGCGGCCTCCCCAGGCGTTCGAGATGGTTGCAGCAACATAGGGGACTGGAAGATGTGTCGGTCAAAAGCGGACGTCGTGTCCGTTTTTTTTAGGTAATATTTGCCTATCTATGAGTAGATAGGTATGGGGGTCTGGGATGAAAATCGCGATCTTTGGCTTTGGAAATGTCGGTCAACGCTTGGCACAGCTCTTCATCAAGGCTGGGCACTCCGTCATCATCTGTACGCAAAAAAATGCTCCTCAGCCGTCCCCTTTCGCCACCGCGACGTTTGTGGAAGGTGCTGAGCAGGCGGACGTTGTGGCGCTTGCGATTCCCTTCACGGCTGCGGTGGATATCCTGAAGCCGTTGGCTGCTCCATTGGTTGGCAAGATCGTACTCGACTGTACCAATCCTCTCCAGGCAGACTGGTCTCCCCTTCTGCTGGGCCAGGAAAACTCCGCTGCGGAGGAGCTCGCGCGGGTGGTACCGGGAGCCTCCGTGGTCAAAGCCTTTAACACCATCTTTGCCGATATGATGGTGGAGGAATATCAAGTTTGGGATGGCGTGCGAACCTCCGCCTTCGTCGCCAGCGATGACCCCGTGGCTCGAAACACCATTCTCCGGTTGGCCGAAGAGCTTGGCTTCGCCCCCGTGGAGGTCGGCCCCCTCAAGATGGCACGTTATCTGGAGGCTCTCGCCCACCTGAACATCCAGCTCGCGGTGGCTCAGCGCGGGGGCACACGGGCTGCTTTTCTCTACCGTCGAGTGAACGTCTGAGGGCGGGGACAGCTCGGGAGGGCCTCTGAGCAACGGTGCTCGGGCATGGAGCTGAATCGCATTTCCAACGTGTACTTCTGACGAGAACGACTCATGCCGCACGGCCATGTGAAGCGCTGGCAGAGACACCGCAGCCACCCACGAGAGGAGCGGCGCCACAACGTCTTCTTCAATCCCCGTATTATGCCGCTCTCCTGCACGTCTCTAAATGGCAGTTTCTTATTTTTTTACATGCATTTATAGCATATTTTGACGGCATCTTATTTCTGCACCTTGCCGAACATGTCGGGAAATTTCCAGTCTGGGGATGATACAGTGCCTCTGGGTGCTTCGTTTTTGAGCACCGCAGGAGGTAGGGATGTATCACGACAGGCTCTTTAAGCAGCTCATGCGGTCTGATTTTCCAGGCTTCGTGCAGCTTTTTTTCCCAAAGGTTTTTGCTCAGACCGATTTTTCGACTCTCGAGTGGCTGGACAAAGAATTTTTCGCCGATCTTCCAAAAGGTGCGGTGACGGCTCAGCTCCATTATCAGGTGGTGGGGCTGCCGAAGCTGTCGGCGGAGGACTACCTGAAACAAGGCACGCTGATGGCGGGAGCGTTGGGCGCTTCGATGTCTCCGGGGCAGTGGTCAAGGGCGGAGCTGAAGTTATACTGCTTGGAGACGGTGGCACCGCCTCCAGCCTTCGAGAGCTGGGCCTGGAGTGAAGCCGCAAACATTGGCTCTCGGGCTGGTGGAGGGTGAGTCTTAACGTCTCTCACGCGGCTCTCGTACAAGGCCCCGCCCACTGCTTCGCCGCTCGACTCCGCTCCGTGACCGCAGCGTCCGCCGAGGAGAGAGGCGAGGACCAGGAGGGCGAATATTATTCGCCCCTACATTTACGATTGCGGCTCACCCCTCCACGGTCTTCACCACCTCCACCACACACCGCTTCAGCCCCAGGCTCACGATGGAGGCCGCTTTATAATGCGGTCGTCCCAGGAGCTGGCGCAGCCGTGGGCCGTCCTCCAGGTAACGCTCG
>JBJTQF010000038.1:0-2268 GCA_046075485.1 Myxococcota bacterium | reverse complement strand
GAGGGCCAGACTCTCCAGCTCCTGGAGATCTCCGAACTGCCAAAAAACTTGAGGGGGTGGCTTGAGCTGCCGCCCACACTCCAGCCTCCAAAACCGGTTGAGCCTTTGCTCCCTCACCCCTTCATTCCCTCCGCCTGGACGAGCTGGGCGAAGAAGGAATACGACACCCTCACCCCTCTCACCGCCAGCCAGACCCCCGTGACCTTTCGCCTGGAGCGCATCTACGTGGAGCTGCATTCGACTTGGCAAAGCCCGGCGGAGCTGGAGGCACAACAAAAGCGGGGGACTCAAAAGCGGAAAAAGGGTCGCCGTTCAAAAGAAACACTCGACCATGAGCTTGAGGGAAGTGCGGAGCCCTCCCGCCGTCCCCTCTCCACCCTGGTCGGAATGCCTGACGTGCGCTGTCTGGCGCTGAAGGGTGGTCCGGGCTCTGGAAAGTCCACGTTTCTCCGCAGCTTACTCTTGCAGCGCCTGAATGACCCCGCCCCCGAGCCCGTCCTGCCTCTGTACCTGGAGCTGAAAGAGCTGGGGGTGTGGCTAAAACAGCATCCGAGTGGGGGCACTGCTCCTGAGCAGCTCCTCACCTGGGCGGGAGAGTCGCTGACAAAGTGGGGGCTCTCAGCGGAAGCCCTGGCGCGACGTTCGGGGCATGGCCGGGTGATATGGCTGCTGGACGGGCTCGACGAGATCTTCGAGGACGAGCTGCGTCATCGAGCCGCTCAGATCATCGGCGGGTATTTTAAGCACCTACCGGGAGCGGCGGATCGGCTGGTTTTGGCGGGCCGACCGCATGCCTTTGAAGACGCTCGTCTGGTCTGTCATTTGGGGGTGGAGCGGCACACGGCTGAGCTGGATGCCCTCACGGACGAAGAGCGTGCTGAGTTCCTGGAAAAGTGGTTTGCAGAGGTTTACCTGCACAACCTCGCGCGGGCGCAGGAGCAGGCGGAGGCCCTCACGAATGCCATCCCGCAACATGAGAAGGTGGATGAGCTGAGCCGCACCCCGTTGCTGCTCTCCACAATGGCGGCGGTGTATCAGATGGGTCGTGTTCTGCCGGAGCGTCGGGCGGACCTTTACGACAAGGCGGTGGAGGTGATGCTGCATCGTCGTTTTGGGGGGGAGCTGAAGCCGGGAGGGTTCACGCAGCGGCAGGTGCGGCGAGCCTTGACGGTGGTGGCGAAGGAGATGATGGAGGCGGGGGAGGTGCGGAGTCTGACACGCCTGGACTTCGAGCGGGTCATCGAGGCATCTTATTACCCGAACGGGGCGAGCGAAACCGAGCGTGTGGAGCTGGAGTCTCTGAACCAGTGGCTGGGGGCGCAGTCGGGGTTGCTGGCGCTTCGGGGAGAGCCGCTGCGGGTGACATTCAGTCACCTGGGATTTCAGGAGTTTCTGTGTGCGGAGTGGTACGCGAATCAACGAGAGCCGCTGACGACGCTGGGCAAACACCTGGACGAACCTGCATGGCGGGAAGTGGTGCTGTTGTTGGGGGGGCGTCTGCTGATGGATGGCCTCGGGCAGCTTGGGGAGCAGTACCTGAATGGGCTGTTTGAGGTGGGAGGAGAGGGAGTGCAGGCGGCTTGGCGGACGGCGTTGTTGGCCAGTGTGGTGATGGAGGCACCGGAGGGGGCACTTCCGGTGGGCTTTGAGGAGCGGCTGAGACCTCGGCTGTTGGAGGTGATGGGGGGCAAGACCTTCAGCTCGACTTTCCGGGAGCGGGTGAGGGTGGGACTCTGTTTGGGGAAGGTGGGCGACCCTCGACTGGGCCTGGAGAAAGCAGAAAACTGGATCTGGATCCCCCCCGGCGAGTTCATGATGGGCTCGAATGACTACGAAGACGAAACACCCATCCACCAAGTCAAGCTGACTCAAGGTTTCTACCTGAGCCGCTTTCCGGTGACGAACCACGACTTCAAAGCCTTCGTCGATGCGGGAGGGTATCAGACTCAGGCGTGGTGGAGTGAGGAGGGGTGGGCTTTCTGCCAGAAGCAGAAGCTGGAGGCCCCCCGCTTCTGGATCGACGCCCAATGGAATGGCCCCAACCAGCCGGTGGTGGGGGTCTCGTGGTACGAAGCGGAAGCCTTTTGTCACTGGATGACCATGCGGTGGTCGTCAAAGGAAGCAGGACGTGTCGTTCGACTGCCATCCGAGGCGGAGTGGGAATACGCAGCGCGGGGGAAAGAGGGAAGGGCCTATCCCTGGGGCAAAGAGAAGCCGACGGCGGAGCGGGCGAACTACAATCAGACTGGCATCAGCCAGACCTCACCC
>JBJTQF010000037.1:0-27538 GCA_046075485.1 Myxococcota bacterium | reverse complement strand
AAAACGAGCATTATAGTTGAGCGACTTGAGCACCCAGCTCAGGTAGAGGGGGTCGATGGGGATACAGTGACCGCCCAGACCCGGGCCCGGGAAGAACGGCATGTAGCCGAACGGCTTCGTCGCCGCGGCGCGCACCACTTCCCACACATCGATCTTCATGGGCTCGAGGATCGCCTTGAGCTCGTTCACCAGAGCGATGTTGACCGCGCGGAAGGTGTTCTCCAAGAGCTTGACGGTCTCGGCGGACTGGGTCGAAGTGACCGGGACCATACGCTCGATGAAGGAGCCATAGAGGGCTACCGACATCTCGGTGCAGGTGGGGGTCACACCGCCGATCACCTTGGGGGTGTTGCGGATGCCCCAGCGACCTTGCCCGGGATCCACCCGCTCCGGCGAAAAGGCGAGGTAGAAGTCGGTGCCGACCTTCAGGCCGGTGCGCTGAAGCATGGGCAACACCAAGTCATGGGTGGTGCCGGGATAGGTGGTGCTCTCCAGGATCACCAGCATGCCCGGATGAAGACGCTTCTCGAGCTGCTCTGTGGCCGCCACAATATAGGAAATATCGGGATCTTTGGTCTTGTTGAGGGGGGTGGGCACACAAATGGAGACCGCATCACAGCCCGCCAGCTCCGCAAAGTCGGTGGTGGCCCGAAACCGACCGGCGTTGACCTCTTCAGCGACCTCTTCAGAGGTGACATCGCCGATGTGGGAGCTGCCTTGATTGAGTGAGGCGACCTTTCGGCCATCCACATCAAAGCCGATCACGCGAAAGCCAGCCTTTGCCATCTCCATACAGAGGGGCAGGCCGACATAACCCACGCCAATGACACCGACCACGGCTGACCGATTTTCAATCTTCGCCTTCAAGCCTTCCATCCAGTCCTCCTGTATAAGCTCGGGATCATCATTGGGCCCGAGCGAGCAAACAACGAAGGGCATAGAGCACCAGTGCCAGCTCTTATACCCCTGCTGATTTGACCTTGCAAGACACCATTATCCGGTGCTATGATCTAAAAAGAAACAACTATATCTTGTCAAAATTGACAAGACAGATTAGCCCGAGTCTCCATAAGACAGACCTCGAGGAAGGGGCGTATCCCGCTGACCGCTGGCGCTTCTGGTCGCTGCAATCCCCCTCGACGGCACCCGGCTCAACGCCGGTGACTCTGGATACGCCCAATAGACAGGTGCTGCGTGGCTGAACCTCTGTCCCCATCTTCCACCCCTTCTCCGACGGCACCCCCCCGGGAAGTCCTGGTGCCCTTTGGCCTGGAGCCCCTGGATGCCCAGATCCAGGGGTTTATTCGCGACAAGCTCTATCTCCTCTATGGTCCTCAGTCGGCCCTGAAGACCGCGCTGGCCTTGACGTTCATGTGGGAGGGGCTCAAGAGTGATCGGGGAGTGGTCTATGTGACCTCTCAAGATCCCGAAGCGTTGCTGCTTCAGGCCGACCGTCTTGGTTACAACCTCCGCCCCTATTTGCGTCAGGATCAGCTCACACTCCTTACATATTTGCCTCGACTTTCTCAACAAGTGGCCCTCTTAACCGACTATCGCCGGGTCACACAGGAGCTGCGCCGGATGGCGGGTGACCAGCCGCTGGAGCGGGTCATCTTTGATCCCGTGGAGCTGCTGGTGGCCAGCGACAACCGCGCCATGACCGTTCCAGCCACTCGATTGTTGATTGATGCCCTCAAGGGGCTGGGTGTGACCACCCTCTGTTTAGTAGATGAAGCCGATGACCCTCAAACGCAGGCGTTGCTCAAGGAGTTTGAGTTCCTCTCGTTTGGAGCTTTTCAGCTCGATCCTCCCCACGAAGGAGCCCAGACCCTTCACTTTCGTAAAGTGGTCTGGAATCCCAAAGAGTATCCACTGCTTCCGCTGACGCTGAAAACCAAACAAGGGGCGCAGGTCATTGAGCTGGTGGCGCAGGCGCAATCCGAAGGAGCCGTTTCCGTCAATTCTAGCAGTGCCGAAGTGCAGCAGAATCCAGTTTCTCTGGCGCAGCGTCTCCGACTTCTCTTGATTGATAATGATGAATTTTACCACCAAATGCTAGAGGACTTTTTGAAGGATCGTTACGATGTCGAGCTCGTGACCGACTCCGTGGAGGCCATTTCTCGTCTGTTCTCACGCTCTTACGACGCAATCCTGGTCAACATGAATATGCCGAGGATCGATGGACGAGAAGTCTGTCTGAGGATTCGCCAGCATCAGGGACCGGTTCCCTTGATTGCGTTCTCCAACAAGCTCAAGCGCGGCGCGGACATCGCAGGAGTCCTGCGCATCGGAGCGGATGCGTTTATCGCTCGCCCAATGGCCTTTAACCAAGTGAAAGCCACCCTCGATGCGGTCTTGCGTCGTCCGGCGGGGCCTCAGCAGTTCCAGCGCGCCCGTGACCTGATCCGCGAGATTCTGGATGAGCAAGAAGCACTCAAACACCTGGTGGCCATCGAGCCTTCCACGGGGCTCATCGCCCCCGACTATTTTGAGGCACGCCTGCGCCGTGAGCTCAGCAAGGCTCAGGTCGGTGACTACAGCTTTGCGGTGGTGGGATATTTTGTTCGACCTCGAGGGAGTTTTTGGGATCCAGATCCCTTCCTTCGCTCGGTTTGGCAAGAACAATTGCGCATGCAGGACATGGCCCTTCAATATGCCCCGGGTTTCTATGTGGTCTTTCTCGATGAGTGTTTACCTCCGGGGGTCAAACGATTCAACGAGCGCCTGCGCAAATTTCTCACGGCGGCTGCCCAACGAGACGATTACTTGCTGGAGTACGAGGTGGTCATCTATCCGACCGATGCCCACACCTACGAAGAGCTGCTGGAACGCGCCCTCAAGCCGCTCCGCGATGCCCATGCACAGCGAGGTTGAGACGTGAGAGACCCTCTACACCCGCCCCCCGAGGGCACGATGTGGCATTGGCTCCGCTCCTGCCAGCGGAGAATGGTGGCGGCCCATGCTCTGACCGGCTCCCTCCTGGCCTTGTTGATGCCACTTCCGCTTCACGCGCAAGAACGCGCTGGCCCGGATATGGACAGTTTGTTGCCTCCCGTCACCACCTTCTCCCGCGAGTCTATGGAGAAAATGCTCGACGAGGCCCGCGCACTGGTGGGCAACCAGCGGTATGCGGAGGCCATCACCGCCATGCGGCTTTACCTTGAGAAAGCACCGGACGACGATCAAGCCCGCTTAGAGCTCGCGCGCGTCTATGCGTGGGCGGAACGTTATGGCGATGCCGCACGGCTCTACGAAAAGCTGCTCGAGACGGTGCCGGACGATCCCGAGCTGAGGCTGGAGCATGCCCGCGTTCTCCTGTGGGACGGGAAATATGAGGAGGCAGCCCGCTCTTTGGCCAGCTTACGCGAACACCTCGGCCCTCCGCTGCCCACCGATGAACCCAGCGACGCTGATGTCGAATATTCACCCGCGCTGGCGTCGCAGGGTCCGGATGCTCAGCTCGAGCGCATTGATCGGGCGCTGGCGGATGCGTGGGCCTGGAGTGGCCAGCTCGACAAGGCGGTGCCCCTCTACGAGCGCCTGTGGATGTTACACAGTGAGGATCAGACGTTGGGGTTGGCCTACGCGCGTGCGCTCTCACAACGCCGGAGTTATGCTCAAGCGTTGGAGGTCTATCAGCAGCTCCTGGACATGCGACCCACCGATGCATCGCTGCGTCTGGAGCGCGGTCGGGTGCTGCTCTGGTCCGAAAAGTACGCCCAGGGGCTCAAGGAGCTGCTGGCGCTGCGGGAGAGCTTCCGCAACAAACGAGCGGTGCCAGCACCTTCGGCGGAGATGATCGACGAGCTCAACCGGGTGATTGCGGAGGGATATGCCTGGGCAGGGCGTTACGTTCAAGCAGCACAGGAATATGAAAAACTCACCGAAGCCCATCCCCAAGAGGCGGACCTCCAGCTTGAGCTCGCCCGGGTCTTACGGGAGCTTAACCAGCTCGACGCCAGCTTGGTCCGTTACGACAAGTATCTCAACATGCGCTCGGGGGATCTGGTGGTGACCCTCGAGCGGGCGCGGGCGCTGCTGTGGGCTCAACGTTTTGCGGATGCGATCCGGTCGTTTGAGGCCCTCAGCACACGGCTGGACGATCCTGCACAGTCTTCAGAGATCACCGAAGCGGAGCGGCTGCGCTATCTGGAGGAAGTAGAGCGGATGTTGACCCGCGCCTACCTGTGGAGCGGGAAATCACTGGAGGCGCTGCCTCACCTGATGCGCTTAACCCAACGAAATCCTGCGGATGCGACCTTAGCGTTGGAGCTGGCGCGGGCACTCGCGCAGAGTGGGCAGCTCGAGGCGGCACGTCAGACCTATGCACGCTTTCGGGAGCTGGGGGGGGATGCAGGCTCGGCGACGCTGGGCGAAGGTCTCACCTGGCAGTGGGAAGGGGATGTGCTGCGGGCGCAGGAAGCCTTTGAGCGGGCTCAGCGAGAGTCCCCCGACAACCCCGAGATTCAAAAGGCCCTGGCGGAGCTGGCCCCTCAGCTTCGCAAGACGGTGGGCGGGCAGCTCTATCGCCGCAGTGACTCCGTTGGTTTTTCTCAGCTTACCCTGAAAGCCTTTGGGGAGCAGCCCTATCAGCTCTATTGGCTGGGGGCGGATGTGGAGCTCGATGTTTTTGGGCAAGTGGGCACCGAACATCGAGAAGTCACCCGACTGACGCCACTGGTGCGCGGGCGATATCGTCTGAACAATCAGCTCACGGGGAAGGCGGAGGCGGGACTTCAGCTCACCCTCATGACTCCTCGTCCGGTGTGGCTGAAGTTGTCCGCCGATGGGCTCTATCAGCTTGATCCCCGGCAGCGGGTGGAAGTACGCCTGGAGACCTCTGAAGCCAGTGACCAGCTCTTTACCTGGCAGGGGCTTGAGCAACGCTTTCGGCAAGCATCGGCGCTGGGGACTCATCAGCTCAGCTTACCAGGAGGTTATCAGCTCTGGAGCCAGCTTAAGCTGGGGGTTCTGTGGGCACCATCGGTTGCCTGTGACGATCCACTGGGCTGTTGGAATCGGGTAGCCCAAGCGCAGGTCAGCCTTGATAAGCTGGAATCGTTGGATCGACCCATTCAGGGCCAGCTTCGTTTGGGGGGCTCGGCGGGACTCCTGCGTTTTGCGCGTGAGGCTGCGGGCTGGGACTATTGGTCGCCAGGGCTCTATGCGACGGTGGGGGTACGCGGGGGATTCTCCACCACCCTGCTGAACAATCTGGGGCCGGGTCTTCGCCTGGATGCCCGCCTGCGCCTGGGGTGGGGTTATGCCTCGGATGTTGAGCAGGGTTTCCCAGAGCTCTCGGGGGAGCTATATGCCTCCCAAGATCTCACGGATCGGATCTTCTGGCGGCTTGAGACGGGTTACGGACGCTCGATGCGGCAGTCCTCGCCCCTCGAAGGGCAAACGATTGTGGATCCCACTTACGCCAGCGGACGCTTCCTGTTCAGTGGCTGGTATCGATTTTAAAGGCACTTGCGGCAGCGGATGAGGATATGACATGGGCGGACGGGGTGGGGCCATCTTTTTGTTGCTCTTGGGGGCCTTCATCTGGCTCTCGAGCTGGAGTTTTCTTCAGCTCTTGCGTGCGCCTGCCATTCCCAATCATCCTTTTGTGATCTTCTCATCGGTCGTGCTGGTGGCCTTCCTGCTGATCTTGATCTTGCGTTATTTCGTGCTGATGTGGTTTTCCTATCTCGATCATCTCGAAGAGCTGCTTGAAGACGAAGCCCCTCCTTTTACGCCGATGGTATCGATCATTGTGCCTGCTTTTAATGAAGGCAAAGTAATCGAACGTTCGCTTCAGAGTCTCTTGACCTTAGACTATCCCAACTACGAAATCATCGTGGTAGATGACGGCTCGTGGGACGACACCTATGCACGGGCGCATGCGTTCGAGGGCATCCAAGGTCAGCAGCATGTGCGGGTGAGGGTGGCACGGCAGCTCAACGCGGGTAAAGCGCGTGCGCTCAACCGGGGCATCTCATGGGCGGAAGGTGCGCTGGTGCTCTGCATGGATGGAGACAGCAAGCTCACCTCGGATTGTCTGCGGCAGGCGGTGCGACACTTCGCCGATCCGACGATTGGCGCGGTGGCAGGCAATGTCAAAGTGGTAAACCGACAGCGGCTGCTGACGAAGCTTCAAGCACTTGAATATATTGAGGGTTTGAATCTGGTTCGGAAGGCTCAGGGCTTCTTTCGCATCGTCAACATCATCCCTGGTCCTGTGGGAATGTTTCGCAAAGAAGTGCTGGAGCAAGTCGGATATTATGCCCCCGATACTTATGCAGAAGACTGTGATCTCACATTGCACATTCTGATCCACGGCTGGAAGATCAAGTACGAACCTCGCGCCATTGCCTATACCGAAGCACCGGAGAATATCCCGGATCTGATTCGGCAACGCTATCGCTGGACCCGGGGCATTCTTCAGTCGATTCGGAAGCACAAGCAGGCCCTGATTTCGACACAATACGGCATGACCAACTCTCTGGTCTTATGGTACATGCTCTTTGAAGCGTTGGTGTGGCCTGCCCTCAATGTGCTGACCAACCTGCTCTTTGTGGCGCTGGGTGTGCTCTATGGTTTTTCGTATTTTGCCGTCTTTTGGTGGTTTCAACTGACCCTGCTGGATCTCGGCGCGGCCTTATACTGTGTGATTCTTGAGCGTGAGTCGTTGAGACTGGTGCCCTACTCCATCTTCTATCGTCTGTTTTTTATTCTGGCGGTGGATGTGGTAAAGCTGCTGGGGGCCCTGGATGAGCTGCTGGGTCTGCGGATGACCTGGGGCAAGCTGGAGCGCAGCGGCAGACTATGAGGTGATCCCATGGATCTGTTTACCGTGCTATCGTTTACCATCTTTGCCGCCACCCTGGTGACCATTGTGTTGGCCCTGGTGAGCTACAGTGCCTTTAAGCTCCGCGAGTGGCGACGGCCACGGCTGATCGATGGGCTCCAGACGCCCAATCAGCTCCGACAGCAGCGGGAGCTGGAGCCGCAGTTCTTCAAGAAGTTCGTGCTGCCGCCCGAGGAGAATGTCTGACTTGAGCGCACGTATGCCTCCATCCTCCACCCTGACCGGATCCTGGTATGGGTTCATCTTAGTTTTGCTCGCCTCCTTGCTCCTGACAGGTGCGGTGGCGTCCTACAGTTATGCCAGTCGGTTCCTGCTCGGCCCTCTGGAGGGCGTCCCGCTGGATGCCACGGGTCGGACCATCTCGCCGCAGAAGCCTCCGGTCCTGCTGGTGCCGCTCGCGCCTCAGTGGGTGCAGCAGCATCCGGCTCTACAGGATGAAAATCTCGCCTGGCGGCAGCTCCTTCAAGCCCTGGGCCATCCCATTGCCGAAGCGGGGCCAGACTGGCTGCCTCCTGCTCCCTCCCAGTTTCCGGTGCTGCTCTTGCCCTGGGGCACGGTGCTGAGCTTGGAGCAGTCGGAGCGGCTGGAGCAGTTTCTCCTGGCCGGTGGGGGGGTGCTCTTGGCAGGACCGGCGTTGCCGGAGGAGCGCCTGCGGCGGGTGGTGGGTATTCATCCGCTGCAAAACCTGGACGCTCTGACGCATCAGCACTTTTTTGCGCGGGTGCGTGCGAGCCAGAACCTCTTGGGAAGGGTTCTGATGCCCCTTCCGCTGAGGATCAACGGCGAAGGACTTCAGAATCCACGAGGGGATACTGCTTTTCTAGCGGCGACGGATCAGCCGCTGGTCGTGTTGGAGTCAGAAGAAGGCAAGTCTCCAGACCTCGAGCCGGCGACCTTACTGCATCGTCAGCGGTATGGTGCGGGTCGTTTGGTCTGGTTGGGCGCTCCACTCAGTCAGCTTTACGGATCCCCTGGTCAGCAGCGGCTGCTCACCCCCTGGCTGGAGGAGCTCTTACCGTGGCTGGCGGGTCAGCCGGTGGTGCGCATCTCTTCTACCCCTGGACCGGCTCAGCAGAGTGTGGCCATGATCCTCGAGGCCGCCACCCTGCATCATCTCCTGCCCATTCTTGAGCGGCTGGAGCTGCATCGGCTGCCTGCGACTCTTTTTTTGCCGGTCGAGCGGCTGGAGGAGCCCGAGCAGGATCGGCTTCGCCAGCGGCTTCCCACCTTGACGCAGCTTGAGCTGGGGGTGCTGGGCTCACCGAAGCTGAGTGTACTGGCTCCGGCGATGCAGCGTGGACAGCTCCTGACCCGACGTTTCCGCCTCGAGCAGCTCTCCGCCATGCCGGTGGTGGGTTTTTTGATGCCTGACTCGGGGCCACCGGTGCAGCTTGAGGCGTTGCTGGAGAGTGGATATCGTTATAGGCTCAAGGGTTTCACGTCGAAGGCGGGCCGAGAGGGTCATCCGTCGCGCTGGATGCCACCACCACTTCCGGGAGCGGAGCAGCCCCTCGTGCGCCTGCCTGTGTTACACGCGCGCGAAAATCCGGCATCCCCCTCCCCCGCCGAGGGCCTTTGGCAGCTTCCCTCCCCCCACTTGAACTTTACGGCGCTGCGTTTGGAGCGGGAACCGACCCTCCTGGAGCAGTGGCGGCAGGCCCTTCCTCCCCGAGAGCATGAGCAGCTTGCCCTCTTACGGCTGGATGTCTCTCTCGGCCAGAGTCCTGAGCGTCTGCACGAGCTGGAGGAGCTCTTTGAAGTGCTTGCCCATGACAGTCGCTATCGAGTTCAGCGTCTCAGCACGGCATTGGATGAACGTGAGAGTCTCGAAGGCATTGAGGTCTTGCTCCAGCCTGTGGGAAAACGGAGGCTGCATCTCAGGCTTGTGGGTGGAGCGCAGCGGGTCTCTCAGCTTCGCCTTCACGTTCAGCTTCCATCGCGCACTCAGTTGCTGAAGACCGAGACACATCAGCCGTTGGCATCGGCCATTCGGCACTATACATTAGGCGATGAAACGGTGGTGCTGGAGATCGAAAGTCTGGCGGCGGGTGAGACGGTAGACTACTTTCTGGCGCTCGAGAGCTTGCGGGAGCTGGTGCAACGCCCGTGAATCGAAGAGGTCTCTATTCGGCGGTTTGACTGCCAGCTCTGTTCGGTTTGACTGCCAGCTCAGTTCGGTTTGACTACCAGCTTATCGCTTTAGCTTGGCCAGATCCGAGTTAAAGGCAAATCCCACAAGGATATAAGGTGTGCTGATCGAGTCTCGATACTGATGCTTCACATAATAGCCCGTCGAGAGCAACAAGGTGGGTCGATTATATTTGGTGAACTCGCGGGTGTTAAAGGCATAGGCAATCAGGGGACCGATCTTCCGATGGGTGGTCAAGTCGAACCCTTCGGCTAGCTCAGAAGCCCCTTGAGCTTCACCATAGACGGGGTGAACTGCGTTATACTGAAGGCCGACCGTGAGGCGATTTTTGGCATACACAAGCTGAGTCTCTTGAGTCCAGATGAAGCCGTTGCCGGGCACCAGTGTATCCAGCGTTGCGTCATAAAAGACGGTATCCATCACGCCATTGGCATCACTGTCGTTGAGGCCCATATTCCAATACTCGAAGGCCCACTTTGCACGTACTGCGATGGCACCCAGCTTCATCTGAAGGGTGGGCTCTGCAAACAGGTGATGACCAGAGGTTGCGTATGCCAGTGCATCGGTCACATCGTTCCGGGTGGGATCCGAATAGTCCGCAGAGGGCAAGTCATACGACTGAAGATAGTTGACCGTCCCGAAGAAGCGCAGATACTCATATCCTAAGCGCAGATTGAACACCGACGCGGGCTGAAGCTCCACCAATGGTCCCACCTTTAGGTAGGCAGGGTTGAGCTTGAGCATGGCCGCCAGCTCCAGAAAGTTGTTGGCCAAAAACGGATTTGAGCTGGCATACAGTTTATGGTTGAACGCAATCTTATTTTGCGTCTCAAGCCCTACCGGGTTCAATCGAATGACCGAGAGACTGCCCAGATAGAGTCGGGCGATGGGCCGGGAGGCGGGGGCTGTACCTGCCGAGACTTGAGGTGCTGCGGGGGCAGCGGCCTCCGCTGGCGCTGCGGCGGGGGCTGCGTCTGCCGGTGCTGCGGCGGGGGCTGCGTCTGCCGGTGCTGCCTGAGCCACGGACTGTTCAGCCAGTGGGGACGAGACGCTCAGGGCGCAGGATAAACCAAAGGCCATCATCCACGGGGCGGTTAACTTCATGTCATCTCTCCTGGTACGATTTGGTGAGCAGATGGTACGGTCTTAACTGACCGCTAAGCAGTCTCAATCATTTTGCTGAGGCTGTCAACTTATCTTATGGCTGTCCGAGTGGGACATCGGAACACCAGTACCCTCTTGCACTGTTCTCAAACGAGGTACACAATGGGCTTTCCCATCGCTATGGAGATTCCAACATGAAACTTGAGCTTGATCGCAGTGAAGGGGCCGCCCAGAACGGTGTGGTGCTGCTTCGGAAGGCAAATCCCTTGGTCAGACGTCGGATTATTCTGCTGGCGTTTGGCATACCGGGGGTGCTCTTGGCCCTGGTGGGTGCCGGGTTGGCCATCAGCAACGGCATCGGCGGTGACGACGGCATGATCGCCGGATTTCTCTTCTTTTTTGGTGTGACCTTTGCCATTGGAGGGGTGTTGGCACATCTCTTCATGAAAGATTCACATGAAACCACCCCCACACGCCTCTTCTTCAACAATCGTCGGGGAGCACTGGAGCTGCACTTCGATGAGCGGGTGGAGGTGGCACCGCGTCTTGATATTCCCTATACCTCCCTGGATGGCTTTCGAGTAAAGCCGGTTAAACAATCCTCTGACAATCGCACCTGGTATGTCTATCAGATCATGCTGGTGCGCAAAGATGGCAGCCAATGGCATCTGTGGACCGAGTCGCAAGAAGATGCGGCAGAAGAGGCCATCGAGTACATGCAACAGGCCATTCAATGGAAACAACCCTTCAGCGCACGAGCGGCTCCATCGGCACAGGGTTCCATCTTTCAGGTCCAACAGACAAGTGATGGAAAATCCGTCGTATGGAACGGTCAGCGCAGTCTGCTGAAGACCTTCTTGCTGTGTCTGATGATCACCAACTTTGACCTGCTCTTTTTGATGTTTTACGAGAGTATGCCCTTCTTTTTGGTCATCCTCTTCCTGGTGGGTAGCATCTTTCCTATGATCTACTTTGGCTATCGTCTGACCCCTCGCGGGCGCATGTATTACGTGCATCTGAGCGGGCAGGTTTTGCGCTCGGAGGTGCCCGGCGTGATGGGCATCAAACGGCAAGAGACTCCGATGGCAAACATCGCGGCGGTCTCCTTTGATCTGGAGGAAGGTCAGCTCAATCCCACACTCTCCATCTTGACCGCAGAGCAGCGTAAGCAGATTCGAGAGGTGCAGCAAAACCCCATGAGCATGCTCAATCTTGAGCTGATGAAGTCCTTGCGGGCCATTCATCGCATCGAGACAGGAGATCTGTCATTGGCAGAGCTGCTGGAGCTGGAGAATGTGATCGAAAAAGAGGTGCAGGCTCGCACGGGACGTCAGCCAACCTGAGCCATTCAATAGGTCTCAGAGCGCGCCTGTCAGAGCGTTCGTTTGGGCACGGGTGAAGGCTCTGAAGGAGCGGTGGGACTGCCAGAAGGTGCCGCACTGGAGCCCGCTGAAGGACTGGAGCTGCCGTCCAACGTCCTGCTGATGGGCTCGCCTGAATTTCCGCTGGATGACTGACGTTTGAGTGCTTCCAGCTCTTCTTGTGCGCGCTTGCGACGTGCTTCTCGCTCATCCACCGCTCGTTTCACCACCCCTTCGGCTTTTGCAACCTGCTCCCGCACATTCAGCAGCGCGGCGGAGCTGGCATCACGCGGAATTCCACTATCCAGAGCCGATTGTTCCGCCGCCTGTTTGTGGCTGTGATACTGCACCAGGAGCCCGTCTCGCTCTCGCTTGAGCTTGTCGTGTGCGGCGCGGGTCTCTTCGAGGGTCTCTTGCGTGCGGGCAAGCTGCGCTTCATCGTCGGCCAAGCGGGTCTGGAGCGCCGAGGCTTTTTCATCCAGGCGGGCTTTCAGCTCGAGCAGCTCGAGGGCCTTGGTTTCGTCTTGCCCCACCCAGCGGGCTGCTTCTTGCTCGAGCCGAAGCTGCTCCGCCTGAAGGGTGCTCCGCTCACGCTCTCCACTCTCAATCCGACGCTGAAGGAGTGAGACCTGCCCGGAGAGCTCCCCGATCCGGCGTGAATGGCCCTCCAAAGCGGCTTGGATCACTGCCTCTGGATTGTCTTCTTCCATCCCCTTGATGAAGTTTTCTGCGGCCCCTTTGATCAGGTTGCCCATCCGGCTGAAAAAATCGGACATAGTTCCTCCAGGTTCAGGACGCCACCGCGTCCGGGCTCGACTGAGCGACCAACCATTGCCAGAAGGTCTGCGCTAAAAACCGACGCATCAGACAGCTTGCCCGCTGCTGATACGGATTGATGAGGATATCAAACGCATGAGGCGCTCGCGGAATTTCGAGATGATGCAGGTTTGTGGCCCCCGCTGCTTTTAAGGAAGCCAGCATCGACTGAGAGTCACGCGCCAGCACCATTCGGTCATACGTGCCGTGGACAAGCAAGAGGGGCGGCACTTGCTGAGGCCGATAACGCAGGGGCTCCAGCTTATGATATCGGGCTGGATCTTGTGAGTACGGAACACCGACCACCATCCGCTCAAGCAGGTACTTGAGGGCCGGGTTGTAGCCATGCTCCAGAGCACTGGTAAAATCCATCACCCCGTACTGAAGAATGGCAGCTTGAACACGGGTATCGGCTTGTTCAAATCCAGGCTGGAAAGACTTTTCGTCGGGGGAGAGGGCCATCATCGCCGCCAGATGTCCCCCCGCAGATCCTCCCATTACAGCAATAAAATCCGGGAGACTTCCGAATGATGCTGCATGTGCCCGAATCCAAGCAATGGCCGCTTTGCAGTCTTCGACAGCCGCTGGCAATTTGTGACGTGGGGCGAGCCGATAGGAGATCGCGTAGGCTACATGCCCATCTAGGGCCAGCTCCAGACACAGGCGCTTAAACTGACGGCGATTTCCAACAATCCATCCACCCCCGTGGATGACCAGCACCGACGCACGCGGCTCCCCCGACTGCGTCCCACGCGGACGGTAGATGTCGAGTCGCAGACGACGACCCTCCACCTCCCGATAAACCTTACCGGGCAGGACTTCTACGGCGACGGCCTGTGGATTCCGCTGTGTCAGGTAAGCGATCCAGCCCAGCTCAGGCCCCGCTGGAGCCTTCAGCACCTGCTTTTGTGCAGACGGCAGCGACAACTGCTCGGGAGCAGGCAGCTCAAAGGCGGGCACTTGCCAATCGACCGGCTGATCATCTAGGAGAAGCATGGGTGCTCGAAGCTGCCACAGATAACGGATCATGATCGTCCAGCTCACCAGGTGAAGCAGCAATCCAAGCTGTCCTGGCAAGGTTGCCAGTCCACCCATCCACGCCACAGCAGCGGTGATGCTCCCCCCAAGCAAGAGCAGATGTGGCAGGATCCACACCAAGATCATGGCTACAAATCCAGCGCCTCCGGAGAGCAGCCCTCGATACAGCCGAGGCAGCTCCAGCGGCAGGGTCACCGACACCAGCCACACAGAAAGCAGCAAATAGATCACGCCCCACACCATGTCCACCTCACAAAGCTCTTCTTTTAATCAGAAGCGGCGCGCCGACGACCACCTCAGCGGCGAACCTACCGGACTTGCGACCCGCCGTTCTCCATGCTAGTTTGTCACCCACATAAGAGCAACATCTTTACATGACCCAAGCTGTCTTGCAGCATGGGCGCTCCCCCTCACTTGTTGGACAGGAAGCAGGGCATGAATATCATTCCGGGCGAGACTTTTCCGCCCATCACCGCATCTCACTGGCGCACACAGGTAGAGCAAGAGCTGAAAGGTGCCTCGTTTGAACGCACCCTGCTTCGCTCGACCCTCGAGGGCATCACCCTCCAGCCACTCTACAGCGCTTTTGAGGGCGCATCTGAGGGCGCATCTGAAGGCGCATCTGAGCCAGCGAGACATCTTCCGGCACCGGGAGAACCGCCCTTTACCCGGGGCCATCGTGCCACCGCTCAGCCTGAGAGTTGGCTTCCCCTCCAGCGCCATGAGCAGTCAGATCCGGCCATGCTGAACGCGGAGCTGCTGAGTGGGCTGATGAAAGGCGCTCGTGGGGCCTGGATTCCACACATTCCCAAACAAGATGCGGCGGACTGGCTTCGCCGTGTACTGCAAGGGGTGGATCCTTCGGCCTGCACGCTCCGGCTTGGCTGGACAGCGCCGGAGCACTACCACACTCTGCTGGAGGACTGGAAGAACGCAGGTCAAGTCCCGTCGGGAGGGCTGGTGCTGCATCGCGATCCGCTGGCGCAGCTCGCAGAGACCGGCAGTTTGTCAAAGACGCTGGCACATCATGACACAGAGAATGGCAACCTACTCACGGACGCGCAGGCACGAGGGATACCACTCTCTCTGGCCATCAGCACCGAGGTCTATCACAATGCGGGGGCGCACGCCGTTCAAGAGCTGGGGCTGGCCCTGGCCTCCTACGTGTCGATGCTGAGAGGGCTGGAGGCACAAGGACTTCCGCTGGAGCAGGTGGTGCCACACCTCTCTTTTTCAGTGGCCGTGGGACGTGACATCTTTATAGAGGCCGCCAAGCTACGGGCCTTACGACAGCTCTGGTGGCGAGTCCTGTCCGCCTGTGGCATCGACGCTGAGACCGCTCGCCAAACACAGCCTCTGCTGCACACCATGACCTCTCGACGCACCCTGACCCGCTGGGATCCGTGGGTAAACATGCTGCGGGTGACCACTCAGACGTGGGCCGCCGTGCTGGGTGGAGCAGAGCAGGTGACAACCGCTGCTTTTGATGAGGCATGGGGCTTGCCAGAACCATTGGGTCAGCGAGTTGCCCGCAATACGCAGCTCATTTTAGCGGAAGAAAGTCAGCTTCATACGGTGCTGGATTCCCTGGGTGGGTCGTATTACGTGGAGTCGCTGACGGAGGCACTGGCGGGTGCTGGCTGGCACTTTTTCCAAGCGGTGGAACGTCAAGGAGGGCTGGCGGCAGCACTCCGTTCGGGCTGGCTGGCCACGCAGCTTCAAGAGACCGCCTCGGCGCGTCAGCGGGCGTATGCGACTCGAAAGGAGGCGCTGACCGGCCTCAGTGAGTTTCCCTGGGCAGGTGAGAGCCCACTCGTTCGCCAGCCCTCCGCTGTAGCAGAACGGGATCTCGGCCCCCCGGTCGAGCAGGTGGAGCCCCTCCAATTCCGTGCCGATGGAGCCGCCTTTGATCAGCTTCGCACGCACGCATGGAAACTCAAAGAAGTTGGCAAGACCGTCTCTGTCTATGTGGCAATCTTAGGCCCCTTAGCAGAAAACCATGCACGCACCATGTTTGCTCAGAACTTCTTCTGGGTGGGAGGTTGTGTGGTCTCGCTGGGTGAAGCGCCTCCTGCCGACTCCGTAGAGAACCTCTTGCAGCATCATCTTGCGGCAGCTCAGCGGGCTTCTGTGGTGTGTCTCTCCGGTTCGGATGCCTGCTACACCCAATATGCAGTCCCCTTGATTCAGGCACTCAAAGCGGCAGGTATTCGCCACATCTGGATGGCTGGAAAACCCGGCGCAGCACCCGGCACTTCAGAAGCAACGCTGCGTGAAGTGGGACTCTCTGGTGCACTCTTCATGGGATGTGATGTGGTCATGACCCTACAAGGATTGTTGGACTCGGTAGGAGGTGTTTCGTGAGCCGTATTCCCGCTTTTGAACAGCTTGAGTGGAACGCCAGCCCTCAACTCCAGTCCTCCCAGCCATCACAAGAGGCAACACGTCTGAGCGATACAACGGCATGGGAGACCCCCGAAGGCATCCCCGTCAAACGACTGTATCAAGGCGATGCCATACAAGGGCTCGGGCTTGAGGGAAGTTTTCCGGGTTTCGCACCTTTCACCCGGGGTCCGTACTCCACCATGTACGTGCGCCAGCCCTGGACCATCCGACAGTATGCCGGATTTTCGACGGCTGAAGCCTCAAATGCATTTTATCGCCGCAATCTGGCGGCGGGCCAAAAGGGACTCTCCATCGCCTTTGACTTGGCGACCCATCGCGGTTACGACTCCGATCACCCGCGTGTGATTGGAGATGTCGGCATGGCAGGTGTTGCCATCGACTCCATCCTGGACATGCGCATTCTCTTTGATGGCATCCCGCTGGATCAGATGAGTGTCTCGATGACCATGAATGGGGCAGTCTTGCCCATCTTGGCATTGTATGTGGTCGCAGCAGAGGAGCAAGGTGTCTCCCCCGACAAGCTGGCGGGCACCATTCAGAATGATATTCTGAAAGAGTTTATGGTGCGCAATACCTATATCTATCCACCAGCCCCCTCGATGCGCATCATTGCGGACATCTTTCGATATACCAGCGCTCATATGCCTCGCTTTAACTCCATCTCCATCTCAGGCTATCATATGCAGGAAGCAGGTGCCACTGCCGAGCTGGAGCTGGCCTACACACTGGCCGATGGTGTGGAATATGTGCGCAGCGGACTTGCCGCAGGCTTGACCGTGGACCAGTTTGCTCCTCGCCTGAGCTTCTTCTTTGCCATCGGCATGAACTTCTACATGGAAGTGGCCAAACTCAGGGCCGCACGTTTGCTCTGGTCTCGGCTGATGCGTCCGTTTAATCCGCGCTCGAGCAAGTCTCTGATGCTGAGAACCCATTGCCAGACGTCGGGCTGGTCGCTCACCGCTCAAGATGTGTACAACAACGTGGTACGCACCGGCATTGAAGCCCTCGCAGCGGGTTTGGGGCATACACAGTCTCTGCATACAAACTCGCTGGATGAGGCGCTGGCGTTACCAACAGACTTCAGCGCCCGCATCGCTCGTAATACCCAGCTTCAACTGCAACAAGAAGCGGGCATCTGCCGCCCCGTGGACCCCCTCGGTGGCAGCTATTATGTCGAAAAACTCACGGCATCACTGGCTTCTAGCGCGTGGACACTGATTGAAGAGGTCGAATCTCTCGGGGGAATGGTCAAAGCCATCGAGCAGGGTCTTCCGAAGCTGCGCATTGAGGAGGCTGCCGCACGCACGCAGGCGCGCATCGACAGTGGCCGCCAAACCATTGTGGGCATCAATCGCTATCGTTTGGATGAGGAAGAGTCCATTGATGTGCTGAAGGTGGACAATGCAGCGGTGAGGCAGGCTCAGCTTGAGCGCCTTCGGATACTCAAAGCCTCGCGGGATGCAAAGGCTGTGCAGACGTGTTTACATGCGCTCACACAAGCAGCCGCACGAGGCGAAGGAAACCTGCTGGCACTGGCCATTGATGCGGCACGGGCAAGGGCTACCGTAGGCGAGATCAGCGAAGCCCTGGAGAAAGTGTATGGACGCCATCAAGCCACCATTCGCTCCATCTCAGGTGTGTACGGAGGAGAGCTTGGCATGGAAGCAGAAAGTCTGAAGCGAGTACAACAAAAGGTAGAGACCTTTGTGGGATTGGATGGGCGACGTCCACGAATTCTCATCGCAAAGATGGGGCAGGACGGACACGACCGAGGCCAAAAGGTGATTGCCACGGCCTTTGCGGATCTGGGCTTTGATGTGGACATTGGGCCGCTCTTTCAGACGCCAGAAGAGACGGCCCGGCAAGCGGTTGAAAATGACGTACACATGGTGGGCGTCAGCTCCCTGGCTGCTGGACATCTGACATTGGTTCCAGCCCTTCGCCATGCACTGGCACAGCTTGGACGCGAAGACATCTTGATCATTGTAGGTGGGGTCATTCCGCCTCAAGACTACGATGCCCTTCGAGAAGCGGGCGCTGCCGCCATTTTTGGGCCCGGCACGGTGATTGCCAATGCAGCCGAGACCTTACTCGATCAGCTCATGGTATGATTCACAGTCTTCAGCGGCTTCGGCCATGTCTGCCTCACATTTGGGGGACTTCATGTATACGTTTGAGCCCTTTGAATCGCAATGGGTGAAGGCTCCCGCTGGAGCCTCTAAGCTCTGGCGTGCGCTGCGACGCCCTAAAAAGAGTGCGCAACAACCCACCGCTCAGGCGAAAAAACGACCGCCTCCGCAGTATCTGGAGATGCCACCCTCTCTGTGTGAAGGCTCGCGTATTCGATTGGCAGGGATGGTGCTGGAGAAGCCACTTCCGGGCCCTGAACGGCTCTCGGCCATCCATGCACTCTTAGCGCGAGATGAGACCGATCAAGGGCAGCTTTCAATCTATTGCCAACGCACAGGAGAGCTGCTCCTTACAATCCCGGTTGAGACGCATCGGGGTGGACAGTTTCAGCTCTCGGGGCGCATCTCTCCCCCGCTTCCAGCCGGTATGTATCGTATTCAATGGACGAACCGAGAGGGAAAGGCGCTGAGTGGTGAAGGCCGAATGCGGGTACTGGCGGAGGACTATGCCGGTGTGATTGTGACCTCAGACATTGACCAGACATACCTGAGCAGTGATATACACTCACGACGAGGTATCTGGAAGCTGATGCGACAGCCCGTGCAAGAGAAGCGAGCACTGCCCGGGATGGTGGCGCTGCTGCAATTGCTGCGGCAGGGTGAAGCAGAAGGGCTTCCCTTGGTCTTTTTATCCGCCAGTCCCACCTTCTTTGCACCGGTGTTTGCAGCGCGACTCACCCTTCATGAGATCCCATTTGATGGGCTGCTGCTGAAGCCATTTGATGCCGTGATCAAACGAGAGCTGGCCCGCAGCAACGTGAAGGGAGCCTTTCGTGCCCTAAAAGAGCAGCTCTCTTATAAGCTCAATGCGTTGTTGGAGCAGCGTCAATACCTGCCCATACGAGCACGAGAGCTGCTGCTGGGGGATGACACAGAGGTAGACGCACTCACATTTGAACTATATCGTGAGCTTCTCGCCGGTCGCCTGAGCTTAGAGCGCCTCGCGGACGCCCTGCTCAAACATGGAGTGGAGTGGTATAAGCTCGAGCCGTTGGTCGGAGTTGCGCGTGCAACCCTCAAGTATCTATCGGGTTTTCGTCCTGACGTTCTGGTTTGCATTCGGCGTCACGCTTCCGATGATCCCATTGCTGAGGAGCCTTCAGTCTTCTGGCATCGCGATAGTATTGCATTGGCTGAGCAGCTCATGGTGCAAAATCTCTTGTCACCTGAAGCGATACAACAGGTTCAACAGATGCAATTAAAAGAGACTCCGACGTAAGCTCTTCCGCCCTCAATTCCCCCGTTGCCGCCTCCCCACCTCCGCGTTAAAATGTCCTTCGTGAAACCCACACCCCAAGTTGAGGCTGTATGAAGGATACGAAGGATCAAGAGCCCGTGGACACTCAAACGCCCCACTCCGAAGGGGAAACGCACGAAAGCCAGCTTCTCCTGGTCGGCATTGGTGCTTCTGCCGGTGGTCTTGAGGCGCTGCGTGCGTTGGTCTCCAACCTGCCCCATGAATCTCGGATGAGTTATGTGATTGCACAGCATCTGTCACCCACCCATCCCAGCATGTTGGTTCAGCTTCTGTCCCGAGAAACCACCCTGTCGGTGGTGGAGATCCGGGATAGTGTCGAGCCAGCCCCCAACATCATCTATATTACCCCCATCAATAAGAATATTCGCATCGAAGATGGAAAGCTTCGATTAAGTGATCCCTTTAAGCATGCACTGCCAAAGCCATCGGTGGATTATCTGTTTAAATCGATGGCAGATGAGTATGGTGAAAATGCCATTGGGATCATCTTGTCGGGAACAGGATCAGACGGCGCTCATGGGGTGAGGGCGATTAAGGGTGCTGGTGGTTTTCTGTTTGCCCAAGATGAGGCGTCTGCACGATACAATGGCATGCCACGGGCAGCGGTCGAGACGGGCTGTGTGGACATGGTTCTGTCACCCGAAAAGATTGCTTCGGAGCTGGGCTCCATTGCTCAACTGTCGAGCCGAGGTGCTCCATTTCCCGGAAAGAGTGAACATCTCCTGCCTGTCTTTGAGCGGATTCTGGGCTTGGTGCGCGCTCGCACCCGCGTAGACTTTCTCAACTATAAGGACAGTACCATTCAGCGACGCATGCGCCGACGAATGGTGGCCTGTCACGTTGAGACGATGGAGGAGTATGAGCAGTTTTTGAACAGTCACCCAGATGAGATCGAACGTCTGGCGCAGAATCTTATCATCTCTGTGACCTCCTTCTTTCGCGACCGAGATGCCTTTCGTTCCCTGGATGATACCCTGGGACAGATCATCAAGAGTAAGCGCCCTCAAGAGGAAATCCGCATCTGGGTGCCGGGGTGTGCGACCGGTGAAGAAGCCTACTCGATGGCCATTCTCTTGGCAGAGCGTCTGACCGGAGATCTGAATCAATTTAAGATCCAGATCTTTGCCACGGATATTGATGGCCCTGCACTCTCACGCGCACGCAAGGGAGTCTTCCATGTGTCCTCTATGGTGGACATGGATCCACGTCTGATCGGCCGCTACTTCAGTCTGTCAGGGGATACGTATCAGATCGTGAAGTCGCTCCGAGACCTGCTGGTCTTCGCACGACAGGATCTGGTCTCAGATCCTCCTTTTCTGCACCTGGATTTGATTAGCTGTCGTAATGTCCTCATCTATTTTAACTCGACACTTCAGGCCAAAGTATTGGAGATCTTTCACTATGGACTGAAGTCTCGTGGTTTTCTCTTTTTGGGCCGCTCCGAGAGCATCACCCAGCGAGAAGAGCTCTTTGAATCGGTGCATGTGCGCTGGAAGCTCTTTCGTCGCAGGGAAGTGGCGACCCGCTACCGCCTGCAATTCCAAGGCAATACCGTTGCCTCCACCCCCGACAAAACAGAGCGGACCCGCGCACGCACCCGTCAAGGGCTGCTCGAGCGGATGCAATCCGTTGCGATGGCGAACTATTTGCCTCCCGGCGTGCTGGTAGACAAGGGACTCCAGCTCCGGCAGGTCATGGGTGATGTGTCTCGGTACTTACACATCCCATCGGGAGAGCCGAACTTTGCCATCAGCAGCCTGGCCCGTCGAGAGCTTCGGGTCACACTGCATGGCTTGCTGATTAAGTGCCAGCGGCAGCGACAGGTGGTACGCAGCCATCCCATTCATTTGGAGGACATCCAGGGACTGATTCGAGTGGCTGTTCACCCTGTTCCGGCAGAAGAAGGCAGCGAAGACTGTTATTTGGTGTGTTTTGAGTCGGTGCAAGACACGCTGAGTGAGGTAGCTTCCAATGCTCCCAGCGGCAATATTGAACCCCGGGTGATGGAGCTGGAAGAGGAGCTCACGGCCACCCGTGAACACCTCCAGACGGTCATCGAAGAGCTCGAGACCAGCAACGAAGAGCTTCAGTCACTCAATGAGGAACTCCAGTCCTCCAACGAAGAGCTGCACTCCACCAACGAAGAGCTGGAAACCAGCAACGAAGAGCTTCAATCCACCAACGAAGAGCTGACCACGGTCAATGAAGAGCTTCAGGTCAAGACCAGCGAGCTGGCCGAGAGTAACTCTGCCCTTGAAAATATCAAGGACTGCCTGATCCAAGCCCTGGTGCTGTTGGATGAGCAGCTCCGGGTGACACTCTTTAACCCCGTCGCGGCCAGAGTTTTGGGCTTGACCGTGCAAGACATTGGTCAAACTTTAACCGGTCTTCCTTTGCGTCTCAACATTCCAAACCTGCGAAACTATTTGCTGGATGCCGTGCGTGATTCTCGCAGCATCACCGTCTCTCTTCCCGGTGAGCGCAGTTATCTTATGGCTGTTCAGCCCTACTATGCGCTCCATCGTATGGTAAAAGGTGTGATCGTCACACTGTTTGACAATACCGATATCAAGCGTATTGAGCAGCTCCAACGTGATGGCGAGCAACGCATCATCACCTTGCTGCATAACTCACCGCTGATGACCGTGGTGCTCGATCCACAGAGTACCATTATGTTCGCCAATCCCGAGTTTAAGAAGTACTTCAACTTGGGTGATAGAGAGGTGGTGGGGCATGGTCTCCCGGCACTTCTGACGCCCGAGCGTGCGGCAGCCCTCACCACACTGGCTGGCCACGTCTTAACTTCACTTCAGACACGTATTGAGGAGATCCGGCTCTTCAGTCAACAGGGTGAGACCATCTTCCTGTGTAATGCCTTCGCCATTCTCAACCAAGATGGATCTCTCTATGGAATCTGCATCAAGGGCCAGGATATCACCAATCTGAAGACAGTCGAGAAGCGGCTCAAGGAGTCCGAACGTTTCTCGCGTGCGATCATCGATGCCCTCAGCGAGCAGATCTGTGTCTTGGATGAGACGGGGCAGATCATTGCATACAATTCGGCCTGGGAGCAGTTTGCGACTGAAAATGCGCCGACGGTGGACGCTCATCTCTTAAGCGGAAACTACTTGGATGTCTGTGAGCGCGCCAACCCTGAAACAGATCCTGAAGCCAACCTCTTTGCACAAGGCATTCGTCAAGTCCTGAGTGGAGAGTTTCAAGAGTTCTCGCTTGAGTATCCTTGCCATGCGCCAGAGCTCAAGCGCTGGTTCATCGGCAAAGTCACCCGCTTTCAGGGCGATGGGCCCGTGCGCTTGGTGGTCGCCCATGAGAACATTACGCAGCGAAAGGAGGCAGAGCTTCGTATTCAAGACAATGAGCGACTGCTCAACACCATCGTCAACTCCACCCCTGATATCATCTTTCAGAAGAATCGCGAGCATCAGTTGATGATGGTCAATCAGAGTATGGCCAATCTCTTGGGATTTCCTATTGAAAAGATCTTGGGACACACTGACCGAGAGCTTGGAATTCCAGATGGTCTGGTGCTTGGGGATACGGCGCGAGGCCATCGTGGCTACTGGAATGATGATGATCAGGTCTTTCATACCGGGGAGACCGTCATCATTCCCAATGACCCTGTCATCTCGCGGGGTGAGATGCGCATCTTCCATACCATCAAGACGCCCATTCGGAGTCAACAAGGAGAAATCATCGGGCTTCTCGCGTATGGCAGAGATATCACAGAGCGCACAGAAGCCGAGGAATTGGTCAAAGATCGGGCCATTCGATTGCGCGCCATCTTTGATATGGTTCCAGATGGCATCATCATCACAGATGAACGAGGGCAGATAGAAGGAGCCAATCCAGCGGCAGAAGTCACCTTTGGATACACAGCCCATGAGCTGATGGGAATGTCTCTCATGCAGCTCATCAGTGTCTCGAATCAAGAGATCGACAGTGGCACAGAGTTATTGCCCAGTCAACCGTCTAAGGAGTTCACTCGGCAGCTTACGGTCTCCCGAGAGGTCATCGGACGGCGACGAAGTGGGGTGCGCTTTCCGGTGGAGATGGCCATCAGTCAGACGGAGCTTCCGACGGGCAAACGCCTCAATACCGCCATTCTCAGGGATATTACCCGGCGTAAGGAGACCGAAGGAGAGCTTCGCAGGGCTCGTGACTTGGCAGAACAGGCCAATCGAGCCAAGTCTAACTTCCTCTCTCAGATGAGCCATGAGCTGCGTACCCCACTGAATGCCATTCTCGGTTTTGCTCAGCTCATGGAGGCAGATCGGGGCCAGCCTCTGCTTCCACGTCAGCGTGAAAACACCCAACAGATCCTGAAGGCCGGCTGGCATCTGCTGGAGCTGATCAATGAGATCCTTGACTTGGCCAAGATTGAAGCCGGACACATCGATCTCACCATTGAGCCGGTCTCACTCTCAGATCTGGTCAGTATTTGTGAAGAGATGATCATTCCAATGGCCGGAAATCGAGGCATTCGAGTGGAGAATCTCTTGCCCAAAGCCTCCCTTACTGTGTTGGCAGATCGTACACGTCTGCGTCAGATGTTGATCAATCTGCTCTCCAATGCGGTCAAATACAATCGCCATGATGGCCAGATTTTCATTGAGCTCTTGTCAGCAGAACCCGAGCGCATCCGGATTGGGATTCGCGATTCAGGGGTGGGGATTTCAAGCGAAGATATGAAACGACTCTTTCAGCCGTTTGTACGCCTCGGCACCAAGTCTCATCAAGAGGATGGCACTGGTATTGGGTTGGTGATCACCAAACGATTGGCGGAGCTGATGGGTGGCCGGGTTGGGGCAAGCTCTGAGCTCGGGGTTGGCTCTACCTTCTGGATCGACTTGGCAATGGCGCAGACCTCCGATGGAAATCGTGCGGATAAGACGGATCTCCCTCTGTTGGATACGCCTCCTTCTTTTCAGCGAACGCCACATGTGCTCTATATTGAAGACAATCATGCCAACTTTGATCTGCTCCGCCATCTGCTGGAGCTCTACACCGGGATTGCGCTGCTGAGAGCGACCACCGGAACGGAAGGCTTGGCCCTCGCACATGCGCACAAGCCCGATCTGATCATGTTGGACATTGGCTTGCCAGACATGAATGGCTTTGAGGTGTTGAAGAAGATTCAGGAGGATCCAGACTTGGCAGTCATTCCCGTGTTTGCGCTCTCTGCCAATGCACTCCCGGCAGAGGTGCAGCGTGGTCTGCAAGCAGGCTTTACGCAATACTTCACCAAACCCATCGACTTGCAGCTCCTCCTTCGGGAGCTCAAGAGCTTGCTGAAGTTGGAGGACGAGCGTTCTTCTATTCCGACTTAGACGGAATTGTAAAATCCGCTGAGACGTCTGAACCCCTCACCTTACCTGAGCGGAGGTGCGCGCTTGCTCTGCACCTCCCCGCCTGATGCTCAACGACCTGCCGAGACCAACCAGCGACGAGGCGCCGGCTTTCGGTAGCCCGTTCCAGCCGCTTCTCCCAGCTCCGCCACCAACCCCGACAGATCCAACGTCACCCCCGAGGTCTTTTGCTCGAGCATGGCACCGATCATGATGGACAAGCGCAGGGCAGCTTGGTCGGGATGGATACCACGCTCATGAATATTGGACATCATGTTACGATCACCATCTGTCTTTCCAACCTGTGGCTGGTAGACCAGGTACGCGGAGAGTCCATCGCCGGTGCCCAGTCCCGGACGCTCACCTAACAGAATGATGGCCACTTTTGCACGCACGGCCTGCCCGATCTCATCTTCCAGCCACACGCGAGCGTAACGCGCACACATCGGGGTGCCCACCGTCCACCCTCGCCCTTCACATGCGTGCGTGAGCGCACGAAGCAGGGTCATTCCCGAGCCCATACAGGCGACGGCGGAGAGGCCGTCGGCCAAAATCGGCTGCACATCGACGTCTTTGAGAGCTCTTTGCTCGAGTAAGGCCAGGGATTCTGGGGTCAAGCGACGCCCGAGATCCGGCCTGAGCAGAAACTGGTGATGGTCTTGCACCTGAGAATGCAGGCTGAGCAGCCCCTGGGAGCTGGCCCAGTCGGCTGGGAGATCCGCAGAGACTGCTTCATGCGCAACCGCCAGCTCTGCTTGAAACTGCAAGGCAAGCTCGGTGGCATACCGCGTTCCGACTTGGCCCACGCCGACCAAGGCGGTGGTATGCGCTCCCGCTTCGAGTGAGTACATGCCACGGCGACGGGCTGGGGCCTCGATCCGATCTGGCAG
Organism: Myxococcota bacterium; assembly: GCA_046075485.1. Classification (GTDB taxonomy): domain Bacteria; phylum Myxococcota_A; class UBA796; order JAJRTE01; family JBJTQF01; genus JBJTQF01. Next base: position 2,108 of record JBJTQF010000037.1, on the reverse strand, counting down.
GACAAGATCTGGCGTACTGGTTAGAGAAAGCTCAGGCGCATGCTGAAGGGCTTCTGATCGGTTCATGAGATCACCTCGGGTTTGCCAAAGTTACGACCGGGACGGCCCGCGACGAAGATCTCCCGCTCGGCCAGCCACGCCTCAAACTCGGGCGCAGCGCGTTTGCTGGTCAACATTCGCAGCGATGGGATGTCGTGAAAAGACGTTGACTGATAGTTCAGCATGATATCGTCTCCCACCGGAAGCGACATCAGATACGTACAGCCTGCATTGGTCAAGAGCACTTTGAGAGACTCCAGCTCATCTTGACTCATCTCGGCGTGGTAGGTAAAACAGGCATCACAGCCCATCGGAAGGCCCAAGAGTTTACCCATAAAGTGATCTTCCAGCCCTGCACGGGTAATCTGGGGACCATTTTCCAAGTACTCAGGCCCAATAAATCCCACCACTGTATTGACGATAAAGGGCTGATAACGTCGCGCAAAACCGTAACAGCGTGCCTCCAGGGAGAGCTGATCGGCACCCTCATGGGCTTGGCTGGAAAGCTCGGAGCCTTGACCGGTCTCAAAATACATGACATTGGGCCCTTTGGTGGGGCTCATGGCCTTCATCTTGGCATAGGCTTCATCGATCAAGCTCAAGGAAATGCCAAAAGCGCGGTTGCCCTTCTCACTTCCCGCCAAGGACTGAAACATGAGCCCCATCGGACAACCCAGATCCAGGGCTTTCATCTGCACGGTCACATGCGAGAGCACACAACACTGAGTGGGGATCTGGTGTCGCTCCACCACCCCTCCGAGCAGGCGCAGGATCTCAGCCGTAGATTCCGGGGTATCGGTGGCCGGATTGACTCCAATCACCGCATCTCCACACCCATACGCCAGACCTTCCCGGGTGCTGATGAGGATGCCCTCCAAGTCGTCGGTGGGATGGTTGGGCTGCAAGCGGGATGAGAGGGTTCCAAGCATGCCCAGGGTATTGTTGGCGCGGGTGATCACCTCCGTTTTGGCGGCGACGGTCATCAGGTCGAGGTTGCTCATCAGCTTACAGACGGCGGCAGCATGCTCTGGGATCAAGGCTGGGGCGATGGCTCGAATATGTGCGGACTGCGTGTTTGTGTCCAACAACCATTCTCGGAACTCTCCGACGGTGAGGTGCGCAATCTTCTGAAAGATACGCTCATCGACGGCTTCTTCTGCCATACGGGTCAATTCATCCTGCTCAAACGGAATAACGGGATGCTGACGCAGCTCGTGAAGGGTCAGATTTGCCAAAACAGCGCGGGCCGCCACCCGCTCCACATTGTCTCGGGCTGCAATGCCCGCGAGCTGATCTCCTGACTTGGGACTGTTGGCCTTGGCCATCACCTCCCGAACGGAGCGAAAACGGTATGCGATATTCCGAATGGTGGCAGAAAGCTGCATAACACTTCTCCTGAAGGGCCTGTCAGATCGCGGAGGCACTGCTTCTTGCACAGGATTATAGCAGGTTTAGAGAGGGACCGGAATCTGACAATGCCAGAATTGCACGGGTCGGTAGGAAAGGATGAAAGTTCGGCAGCTTGCGGTGAAGGCGAGGTCAAATCGGCAGAACTCGGTGGAGGCGATGGGCTCGGGGGCCGCTCTTAGGGGTCAGCTCTGAGGGGTCAGCTCTGAGGCACCGCAGCTTGGGCCTCCGCCAGCTCGCGGCGACGGGCCAGCTCAGAGGCAACGATGGAGATGGCAAACACCACCACCATGAAGATCAGCAGTGCGGTGATGGGAATCTTGTAGAACTCGACGATCAACATCTTAATGGCAATGGCCAGGAGCACAATGGACACCCCTTTGGTCAGATACCGGAAGCGGCTGACCAGCTCCGCCGAAACAAAGTACAGGGAGCGCAGACCCAAGATGGCAAAGATGTTGGACGTAAACACGATGAAGGGGTCATCGGTCACGGCAAACACCGCCGGGATGGAGTCCACCGCGAACACCACATCCGCCAATTCAATGGCAATCAAGGCCGCAAAGAGAGGGGTGAAGAGTCGCTTGCCATTCTCCATAACCGTGAAAGAGTCGCCTTTAAAGGTATTGGTGACTGGGAGGAATCGCGTCACCAAGCGCATG
>JBJTQF010000036.1:0-23670 GCA_046075485.1 Myxococcota bacterium | reverse complement strand
CGGTGGGGGCGGTGGGGGCGGTGGGGGCGGTGGGGGCGGTGGGGGCTGCTACGACTGCTGCGACTGAGCTCCCTTGCCCAGCCAGCTCCTGGGCGGAGGCCAACTGGAAGGACGCTCCACGGTCTCCTTCGGTGAGGGGCTGAAGCTCCAAGCCGGTGCCGGTGGCCGTCAGGCTCAAGGAGAGCGCTTCGAGTGCGGGATCCTCGGGGGTGACGACGGCGGGAGGCACCCAGGTAGCAGACTCAAACTGCCACGAAGTCTGCACCCGGGTCGTCTCTCCAGAGGAATGCAGCAACGGCTGTCCGAGACGCTCAGGGCTCGGTGCTGTGGGGGGTCGCCTCGAGACAGTTATCTTCTCCTCCGGCTCATCGCTGCTCATATGCTGCTCCCTGTGGAGGTCTTACCTGCGGTGCGCTGTAGACTGATTCTTGTGGGAAAGGAGGCGTACCCCTGCTCCCGCCGAGCTTGTTCAGCACGTCAGCAAAGGCTGGGTAGAGTGTACCATCCAGCGACACACGACGAATGCGCGTTTCTCTTTAAGTTTCTGGCCCTCAAGAGACCCCTTTTATTAAGGAAGACTCACGGGCGGGATGTACACCTGCCCACATGCGTGTATGCACGCGGAGCAAGGGATGCACCGCACCTCTTTACGACACACCAGTGGATCTCGGCTTCGTTTGACCAGCTTCTTGACCGAAGGGCTTCTTTACCTCATCCGACAGACATGCTATAAAGGCGCGAAGACTCTAAGCTCATACCGATGAGGGTCTCTCGGACGGCGATTCACCTGGATCAAGACGCTGGCCCTCTCGCTCAGGAGATGTCATTTCATGGCAAAGATGCGCATTGCACCCCCCTTCTCGCTGCTCAGTGTACTGGCACTCACCGGCTGTTATGAAGAGCAGGTCGGTCCTCAGCTCGATACGCCTCAGCCGATCACCAACGAGTGTCTGGAGCTCACCGCGCTCCAAGAGGAACCCGTCACCGACGATACGCTGCTGGAAGTGTTTGACTGCCTGAACTCGGAAGGGGCCTTCCAGCCGCTGCGGGCACCGGTGGCGTACTTGGTGGACCGTGGTTATCTGGCACCGTATTTTACACCGGATTATTTGGCCACCTTCAACGTGCAAGACTACATGAGCGGCGGAGACCTTCAGCTCACCGTTCAGAGCCTCAACGCCTTGCTGAGCGACCCCGATGAGCCGCTCAAGGCATTACAAGAGGTGTACCTCGACTTTTGGTATCAGGGCCACTTGGCCAGCGTGATGCAGCTCACCCAGGATTATTCGGCCTATCTGTACTCCGGCGTAGAAGACGGCCCCGAAGCCAGCCAGTTCTACGGTCTGATGGAGCTCGCCGAGGAGCTGTATTACTCCGATGCCCTGGCCGTGCTGAAAGCAGAGCTCGCCAATGCTCCCGAGATGGACGCCAGTCTCTCTGAAGATCTGCAAGCCGATGCGATGGAGATCGCCCGTCAGATCACCGCCGATGCCTCCCCCACGGGGGAGAATATGGCGCTCGCCCTGGGCGCATCGTTTATTAATATGCCCTTGCAAGACGATCCTGACCGTAATGTCGATGATGTTTACGCCGCCAATCAATGGACCGTGCTCCGCGCCCTTCAGCAGCCTCTGTGCCAGCTGCGCAGCGACCGAGACACCATCGATGCATTTTTGGCACTGGCGGGTCAGCAGTCGGCCAGCGGCCAGACCGACTATCTGCCCTTGTACCTGCGCACCCTGGCCAACGTGAACCCCAGCGGAGAAGTGAAGACCTTCTCCCTGCCGACCACGGACAACGATAACGATGGTTATACCATCGCTCAAGGTGACTGCAACGACGCCAACAACCTGATCTTCCCGAAGCAGACGGAGACCACGGACGGCATCGACAACAACTGTGACCTGGTGGCAGACGTCAAACCCGGTAGCACCGATGCCGATGGCGACGGGGTGACTCCGGCTCAGGGGGACTGCAACGACACGGACGCCTCGATTCATCCGTTTGTGCGGATCTACGGCTCCAACGGCTCGATCAGTGTGGTCGAAGCAGCGGCGGAGTTTGGCCCGAACGGGGAGCCCGACTTCAAAGACAACGACTGTGACGGTTTTGCAGACTATGTTCCGTCGAGTCTGGAGCTGCTCTTCTCCACGGCAGGGGTTTTCCTCCCGATGGTATATGCGGAGAACTCCGAAGGGGTCTCAAACCTGCTCTTTGGGCTGGAAACAGCGATGAACCAGAGCAGCACCACAGTGGATCTGGAGGCGCTGCTGGCCTCCCTCCAGTCAACGATTGACTCTTTCCTTTATAACTACAACAACGGCACCCTGTCGCCGGAGCTGACCGCTCAGATGCGGGTGGTCTTTCCGGTGGTGGAGGTGTTGGCGGACCTGGGCATGCTCAGCACCAGCTCCACCGACGCACTGGTGGCCCTCTACGCCGATCATCAAGCCTACGTGACCGCCTACGAGCAGGCCAGCGAGACCGAGAAGCAAAACTTCGAGAAGTACAAAAATGCCTGTGGCGAAGAGTTCGATCAGTATGTGGACACGGTGAAGGTCTTGGAAGAGCTGGTGCGCATCGTCGATGCCTATCAGCTTCCCGCCGACCAGAACCTCCAGGCGCTGATTCCGATTGTGGTCAACAGCGATCTGCTGCTGGATATGACCAAAGCGCCCAGCAATCCGGCCTTGACGGACCCGGAGGTGGTCAACGCGCTGCTGTGGCTCTTCGACTACTTTATGGCACCCCCGGATGGCTCCGGGCTCTTTGCGGATCAATATGACCAAGCCCGGCTGTGGAAGCTCATGCCCTTAGCGGATGTGCTCTTTGACAGCCCGGTGCATCTGGACACCCTCGACTCGCTGATGGTATACGGACTGGATGGCATCCTCGATCCAAACAGTCCGCTGAGTGGTCTGCCCGACGCGATGGCGGCGCTGGCGACCGTTCAGACCGGCGGCACGGTGGATCAGGAAGGGCTCATCCAGCTTCTGCTGAGCGAAGAGAACCGGGTGATCCTGCTGAACATGTTGGCGATCCCCGCCGACGAGGACTTTACGAACCTTCTCCTGGGGAATTGGGATGCGCTCTCACCGTCGGCTCAGCCGTATGTGGAGAACATCTCGACCTTCCAGTTCCTGGCCAACTGGATGGAAGAAGGCATCCTGGACCGCTTCATTGACATGGCTGGCACCCTGCTCGACTGGATTGTGGACAACACCGGACTCGGCGACCCCATCAGCTCGACAGATTCAACCACTGAGACCAAGTGAGCAGGCGCCCGCATGCTGCGCCTATCTGCTTGAAACCCTATTGTTAGCCGGAATTGGGGGCATTGTGAGAGCTTCAAGACTTTGGATTGTGACCGGTGGCCTGCTGCTGGCCTCGACTTCGACCGCGCATGCGAACGTGCATGATACCTTCGGCGTGGGCGTTGCGCAGATTGGGATGGGCAACGCGATGACGGCCTTCGCTTCGGGAGGTGCCGCCGCGTACTATAACCCAGCGGGTTTGACCGCCAAGAGTGGAATTCGGCTGGATGCGGGCATTCAGTCGTTTATGCCACGCTTTCAGAACTGGGAAGGCATCGTGTATGACCGGAACCAGAACGGGGTGATCGACTTCGACGCTCAAGGCACCCCGGAGACCACCACCGTGGGAGCGGCTTATACCCCCGTGACAGGCATGGGCATCAACGCGGGACTGGGACTGACTCCCTGGCTGGGGCTCGGCCTCAGCATGTATATGCCCACCGACTATCTGATGCGCATTCAGATGAACGATCCCTATGTGCCGTATTATCCGCTGTACAAAAACCGGGTGCAGAAGTTCTCCACCTATGTGGGTGCAGGCATCAAGGTCTTTGATGGGCTGTCGATTGGTTTGGGTGCCTCCATCGGAGCCACGGCCACGGTCGATGGTCGTGCTACGGCGGTGGTGAAGGTGGTGACCGCTTCGGAAGACGAAAACGGCAACACGGAGCTGACGCAGGTGACATCCTCGATCAACGTGGATGATATCACCATCGCCCTCAAGAGTGGCATGTCTCCAAACGCCGGAGTGCTGCTCAACTTCGGCTGGGTCAACGAGAACCTGGCAGGGCTCAATGTCGGCGCGGTCTACCGGGGCGCTTCGGCGGTGAAGGCAGATGTGAAGTTCCAGGTCAACAGCTCCGGGGACATCATGCTCGGAGATGACACCATCTACTCCGGCCCGCTGACTTCCGAGCCCGTGACGGTGGAGATGAATGCAGCCAACGGGAATCAGATCACCTCCGGTTATAACCCGGCCAACGTCGCGGTGGGCACCTCTTATACCTTCAAGGACCGCCTGACGGTGAGCGCCGACGCCATCTGGACTCAATGGTCGATGTATCAAGAGGATATGATCTCCATTCCCACGCAGGAGATTCTCATCGAGGGTGCCGCGATCATCCGGGTGGGTGGCATGCGTGAGACCGAAGGCGATCCGGGCATGAAGTGGCATGACACCGTGGCGCCTCGAGTGGGTGTGCAGTACGGTGGGCCGATGCCCAAAGGCGGAGACCTCGGCTTTAAGTATGCGGTGCGCCTGGGCTATAGTTTTGTGCCTTCGCCAGTGCCGGATCAGACCAAGTATGTCAATATGATGGACTCCAACAAGCATGTGGTGTCCGGTGGTTTGGGCTTTGAAGTGCCACTGCCTCGGCTTACCAACCCGCTCCGGGTCGATCTGTTCGGGAGCATGCACGCGCTCGAGGACCGCATCCACACCAAAGAGGCGGGGCTGGCACCCAATGAATATGGAGAGTATCCGGTGGGATATCCGGTGGCCGGCACCATCACCTCAGGAGGCCAGATCTTCGGCTTCGGCGGCTCGGTGGGCCTGACATTCTGATCGCCTCAGCCTCGAAAAGCCTGAAAGCCACTGTAGAGCATCACCACCGAGAGCAGGATCACCGTCCAGGCCAGCAAGAAGGCCCACGCTTCCCGCGACGGATTCCACACCCGCCCCACCTGATAGGCCAAAGCCGCCCCCAGCAGTGTCGCCAAGAGCCCATATCCAAGCTGCCGAAAATACAACATCCCCAACCGGAGGCTGGGATCGCCGTTGAGCGTCCACGCCCGCTCGTGCGGATGATAAACCGGCCCCGGCATCCCTAACAAGGCCAGCACATACACCACACTAAAGCCCAATACCGCCCCCATCGTCGCCAGCAACAACCGTCGCGCTTGAATGCTCATGGTCTCAGCCCTCCCATGCCGGTGGTGGGGAGCCCATAATAGCTGCTCACCCACAAGCCGAGCCCGGTGATCATCCAAGCGAGCAGCGCGGCCAGCAGCGCCAGTCCCTTGAGCAGGGGCTGAATCATCACCGGCACCTCACCCTGAATGCCTTCCTTCTGATCCTGCCGGAGTCGTTCGCGCAGCAGCTCCCCCAACAGCAGCGCCACACAGAGGCTCAGCAACAACGACGCCCCGTGCTCCTTCAGGTCAAAGACCCCCGAGAGCCAATGTAAGGGCACTTGCCCATCGATGGGCCGATCAAAATGAGCTTCGCGCACCCGCACCCGATACACCGGATAGATCAGCAGCCCCAACAGCAGCTCGAGGGTACACAGCAACGCTCCCCACCGAATAAAAAGCTGAGCCTGCCGACGATAACGAGGCACCGCCTCAAGCTGAGGCTTCCACACCCAGAGGGCGTAGTGCGTCAACAACCCGACGACCGCGCCCGCCAGCAGCCCATGCAGGACCATCAGTAAGCGGGCATACGATTCCAGAAAAAGCAACACGAAGTGCCTCCAGCTCGAGTATCATGCACACAACAGCTCGGGGCAGGCTGCCATGATCTGAGCCTCTCCGCCAAGTAAAATGCAGCGGTCGTGTGCCGTGAGCCGCCATCTGAATTCGGGAGCCTCCATGCAACATACCTTGCTGCTGCGCCCACCCGCTCGAACGCCCTCGGGAGGAGGACTGCGTGTGCCTCCGCTGGGTCTGGCGTATCTGGCGGCCACGTTGCGCGCACAAGGACGCCGCGTCACCCTGCTCGATGCGCTGGGCGAAAACCTACGGTGGGAAGAGCTTCCGGCTCGAGTGGCAGCCCTTCAACCGGATGTGCTCGGCCTGAGTGCCATGACCCCGGTGAGAGATGTGGCCCATCGAGCGGCAAAGCTGCTCCGTGAGCAGGTGGATGCGGTGGTCTTAGGCGGCCCTCATCCCACGGCAGTGGGGAGTGTCGCTCTATCAGAGTGTCCGGCACTCGACTTTATCATTCAAGGGGAAGGAGAAGCCAGCTTTCCGCTCTTGCTGGATGCGCTGCATGCACACCCCGGCCCCGCCTCCTCTCTGACGCATCCGGTGCCTGGGGTGATTTCTCGTCATGCCGATGGAGGCCCGGCCCCTGAGCTCGACCCCGATGCCCTCCCCTTTCCGGCCCGAGACCTCCTGCCCAACGCCGGTTATCGTTATCCCCTGGCCACTCGAGGCCCCATCACCACCCTGATCACCTCCCGAGGCTGTCCGTGGCGCTGCACCTTCTGCGATCAAGCGGTCACCGGGAGACGCTGGCGCGAACGCTCCCCCGACAACGTGCTGGAGGAGCTGGCGCTGATTGTGCGTCAAGGTTTCCGTTATGTGTGCATCTACGACGATAACTTTACCCTCGACACGCGCCGAGTCGAAGACATCTGCTTGGGGATGTTGCGACGAAATATCCGGCTTGATTGGAAGTGTGAGGCGCGAGTGGATGGGGTCCACCCGGAGCTGCTTCAGCTTATGGCACGCGCAGGCTGCAAAACCATCGCCTACGGACTGGAGAGCGCCAATCAGGTGGGGCTGGATGCCCTCAAAAAAGACTCGACGGTGGAAGAAGCCACCCGCGCCTTTCGCTGGACTCGGCGGGCAGGCATCGAGATCATGGCCTACGTGTTGCTCGGCATTCCCGGCGAAAATCCCAGCCTCGCCCGGCGCACCTTCGACTTCTGCGAGCGTGAAGGGGTGAGTTATGTGCAGTTCTCCACCCTCTCAGCGGTGCCGGGCACGAGCCTCTACGACGAAGCGGTGCAAAAAGGCTGGCTGACCGGTGCCGATATCCGCTCACCCTTCGACGACGATCTGGAGCGAGCCACCATTGTGGCACCAGGCTGGACGGAAGAGAGTCTACAACAGACGGTACAAGAAGCCTGGAGACGGTTCTATCTCCACCCTCGTTTTGTGTGGCGTCATGCGCTGCGCAGTGTGCGAGGCGGACAGCTTGGGGCTCAGCTTCGAGAAGGGGCGCGGGTTCTGGGAGCGTGGGCGGGTCAGCAGCTCTGAACAAATGGGCAATGCGCCGATTACCTGCCACATCGGAATCGGCTGTCTCGGAATCGGCTGTCTCGGGATAAGAAGTCGCGGCGAGCTACTCACGCGAGCGCATCACACGCGAGCGCATCACACGCGGGCGTTAGGCTTCCACCAGCTTATCTTCCAGGACCGTCACGCCTTCGGGGAGCCAGCCGGCGACGGTATCCAGCCAATCGGCCACCGACCACTGATGTTTGACGAAGATCTCGACGACTCGGCGGCGGACACGCATACTTTCTTCGTCGGGTCCGGTCATCACTTGGAAGAGCTCTTCGCGCACACACGGGTCGGCCTGAACATCCAGCACCTCCACGGCCTCCGCCCGCACGCCTTCGTCGAAGTCATGCAGGAAAGGCAACATCAAGGGGGCGATCCGGATATCCTGGTACTTCTTGAGCATGCTGATCACACTCTTGCGATGAGCACCTTTCATGTCGCCGGAGTCTTTGATGCTGTCCAGTACTTCCAAGATCACATCCACCACCGCCTTCTCGTCGTCGAGGATGTTGGTGAGGATGCGCTCCGGCCAGTTCACATTTTCGGAGCTCTTGAGATAACGGCGGATGGGCTCCACCGCTGCCTGACCTTTACTGACCAGCAGATCCTTGGCGTAGACTTTCTCGTCCATATCCTGATAGCTCTTGTCGAGCGTGATATCGTAACGTTTGAGCAGGCCGAACAAGGACTCGTCGGTGTTGATCTGAGCCAGCAGCTCGGCGGCACGCAGGCGATCTTCGTGCTGCACGTAGGGGTTGGTCAGGGTCTTGATATGCTTAGAGATGGCCTTGTCAGGGCCGCCCTTAGAACCAGAAAAAAAGTCAAAAAAGCCCACGAGCAATACTCCTTCCACGAAGATCCCAGGATGGACGAAGCACCCATCGATGGGAAGATTAGGCACAAAGCAGGCCATCGTCAAGATGTGCGATGCGATGCACCGTCGCCTCCTGGGACACCAGCTATACCGGAGCGGTGGATTCTTCCATTCCTGTAAATCCAGGTTATACTATCCATTACCACTTTAACCCTTGGCCAGGATCACGATCATGACGCTGCCTGCTGGATCCCCCCCCTGGAAGCCAGAACGAATCATTTGCGCCACATCCTTGCTGCTCTGGCTGCTCCTCCCTGCACCTCTGTGGGCGGCGTTACCCGGTCAAAAGCACCTGTTCAGCGGCCTGCTGGACGGTGAACGCTTTGCCACCCAGGTCGTCTCCGGGGATTTTGATGGCGACCAGAAGCCCGATGTGGCGCTGAGTGCCCCCGAGTCAGGCCGCATCTACCTGCTCTTTGATCTCCAAGGTGGCCCCACCGAGCGCACGGCAGGACTCGAAGGTGTGGTGCTCGAGCTGGATCAGGTTGGGCCTCAGACGCTGGCCGCAGCGGATCTCGACCAGGATGGCATAACCGATCTGGTGTTGGGAGAACCAGAACAGGGCCTGCTCTCTGTGATCTTGGGGCGTTCCGTGTGGCCCTCGCCGCTCAACGTGGCGGGTTTTGATCACCAGCTCCTGCTGCCGACCACCGGCGCACTCACCCTCTCGCTTCAATATAATACGGAGCGCCTCTGTAAACAGCTCCTGGTGGGCCAACCCGAGGCTCAAGCGGGGCTCGGCGAGGTCATACTCTTAAGCTCCGAAGACCTGCTGGATAAGAGCCAACCGCGAGATGTCTCCCAGCTCGCCCTCAAGACGTGGGTGGGTGACAGCCTGCATCGAGGTCTCGGCAGCAATGTCCAGACCCTCGCCGACCTGGATGGAGATGGGGTGACCGATACGGCGATGATGACCGGCGACACACAGCAGGCCAGTCAGCTCTACCTGCTGCCCTCGAGCCAAGACTTCAGCAAGCTGTCCCTGGCGAGCCTGCCGTCACTGCGTGGAGAAGATGCCGCGTATCCGCTGGTGTCCGCCGTGGTGGGAGATCTGGACTTAGACGGCATCGTCGAGCTCTTTATAGGAGCACCCAACAGCCTGTTGCCTGGCCGAATCTATGCTCTACCCCTCGCGGGACTGCCCACGCCCAACACGGCGCTGCTCAAGGCCAATCGCTGGGAGACCGGTCAGAGTGAGGCGGAGCCGGAGCTGGGCCGTCACCTGGTGTATGTGTCTCAGGGAGAGAGCCTCCTGCCTCTGCTCGTGGCAGGCTTGCCCAACGCTCAAGCGGGACGTGGACAGCTCGATGTATACGATACAAACTCGTTCTTGGGCACCCTCACACCGTCACTCACCACAGGCGAACAGGAAGGGCTGGGGCAGGCGCTGTTGACAGTGGATCAGCTCGACAGTGGCATCTTTTTTGCCAGCGCACCGGGACTTGCCGTTGATGGTTTTGGTGTCACGGGCGCACTCTTGGGCTTCTCCGCAGCACAGCTTCTCTCGGACGCAGATGGAGACGGCGCAACGCCGCTCAACGGGGACTGCGATGACACCACGGCCTCCCGCGCACCTGCGCTCACAGAGAGCTGCGATGGAGTAGACAACAACTGTGATGGCATCGTGCCATCGAATGAGCTGGATCAGGATCAGGATGGACATACAGCCTGCAATCTGGGAAACACCGGCGCCGACTGCAATGATCAAAACGCGCAGATCTTTGTAGGAGCTTCGGAGCTGTGTGATGGCCTCGACAACGACTGCAATGGCCAGATTCCCACCGAAGAGCTGGATCAAGATGGTGACGGACAGTCGAGCTGCAACCACAATACCAAAGGCAGCGACTGCAACGACAGCAATGATACCGTCTATGAAGGTGCCACCGAAGTATGTGACAGTCTCGACAACAACTGCAATGGCACGTCAGACGAAGGACTGACCAGCATCTCTGCGTATGAAGATGCCGATGGTGATGGATTTGCCGCCAATGATGCACCCGCACTCCAAGGCTGCTCCATTCCGTTGGGATATGTCTCCGAACGTGGTGACTGTGCGGATGATGATCTCACACGCCACCCGGCGGCGGAGGAGATCTGTGACGGCCTCGACAATAACTGTGATGACGTACTTCCGCCAGAAGAGCAGGATCTCGATCACGATGGTCGTACCCCCTGTAATCTGCTCAATGCGGGAAGCGACTGTGACGATAACGATCCCAACATCTACGAAGGAGCCGCAGAGCAGTGTGATACCATCGACAATAACTGCAATGGGCTGGCCGATGAAGATGTTCAAGATCTCACCTGGTATCAAGACATAGATGGTGATGGATTTGCAGGTTCGGGGGCGCTGACTCAGGTCAACTGTGCTCGACCAGCAGGATATGTCTTAGCACAAGGAGACTGTAACCCCACGAATCCAGGCATCTTTCCGGATGCGACGGAGTCATGCAATGGCATCGACGATGATTGTGATGGGCTCAGCGATGAGGACTTTGAGTTTAAAACCTATTACGTAGATGCCGATGGTGATGACCACGGAAACGCATCACTTCCCACCGTACTCTCGTGTGCCGACGTTGCAGGATATGCAGCTCAGGCGGGAGACTGCGATGATACGGATCCCGCCATCTACTCCGGTGCGACCGAGGTATGTGACGGACTCGACAACGACTGCAACGGCGAAAAACTCACGGATGAAAAGGATCTCGACCAAGATTCGTATCTCGCGTGTGCGCCCGTGCTCGCGGAACGGGACTGTATTGATACCGACAGTGCGAGTTATCCAGGCTCCACGGAGCGCTGTGATGGGCGAGACAATGACTGTGATGGCCAAATTCCAGGAACGGAGCAAGATGCGGATGTGGATGGTTACTCCGGCTGTAAGGGAGACTGTGATGATGCGGTCTACGCGGTCAATCCAGGGGTGGCGGAGGCGACCTGTGACCGTATCGATACCAACTGCGATGGCCAGCTTGCCGCAGAAGAAGTTGATAAAGATGGAGACGGTTTTATCTCCTGCGATGGAGGAGACTGCAACGACAGCAATGCACTGATCTCCCCAGGCGCCGATGACGGCAAAGTGGATGGGACGTGTGATGGGATTGACTCGGACTGTGACGGCTTGGTGCCTCAGATCGAGGTCAAGGATACGGACGGCGACGGTTTTGTTGAGTGTGATGACTGCAACGACACCCGTGCCGACATCAACCCCAATGCGGTGGAGGTGCCGGGAGATGGCATCGACAATGACTGCTCCGGTCAAGAGGACGACGTGCCTTGTACCGATGTGGATGGAGATGGATATCCACTCAGTGCTTGCTCCAGTCCGAAGCCTGTGGACTGTGATGATACAAACTCCGCCATTCATCCGGAAGCCGGTGAGGGTGTTGCCTACACCCAGGATCTGATTCTGGTCGGGGATGGGCTGGACAACAACTGCAATGGCATCGCCGATGAAGGCACCAATCTCTTCGACGATGACTCGGACGGTTTTACCGAGGCGGAGGGAGACTGCAATGATCAGTCGGCCAGCACTTCGCCGGTGCGTCCTGAGCTTGCCAATAATGGAGAAGATGACGACTGTGATGGCAAGATAGACGAGGACGACCCCAATATCGACGATGATCGAGATGGTTACACGGCGCCATTGGATTGTAATGACTTTGACGATACCATCCACCCTGGCAGCTCCGAGATCCCAGGCAATGAGGTGGATGAAAACTGCGACGGCAGCTTGATGGTGGATGCGGATGCCGATGGCATTGGTGCAGATCTGGATTGTAATGATCAAAATGCAGCCATTGGTCCAGGGGCTGAGGAGATCTTAAACGGCCAAGACGACAACTGTGACGGGCTGGTGGATGAAGGCTTCGATGAAGGTCCAGGGTTCTCGTGTCAGGCGCTCTCGGAGGCGGATGAGGTGGCGGTGAGCTGCCAGGTGGGGGCGGGCCCTTCACGGCGTCGCGCTTCGCCCATGCCCTGGCTCTTGTGGGTGGCCTGTGCTGTTGCCTTGCGTAGACGGAAATCGACATGAGCCTCGAGCCATCGCCGCTGCTGGAGGTGGAGGGCCTGCGTTTATGGCGGGCGGGAAAGCCGCTTCAGCCTCCCCTCTCCTTTCGGGTGGTACGTGGCAAGATCCTGGCGGTGGTGGGTCCATCGGGGGTGGGAAAATCGACCTTACTTCGGACGCTCGCGGGTCTGCTCCCGGTTCATGCGGATCGCCTGCTGCTGGAGGGTCAAGACCTGACCCATGCCTCGCCGGAGCTGTGGACGCGCCTTCGAGCGACCCACCTGGGTGTGCTCGAGCAGGAGCTGGGTCTCTTGCCGCATCTGAGTGTGGAGCAAAATGTGCTCCTGCCTTGCCTGCTCTTGAAGCTTCCCCTCTCTGATCTTTTGCCTCGCATGCACATGATGTTACAAGCGCTGGGACTTCTGGCGCTGCGTGCTCGAGCGGCTTCAACGTTGAGCCGAGGTCAAGCGCAGCGGGTGGCGTTGGTGCGTGCGTTGCTGGCTCCGCGTGGGCTCCTGCTGCTGGATGAGCCGGATGCGTCACTCGACCTCGAGGCGCGAGGCTGGGCGCGGGAACAGCTTCGTGCAGCGGCGGAGCGGGGGGTGGGTCTGGTGATGTCCACCCATGATCCCGAGAGTATGGCGCTGGCCGATGAAGTCTTGCGGCTCGAGGTGCCTCATGGGGTCTGAGTTTTTCCGGCGCATGTGGATGCAGGCGAGGCTCTTGTGGTGGATCTCGACGGGGCATCGGCTTCCGTTGCTGCGGGCGTCGTTGGGGTTGTGGTTGGGTGTGGTGCTCGCCCTGGTGGGGGTGGGGAGTGTGGAGGCGCTTCAGCGGGGGCTCGAGCCGCTCTTACAGGGGGCGGGTGCGCAGCTCAAGGTGCAGCCGTCGCGTCTGAAGCTGGGGCCGGTGGAGCTGATGGGCACCTTGTTTAAGTGGCGAGGGGTCTCTTCGTCGGGGTTGGCTCAGCTCAGGGAGCTGCCGGGTGTGGCGCAGGTGTGGGGGGAGCACTGGTCGCGTTTTCCGGTGGGACTGAGTGGCAGCATCTTGGGGCAGCGGCTCTATTCGGATGGGGCGCTGCTCGGACTTCCGGCGGAGGCGGTGGAGGAGAAACATCGGGCTGCTTTTGTCTGGCAGGAGGGCGCACGGATTCCGGTTTTGGTGCCGTACAGTCTTTTTGTGGCATACAACAGTGGTTTTGCGCCCGCAAATGGATTTCCGCGCTTGACGGAGTCGGCGTTGACAGGGCTCCATTTTGAGGTGGTCGCGGGGCGGAGCTCCTTCGAGCGTTCGTCCGGTACTCCGATTCGGCTGGAGGCGGAGCTGATCGGCTTAACCCGCTACGAGGATGCGCTCGCGGCGGTGGTGCCTCAAGCGGTGGTGAGCTGGCTCGGTCAAAGGCTCCAGCTCGAGCAGGCGGAGGAGGCGTCGAGTGCGCGGGTGGTTTTAGTGCCTGGGGCGGATCCAGAACAGGTGGTTGTGTCGATTCGAGGGCTGGGTTATGGGGCGGAGGAGGTCTCGGGGGCGCTGCGGCAGCTTGGGCTGGCGCTGGAGGTCTTGCGGGGTGGCGTGCGGGGTCTAAGCTGGTTGTTGATGGCTGTGGCAGTCCTGTTATTTGTGCAGCTCCATGCGCTCTTGTTGGAGCGGCGGAGACCGGAATGGGGATTGCTGTGGAGTCAGGGGGTTCCGCTCTCGCTGCTCAAGGCTGGATTGTGGCTGGAGCTGCTGGGGATGGGGCTGCTCACGGGTGCTTCGGGCGGATGGGTGGCTCAAGGTGTCATGGGGGTGCTTCTACCGTCGCTGGAGCGTGTGCTGGAGCGTACCAGCGGGTTAGGGGTGACGCTGACCGGACAGCTCCCGCTGAGATTTGGGGTGGAGCTGCTGGGGCTCGCGCTCCTGCTGGCAGGGGTGCTGGGGCAACAAAAGCTGGAAGGGGTGGGACGTCGCGCTTCGGACCCGGAGGGATGAGGGCGGAACTCGAGGCTCAGGGTTTTCTCACGAACGAGAGGTCGGAGGCTCTGGACTCAGCTCGGCTTGAAAGGTCTGGATCAGCGAGCGGATCTCTTCGGCACTCAATCCGGCCAGCCGATCCACCGGGGAAAGTCCTGCCAGCCGATCCAGCGGGGAAAGTCCCGCCAGCCGATCCAGCGGAGACAATCCCGCCACCCGGTCTTCTGGCGACAGCCCCGCCAGTCGCACCTTCACCGGAAACTTCGACAGCACCTTCTCCAACCCTCTTCCATAGCTCTTTTCCAGTCGCTTTTGCCCTTCCATGTCCTCCTCCCTGTAATGTACCGGCCCCTTCAACGCATGCCCTATCTCATAGTATAGCGCCGCCGTCTCTTTTGTCAGCCCTTTCAGTGTGAACTCCTCATCCAGCATCTCCCGCGTCGCCATCCGCAGCACCTCGTTTTCTACCCGCGACCGCCCCACCTCCTCAAGCTCAAAAAAGTAAAACGTATGCCCCGCCAGTCGCCCTTCCCACACCCCCGCCTCCACCTCGCGAAGCCCACTCTTCCGGTCCTCCAGCGCCTGCTTCACCCGCGCCTCCAGACGAGACGCCAGCAACATCAGCCGAACCGAGGACACCTCCAGCTTCCGCTGAGACGCATACAACGAACCATACCCCAACAACACCCCCACATCCGATGCCTCACACCCTGACGTCGCGCCCTTGTACTCTAAGATCGTGTGCTCCCCCAGCCGACCATACAACGACGGAAGACGCTGGATGCGCCCCACCTTGTTCGACACCTTACGGATGATCAGCAGATCCGCGCACGGCGGCAACGTCCCCAGCGGCACCTCGTACTGGACCCGATACCCCCGAGGATGTGTCTTCCGAATGATGGTATAAAAGATCGGATGCCAGATCGTGCGAAAATGCTTTCGTTTCATGCCATTCCTCCTGAGTCAGAGGAAATTTAGCATCTCTCCGCTGTGGCACCAACCAAATCCTTAGCCCTCCCCTCGCGCCACCCGTCGATACGCCTCACGAAACGGGAGCCCGTGCTCCAGCACCAGACGATACGCCTGCTCCGCCGCATACAGACCTGGCTCCAGCACCATCCGCTCCGGCACAAACGTCACCCCACTCAGCGCATGCGCTAAGATCCGCAGCGTTGAGCCTCCCAGATCGATCCCTCGGAAGAGCGGCCCCTTGATCCCCTGTAAGTCTCGGTGATAACCCGACGGCAGCTTCGCCGGAATCGACAGCACCTCCAGCAGCGCCGCCTGAGCCTGCCCGCTGCGTCCTCGTACCAGCTCAAACACATCGGGATTGCACTTCTGAGGCATGATCGACGAGCCGTTGGTCATCGCCTCCGGGAGCCGTACAAAACCAAACTCTTGACTGGCGAACAAGACCAGCTCCGCCGCCAGACGTCCTACATCCTGCATCAGCAGTGAGAGCTCAAACAGAAGTTGAGCCTCCGCCTTCCCTCGACTGAGCTGCACCGCTGTCACCGGCGACTGTATCTCCCAAAACTCGAGCGCCTGCCGTGTGTGCTCTCGGTCGAGTGGCAGGAGCGGCACCCCATAACCCGCCGCCGATCCCAGCGGATTTTTTTCGATGCGCCGACGCACCCCCTCCAGCCCTGCGATATCATCTCGAATTTCTGCCGCAAACCCCAGCGCCCACAGCCCCACCGAGCTGGGCATCGCCTGCTGAAAGTGCGTATAACCCGGCATGACCAGCGTCCCTTGCCGCTCCGCCAGCCCCTCGAGCCCTTGCGCCACCGCCTCCGCCCCTTCCTGGAGCTGCCCGACGGCATCCCGGAGATACAGCCTCAGCGCCGCCAGCACCTGATCATTACGCGAGCGTCCCAGGTGGATCCGGCCTCCAGTCTCGCCCAACATCGCCGTCAGACGTTGCTCCAGCGCCGTGTGGCAGTCCTCCTCCTCGAGAGACACCTGCCAGTGTCCGAGTGCATGGGTTTTCCCGAGCTGCTCGAGCGCCTCACACAGGGCATCCGACTCGCTGGGTGCCAGCAGCAGGAGCTTAGCGGCCTTGAGTGCGCACGCCAGAGCTGCCGCCACGGTATCCGCATTAATATTGAGCAGCGTGCCCTCTGCATCCGCCGAGAGCGGGCTGATCACCGGCACATAACCGGCCTCGATCAGCGCCTGCACCACCCCTGGCTGGATGGAGACGATATCCCCCACAAAGCCGAAGTCGAGCGGTTCCTGCCCTACACGGGGCACCGGCGGACGTTTCTGAGCTTGCACCAGCCCTCCATCCACCCCGCTGAGCCCTACCGCTGGGATATTGAGCCCTCGACACGCTGCCACGAGCTGCGTATTGATCAGCCCGTTGAGCGTCATGGTGGAGACCCCGAGCGCGGCCCGTTGAGTGCCGATGACTTCTCGCAGGCGGGGAGGTTCTCCTTGCACATGCACCAGCGGCGCGTGCGCATAAAACTGTTGAACGTGGTGCAGCAGCTCGGAAGCACTGCGCTGTTGACTCAGGCGTGCTTGGATCGTGGCGTAGATCCCGCGAGCAAATGGTCCTGAGTGGGGTACAAAGTGCAGGGTGCAGCGGATCCCCGTAGCCTGCTCGAGGATGGCGATCATCTCCGGCTGATGTCGGTGGTGGAGTGGCTGATAGCCGTAGAGGTTATCGTGGCGTTCTGGGTGATGAGTGCCTGCCGACGGTTTTTTGCCCGCCCCTGTTGATCCGGTCACAGCGGATACAAACAGCTCAGGCTCGACCCAGCCGGATGCCAACAGGGGAGCCACGCCCAACGTGACGGCGGTGGTAAAACATCCGGCGTGGGCCACATGTCCGGAGGGTTTCCCTCTGAACAGCTCTGGCACGGAGCAGGTGAAGTGCGGCAACCACTCGGGAGCTCCATGCGGGTGCCCGTAGATGCGTGCATACGTGAGCGCATCCGCATGACGAAAGTCTGCGGACAGATCCACCACCTTCACCTCTGAGCCTGCCTGCTTCGCCTTCTCGAGCACCGAGGCGATCATCGGCGCCGACTCCACATGTGGTCCTGCGAAGAAGATCCCCAGCCGGGGGAGCTGATGCAGGGCTTGCTCGAGCCGTTGCTGGCCGCAGAAGTGGGAGCAGGGCAAACAGCCGCGCAGATGAGGAAAAGCCTGTACGATCTCCGTCTCCGGTTGCCCTGTGGAGACCACCCCTTCGAGCAGAAAGCTGGGGTGCCCGCTGAGCAGGCGGAGCAGCTCTCCTGAGACATAGCCGGTGCCACCGACCACCATCACCGGAATCCGGCTCATGCCTGTGCCTCCGACGTGGGTTGTTCGTCGTGGCTCCCGGGGGTGGACAGTGACAGTGTGCGCTCCTCGAGGTGTCGTCGGACCAGGGCGGCCAGGGCGGTCGGGCGTGTGCGGGCGTTGAGTGCGGCCACCCCGAGCAGCTCCTCGATGATGCGGCTTCCGGCCACATTGTCGGTGGCGGGACCGGTGACGGCTACCGGCGTCAGCCCATACCGCTCTTGCAGGAGTTTTACCCCTCCCCAAGCCGCCACGGGGTCATTGGCTGCCAGCACCAGGGCGGTGAAGGCTTCCCGCAGCCCGAGATCCTCCAAAATGGCGTCTACGCCGTAGGCACCGAGCAAGCCGTCCCCGAGCTCGACCACGATCACGTCGGGTTTGCCGCTGGCCTGGCGGTTGAGCAGCGTGCGGGTGATGGCCGCGCTGTTTTTGGCGCTCGACGTGACCACTCCGAGGTCTGTAAAGAGGGCGGTGTGTCGAGCCCCGGCGTCCTCCATTGCCAAGATATCGCGGCGGAGTGAGACACCGGTGGCTTTAAACGCATCCACCACCAGACCTTCGTGGGCGAGGGCGCGGATGAGTGCGCAGGCGGCGGCGGTTTTTCCGGCATTCATGCACGTTCCCACCACACCCACCACCGGCACCCCTTTGAGCTCTAGGCTTTGTTGGGGCTCGAGCTTGAGGTGTCCGACCCGGGCGGGGATGCCGATGCGTTCGCCCAGATAGGGGAATTCCAGTGCGGTTCCGATCACCTCACACTCGAAGGGAGCGCCGAGATCCGGGCTGATGGCGTCGCAGATGCCGAGTACACCGCCGAGGTTGAGGAGCTGGATGCGGTCTCCGGGGGCCAATCGTTCGGGGATATGCCCGGAGTAGCCGAAGAGTGCGTGTCGATGGCCGAGTGCTCCGGCGACGATGTCTCCTTTTTTGACGCGCGCCATGCGGCCACTGGGCAGCTCGAGCTGATCATACGTATGTTTATCGGAGAGCACCCGCACCACCACCACCACCCCTTCTTCGCAGGGGATGACGGGCGAGACTCATACTTCTCGTTTGAGTCCGCAGGCTTTCGTGACCGAGGCGATCTTATCCAGCACCACACTTTTCATGAGCTCCTCCGTCCGGCGCGGGCGTGGAGGGCGGACGGCACCCCCAGCAGTCGAGAAAATCCCACGGCGTCTTGAGCGGTCCATTCACCGGCGGCTTCCCCGTAGACGGCTTTGGAGGCTGCTTTGAGTGAAAATGGGGACGACACCCCCTCCACGAACAGCGTGCCGGGCCGAAAGAGCACCGACACCTCACCCGTCACCCGTTGTTGAGACGAGAGCAGGAGGGCTTCGATATCGCGGCAGGTGGGCTCGAGGTGCTGGCCTTCGTGGACCAGCTCTCCGTAGAGGTTGGCCACTTGTTCCTTGAGGCGGAGCTGTCGTCCGGTGAGGGTGAGTTTTTCCAGCTCTCGATGGGCGGTGAGCAGCACCTGAGCGGCGGGGGCTTCAAACGCCACGCGGCCCTTCACGCCCAGGATGGTTTCTCCGAGGTGGATGCCCCGTCCGATGCCAAACTGCGCGGCGAGTCCCTCGAGCTTTTCGATGAGGGCGACTGGGGGCATGAGCACACCATCGAGGGCCACGGGTTCTCCGGCTTCAAAGCGGAGCTGATGGCGGGTGGGCGCGAGGTTTTTCTCAAATGCCCCGTGGGTGAGCTGCCAAGCCGTTTCGGGGAGGGGTGCGACGGTGTCGAGGGTCTCTTGTCCGCCGATGGTGACGCCCCACAGACCTCGGTTGATTGAATAAGCGGCACCGGAGGGTGGCACCGGCAAATTCCGCTCTTGCAGGTAACTGGCCTCATGCGCGCGTGAGAAGGCCCGATCTCGCACCGGTGCGATGATCTCCAGGGCGGGGGCGAGGGTGCGCAGGGCCACTTCAAAGCGGACTTGGTCATTTCCGGCGGCGGTGCAGCCGTGGGCGACTGCTTGCGCGCCATAGCGGAGGGCGGCGCGGGCGACTTCGCGGGCTTGGAGACCTCGTTCGGCTCCCACACAGAGCGGATAGAGGTTGCCTCGGAGCACATTACCCATGATCAAGAAGCGGATCACCTCTTGATAGTAGGCGTGGCGAGCATCTACCACTTCATGATGGAGGGCACCCAGGGCTTTGGCGCGCTGCTCGAGGGTGTGGAGGGCCTCGGCGTCGAGCCCTCCGGTGTTGACGGTGACGGTGATGACGGGCCGCTGATGCTGCTCTTTGAGCCACGGAATGCAGAAGGAGGTGTCGAGTCCTCCTGAAAACGCCAAGATGATGGGCTGAACAGCGGCACCTTCGACGGGGGACGAGTCGGGGGTGTCAGCCGCCGACGGGTGAGAAGCAGAGGACGTGGTCATCCGGCGATTCCTTCCAGCAGAGGTGGAGGGTGGACGGGAGGTCACATCCGAGGTTATGGGGCCTCAAGCGGGCGTTGAGCCGCAGCGGTGGGGTGCTGCGGCGTGCTCAGCCGGAGGTTTCGTTTAAGAGATGTTCCAGCCTTGCTTGGAGCGTGCGTTGCTCTCCGGCGGAGGCGGTGGCAATAAACAGCGTATCATCACCGGCCACGGTCCCGACCACTTCGGGCCATCCGGCCTGGTCGATGACGGCGGCAAAACTCTGAGCGCCTCCGGCCAGCGTCTGCACCACGGTCAGGTGAGGACCGGCGGGCCGGGCGCTGCGGAGGAAGCGGGCCACCCGTTTGAGGCTCTCGCCGACGGTGGCGGGGTCTCCGGCGGGCAGGACGTATCGACCGCCGACTTTGGTGATGCCCAGCTCTTGCAGGTCGCGGCTGATGCTTGATTGGGTGGCCTCGATGCCTTTGGCTTTGAGGGCCTCCACGAGCGCGGCTTGTTGACCGATACGAGACTCTGCGATGAGCTGTCGGAGGGTATTCCGACGGAGCTCACGGAGCTCATGTTCTGCCTGCATAGTGCCTCCTGGGAACGCGCATAATATGCATCATATGCGCATAGATATTCAAGTTAAATAACATCGAACATTTGATTATTTCCTAATGATATAATATTTATCAATATTTTTCAACATCGATTTGCATAAAATGATGCATAAAATGAGAATAAGAACGATGGCTGCTCGTGTCCGCCCCGGGTGCTGCTGGGTGAAGCCGTCTGGATGGGATTCGGGGGGCACTCTTAAACCGAGCCACGGCTGAACCGAGCCACGGCTAAACGGAGCACCTGTCTATCATGCGCCATGCGACGAGGAGGGGCTGGGTGAGGGCTCGAGGCTCAGCTTTCGCGGGTACGACCGATGAAGGGGCAGCGGGAGAGGCTCTGGACAGCGGTTTTTTCGGCATCCGAGAGGTTGCGCAACCGCATGGTATTTTGTTCGGGGATTTCTTCTACGTTGGGGTGGAGCTCCACGGCGCGGGAGACTTGGTCTTCGCGCAGGAGGTGGAGCATGGGATAGGGCGAGCGGTTGGTGTGGTTGGCGAAGTCGTGCTCATCGGCCTCCGCAAACAGATAGTCGGGATGAAAACTGACCACCTGAAAGATGCCTTCGAGCTTGAGCCGTCCAACCAATGCTTCTACGGCATCCATAAAGTCGTTGAACTCAAAAAAGTCTGGAAACGCATCGGGCAGGATCAGCAGGCTGGTGTCGAGGCCGCTTCCTTCTGGACTGCGGAGCAGCAGCAGCTCTTGGCGCAGGGCCTCGAGAATTTGGCGTCGCTGCGAGCCTCGGGCCACTGCGAACCGCACCCGTTTTCCGTGCAGGGGTCCATGTGCAAACGGACACAGATTATATTTGAGAACCACCCCTTCAAGCCATTTTCGCGTGTGTGTCACCGCCGCCTCATCGGTGATGACATGAGCTTGCTCTGTCGAATCCATCGTCCTCTCCCCGTAATGAGTGCTCAAGCGCTTCAGGCTGCGCGAAGATGAACGAAATGTCAATTCCTTAAACACCTTTGCACCATAAAAACCGTCTGTGGTAACATGTGTTCCGAGGTGTCTTCAAGGATCTTTTGCCAGTGCTGGCGAGCCTCCAACGGGGCGCTTGAGCTGCTCTTGCCTGGCACATGGGCCAGCCTGCTCCTGATTTGTCTCACTTCGCCGGAGCATCCGGGTGGATGAGACTTGACCTTCTTGGGTCTCCCGGTCATCATCATTACCGCATTCAGCAGAGCAGGACCAGGGTTGGCCTGCTACTCTTAACCGCAATGGTAGGAATTCTAAGTGTATGGAACCGACGGAGCATAAAAAGAGCCTCTCCAGCGACACCCCCAAAGAAGCGGTCAGCAACTTCATCGTGCAGCGTATCGAAGAGGATCTGGCCCGCGACACCTATCAAGGCCGTGTCCAGACCCGTTTTCCGCCTGAGCCCAATGGTTATTTGCACATCGGTCATGCCAAGTCTATCTGCTTGAACTTTGGCTTGGCGCGTCGTTTTCCCGGTGGCAAGTGTAACCTGCGCTTCGATGATACCAACCCCACCAAAGAAGACCAGGAGTATGTGGATGCCATCCAACGAGATGTGCGCTGGCTTGGTTTTGAGTGGGATGGACTCTTTTATGCCTCCGACTATTTCCAGCAGCTCTACGATTGGGCCGTCTTGCTGATCCAGAAGGGCTTGGCCTATGTCTGTGATCTCACGCAAGAGCAGCTCCGCGAGACACGCGGCACGCTCACGGAGCCCGGCAAAAACTCCCCTTTCCGGGAGCGTTCTGTCGCGGAAAATCTCGACCTCTTCGAGCGCATGAAAAAGGGCGAGTTCCCCAACGGCACCCGCACGCTCCGCGCCAAAATTGACATGGCCCATCCCAACTTGGTGATGCGAGACCCCGTACTTTATCGGATCCTGCATGCGGAACATCATCGCACGGGTCATGCGTGGTGTATCTATCCCATGTACGATTACGCGCACGGACAGAGTGACTCCATTGAGGGCATCACCCACTCCATCTGCACGCTGGAGTTTGAGAACCATCGTCCGCTTTATGACTGGTGTCTTGATGTGTTGGGGATTCATCATCCGCAGCAGATTGAGTTTGCGCGGCTCAACGTGAGCTACATGATGATGAGCAAACGAAAGCTGCTCCAGCTTGTGCAGGGCAAACACGTCTCGGGATGGGATGATCCACGCATGCCTACCATTGCGGGCATTCGACGACGTGGTTTTACCTCAGCGGCGCTGCGGGACTTCGCCGAGCGTATTGGCGTGGCGCGGGTCAACAGTGTGGTGGATTATGCCCTTCTGGAGAACTGCGTGCGGGAGGATCTCAACGTCAACGCACCGCGCGGGCTGGCGGTGTTGCGTCCGCTCAAGGTGGTGATCACGAACTATCCCGAGGGGCAGGTGGAGCACTTCGATGCGGCGCTTCATCCCAGCCGTCCTGAGCTGGGCTCTCGTAAAGTCCCTTTCTCACGGGAGATCTTCATCGAGCAGGACGATTTCCGCGAGGTGCCGCCGCCGAAGTATTTCCGCCTGGTGCCGGGAAAAGAGGTGCGACTGCGCTTTGCGTATGTGATCCGCTGCACGGCGGTGATCAAAAACGACGCCGGTGAGCTGGTGGAGGTCCATTGTACCTACGACCCTGAGACACGCGGCGGCAACACCCCCGACGGACGTAAGATCAAGGGCACCATCCACTGGGTCAGCGCCTCCGAAGGGGTGAAGGCCGAGGTCCGGCTCTATGAGCACCTGTTCTCGGTGCCCAATCCTGGCGAAAATGAGGCGGTGGACTGGACTCAGGAGCTCAACCCCAGCTCGTTGGAGGTGATCTCCAACGCGATGGTGGAGCCTGCGCTGGCACACGCCAAGCCGGAGCAACACTTCCAGTTCGAGCGACTCGGCTATTTTGTGGCCGATTGGCATGAGCATCGTGCAGAAGCGCCTGTTTTTAACCGCGCAGTCGGGCTCCGGGATAGCTGGGCCAAGCTCGAGCAGGGCTGAACTTCGGCCTCACCGGTGCTCTCATCGGCTTCAGTTCCCGCCCTCCGCCCTCACCCGGCGCAAAGCGCCCCCCTCTCCCAATCCTGGGAGAGGGTAAGGAATCAAGAAGTTAACTCCAGCCTCCTCAATCCTAAGCGTTTCATCCTAAGCTCTTCATCCGCGTTTCATCCGCGTTTCATCCGTGGCGAGATTATCCCCCCTCCGCCCTCACCCGGCGCAAAGCGCCACCCTCTCCCAATCCTGGGAGAGGCTTCGGAATCAACTGCTCAGGGAGAGGCTTCAGAT
>JBJTQF010000035.1:0-33651 GCA_046075485.1 Myxococcota bacterium | reverse complement strand
GGAATCGTGACCGCCGTTGCTCGTGCCGCCACCGCTGGTTCCGCCACCGCTGGTTCCGCCACCGCTGGTTCCGCCACCGCTACTCGTTCCGCCGTTGCTGGTTCCGGCGCCACTGGTTCCGGCGCCACTGGTTCCGCCCTGGCCTGCCTCTCCAGCGCCTCCGCCGTGAGTGCCTCCCGCATCCGTCCCCCCCGTGCGAGGGCAGGCGCTGGCGAACAACATCAGGCTGAGCAAAAGTCCTCGCGGCATCCACGTCTTACTCGACCGCTCTTTAAGTGTGCTCAACGACCCACCCCATCCGGTTCCCGGCATACAAAGCTCCTTAGATCATACAATGGCTGCCTTGACATCCTGCACGCGGACGCCCGCTTCATGTCTGGGGCTGAGTATAGCCCAGCTTTTAACCACTGGCGACGAGAAGATGAAGGTGCGGCGACGGGGCATAGACGGGGCATATCAGAGCGAGGCGGCTGTTAAGTGGGGAGCAGGCTCCTGTAGCTGCTGATAGGTGAGCTCCGCCCGTTGCTGGTATGCCGCATGTAAGGCAGGATATCCCGGATGCTGACGCACACCCGCAAGCTGAGGACACCGCTCAAGCCAGAGCAGATCCAGATGCTGAAGCCGGTTTGCCTCCAGCAGGGCCTCAAATGCCTGCTCATGCTGTCCCGCGTAGCCGCTGATCTCCGCACAGAGCTGGAGAATGAAGGTCATAAAGCGCGGGTTGTGCTGGGCGTTCCGAAAGATCGACCACAACACGTCAATCACATGGGGCGCAAGAGAGACATCATGAATGGCTTCAATCACGAGGCGCATATGTTGGCTCATGGGCAGCTCAGGACGATTTCCGATGCCTTCCATAAACGGACGCACCAAGTCGGGACGATGGTTCCACAGCAGCACCCGAGGCCACTGAATGATGACCTTGTTAAAGGTCTCAGGCTGGTTCGGGAGGGTGCGCAAGAGCTGCTCCGCGATCTCAAAATGCCCCAGCAGTCCCTCCACGCGCAGGATCTGGACCTGCACATGGCCGATGGTCGGATCGAGGGCCAGGGCCGTGCGCAAGTGGCGGAGCCCTTCGGCATGAGCCCCCACCTCCACCAGCAGCCTTCCGGCCAAGTCATAGGTATCCGGCAAGCCCGGTGAGAGCTTCAACGCACGTCTCACCCGCATCGCCGCCGTGGGCGCATCTCCTTCGTTGAGCGCCAACCAGCCCAGGGCCATATGAGCTTCACCCAGGTGAGGCGCCCGCTGAAGCACTTGCTCCGCCAGCCGACGAGCGGTGGCTGCATTGACCATGACCGCAGCGTTCGGGATAAAACGCCGGGAGAGGGCCATCGCGTAGCTGGCCATGATCAGGGGCTCCTCGGGTGCCAATTGATAGGCACGGGCCAGATAGTCAAGCGCACGGGCATTTGACTCTCCCCACGATTTGTTATACTCCTGCCGCCCCTTGAGGTACAGCTCGATGGCTTCTGGATGGGTGGGGGTGACTCGACGTTCTTCATTCTTCTGGGTGGTCATGGCCGCCGCCAGCTCATGGGCGGCTTCGTCTCCCAGCATCAGCAGCTCTTCCATCCCCCGATCAAACCGCCGAGACCAGAGCTGAATGCCATCTTCGGTACAGCTCAGACGGGCGGTCAAACGCACGCGCGTACCTTGACGGCGCACGGTGCCTTCCAACACCGAGTCTACCCCCAGGGAGGTCTTTAAGGTGCGAAGGTCGCCTTGAAATCCAGCCAGTGCTCGAGTCTTATATCGAGGCACGAGGTGAATTCCTTCCAAACCGGAGAGTCCGTCATAGATGTCTTCCATCAGCCCTTCCGCCAGGTGGGCATCTTCGGGACCGCTGAGATTCTGAAACGGCAGGATCGCCAGCGCGAGCTGTCGAGAGGGCGACACACGCTCCGCCGCAAGCTCCATCGGCACGACCTGCTCGGGCATCAACAAGGGGTGAAGATGACACAACCGGAGCGACTGCTGCACCATCCGGGCACTGGTGGGGCGTCCCTCGGGCTCTCGCGAGAGCATGGAGTTCACCAGCCGACAGAGCTCTGCCGGGAGGTCGGGCCTAAGGCGCTCCAGGGGAGGAGCAGGAACGCTCAGCCGGTTGACCAGCAGGGTCATCACATCCTTTTCTTGCCAGGGCGGAGCGCCGGTCAAGGCTTCAAACAGGATCACCCCCAGGGCAAACAGATCCGCTCGGCCATCCAGCGGACGGTCTTCGACTTGCTCCGGTGCCATGTAGGTGGGCGTGCCCGAGATGGCTTGAGTTCCCCCTTCTGAGGGCTTTTTCACCGGCCACGCAATACCAAAGTCGGTGATCACCACCCGGTTGGGATTCTTCTGGATGAGAATGTTGTCGGGCTTCAGATCCCGATGCACCACCCCAGCATCGTGCGCCGCTTGCAGCCCCTCACATAAATCAATGGCCATCTCCAACACATGCTGGAGCGGTGAGGGTTTGACGTAGGCCATCAGCTTGGCCAGGGTCACACCTTGAACAAACTCCATCGTCAGAAAGTGTGTATCACCTTCCTCACCGATATCATACATGCGGGCCACGTTCCGATGGGTGATGCGCCGAGAAAGACGCACTTCCTGCTTAAACCGCTCCAGGATACCGGGGGCTTTAATCTTGTCAGGCCGGAGAATTTTGAGGGCCACCACCTCATCCAGCACCCGATCTCGGGCTCGATAGACGCTGCCCATCCCTCCAACGCCGATCAAGCTCAGCAGCTTGTAACGTCCCGCCAGCACCGCATGAACGGTCTGATTTTGACAGGCTTGTGCATCGGAGCTGCCAGGAAAGAGTGTGGCATCATATTCACAATCCACCGGTGCAGAAGCACGGTCATCGGCACAGGCGCTGGCTTGAGCGGCATCCGATTTCAGTCCAAAGCAGGTCTCATCATCCGGCGGAGCTGGGATCGGCTCCAGCCCTGAGAGGCTCTCCACCTGTACCCGATGGGTCACTTCGGGCGCATGCAGGCCCTCTAAGGAGCTGCGCACGTCCTCCGGGCTCATCATCAGGGTGGATTCTGGCAGCGCCGTGTGCTGGGTGTCGCCTGACGGCTGGTGCGAAGCGAGCGCACCCAACAGCGACCGCGCTACCAGCACCGTCGGATTGAGGCTTGGATCTTCAGACGGGAGGCCCATCGATTCAGGCTTGAGCGGCAGCATGTTGAACTCTCCAGCAAGCGCATCATGATTTCAGGTCCAGCGTGAAGACGGAGTGGCTCAAAAGCGCGACATGTTGTTGCCGCTGTGATTGGTGGGGAAAAAAATCCCCACCACCAGCGCAAAAAAAGCCTCGAGCATCACACGCAGGCGCACGAGCAGCTCCCGCAGCTTGAGGTTCAGCAGGTCCAGGGTTAAGCTCAGGCGTGAGGGTGTCGGCATATCAGGCTCCCGAGAGGAGGTGGAGGGCTCAGCGCAGACGAACCTTCTGATGCCGCGCAACCGCCACCATCGTTGTATTATGCAGGATGGGCAGCGGAAGTAAAGGCATGCGCTTGCTCCAGGTGAGCACCTGAGCAGGGGGCAGGCGAAAGCTCCGCAGCAGCTTCATCACCACGTTTCTGGACGAGACCCAGTGAAACCGGATGCGATGCCAAGCGTCCACCTCCAGCTCACACTCGTTGAGCAGCAGACCCAAGGCTCGCGGATTATAATAGAGCACATGATCGGGCGGGGTGAGATACCACCAACGTGCGCCCATCCAGCGGGCCAGCAGGCTGGTATTGTCTCCGGTGCCGATCACCAACACCCCCCCCGGACGCAACCAGCTTCTGAGCTTGTGTAACACCGCTGCGGGTCTGGTCAAGTGCTCGACGGTCTCCCAGAGCGAAATCACATCAAACCGCTCTTCAAGGTTTAAGCGCAGGATATCTCCCGCCACAGCCGGAAAGTGCAGCTTCTCGCGCACATGCTGAACCGCCGTCTCGGAGATGTCCGTGCCCATCACCTGATAACCCGCCTGCGCCGCCGCCTCCAGAAAGTGTCCGGTGGCACATCCCACATCCAGCAGCCGAGGGCCCGTCACATGCTGAGCCAAAATCTCCAGGTTCTGCTGGAAGTTTTTGAGGTGGAGTCCTCGCTCGGCCTCATAATCATAATAACCCGAGAGCTGAGCGCCCTGCCCTTCTCCCCGCTTGAGATAGTCTGCGGAATAGCTGGCGGAGGTTTCCTCCAGCTCCGTCCGAAGGACCGCTGGCACGGACCAGCCGCCACAACGTCCACAGGCCACAATATCATACGTATTAATACAGTATAGAGTCGAGAGCTGAGGGCCCCGACAGATCGGACAGTTCATGATGAGGACTCCTGAGACATCGACACCGGCACCTCAGCGGGTTGAGCAGGACGTAAGGCCCATACCAGGGCCGTCAAAGGCCATACGTTGCTGCCCAAAAACAGCAGGGTGGCCGATACCGCCGCACCCGAGGCAGGAAATCCCAGGGCTCCGAAGATCTCCATCGCCAAGAGCTCCCGCAGCCCCATGCCGCCCACCGTCACGGGCAACACGCTGGCAAGGGTCAAGAGAGGCATCCGAAACAAAAAGGCCCACGGGTCGAGCGGCCCAAAACACCAGTAAATCAGCAAGCCCGCCGTGAGGTTGAGCGCATGTCCCAGCAGGGTCAAGAGCAACATCCCCATCCGCTCGGGCAGGCGCAAGGCGCCACGGGCAATCTCAAAGGGCTCCCACAGAGCCCAGAGTGGCTTGAGCATCCGCCAGGGCTTCAAAAACGCGGGGGGTGCCAGGGGCGTCAAGAGCACCACGCCGCCGATGCCCGTGAGGGCCAGCAGACCCGCCGTCACCCAGGGCAACGACTGCCCCCACAGCGCCCCCACACTGGCAATCAGCAGGAGCAGGACCACTTCATAACCCTTCTCGAGCACCAAACCCGCCGCCGTCAGCGCCGCCACCGAACCCTGCGTGTGGGCCGTCTTTTGGAGGGCCGAGATCCGATAGAGCTCCCCCAATCTCAGGGGCGTCACCGCTCCCAGGGCCAGCCCCAGCACGTAGGTGCGCACAAAACGCCGAGGCTCCGTTGTAAGCTGCATCCGGCGAATCTGGAGATGCCAGCGATAGAGCCTCAGCCCAGCGGAGAGGCTGAAGAGCAAGGCCAGCAGCAGCAGCCGACCTCCGGTAAAACGCGAGAGCCCTTCGACCACCGGCTCCAGCTCCAGCTTGGAGAACAACAGCCCTCCGAGCAACAGGCCGCCGAGCACACGCACCCACACACGCGGGGAGCGCCACACTGGTTTCGGCGAGGCTGGAGCAGTCATCTGGCACATCCTTCTATCGTGGAATACGAACGACTCGCTGGGAGGATATCACATTTCTGCTCAGAATTTTGCCGGTGCAGGAGGCTGGTGCGGGATTGTTTCCCCCTCGTGAAGCGGCTATGGTCTATTTTGATGTGTCAGCCGTCGCTTGCTGGACTTTCCTTTTGAACCATTTGACGTATGATATTGTGGCTATGGCCGCTGTGACCAAAAATGTGGTGGAGATTCCAAATGCTGTTGCCTTCAGATCCGACGAAACGTCTCAAATTCCAACGTCTTCAAAAGCCCTCTGCCTCCCTGCGTCTTGTGGTGTTGAGCTTGAGTGCCTTGCTGGGCTCCTCGCAGGCCGCTGCACTCGAGTTTCAGATGTTGGATGCCGGTCTCATTGACGAAAGTTTTGCCGAGCAGGTCCGCACGGAGACCGGTGCCGCACGGAGTTTTATCCAGCTCACCGCCTTCGGGATGGCGAAGCAGTCCTTCACCCTTCAACATGCATCGAGCACCACTTCCAGTTTAACGGGTGCTCAGACGGGGTTGGGTGTGGGGCTTCAGTTGGTGAGCTTCCCCTTTGTGGCGCAGGAAAATCTGCTGGGGAAAGAAGAAAATACCGGCTTTAGCCCGGTGCTGCCTCGTTTTACCCTGGGCATGCAGAAGGAGCGGGATGGCTGGTTGTTCAACGTGGGAGGCTCAGCGGTGCCGCCGATCTCAGTTCAAGGGGGAGGCGCGTTTGTGGTCGGCGCGGATGTGGCCCTCGCCCGACGTCTCGAGAGTGGCCTGCGCATTGGGCTGGAGCTGGAATCAAGTGTGGGTCAAGCGGTGGCGCCCGTGACGGTGTCCAAAGCCGCTTACGACGAGGCTCAAGCCAGTGGCTCCGACGACTTCGCCAATGTGGACCCGGTGCGTTATGAGGAGGTGTGTGCGCCTCAGACCTATGGTTGCCTGGACACCTTGACCTTTAAACATGGCTCCGCGCGGCTGGTGGTGTCCAAGACACTCGGCAAGACCTGGAGCCCTTATCTCGGCGTGGGTGTTCAAGGGATCTCGGAGCGCTTTGACGTGCAAGTGGACCTGTCGAGTTATGCCCTCAGCGGGGTGATGCCTCAGGTGGGCTTGGGAACGGGGCTTCAGCTTCCAGCAGGGGTGGTCGGACGAGTCGGCGCGTTGCTCGCATGGGCAGGCTCGCCGAGTTTTCCCGATGGCGGCACCCTGCTCTATCGCCTCGAGCTGGGGGCGAGTTACGGCTTCTGAGCTTTGGCCTCACCAAAATTAAGCCTCACCAAAATTAAGCCTCACCGGAAATCTGACTCGCCGGAAATCAGCCTCATCGGAAATCTGCCTCATCGGACTTTATGCCCACCGCAGCCTTGCCACCACATACTCGTGATCGGAGAGCCTCACCCGGCTGGTATTATAGGACTCAAACGTCAGCCCTTGATCTACCAGCACATAATCGAGCCGATTGGCCAGCGGCCCTGGCGCGGGAAAGCTGATATGCTCCTGCCGAGTGCCTTGCTCCCAGGTGTGCAGGTGGAGCTGCTCCATCAGGTAGTGTAAGGCGCTCTGGGCTTGATAGAGGGAGCAGTTAAAATCCCCCATGATCACCAGGTGGTCAAAAGTACCTTCCTGCGCGCGCACATGCGCGATCAGGCGCTCGACCTGCGCCAGCCTACGACTGTGACGCTGAAAGTCCAGATGCACGCCGATCACCATAATACGCTTCTGGGCAAACTGGACGAGCTTTCGAGCAAACCCCTTGCTGTCCAGCCGACCGAGCTGGAAGGCTTCACTGACCGCCTCCAGCGGCTCCAGACGGCTGAGCAAGCCCACCCCATAGCGCAACATCCAGCGTGACAAGATCAGAGGGGCATCCTTATGGATCCCATGCAGCGCGTGATCGTAAGCCGTCAGCGCCTGCAAAAACGCAAGCTGATCCACATGATGATTCCAGAAGGAGTGCTGATCGATCTCTTGAAGGGCCACCACATGCGGCTGATGCGACTGAATCTGCTCGGCGATGGCGTGAAGGTTCCGCTCCATCACCGCACGCGAGACCAGGGTCTGATGAAAGCGTGTACCCCGTCCGTGGGCGATGTTGAAGGTCATCACCGTAAAACAGTCGGCGGGCTCTAAAACCGGTACTTGAGCGGATGGCAGCGGATCAGACATGCGGGCTCCAGACACAAAATCGGGAGAGCAGCGGCGGCAGGCACCCTTCAACCCACTTTTTGAGCGCCCAGCCAGTAGCCCAGCACAAACGCCACCAGCGCCACGCCCAGCAACAACAGAAGCTGGAGGGTACGAGAGGACGCGGTCGGCGTCAAGGGGAGGCCTGATGATGCAGGCACGGCAGAAGTGGAAATCTCCGACTTTACAGGAACTACCACCGCCACGCTCGAGGCCGATGCGGATGCAGAAGCTGA
Source organism: Myxococcota bacterium (assembly GCA_046075485.1). Taxonomy (GTDB): domain Bacteria; phylum Myxococcota_A; class UBA796; order JAJRTE01; family JBJTQF01; genus JBJTQF01. The sequence continues at coordinate 25,942 of JBJTQF010000035.1, read as the reverse complement.
AACCACACTCGAGGCTTGAAAGGCTGCTTTGAGCTGCGCCTGCTCCTCCGGTGAAGGACGAAACACCTCCGAGTGAGCCCCACTCGTGCGCACACCTGCGTATGAGCCTCCTGCATCGCCGGATGCTTCCGCAGTCCCGCTGCGTTCCGAAGCCCGTGACACCTCCGACGAGCTCGGCACCTCTTGGCCTGCCTGCTGCGCCGGACGGGTTGAGTTTGCCTGCTCAAGCTCTGCTTCCACTCGTCTTTTCTCAAAGACGTCTGAGCCACCGCTGAATGGAAGCTCCGTGGGCTGCAACGAGTGGCGCGGCTCTCGATTTTTCAGCGCGTTGAGGGTCTCCTCTCCCGAAGGGGGAGCGGTGAGCTCGAGCAGCTCAAAACCTTCCGGCGCGCTGGAGGTGTCCGGGTCCGACGAAGCCCGCTTGAGCCAGGGAGCCACCACCGCACCGGAGCGCAGGCGGTTCTCGGGAGGTCGCGCTGGGGGAGGTTCTCGCCGAGCTTGTACGGGCATATAGAGGGCGGCTCGCCGCGCTTCTCGGCCATAACCGTAATGGGTGGGGGCTGGAGAGGCCACCGCCCGCGCATGGGTGAGCCCTCGAAAGGCTTCCAGCTCTTCGGCAGGCACCAGATTGGCGAAGGCGGCCACCATCTCGGCACCAGATCCAAAACGATCCGCTGGCTCACGCGCTAAGGCGGTCTCAAAAAAATCATCGAAGTCGGGGGTGAGCTCGGGGGCGTAGGCCGTGGCTTCGGGCACCTCATCGTAGACCCGCTCGTAGAGCACCGAGTGGATATCTCCGACGAAGGGACGCTGTCCGGTCAGCAGCTCAAAGAGGGTGGCCGCCAACAAAAACAGATCAGAGCGAGGCGAGGCGGATTCTCCGCGAAGCTGCTCGAGGGGCATATAACCGGGGGTGCCCACCACCCGCTCTTCGTCTCGCTGAGGCAGGAATGCAGCCTGTGCCACACCAAAATCCGCCAGCTTCAGGCTCTGGTGATGAAAGAGCAGGTTGGCCGGTTTGATGTCTCGATGCACGATCCCCAGTCCGTGCAGGTGATCCAGCGCCAGCGCCACCTGATGAAAAAGCAGCGCCGCTTGGCCCATCGAACAGGGCCCATTTCGCGCCAGCCAGTCGGCCACTGTCGGCCCCGAGCACAGCTCCATCGCCAGCCAGGGCTGCTCCCCGTCGAGATTGGCATCGTAGACCGCCACCACATGCGGATGGCTCACCCGTCCAAAGACCTTCAGCTCCACACGAAAGCGCTCCAGCGTTGCCGCTCGAAGCACCGGGTTGAGATCAGGCCGCAAGATCTTGAGCGCGGTCCCCCGATCCAAGAGCGGATCATGGCACGCATAGACCTTACCCGCTGATCCTTCGCCGAGCAGCTCCCGGACTTGATAACGCCCAATGAGCCGAGGACCATCCGAGGCGTCGGTGGCTAAGAGTCCGGTGGTATTGGTATCGCGTGGAGACAGTCGATCCATGCCCTCAACCTCGAATTCATCCCGATGGGACCGTGGGGGATACAGTGTCTGCGGAACTGAGGCGATAGTTCAATGAGATTGAAGTTCGTGATTGAAGCTCGTGATTGAAGCTAGTTCTTTCCGACAACTGTGTCAAGTAGTGTCCCGAACCCTCCAAATTCTTTTCAAAACTGTGCCATAAAAAACCGGCTACATGCCATCAAAATGTCGCACATTTTGTAATTGCGCTCCCCCCCAATGTCGAATACAAAGAGGCGTCGTCGGGAATGTGAAAAGAACCTTTCCGACGCGCAGCTCGGAACCCCAGGGAGGGTCCGAGGTTCGATCAACGACGGGTGGCCTCGCGCCACAGAGCCAGGAGACATGCATGTCGAACACAGGAGCAGCTCGTTCTTCTGTCCTCAGCAACTTTGGGAGCCGGACCTTCAACTTGGAGGTCATGCGCGCACGCCTGCCCAAAGACGTCTTTTTTGCCCTCAAACATACCGTAGAGACCGGCAGCAAACTCCAGCCCGAGACCGCCGCAGTGGTGGCAAACGCCATGAAAGACTGGGCGCTCGAGAATGGAGCCACACATTATTGCCACTGGTTCCAGCCGATGACCGGCTCGACGGCAGAAAAGCACGACGCCTTTTTCTCGTTTGACGCCGACGGCATTCCGGTAGAACGCTTCAGCGGCAGCCAGCTCATCCAGAGTGAGCCGGATGCCTCGTCCTTCCCCTCGGGGGGTATGCGCTCGACCTTCGAGGCGCGCGGTTATACGGGCTGGGATCCCACCACCCCCGCCTTTTTGATGGATGGTCCCGGAGGGATGACCCTCTGCATTCCGTCGGTGTTTATGTCGTATCACGGCGATGCACTCGACGAAAAGACCCCACTCCTGCGCTCGTTGCAGGCCCTGTCGAAAGCGGCCACCCGCGTGCTTCACCTGCTGGGCCGGACTCATATCCGGCGAGTGACCACCGCCCTGGGTCTCGAGCAGGAATATTTTCTGGTCGATGCCACCCTGCTGGAGAAACGCCCGGACCTGCTCCTGACCGGTCGTTCGCTGTTGGGTGCCATGCCCGCCAAAGGTCAGCAGCTCGAAGATCACTATTTTGGGACCATCCCGGAGCGGGTGCAGGGCTTCATGCGAGAAGTGGAGACCGAGCTCTACCGGCTGGGAGTTCCCGCCAAGACCCGCCACAATGAGGTGGCCCCTCATCAGTATGAGATTGCTCCGATCCACGAAGAAGCCAATATCGCGTCGGATCACAACCTGCTCGTGATGGAGATCATGCGAAAGGTGGCGGCTCGGCGAGGGCTTGCGCTCCTGCTCCACGAGAAGCCATTTGCAGGCATCAACGGCTCCGGCAAGCACAATAACTGGTCGATGGCCGACTCAGACGGGCGGAACCTGCTCGACCCCGGCCGGGATCCCCGCTCCAATCTCCAGTTCCTGGTGTTTTTGGTCGGGGCCATCAAAGGGGTGCATAAACGAGGGGCGCTCCTGCGCGCCGCCATCGCCAGCGCCGCCAACGATCACCGGCTGGGTGCCAACGAAGCGCCTCCCGCCATCATGTCGGTGTTTTTAGGAGAGCAGCTCGACCGCATCTTCAACGCCATCGAAAGTGGAGAGGTCACGGAAGCCACCGAGGAGCAGATGTTGCACTTGGGTGTCTCCAGTCTGCCCGCCGTGTCCCGCGATAATACCGACCGTAACCGGACCTCCCCCTTTGCTTTTACCGGCAACAAGTTTGAGTTCCGCGCGGTGGGCTCGTCGATGTCGGTGGCATTCCCCAACACGGTGCTCAATGTGGCCGTCGCTGAAGCGTTGGAAGCCCTCGGGGATGAGCTCTCAGCGCAGCTCGGCGCGGGCATGGATCGCAGCGCAGCGGTGCTCTCGATCTTGCGTCGTGAGATCGCAGCCACCAAAAACATCCGCTTTGAAGGGGATGGTTATTCGCAGGAATGGCAGGAGGAAGCCGCTCGGCGAGGTCTCCCCAACCTGCGCACCTCCCCGGAGGCCCTCAAGGCCCTCGACAGTGAGGAAGTGCGGGCCCTGTTTGAGCGTTTCCACGTCTTCTCTCATGCAGAGCTGGAAGCGAGACTGCACATCCGGCTCGAGCAGTACGTCAAGCAGCTCGAGATGGAAGCACGCACGCTGGCATCGATGGTGCGCACGCAGGTGATCCCCGCGTGTCTGAAGCACCAGACGCAGCTTTTGGCCTCGGTCAACGGACTGAACGGGCTAGGAGGACTGGTCAAGGAGATCCTCGAGGCTCAGCTCATGTCGGCGCGGAAGTTTGTGGCCCTCACCTCCTCGCTGATCACGAAGGTGCAGGAGCTGGAAGAGGTGACGAGCAAGCTCCACGATCAGGGAGACCTGTTCGCCACCGCCAGTTTTGCGAACGCCACGGTGCTCCGCAGCATGTTGGCCACCCGTGAGCTGGCGGATCGGCTCGAAGGGCTGGTGGAGGCCGCCTTGTGGCCGATGCCCTCCTACCGCGAGCTGCTCTTCCAGCACCTCTGAGCCTCTTGTAAGGCCGGATTTAGCCCCGCTCCACCCCCTTCCGATTTTTCACCTCCACTTGAACCGGTCCTTGTTCGCTGAGCTTGACGGAGATCGGCAACGATTTGAGCAGTCGGCCCGCCACATCGGCCACACTTTCCCCTCCCAAGATGGCCAGCGGTGAGAGATTGCGGGTAAGCTCTCCAGCGAGCTGCTGATCACCCAACACCTTGAGGGTGGAGATCAGCTCCGGTGCGAGGGCCGCCATCTGACGCTCGAACGCCTGCACTTGGCCCTGCTGCTCCTGGAGGGTCAGCTCCAGCTTACGCCCTTGAATCTCCAGCTCCGCCTGAGCCAAGAGCTGGTTGGCCTGGGCTTGATGGCTGGCTTTCCCCACCCGCTCGACCCGATCCAGCTCGAGGCCCAAACGGGTACGGGTGAGGGCCAGGGCTTTTTCGGCCTCTTCCAGCTCCATTGCCACCCGGGTGGTGGTCATCTGGGCTTCGTAGATCTGGCGGTTGACCTCTTGTTTGAGTCGCTCGTGCTCGAGGCGCTGACGTTCCTGCTTCCGGGTCACTTCAAAGGTGATGGCAGAGCGTTGAGCGTCCGAGAGCAGCTTCTTCACATCGCCGTCGAGAATCTTAAGCTCGAGCAGCTCTACATCGTAGACCGACAGCAGGTTTTCGTCGAAGAGTCGGCCCGGACGTTTGCCTTCCTTTTTCTCGCCCAAGATGGCATTCCGAACGGTCTCCGTGGGGTTGGTATGAAAGACATCGATGGGCTGGCTTCTCACCGCCGCACGCACAATAGAGGCCATGTGATCACACAAGAGCCCCACATAGTTGTTGACCTTAAACCATCGCTCTTGAGCCACTCCATGCGATGCAAGAGACTCTCCCGCTTTGTCATCCATCACAAAGGAGACCCGATAGCTGACGGTGATCTCAAGCTCCACATGATCGGCGGTCTTGACCTTGATGATGTCCGAGACTTTATTGCCTTCGGTGATCAAAAAGCAGGTGCTGAGGAGCTGATCTTCACTCTTGGGTCGTCCGGTGGAGAGCTTTAACACCTCCAAGTCTTCGTCAAAGTCGAGGATGCGGGTACGCGGTCCTTGTACGACCTCCCGGCGATCTTTAGCGGTTACCATCACCGCAAAGCTGGGCGGAATATAGACGGAGACGGCCTTGCCTGTCTGCCCGGCACCTACCACACCATAGAGCTTGAGCTGCTCCGCGCTGAGCTGACGTGTGACGACTTCTTGACGGATGGGATCGCGCAAGAAATTACACGGCCCGACGATGGTGGAGATCCGACCGGACTCCAGATCGCGGATATAGATCCCGTCTTTATCGCCGACAGGAATGGCGGAGACTTCGCCGACAATTTCCAGGTACTCGGTGGGAAAAAAGAAGCCTTCTTGATCCTTTATGAACAGCTCCTGCCCTGCTTTGTAGCGTCCAGCGGGGATCTGATCACCGTCAAGGGCTTCAAAGTCTTTGACGATACGAACGTGGAGACCCATGTTCCGGCGAAGCTGCCAGGCTTTAAACACCCGTGCGGGCGTGCGGGCGCGCTCGAGCACAAACTCTTCCATCGGCTCGGGGAAGACCACCGCAGGACCACGACAGTATTTTTTCTTGCCATTGGGCGCGACGAGCACACAGTATTCCCCGTCGAGTAACGTCACGGCACTGCGCACGTAGGATCCATTGGCATCGGGGATGACCTCTAAGCCAGTGGATGGAATGTAGAAGCTGACCTCAGTGCCTCGCACGATGCGATCCGTGCCGATGGGCTGACCTTCTCCTTCGATCTTGTCGTAGACCCGCACGACCAGATACTGATCCTCTCGTAAGGCGTGGCCATCGATCACCCGCGCTCTCTGACCGGGCCAGAGTGGAAAGGCTGCCGGTCCCGAGACCACCACCTTTCGACCGTTGATCAGCTCCACCGCATAGTTGGCACCCTTGACGGGCTTGAGGTTGGCATCTTTGGTCGGGTTCTCCAAGATGATGTACTGGGCATTTGAAGCGGAGACAAAAGGCAACACACCTCCCGAGCTGTCATCGGTGCGCAGAGGGGTGAAACGTTCCTTTTGAAACATCACCATACGCTCGGTATTGGAGAGGCTGATCTTCGTAGGTCCGACGTACAAGACAATATCACCTTTGGTCAAGTCTTGAACGTATCCATACTCTTGAGGGGCGACCAAAATATCACGCTCGCGCAGATCTCGTTCGGCCATGTAAAGGGCTCCTTTCATGTGAAAGTGTGGTCCACGTTGACCACGGCTCGATGAATTGGCAAGTCTTGTGCCAACATCTGGGCCCCCTCAAAAGAGGCGGGTGGCCGCGAGAAGTGCTGATTAAAATGGCTCAAGAGATAGGTGGAAGTGTCGAGGTGAGGGCTTCATGCGTCCACATGGCGCAGGCTCATGCACCAAAAGAAGGCAAGGCGCTCCAAAATGGAGCAGACAAGAATGGAGCAGACAAGGATGGTGCAGACAAGAATGGTGCAGACAAGGATGGTGCAGACAAGGATGGTGCAGACAAGGATGAGGGAAGGACACACAGCCGCGCGGAACGGCTCAGCTCAGAGGAAGACAGCTCATCGAGCGGAGCTCGGCTCAGTGGACAAGTAAACCGCGCGCGACTTCAGCCCGCACTTCTTCGCCGCGCAGTCGGCCCAACAGGTACAAGGCAAAGGTCATGGCGGTGCCTGGTCCTTGGGAGGTGATCACATGTCCTGCATCGACCACCACTTCGGAGCGACGCCCGGAGGACTTGAGCTGAGCTTGAAGTCCGGGATAGCAGGTAAACTGGCCTGGAGGAAGCGCTCGTACTGCATCGAGCACACGCGGACCCGCACAGATGGCCGCCACAGGCTCCCGCGCCTCCGCACGCGCACGCAGGAGCTGAAGCAGCAGCTCACAGCGGAGCAGGTTCTCGACCCCCTTACCGCCGCCGGGCAGGATCACCATCGACCACGGGCCTTCCGCCTGGGTCAGCGCCACATCCGCTTGAAAGATGATGCCACGAGAGCCACGGTACAGCTCCGCGTTTGAGGTGCCTGCGAGGATGACTTCGATGCCCCCTCGCCTCAACACATCGACGATGCTTGCGGTTTCGATCTCTTCAAAACCCTCCGCCAGTGGAACCAGTACGCGCGCCATACGGAGCCCTCCTTTTGTCGGGTGTTCTGATCTGCTACCATATCAAATGAGAAGGCCGAGCGCCAAATTGAATATGGGTGAAGCAAGATTTTTCGGTTGCGTTGCAGGTACTTTCACACTAGAAATACCTTGAGTTGATTGAATACCTCGTGTGAGGCAACGTCAATCCCATCCATCAGGTGCTCAGAAGTGGCAGGCCAACGAGGAAAGTTTCTGAGCGTTTGGAGCTGTTCCATAACCATGCTCTGCAAGGAGTCTCGATCATGACGTTTCATAAAAACCTGGCCTGGGTGTCCCTGCTCTTGGTGGGTGCATTGGGGACCGGGTGTGCCTCCACTGTCACGCTGAATGTGCTTCGACCCGCCGATGTATATGTGCCTCCGCAAATCCAGACGCTGGCGGTGATTGATCGCAGCCAAGCCACCTCAACGGGTGGGAAGGTGCTGGCGGCGCTGGAAGGTGCGCTGACCGGCGAACAAATTGGGCTCGATCAAGCAGGACGACGAGAGGCCCTCAATCGTGTCTCCGAGTTGTTGGCGGCTTCTCCCCGATTTAAGGTCATTCGTCCTGCCACCGACGCCCTCAGCGTGGAGTCCGATCTGCTGATGAGTGTGCTCAGCGGCACCACCGCTCAGCGCATCTGCGCGCGTGAGAAGTGTGACGCCATCATCTCTCTCGAGATGTTTGACTCCGACATGACGGTGATCGACAAAGAGATCATGACCGAATATACCGACGAGAACGGAAAACCGCACAAAAAGCGTCAGCATGAAGCCGCGATGGATGGCACCCTGGTCATTGGTTGGCGTCTGTACGATGCGCGCCAGGGCACGATCTTGGATGAGCAGCTCAATAAAGATCGCCAGCAACACTGGAGCTTCACCGCCGATACCTTCCAAGAAGCCGCTGCTCAGCTTCCGTCTCAAGAAGGCTGGGTGTTGGAAGGTGCCCGCTATTTTGGAGATTTTTACGCTCGGCGTATCGCTCCGACCTACATCTACGTGGAGCGTTCTTATTATACCAGCTTCGATGACCGGCTGAAAAAGGCCGCCGATCATGTGAAGGTGAATGACTGGATGGGCGCGGTCAACATCTGGGAGACGATGAAGACCGATCCCAACCCGAAAAACCGGGGCAAAGCCCTCTATAACTTGGCCATTGCCAAAGAGGTCGAGGGCGATCTGGATGGTGCCTATAAGCTGGCGCAACAGTCCTGCATCGAGAAGAGCAACGGTCGCTGCCAGAATTATGTGGCGATCTTGTCCTCCCGCATTGCGGATCGAGCGAAGCTCAAGCAGCAGCTTGCGCCGCCTCCGCCGGTGGCACCTGCACCTCCTCCGCCCCCCAAAGGCACCAAGCGGCAGTAAGGATCTCTGGCATACCCGGAGTTGAAAGGAAGACGCGCCATGAGCAAGCCTCTCTCGCGCATGACAGGAAGGCTATCCCGTTGGGGCTGCCTGGCCTTAAGTGGAGCGGTCTTGATGGCGCAGCTTGCCTGCACTCAGCTCCGGGTGACCACTGCCCTGCCCTCCCAACCTCCTGCCGACTCGCCACGGGCCGAGCCGCCGCTGGCCGAGCTCAGCAGCGTGGAGACCTCCTCTTCGTTGGGGATGTCGGAGCAGCAGAATGTGGCTGGGATCCAGTTTCAAGCCTTTCGATACGCCACGGATGCGCAGAGCCAGCGTCTCTTTCAAGGGAACGTGCTGACTCAGCTCTGGCTGGAGCGGAATGGTCGCTGGGAGCTGGTCCATCGAGAGCAGAGCCCTCAGTGGAACCGAAGTGACCTCGTGCCGGGTAAGTATCTGCTCGAGGTGGTGGAGATCCGCCAGCATGATCGTCCCTCTCAGCCCAACGAAGACAAGGTGATCACCTTTGAAGTGAAGCCTCAAGAGTCGGCGGTGGTGAGGCTGGTGGTTAAGAAGGTGCCCTGGGGCCGAGTGGCGATTGTGGCCTTCAGTGTGGTGATCGTGATCGGCTTGGTGCTGACCCTGGTGTTGCTGCGGGACAATCTCCCGGAGATCAAAGGCAGGCCCGAGCGGGTCTTTTCCGGGAGTCGGTCGGATTATAACCTGCCGCCGCCTCCGCGAGCGCCTGCGCCGCGTGGGGGGGGTGCGGGAAGCACGATGGTGTTTGTCCCTCCCCGGTTGCATTTGGCCGGACAGCTCTGGTGGGATGTCACCGATGTGGTGGTGGACTCCGCCTATGCCTTCGACACTTGGAGCCCAGGCTACGCGGCGCACGCTCCAGCAGCACCTCGGCTGGAGTCCTTTACCCCACCGGGCAGGATGGAGCCGGATCCTCAGCTTCGACTGTATTTTGATCGGGAGATGAATGGAGCCAGCCTCTCCCCCAGCACCCTGGTGTTGGTGGATGCAGCGGAGAAGGTGCTGGCCTGCGGTGTGTATATGGAAGATCGGCAGACAGCGGTGGTGCATCCGCTGCGTCCGTTGGCTGCGGGATCCTATCGGCTGGTGGTGAGAGGCCCCTGGATCTTCGATGCACAGGGACAGCCGCTCCAGCAGACCTTTCAGCTCCCGTTTGAAATGGGCCTCGAGGCAGTGCCGAGCCCCGAGGTCTTGAATCCTGCCGTGTCGAATCCTGCTGTACCGAGTCCGACGGACGGAGTACCGGCTCCGCATTTTTAACTCAGCGCACGAAGTAGAGCAGGGCATTGTCCTCGTCCATGCCACCGATGCTTGAGAGGGTGTTCATCCAATCATCGGCGGCGTCGTTGCCGTCTTTATCACCCACCATCGTCTGATAGGCCGTGCCATCACTCACACAGAGCGCCGAGCCCTGACTGGCGAGTGAGCTCTGCGTACCACAGCCGATGCCACTGAAGAACTGACCCCGAGGTTGAGCCGAGGAGCGGTTATAAAAAGCCACGACATCTTTCTCACCGTTGCCATACGAGCTAAAACCCTCCAGTGTGAAAGGATTTTCTCCCAGGGTGCGGAAGAGGCCGGTGGTAAAGAGCGTGGTCTTGGGATTGCTGCGCATCTCCACATACAGCTCATTTACTGAGAGTTCTGGACAGAAGTTGCCCCAGCTCGTGACCGATCCCCCCGAGAGGAAGGCAAAAGAGCCGGTAGACCAGGTCTCCGTGGTGAACCCCAGGCCGTCGTGAGCGCGCTGATGGCCAAAAGAAGCACACAGGGTCCAGCCTCCACCGTCGCGGGACATCTCACACCAAATACTGCGGGGAGGCATGGCCCCTTCAACACCATCCACATCCAGCACGTAGGCACCGGAAGGCGCGCTGGGATCCGCTGAGTGGAGCTCCGCGCAGCTCTTGAAATAGACCCCTTCATCGACTTGGCCGTTGCAGTTGTCGTCCTCGAGGTTCGCGTCTTCGGCCACACCGGGATTGACCTGAGCTTCGCCATCGTTGCAGTCTCCACTGCTGGCGGAGAATCCGGCAGGAGCAGCGCAGCCGACGAAGGTGACATCATTCACCCCAAAACCATCTCCATCGGTATCCAGGTAATAAAGGGTCGTTACCTCTTCATCGTATTTGCCATCACAGTCGTTGTCGAGGGCGTCACATTGCTCATCGGCGTCGGGATAAATCTTTGCATCGGCGTCATTGCAGTCGTCCCCACGCTCGACATATCCATCTGGAGGCGCACAAGCACTGAGCGGCAATGAGTGGTTGCCATAACCATCCTCATCCATGTCACGGAAGTAGGTGCGCTGAGCATATCCATCGTCGAAGGCACCATCACAGTCGTCGTCGATGCCATTGCACAGCTCGAGGGCTCCGGGACGGATGGCGCTGGAGGTGTCATCGCAGTCTGCGCCATTGTCTACAAAACCAGGGCGGAGCATACAATCTTGAGAAGGTTGGGTGCTCAGGCCATAACCATCCCCGTCTTGGTCGGGATAGACGGTGCGGCGGATGTCTTCATCGGCGAGCTGATCACAGTCGTCATCGATGCCATTACATCGCTCGGGGGCACCGGAATAGATGGCGGGATCCTGATCATTACAGTCGCGGCTGTTGGCCACAAAACCACTCGGGAGGGTGCATCCTCTCGAGGTGACAGCCAAATTGCCCTGGAGATCACCATCTCGATCTTGGTAGAAGAGGTTGCCGGCGTTATCATCCACTGTGCCGTTACAGTCATTGTCCTGACCATCGCAGCTCTCCGAAGCACCTGGATGGATACTGCTGCTGCTGTCGTTGCAGTCTCCTCCCTGGGTGGAAGTCTGAAAGCCACTGTCACAGGTTTTGACGGGGCGGTTGCTGTTGCCAAAACCGTCTTGATCCCGATCTTCATACGAGAGCACTTCGAGCGCCTCATCCACCTGTCCATCACAGTTGTCGTCGCTGCCGTTGCACTGCTCGGGCATGCGGGGAGAGATGGCCGCATTATAATCGTCACAATCGGCGCCCTCTGCTCCACCGGGCACACCATCCCGATCCACATCGGCGAGATCGGCACCATCACAGTCTTGATCGACCTGATCGTAGGGGACTTCCGCCGCGCCAGGAAAGCGGGAGGGATTGGCATCGTCGCAGTCTCCGGCGAGCTCGTTAAAGCCATCTCCGTCATCGTCGATGACCTCGGTGTTTTCGTCGGCAGCTCCCGAGCAGTTGTTGTCGAGCCCATCGGCGGTCTCGGATTGAGTGGGAAAGATGCTGGCGTTGTAGTCGTTGCAGTCGTCTCCCCCCACCACGACGGAGGAAAATCCGTCTCCATCCACATCGATGAGGTCGGTGCCGGAGCAGTCTTGATCGATGCCATCGTAGGGGCGCTCAGGGGCTCCGGGGTAGAGGTTGGGATCCAAGTCGTCGCAGTCGGTCTGCACGTTGTAGCCATCACCATCTTGATCCATCGGAGGGGTCTGCTCGGGCGTGGGGGTCGGGCTGGGATGCTCAGCGGGAGTGGCGGTCGGAGTCTCCACCATCGGCGTCACCGTGGGATAGATGCCGATATCGATGGCATAATGTCCGTCATCACAAGCGGTCAGCAGTGACGACACACAGGCCAGCAGCAGCAGCGAGGGCGTGCGCCTCATGCGCGATACAAAGGAGCACCCAACGAGCGACGGTAGACGTGGAGATCGGGGTATGGTGATCATGGCTCAGTCCATCCAAAGCGGGAATTAAGGGGTTCTCACCGCTGGTTTATCGGAACGAGCTTGGATTGTCTTGATTGAAATGTGTGAGACTGGATCAAAAAAACGCAGAAGCAACGGCTATTTTGGCATCGCGCCTGCGTAAGCAAGACGGCTGCACGAGGGAAGCAGTGGAGGTGGGTCCAGGTGGGGAAAACGCGCGAGCCCCAAGAGAGCCTCGAGGCAGAGGGGGCGCGACCACGGCTGGCTCAGGCTCACGGCATCACTGGATGCGGTGCATCGTCCCAAATGTGTGGTAAACTGCTTAGGAGACTTAGCTCTTCAGTTTTATGAGGGTTTCCACATGCCAATCGATACTTTTGACATCTTTGACATCCCTGAGAACTCCGAACAGCTCGATACGCTCCTCAGAGCCTATTCCGAGCACATCCTTCGTCATGACTTCAATGGCAAGCTCAAGCTCATCCTGGAGGTCGTTTTTCTCCGCGTCTTTGACGGCGAAAACGATCATCGCCTGCTCATCGGGCTCCTCAATGCGCTGCTCCAGCTCGAGCAGCGCGATCAGATCCGCAAGGTCGAGCGGCTCGAGACCCGTCAGCTCAGCCCTCACGCGGGTGATAAAACCCCCGTTCTGGATCTGCTCGTGCGGGATGATGAGGGGCGTCTGCTGCACATTGAGCTTCAGCTCGTCGGCCAGCCGGACTATATGGCCCGGGCCGTCTTCTATCTCACCCGGATTCATTCACAGCAGCTCGATGCGGGCCAGGACTATGCCGAGCTCGGACGTTCGATCAGCATTCATATCTTGAGCTGGAACCTGCTCACGCCGGTCTCAGACTGGCCTCATCCGGTGACCCAGGGCCGGCTATGTGATACGAGCTCTGGGAAGGAACTGTCTGATCAGCTCACCCTGGTCTTTGCGGAGCTGCGCAAGTTTAAGATCCCCCCGAAAGAGCTGCGGACAGACCAGGAGAAATGGCTATACTATCTAAAGCACGCCGAACGGCTCTCACACGAGGAGGTTACGAAGATGGGATTAAAACTTCTCAATGAAGTGGATGACAAGCTCAGAAAAGTCAGCCGAAGCCCAGACTTGCGGTTTGCCTCGGTCTTTGAGATGAAGGAGCGCATGGACGCCATCAGCTACCAGAACGCTTGGGCACGGCACTACACGAAGAGCGGTCTGGAGCAAGGCAGGCTCGAAGGTCTGCAACAGGGTCTGCAACAGGGTCTGCATGAAGGTCTTCATCAGGGCCAGGCAGTCGGCAGGCTCGCAGCTCAGCGAGAAAGCATCCTCCAGATTTTGGAAGCACGGTTTGGCAGCGTACCACCGCCGCTACGCACCCAGCTTGAAGCACTCACCGAGCCCGACCAGCTCTCCGCCCTCTTGGTGGCCGCCGCCACCACCCCCAGCCTTGAAGCACTATTTCTCCCCTGATCCGTCGCTCCCCGCCGACGTCTCTGTCACATTAATAAGACAGACGTTGCACCCCTTTCTCCACCGAATGATCACCGCATTCCTGCTTGCCCTACCAGCACCGCCCATTACAGAACATCATGACACGTATTTTCCGACTGTGCGCATCAGACAAAAGCCAACCATCGACCTCTTGCCCCCGGCCCTCCCTAGAACAGCTCATGACGGATGCGTGCCGACGCCATTGAAGCACGGGTTGGATGATGATACCCTACGACCTTCACCCCTGTTACAGACCTAAAGCATGGAGTCTCACATGAGACGTGTTGTTTTTGCACTGATGTTGGCCCTGACGGCCTGTGCGGGCAAAACCCCCAGCTCCAATGTCCCTGCGGCGTCTGCTTCGGCGTCTGCTTCGGCGGGACGGATGGCGGTCCCAGTCCCCATTTCGTCCGCTGTGAATGCCGCAGATCGCACTCAGGCGGATCGTGACCTTGATGCGGGCCGTCATCCAGCCGAGCTGCTGGCGTATTTTCAGGTGGCACCCGGTCAGAAGGTGGCAGAGCTCTTTTCGGGCGGCGGCTATACAGCCGAGCTCTTGGCGCGAGTGGTCGGGCCCGACGGCAAGGTCTATGGCGTGAACAGCCCGCCGATGTTAGAACGTTTTGCAGAGAAGCCCTGGGCGGAACGCCTTCAGAAGCCGATTCTGTCCAACGTGGTGCGACTGGATCGGGCCTTCGATGATCCCTTTCCGGCGGAGGTGAAGGACTTCGACCGGGTCTTCAGCATTCTGGTCTACCACGATTTTGTGTGGATGGGCATCGACCGGAATGCCATGAACGCCGCCATCTACCAAGCCCTCAAGCCCGGTGGCATTTACGCGGTGGTCGATCACAGCGGGAAAATGGGCAGTGGCACTCAGGATGTGCAGACGTTTCACCGCATCGACCAGCAGGTGGTGAAAGCGGAGGTTGAAAAAGCAGGCTTCCTCTACCGGGGCGAGGCTGACTTCCTGCGCAACCCTGAAGATACCCGCGATTGGAATAGCTCCCCGAGGGCTGCGGGAGAACGGCGGGGAACCAGCGACCGGTTCGTGATGCTTTTTGTGAAGCCTTAACGCACACTCGCTTTTCACCCGGACCTGCTGAATAGAGTGTTGGGCTCTCGTGGCATGCGCGAGGGCCCTTGAAAGAGTCCGTTAAAAACAGGCCATCACCACCTGGGAAAACACCCGTCAAGGTGGTGCGTCATGGGGCGCTGACGTCCGGGAAGTACCGCCTGACATAACCGTAACAAAGAGCAAGAATGGGGAGTGGTTATGAGCGGAGGCTGGCTGAAGGGATGGGGATGGGTTGTGGCGCTGCTGCTGATGATGGGCCTTCATATCCGGGCGGAAGCGGGCGAAGGCGTGGGGGCCGCCACCTGCGGAAATGCCGTGCTGGATGCGGGAGAGACCTGCGATGACGGAAACCTGACAGCCGGAGATGGGTGCTCAGCCCTGTGTCTGGCAGAAGCCTCTATCGGTATCTGTGGTGACTACAAGCTGGCGCTCCATGAGCAGTGTGACGATGGCAATACGCTGGACAACGACGGCTGTAGCGCGAGCTGTCAGGACGAAGATAAAGTCGCGACCTGTGGGAATGCCGTGCTGGAGAGCGGGGAGCAATGTGACGACGGCAACCTGTCCAATACCGATGTGTGCAGCGCCCAGTGTGTCCTGACCCCCAAGACGGCGCAGATCGCTTTCCGCCGGACGCTGGGCACCGCAGGCGTTGGTGCAGGCATGATGCTGACGGGGACGGTGTTCCCCCCCTTGACGGGGCTCGGAGCGGTGACACTGCTGGTAGGGCCATCCTTGGCTTGGCGGTCGTACCTGGGGCCCTATGCGGTGAATCCCGATACGGTGCAGATCTGGCGAGGGTCACAGTTCGTGGGCATCGCGGGTGTGATCTTCACATCGGTCGGGGCCGCGGTAGGGCTGCTTGAGGTCGCCGATGGGCTCTTCACCGGAGGCTCTTACGAGGTCAGCGCCGCAGCGCGTATTCTGTTGGTGGGAGGCGGCCTGATGGGTATTTCCGTCCTGGGATTTGTCGGGTGTACCGTGTCGGACCTCCTCCGGACCAAAGCCGCGACGGAGCGGGTGAATCGGATTCTTTCTTTGCCGGAGAAGCTCCGGCCACCGGTCCCACGGTTAAACGTCGTGACGCAGAGGTCTCTTCAAGAGAAGACGCTCGTGTCGCTCCACCCCATCTTGGTGCCGCCGCTGCCGGATGCACCAGGCACCACCGTTGGATTGATGATTTCTGTACATTAGCCAACCTTTCCGTGGCTGGGGTGACAATTGACTTGAGTGGAGGCCCATGTTACCGTGAGAAGAGCGGAATTCGAATGCGGGTACACTTAGCGCAGCGAGGCTGAAGATGGGGTTGCGGACACAGGCGGGAGACAGCCCTCCCACGCGCACAAGCGGAAACGACGATCCTCTGGTGGGCCAGCTCCTCGATGGCCGCTATCGGATCGGCTCTCTCTTGGCTCAAGGAGGCATGGGCAAGGTCTATCGGGCCGAGCAGCTCTCACTGGGTCGCCAAGTGGCCATCAAGACCCTGCACTTGACCGAACAACAAGCAGGCCATGATCCGAGCTTCCGTCAACGATTTGCCCTCGAAGCTGCCGCCACCAGTCGCCTCTCGAGCCCCCACACCGTCACCATCTTCGACTATGGCCGCACAGAGTCTGACCTCTATTATATCGTCATGGAGCTGGTGGATGGCCAGACCCTCTCCCAGCTCATGCGCCGAGAAGGGAAACTTCCGCCCGCCCGCGCCCTCAACATCACCCGGCAGCTTGCGCTGGCGCTGAGAGAAGCCCATCGCCGGGGCATCGTGCATCGCGACATCAAACCCGCCAACATTCTGCTGACCCGAGATGGCCTCGAGACCGTCAAAGTGCTCGACTTTGGCATCGCCAAGATGCTCCAGCCCGAGCCCATGCTCAGCGTCGAGACCCCGATGGAGATCACCCGCTCCGGCACCCTGCTGGGCACTCCGGAATATATGGCCCCCGAAGCCATGACCGGTAAAGCCGATCACCGCTCCGATCTGTACTCGTTGGGCGTGGTGCTCTATCTGATGCTCGCAGGCAAGTTGCCGTACAAAGGAGGCTCCCCCGCCGAGACCATCATGATGGTGCTGCACGAAGCGCCGCCTAAGTTGCCAATGGAGCTGGGATTGCCTCCCACCCTGATCTTGATGATCGAGAAGCTCATGGCCCGCAATCCCGAGGACCGCTTCCAGTCCGTGGATGAGCTGTGGGCCACCCTCATGCCCATCAGTCAGGGCCTGGGCATCGACTTTTCTCAGCTCACCCAGACCCGCACGGAACCCCTAGAGCTCGAGCCGGAGCTGCTCCTGCCCCTCACCCACGCCGGAGAGATGCCGGTGGGCTGGTCCTATGCGTGGCTTCCAAGCTGGCTCCGCTCTCGACGCCAACTCAGCGTCATGCTGGGGACGGCCTGCGGCGTGCTGCTGGTCGGCGTGCTGCTGTTTAAACCTCCCACACAGACCTCCGCCCCCCGTCCAGAAGCCAGTCCCCCCCTCCGGTCGCTGTCGCTTCAACCTTCAGCGCTCCAGGGTACGACCGAAACAACAGTGGCACCCTCAAGCAGTTCTACCAACAAAGTCCTTGCTGAAGGAGCCCACTCCACCCGCGCAGAGGGGCATCCAGCGGACATGAGCGGCGCTTCAAAGCCCTCCCCTGCCCTGTCCTCCGCCGAGACAGGAGGAAAAGGGGCCACCCCGCCTGAAACCGTGCCTGCAACAGCGGAGAACGCCGCCGCCTCCCCGGTGGCCACCTCCGAAGAGCCTCCCCGCAGTCCGCCCGCCCGCAAAAAAGCGCGCACGAGCAACCGCTCCGCCCCAGCACCTGCCGAGGAAGAAGTGCTTCCCGAAGGTTATAAGCCCTCTCCCTATTAGGATTTTGCATGCCCAGCACATCAAAGCCATTGCCCAGCGCGCGACTTAAGGGGGCTCTGCCCCGTCGATGGAGCCTGCTCTCTGGGCTCTTGTGCAGCTTAAGCCTGCTCTCGCCTGCGCATGCGGACGACCGCGCAGATGCTCGCCGCCACTTTCTTGAGGGTATGCGCCTGATCAAAGAGGGGCGCTACGAAGAAGGGCTCCAGCAGCTCGAGCGCGCCCACGAGATCTTGCCTCATCCAGCGGTGCTCTTTAACATGGGGCGGGCTTGTTTTGAGGCAGGAGATTACCCTCAAGCCATTGCGCGGCTGGAGCAGTATCTGGCAACCGCTCCAGAAGATGCTGGAGAAGCTCAGCGGCTGCTCAACCTCGCCCGGCAACGACGCACGGAGATGATTCGCGAAGGATACGGAGCCTCCAGCGTCCGCGGTGATGAAGCTGCCCGGCAACCCTCCGATATCGCAGGAAAAACAGCCCCCCCGGAACGAGAAGCCGCCGTCACGAGTCCAGCCCTGGCCCAAGCCCTGGCGGAGCTGCGGCAGGCGGTCGCACAAGTGGAACGAGCAGCTTACCCCACCGGCCCTGCGCGCACCGAAGAAAATCCTTCCGCTTCGGGGACTGCGAGCCCCTCCGTGGGAGCACCTCCAGCGAAAGCTCCGACAAGACCGGATAATTCGACCGTCAGTCCCGAAGCGCTTCCGCGTGAAGCCGATCCGTATGCCCTGGAGGTGATCACCTCCTCACGTTACGCTCAGCAGCCGCTGGATGCTCCGGGTGCCATCACGGTCATTTCGGGCGATGAGCTGCGTCGCTCTGGGGCGCTCTCGGTGCCGGAAGCCTTACGCCGAGTACCGGGCATGGAGGTGATGGCCCTCAACCCTGCGGACTATTCGGTGGGGGTACGAGGTTTTAACGCCCTGCTCTCCAACAAAGTGCTGGTGCTGGTGGATGGGCGTTCGATCTATCTGGACTTTATTGGGGCCACCCTGTGGACCCTTCAGTCGATCTCTTTGCAGGACATCGAGCGCATTGAGGTGATCCGAGGTCCGGGCGCGGCGCTGTACGGAGCGGGCGCGTTTAGTGGGGTGGTGAACATCATCACCCGGCCACCGGGAGCCACGGGCTCTCGACCGACGCTGGTCTTACGCGGCGGCCTGCCGGACTACGCGCTGACCAGCTTGAGCGTGAGCGGAAGGCAGGATCAGACAGCCTTTCGAGCTTCGGCAGGTTTTGAGACACGCGCACGTTACGCCGTGGAGGTGGATCCGGATCGACAAGACTACGAGCTCAAGGCCCCCTATCCGTCGGAAGCGGCGCACATCTCTCGTCTGGATCTGCGGGTGGATCGGCGCTTGGCCCAGGAGATCTCGTTGAGTGTCTCCGGTGGGCTGGCTCAAGGTCAGACGGAGTTTATGGCCATTGGAGCGCTGCGCGACTACGTGGTGGATGGGCTCTACGGCTATGCACGGGCGGACTTGTTGTTGCCGCTGGGTTTTTCGTTCCGCACCTTCTGGAATCATTTTGATATGACTGCCAGTCCGTGGGCCATACCGGTGGGAGGGCTGGACATCAGCTCTCATCCGAAGAGCCATGTGGTGGATGTGGAGCTGGAAAACTCTCAGCGCCTGGACGGAGTGGGGTCTCACCGGATTCATGCGGGGCTGGGATATCGTTATAAGGGGATCACCTGGGAGTGGCTGCCGCTGGTGGAGCCGGAGCAGCATGCCTCGGCCTTTGTGCAGGTGGAGTCGGCGTGGTCGGAGCCCATCAGCACCACCTTGAGCCTGCGTGCGGATCGCCATCCGCTGCTGGCGACCCTCACCGATGCGTCGCTGCTGGACAAGCTGGCCTTATCGCCGCGTGGTGCCTTCCTGTGGCACTTAACCCCGGAGAGTGCCTTACGTTTGGTGGGGGGCACCGCCTTTCGTACCCCGACCTTTTTTGAGTCCTATATCTCTCAAGCCATTCCGACCAGCACGGATGCCGTGGCAGTGCTGACACAGGGCAATCTTCAGCTCCGCCCCGAGCGTATTGTGAGCTTTGAGCTGGGCTTTTTGCAGCTCCCCGACAGCGAAAAATATCAGCTCGAGAGCTGTCTGTTTCTGAATCGAGTCAATGGATTGCTGGAGCTGACCGATGTGGAGCCCTGGCCTGAAGGTGAAGATAACTATCATCCAGATGGATATTGGTATGCAGGCACCACCCGCCACGTCAACGTGGACGAGCCTCACACGGCGATGGGCCTTGAGCTGGGCGGCAAACTCTCGCCTCGGGAGGGGCTGGATCTGTATGCCAACTACGCCTTAACCTGGATTCAGCAGGGCGACGGGGCGGATGCGGAACCTCTTGCCAGCACCTCCCCCCACAAGCTCAACGCGGGGCTGCGGATCTCACGGCCTCGCTGGTCGCTGAGCACCGATCTGCATGCGGTGTCGAGCCAGACCTGGAATTTACGGAGCTTTGACGCCAATGGGCAAGTGCAGATCAACGCGGTACGCCTGCCTGCCCGCGCGACCCTCAATGCTCGACTGGCCACGCAGCTAGAGGGTGGGCTGGAGCTGGCGCTGGAAGGGCGAAATCTGCTCGCGCCCCTGCATGGAGCGCTGGAGGCTGGACCGGTGGATTCGGACGATCCAACAGGGGCCACGGTCAACTATATGGCCACCGAAGCGGGCACCTATCGAGAGCATCCCCTGGCTCAACCCTTGAGGCCCTCCGTGGGGGTGAGCCTGAGCATGCCCTTGTGGTGATCGGTCGGAGACATTCAAGCCTATGAGACATGCACGGCTGCGATACCGCATCGACAGGCGCTTATTGGCAATAGGATAGTCTGGGACACACCTGTCAAGGGTTGGGATGGCAAGCTCAAAGGTGGGGAGAGCAGGTGCGTTGCTCTTCTGTGGGTCGCTTCTGTGGGTCGCTTATAGAGGGTGCTGATCGAGCCAGTGGTGCGCGGTGCCCATCAGCATGCTCATGGCTTCGTCGAGGCCAAATACGAGCTGAGGCAGCTCCTCCCATCGATCATTTTTTCCGGCCAGCTCACACTGAGCGGCCAGTCGGGCGACCTCTGAAGCACCTACATTTGCAGCCGCCGACTTTATCGAATGAGCCAAGCGGGTGGCTTCTCGGCTCGAATGGCCTCTCACTTCGAGCTTGAGGGCGTCAAGCAGCTTGGGTGTGTCTTCCATGAAGAGCTGAAGCACTTCTGCATACAGCTCGTGGTCACCATCTAGGCGCTCGAGCGCCTCCTCTACATTTAATATGCTCTGCATGTGTCGCCTCCGCCACGATTCGAATTCGGCGTGACCATGATTCCCCATATTGCAACTGGTCACACTGCATGTTGCTGACTTTTGACTCTACACAATCTGTCTTCACTTGTCGAGTAAGGATTCTGTTTGTCAGCAGCCCTTACAACCTCCCGGCAAAGAAACGCTTGACGTGAAATTCTTGGCGCAGATAGGGTAAAGCGGGTTGTTAGAGGCGTGTGGTCTGATGCCACACTCAAACACCACCTGCATCTATTCCATCGACTGCAAAGGAGCCAAGTCATGCACAAGGTGTCGTCATGTGTCGCCTCGTATCGAGCGTCTGCACTGAGCCCCCCATCGAGTGGCCCACAGCCTCCGTCAAGCTCACACCTGAAGAGAGGGCTGTGCTGGATGGTGTTGTTATGGGGTCTGAGTGTGTGGCATTCAACAGACTCCGCTTTAGCGGCACCGATTTTTCCGGCTCCAACCTATCCGGGCTGCGGTGAAAACGAATCGCTCGAGCTCTGTCCACCAGATTTCACCAATGCAGATGGGAGCTGGCGCGGCATTACGTGGTCTTTCGTCAGCTTTATTAAACCCGAGCTGAAGAAGAGAGTTCGCCCCGAAGAGCTGAGTTTAGGCTCTGGAAACTGGATTGATCGGGCCTTTCAGCTCTCCACCGGGCGATATGAGATTCCCATTGCGGTGATCGACTCGGGTGTGCGCTGGCGTGCGCAGGAGTTTGTGCCCAAGACCCTGCTCAACCGAGGGGAGCTGCCGTCGCCGCTGGGGGCGGATGGGAAGGTCTGTTTCTCCGACGACTGTAACGGGGACGGTTATCTGACGGTCTGGGATTATCTCGATGATGATCGTGTTCGCCCAGATATGGGCTGGAATGATGCAGACTCGGTGTTGGATCCATCGGATCTTGTGGCTGCTTTTTCGGATGGCATCGACAATGATCAGAATGGATATGTAGATGATATCGCGGGATGGGATTTTTTATGGAATGACAACGATCCGGCGGCCTCCAACGATTTTTATCATGGCTCCGCCGTGATGACCGATGCGGCTGCCATGCTGGGCGATCACAGCTCCGATCTCGGCTATTGTCCCAACTGTGCCATCCTTCCAGTGCGTGTCAGTGATTCGTTTATGGGCGAAGGAAACAAGATCGCTCAGGGGGTGATCTATGCGGTAGATCGTGGTGCAAAGGTCATCGCCATCGCGATGGGAGGCATTGCCAACTCTCAATACCTTCGTGATGCCTTCGCGTATGCATACGCGCATGATGTGACCATCGTCACCGCCATCGGAGATGAGCTCTCGTATCATCACCTGCCACCCGGTGCCAATGAATACGTCATCCCCGTGCATAGCATCGAGTTCTACCCCGTCTATGGACTGGAGTTTGCCCGCACCTTCTTGGCCTTTAATGGCTGCAATAACTATGGTGCTCACCTTCAGCTCGTGGCCACCACCAATGACTGTGCAACCGGCTCAACCGCCATCATCTCTGGCATCGCAGGGTTGGTGTATTCTCGCGCCCTTGACAATGGAATGGAGCTGTCTGCCGATGAGGTACGCTCGATTCTCACCAGCACCGCAGATGATATTAATGTGCGGGAGAGTCAGACGGGGCAGAGTGCATACTTTCCATCGTACCCCGGCTGGGATCAGTTTTTTGGATATGGTCGTGTGAATGCGCGTCGTGCCCTTGAAAAAGCACAGCCTTACAAAGTCCCGCCGGAGGTGCGCATCCATCATCCACGTTATTATGATGTGCTCGATCCACGACGAACACCCAATATTCAAATAGATGCACACCTCGCAGCGCCTCGCACCGGGCTCTATTCCTGGACTCTGGAGTGGGCACCGGGTGCCGATGCCCGCGATGACGCCTTCACGTTGCTCAAAAATGGGAGTACCAGCAATGCGCTGGATGGGGTGATCTACTCATGGCCCACCAGCAGCATCCCCGTGGAGAAGCTCGACCCCGCCGCACCGCTGGAGGCGTCGTCGGGTGAGGATCCCCTGCTGACAAAGCTCGAGCGGGTGAATGTGCATGCAATCACCCTCCGACTGCGGGCAGAAGACGGCTATGGCAACCGGTCGGAGCAGCGTAAGACCTTTTTCTTAAGTGCTGATCCGGATCTGTTGCCTGGATTTCCGCTGGAGCTGACGCCGGGTGAGTCTTCCCCTGTATTAGCAGATCTTAACAGTGATGGTGTTCAGGAGATCGTGGTGGGAACCCTCGATGGACGCATCCACGCCATCACCAGCGCGGCCAAAAACCTGGCAGGCTGGCCGGTCAGTGTGGGGCCTCAGCGGGCACTCGATCCCAACGCGCCAGACCATCATCTCGGCGCTCGCCCTTACGCTCAAGACGGCATCGTACCAGCTCGCCAGGGCATTCTCGGCACGGTGGCGGTGGCGGATCTGGAGGGAGATGGGCAAAAAGAGGTCATGGCTTCGACGCTGGATGGTTATCTGTACGTGTTTGGGGCGGATGGAAAGCTCCGCGCCGGATTTCCTGTTCAGCGAGACGCAGTCAGCGATGCGCAGACCGACCCCACCCATCAGCTCGACCCCGGCATGGCAGCGGGTCCGGTCCCCGCCGATCTCGACGGAGATGGTCTGCTGGAGATCGTCCTGCCCGCAATGGATCAGAAGGTCTATGTCTGGCGGGAAGATGGCTCACGACAGCCCGGATTTCCCGTCAAGCTGGAGAGTGCTGAGGCGGATGTCAACAACCAGGGCCGCATCTACTCCACCCCCGCCGTCGGTGATATCAACGGGGATGGCTCCCTCGAGCTGGTGATGGGCACCAATGAGTACCGCGAGGAGCTCCCGTTTATCACCTATGTGTATGCGGTGCATCACAATGGCACACTCAACCCGGAGGGGCCTTTTGTGCGCGGCTGGCCGGTGACGGTCAACGGCTATCTGAGCGGGGTGGTCAACTATATGGGCGAAGGCATCACCATGACACCGGTGATGTCGGACATCGACCAAGATGGAGCGCAGGAGGTCGCGGTGGCAGCTCCCGGCGGTTGTCCGGTGATTCTCAATGGTTTTGGGCGGGTGACGTCGGAGGTCTCGTGTGATGAGAGCGGCTGGGGACTCCAGCGTAACACGGATGAGATCGGGGGGCTGACCTACCTGGCCAATCTCAAGTTTGGGGATGTGACGGGGGATGGGGTGCCGGAGCTGGTGGGGGGCATGACTTGCCTCAACTGGGGACTCTCGCTCCTGCTCAACAAGTGGATGCCCTATCAGGATCATGTGGTCGCAGTGTGGGATGTGGAGACGGAACGGGCGCTCCCCGCTTGGCCTCGGGTGATCGAGGACATCATGATGTTTGTGACGCCGGAGGTGGCCGATGTCACAGGGGATGGCAAGCCAGAAGTCCTCATGTCCAGCGGCGGTTATGCCTTACACGCTTGGGAGGCTGATGGCACGGTGCCGGTGGGCTGGCCTCACTTCACGGGAGGCTGGGTCTACTCGGCGATCCGCGCGGGGGATATTAATGGGGATGGGCTCAACGAGGTGGTGGCGATGACCCGCAAAGGATACCTTTTTGTATGGCAGACGGACGGACTGGCTCAAGGGGCGATGGCGGAACGGCTGGCAGAGCATGGGCGGGTGGAGATGCCTCGTTTGACGGACTCGCGCGGGTGGACACAAGGGCTCGAGACGCTGCCGATGCCGGAACGTGCTGCGGAGGCAGGCTCCTCGTCAACTTCGGCACTGCGTCGCGGAGCCCTCAGAGACTGAGACCTTCCCGCCTGAACGTGCCCCCCTGAACGTGCCCGCCTGAACCTTCCCGCCTGAACCTCAAGCTTTGCGCCGACGCAGACCTGTGATAATGTGTGCAGCCAACCTGTCGTTGAGGAGTGGCTGCGCAGCGGGCCGACCTCCTCCCCTCATCCCCTGAATTTTCGCCTTCGTGTGAGATAGGAGTGTCATGCAGTCCTCAACCTTGCCATTTGTCGCCGGTGATAGAAAGTCAATTCATGTGCATCAATGGACCCCGGATGTGCAAGCGCCGCGTGCGGTGATGGTGATCGCACATGGTCTGGCGGAGCATGGGGCGCGATATGCAGGGATTGCGCCCACCCTCACGGATGCAGGCTTGGTGGTGTATGCGATGGATCACCGTGGACATGGCAAGACCGCCGACCGTGAAGAGGATGTGGGCTTTTTTGCGGCGGAGGATGGCTGGAATCGGGTCGTTCAGGATCTGTGGGAGCTGTGCGAGAAGGTCAAGGGGCTCCATCCCGGACTGCCTCTGGTGCTCTTGGGGCACTCGATGGGCTCGTTTTTGGCGCAGACGCTGATGTACAAACACGGGGAGGGGTTCTCGGCGGTGATTTTATCCGGCTCGAATGGAAAGGTAGGCCCCCTGCGCTTGATTGGGGTGGGGGTGACGGAGCTGGAGATCCTCCGGCTCGGGCCGCGTGGTCGTTCGGCGCTGGTACATGCCATGTCGTTTGCAGACTTTAACCGTCCTTTTAAGCCCGCTCGGACGGATTTTGACTGGCTCTCGCGGGATCACGCGACGGTGGATGCGTATATCGCGGATCCCCGCTGTGGTTTTCGGGCGACGGTGCTGCTGTGGAACCAGTTCCTGAAGGGGCTGGGGGAGCTCGAGCGGCCTTCCAACCTGGCGCATATCCCCAAGCAGCTCCCGGTGTACGTGGTCTCGGGGCGAGAGGATCCCGTCAGTCGCCAATGTCGCGGGCTGGAGTGGCTGCTCAATGCGTACTCGGAGCAAGGTCTGACGCAGGTGGCGCACCGCTTTTATCCGGAGGCACGTCACGAGATCCTCAATGAAACCAACCGTGAGGAAGTCTTGCGGGATCTGTTGCAGTGGCTGGAACCCCACCTCAAGGGGGTGAAGGGGTGAGGCATACTCAGTCGTTCTTATAATCCCACATCCTGCGCGTCGGCAGCGAGCCCTGGCAAGGAGTGCCTGTGAAGATCCCGTATGGTCAGTGTAACTTCGAGAGCATCCGTGAGCTCGGACAGTTTTACAGCGATAAGACCATTTTCCTGCCCCTCATGGAA
>JBJTQF010000034.1:0-52136 GCA_046075485.1 Myxococcota bacterium | reverse complement strand
GGAAAACCCGGTGCCGTGATCGAGCTCAAAGTGCTCTACGACGACGAGACCGTCGGAGAAGCCCTCAAAGACGCCCTCAACCAGCTCGAAGAGCAACAGTATGAGACTCAGCTCGTCGCGGCGGGGGCTTCACCCATCTACCGATATGCCGCGCTCTTTGATGGCAAAAAGCTCTACCTCGTCACCCCTCAGACCTGGGAGAAACGATTTGGCCAGCCCTCGCCCGCGTGAGGGCGCGCGCGTGAGGGTTCACGGGTATCATGGATCCGCTTGGACACGAGCATTTGGGGTCTCGTGCTGCGGACTCTCACCCGGCCAGCCCCCGATGAGCGCCCGAAGTGCCAGCCGCGCCTCCCCCACCTCGCGCCACAGCGCCGCTTCCTTAAGCCGTAACGATGCGTGTTTTTCCTGGAGCACCACCACATCCAGCCGTTCCACCTGCCCGGCCTCGAGCGCCACTTCCAGCGCTTTCTCCGCCTCGAGCATGGCCTGATACGGTCCTGCCTGAAACTGCTGTGCCTTCTGGAGCGCCTGCCCCAGCTTCTGCCGTGCATCCGCGAGCTCAAACGTGACCTGCTGGAGCGCCTCATCCAGCCCGCGTATTTGCCGGAGCAACACCGCACGCGCCTTCTCGACACGATTCTCCTCGAGTCCCGGCAGAGGGATCTCGAGCCCCAGCGAGAAGCGCCACGGCGTATCCCCCACCAGCGCCGCCCCTGGATCCCGCACATAGTCCAGCTCCAACGCTCGAACATGGGGCAGCAGCAGGCGTTGAGCCTCCAGCACTCCAGCCTGAGCCGCCCGCACCTGAGCCGCCTGCGCCAGCAGCTCTGGACGTCGCTGCATCGCCACCTCGAGCAACGCCTCCTGAGTGGGAAGGATCGACTCCGGCGGCACCGACAGCGGCTCAAAGTGTACGAGCCCATCACACGTCAGCTCTAAGCGTGTACACAGCCAACGTTCCAGCACTTGCTGGTCTGTCTCGAGCGCCTGGAGCTCCCACTGGACCTCCGCCTGGTTGAGCTGGCTCAGCGAGACATCCAACTGTGTCGCCTGCTGCTGCGCCAGCCGCGCCTGCGTCAGGGATACTCGACGCGAATGGATCTCCAGCACCTCTTTCATCACCCGTCGTTGTGCTTGTAAGAGCCCCAGTCGTTCGAACGCCGCCCGCAGCGACTCCCGGAGTGTCACCTCCACCGCTGCCTCCAGTGCCTGAGCCTCCTCGATCTCCGCCGAGACCCGCTCTCGTTGAGCGGCGCGCACGGCTGGACGTGGCAGTCGGAGCTCCATGCCCAGCTCGAGCTGTTTTGACTCCGCACTGAGACTGCCCAGCGGTACTTGTGAGAGCTTCATTCGGAGGGGATCCCAAGCGCGCAGCGTCCGTTTTTCGCTCATCACCTCGAGCGTATACGCACGGGCTTCCGCGAGCAGCATGCTGGCCTCGAGCGCCCGTCGGAGGGCCTGCTCATAGTTCATCTGCATCGGCTGCGACGTCGAAGGCAGCGCCGGAGCTCGTCCTATCGCGCGGCGTGCTGCCTGCTCGAGCATCATGCGCGACGCATCCGCACCTGACTTAGACGTTGCGCCGGGAGCCCCTGCCGCTTGAGTGGGCCCGACTCCCACGAAGGGAGCTCCCATCAGCAGTCCCAGCCACAACAGGAGCCGGTGAGTGTGCTTCAGGGCCATAACATATCCTGCCATGCTGGAGAAGTCCCTCCGGTGTCGAAGACCACCGTCAGGCGGCCTGGATGCGCCGAGAGACTCAGCCCTTCCGGTTTATAGCCCTCGAAGGTATGGACACGCGCTGCCTGGAGCCGCTTCGAGCGATCTTGGAGCGCCTCCGCCGAGACCTTCCAGAGGGTGCCCGAGGTCTTACCGGGACGGTTGACGGTCGGCGTCGCGCTGAGGAGCAGGCTGCCATCTGCACCAAAGAGCAGCTCCGCGATGCCTGCTGGCACCGGCGCGTCGTCCACTTGCGCTTCGAGCTTCACTCGAGCCCACAGAGAGAGCCCCGCCCCATCGAGCGTTCCGTGCTCCAGCGTTCCGTGCTCCAGCAGCGTGTCTGGGTGCTCCAGCTTCCAGATGAGTGCCTCACCTGCTGCGAGTGGAGCCTTGAGCCCCAGGTAGAGGCTGTTCTCATGCCAGGTGAGCCCTTCTACGTTGAGCCCCTCCAGCCCGTTCTCCAGCCCCAACGCGACCTGTTGAGCGGGAGAGAGTCCCTCGAGCATGCTTCTCAGCGACACCTGCCCGACCACTTGGAGCCGATTGCCGACGCGCTCGAGCGCGAGGAGCAGTCCGCGATCAGCCTTGAGCTCACCGTCTTTGTTGAGGCTCAACGACGAGCAGACATAGAGTCGCTGCTGGGGGCTCACCGCGATGCCCTCCAGGTCGTTGAGCGTGCGGACACCTTCTACTGGGATGGGTTGTGCATCGATCTTTCCTTGAGCATCCATCAAAAAGAGGACGGGCAGGTGTTTGGCTCCTTTCTGAGCGCCTGGATCGTCACTGATCACCACGTAACGTCCGAGTGAGGCCATCCAGACCACCCCCGAAGGCTCCAGGTTGAAGCGTCGGAGATCCAGACCTTCGAGCCCCATGAGCTGAGGTTGTGTCGAAGGTGTCACGCCCAGGATCTCGGCCTGAACCGTTCCCAGACCCAGCTCCGCCGTGTTGAGCTGGAGCCCGGACACACGCGCACCTTCTGCGCCCACGCTGGACGGAGGCGGCAACGAGCTGGCACCCACGCGGCTCTCGAGCGGATCAAACGACACATCGAAGGCCGTACCTGCCAGCAGGGAGGTCGAAGCGCCCAGCGAGAGTGTCACCATCCGCCCCCACACGGGCACGGCATGAGAGCGCCGACAGCGGAGGGGGAGCTCCTCCACCAGCGGCCCCAACGCCACCGCTTGCGCCTTGATCACCCGTGAGCTGCCCCGCTCCCACAACGTGGCGGTATCCCCTACTTTCACCTGGAGGGCATCACGTTCGCCCACACATGCCACCGCCTGCGAGAGCTTCTGCGGCACCAGGGTTAAGATCGACTCACCGGATTGTACGACCTCCCCGGCTCGACGTTGGACTTGCCCCACCTGAGCGGTCACGGGAGCCCGTAGGAGATACCCTTCTCGGCGGGTTTCCAGGAGCTGAATTCGGCGGCGCAGCACCTCCAGCGCCCCTTCGAGGGGATGAGACGCTGCGGAAGCATATCCAGCCGGGACGGCATCCGACAGCCGCGTCAGCTCTTGCACCCGCGTGCGCAGCAGCTCGATGTGCCGAGGCTGATCCTGGAGGGTCTTATCCACCTCTGAGAAGTCCAGCTCCACCTGGGTGAGCTCGTCGGCGGTGGCCAGCTTCTCTTGGACCAGCTTCTGGAGTCGAGCGCGTTCAGTGCGCAGGATTTCCCAGCGTGCGGTGGCCGATGCCAGGGCTGCTTCGGCTTGGCTGAGCTCCACTCGAGCCTGGTCTACAGACTGGAGCAGGGTGCGTCGGTCCATCACCTGCTGACGCTGCGCTTCGGTCAAGCTGGAGCGGATCTGGGAGAGCATGGCGCTTTCTTCGGCGCGTAGCACCTCCAGCTCGGCCTCCAGCAGAGTGCCGTCGAGCTTGACCAGGAGCTGACCCGGCACCACGAGCTGCCCGGAGGTCACCAGCACTTCCTGCACACGTCCTTGCTCGAGGGCTGCGACATGCTGAGGGTCTCCTTCGACGAAGGCTTGGATGGTGGGTCCATCCTCGAGCCCGCCGTTGAGCAACGCGGCCATGCCCAGGGAGGCGCCACACAGGGCGACGGGCAGCACATATTGTAAGAGAGATCGCGTTCGCATAACTCCTCACAGCTCCAGAGTGGGCTCTTGCATGAGCAGAGAGACATCTCGCACGCTCTCCAGGGCCTGGAGCGCACGGACCAGCGACGAACGCTGCTCCAGTGTGGGCAGGCTGATCTGGTAGGCGTGCTCCATCATCGTGCCCTGAGCGACGGAGCGCAGGGTGGTGAGCACAAAATGTCGGGTATGGGTCTTGAGAATGAGGGCGATGGCTTCTTCCACTTCCTTACGGGGGGCTGCTGAAAAGCGCACCAGTCCGTCGAACTCGCGGCGCTCGCCGAAGGCGCTGAAGTGCATGATGAGCACCACGGCCACAAAGACGGCCACCCCCACGATGCCGGGGGCGTAAGCGTGCAGGCCCATGGCCAGACCTGCTCCGAGGCTGGCGAACACGAACGTCACGTCACGGGGATCGCGAAGGGAGGTCCGAAAGCGTACAATGGAGAGTCCTCCGGCCACACCGATGCCTGCTGCCAAGTTATTGCCGATGGCCATCATCAGGGCGCAACACACCACCGAGAGCATCACCAAGCTCTGCACGAAGGTGCGGGCGTAGCTGAGTCCTCGAAAGGTCCACACATACAGGGCGGCGATGAGCTGCGCGAGACCCGCTGCCAGCATCAATGAGACCAGTGCTGCTTTCCATCCCACCGTGTCGGGGCGCAGCGCTGGCGTGAGCCACTCAAGCATGATCTATTCCTCCCAGGTGGGCGTGAGGGCCACCCGCTGCTCGGGAAGCCCGAGCTGCTCCTGAATGCTGTAGCCGTATTTGGAGAAGGTGTGCCGTTGCAGCTCCAGACGCTGCACCATCCGAAACATCCACCGGGGTGGAGGGCCTGCAAACTTCAGCTCCAGCAGGGTCATGGGCTCCTGGGTGCGGGTGAACAGCGGATGATCCACCGGTCGCCAGGCATCTGGATCGGCCTCGAGCGCCATTCGATCTGTTCGCTGAGAGCGGATGTGCAGGTCAAAGGTCAAGCGAGCGTACTCATCCACTTCGCTGATGTAGGCTTCGCGGTCGTATTCGACCAATACTTTGGGCTCGAGGTGCCAGGTATGCACGAGGGACAAAAACCGTTCGCAGGCGAGCTGGGCTTTTTTGGGGATCCCGCTGAACGCCAATTGTTCGGGCTGAGCCAGCAGGGTCTGCCAGAGCTGAGGGGGCACACTTCCGCGACTCTTGGCGATCACGTCGAGCATGCGGCGTTTGACCTCCAGAAAAACGGGGGTCTGCGCCGAGGCTTGGGGATAGCTGCGGATGCGTACTTTTACGCGGTCGCCCAGCTCCCGTTCGTTGGCCCAGAAGAGCTGTAAGCGGTCGGTATCGAGATACAGTGAACGAATGGTATAGAGGCCGTCTGGTCCGGCATAGGGGTCGCGCCGACAGACGCTCTGAGCTGCTGCTCGCACGTAGGGGACCAGCCGCTCGGGGAGCAGATATTTATATTCTCTTCGTTCGTTTAAGTCCTCTGAGTTTTGCAAGGATGACTCCGAATCGACGCACCGTGCGAGGGTGGTTTTGTGGCATTTCTATGACATTTAAATGATGAAAACCCCAGGGTGCTGCAATTTCGTTGCAACTTGTGCCGGGCTGAGCTGCGAAGCGCAGGGTATCGGCGACCCTCCATGCTTCGACGTATCTCGACCGAGTGTTTTTGGGGGGTGCGGGATGCACTCGGGATGAGGCGTTTGGCACTCCCATTGAGACAATAACGTGTCTACGGGGTGACTGTATGCAGATATATTGAAGTCGTGTTAAAGCGTGTGAAGCCGGAAGGACATTTGCCTGTACGCCTGCGTGCGTGGGTGTGCGTGACTCGCCTAGACCAGAGACCGGGACGGAGTGCGGATGAGCTGATTTCCGTGACGACGTTTCTGCTGGAGGCTATAGTGTGGGTCGAATTGCAGGCTAAACCGGCCCCGCTCAGTCCGCATGTGAGGAGTCCAGATGAAGATCCCGTATGGACAGTGTGATTTTGAACAGATTCGACGTGAAGGCATGTTCTATGCGGATAAGACGCCCTTTCTTCCGTTGATGGAAAATATTGGCTGGTATGGCAAGTTCCAGCTTTTCCTACGACCTCGGCGGTTTGGGAAATCGACGCTGATTCACATGCTGAGGTACTATTACGACATCAAGCTGAAGGACCGCTTTGATGAGCTGTTCACGGGTCTGTACGTGCATGCGCATCCGACTCCGATGCAGGGCAAGTATCTGATGCTCTCTTTTGACTTCTCCACCGTGGCCACCGATGGTTCGAAGGAGAAGATGGAAGCCTCCTTCAATCGGAATGTGTATAGTTCCTGTGCCAGTTTTGCCTATCGGTATCGGGCGCTTCATCCACAACTAGAAGAACTATCAAGGCAGTTGGTTGCTCGATTTGATAAGCAGGATGATGTCCCCGGAGCAGACTGGGTCACATCCGTCTTGGCTGCCACCGAGTCGGCTTCCCTCAAGATCTTCCTGCTGATCGACGAGTATGACAGCTTTGCCCACACCTTGTTGACCCGCGAAGCCCTCCAGCTCAAGGAGGAGCGCCGACGTGATCCGGTGGGAGCCCGACGTCATTTTCCGCTCTACACGGAAGCCTTCATCGGCACGGGGTTTGTCAAAAACTTCTACAAAGCCATGAAGAAGTTCTCGGGCTACTGCTTGGATCGAGCTTTCATCACGGGGGTCACGCCCATTGTCCTCGATGACATGGCCAGTGGGTTTAATGTGATCAGCCATCTCACGCTGAAGCCGGAGTTCCATGCGCTGGCGGGCCTGACCCATGCGGATGTGGCGCGGGCAGCGACGGAGTTTGCAGCCGCCTTTCCCGGCTGTGGCTCCCGAGAGGTGATCCTTCAAGAGCTGCTGGACAACTACGACCATTACCGATTCAGCCAGCATGTAGAAGAGACCTTGTTTAATCCCGACATGGTATTCTACTACTTTCAGGAGCTTGCCAGTCTGAAAATGCCCCCGGAAGACCTGCTGGACAACAACTGCCGCACGGACTACGACAAGCTGAGGCTGATTGCACAGCCTCCCGAGCTGGATGACGACACCTATCTGGAGTCCCTCTTTGACTTGGTTCAGACCGGACGCACCACGGGGCGTTTGCTGACGAGCTTCAGTACGTATCATGTTCACAGTGCCATGACTTTGCCATCATTGTTGTTTTATATGGGCCTGCTGACCCTCGAGGGTGAAGAGACAGATGGTGTTCGTTTTATCATCCCAAACCGGGTGATCAAGCAGATGCACTGGCAGGAGCTGTATGAGCTGCTGCTGCGCCAGAAGGGGATCACGGTCCATATCCCCAATGTATTGTCATGTCTGGGGCAAATGTCATGGAATGGAGAGCTTCAGCCCCTGGTCAATCTCCTTCAAAAACATGTCTTGGACATCCTCTCGAGCCAGGATCTGAAGTACATGCGTGAAGAAGTGGTGAAGGTGCTGTTTGCGGGATACATCGTGTTAGGAGACGTCTTTAACGTGATTAGCGAGCCGGAGCTGACCTCGGGCGGATACTGCGACCTGTTTCTGGGGCTGGACCGGCGTTATCCGAAGGCGCGCTGGGGCTGGATCCTGGAGTTTAAGTACGTCAAGCAGCGTGCTTCCCAGGCGGTGATCCAGGCGAAACAAAAAGAAGCGCGAGAGCAGCTCCTGCGTTACTGCGAAGAGGGTCCACGACTGCGCCAGCTCCTGGGGCGTGAGTCTTATAAAGCCGCCTCGATTGTCTGCGTGGGGCTGAAGAAGTGTGTGGTGGAGGTGGTCAAGGTGGTGGACTCCCAGGGATAGAGCCTGGAGCAAACGACCCATGCCCTTCCCTGAGAGGTTTGCTCGGCCCCACCGAGCTCGACCTCTTCCTACGCGCACACCCGCCACATCCTAGCTCAGAACCCAGCTCAGAACCCTGAAGACCCCTCGCCTGAAACTCCCCATTTGACATCCACCGGACTTCCCGGTAAACCTACCCCTCCAAAGTAAGATGTGATGCAGCCGCGAGCGCCCTTCGCTCCGTTTGTATCACCTCCGTGAGCATCGCCAACGCCTGCGACGCCCCCTGCAAGTGTCGCTCGGAGACTACGAACGCATGGATATTTCTCGTTTTATTGCTCAGGAGCTGAGCGTCCAGCCTCAGCAGGTCGAGCGTACCCTCGCCCTCTTCGCCGAAGGTGCCACCGTTCCCTTCATCGCCCGCTACCGGAAAGACGTGACCGGCAACCTCGACGAGGTCCAAGTCCGTGGCATCGAAGAACGCAGCGCCTACCTCAAGGAGCTGCTGGAGCGAAAGACCACCATCTTGGACTCCATCCGGGAGCAGGGCAAGCTGACCCCCGAGCTGGAAGCCCGCATCCAAACCACCACCTCCAAGACGGAGCTGGAAGACCTCTACTTGCCCTATAAACCCAAGCGTCGCACCCGCGCCATGATCGCCCGCGAGCGGGGCCTCGAGCCTCTCGCCGAGCGCCTGTGGAGCCAACAAGACCAGCGTGGCACCCTCGAAGCCCTCGCCGCCCCCTTCGTGGACCTCGACAAAGACGTGCCCAACGAACAAGCCGCCCTCGACGGCGCACGCGATATCCTCGCCGAGCGCATCGCCGAAGATGCACGCCTGCGTGCCGAAGTACGCCGCCTCTCCTACGAAGAAGGTTTTGTGGTCTCCTCCGTGCTCGAAGCCCACAAAGGGAAACCCTCCAAGTTTGATATGTATTATGAATTCCGGGAGCCCGCCCCGAAGATCCCCTCTCATCGTTATCTTGCCATCGCACGAGGCGTCGAAGAAGAGATCCTCACCACCTCCCTGGAAGTGCCCGTCGAGAAGCTCGTCTACCTGCTCGAGTGTGCGGTGATCACCGACCGAAGCGCCATCTCCACCCCCCTGCTCAAAGACGCCGCCCAAGACGCCTACCACCGGCTGATGTCCGCCTCCATCGAGACCGATATCCGGCATGAGCTGAAAGAACGCGCCGATGGCGAAGCCCTCAAGGTGTTTCAAGCCAACCTCCGCGCATTGCTCTTGGCATCTCCCCTCGGTGGAAAGTCGGTGCTCGCCCTCGACCCAGGCTTCCGCAGCGGCGTGAAGCTGGCCGTGGTGGACGGAACCGGCAAATATCTGCACTCCGACGTGATCTATCCGGTGCCACCCAAAGAAAAGATCGAAGCCAGCAAACGCACCCTCCAGGAGCTCGTCCAGCGCTTCAAAGTAGAAGCCATCGCCATCGGAAACGGCACCGCATCCCGCGAGACCGACAACTTTGTGCGCCAGTTTCTCTCCGAAAATCCCACCCTCAAGATCATCCCCGTGGTGGTCAACGAAGCCGGTGCCAGCGTCTACAGCGCCTCCGAGATCGCACGCGAAGAGTTCCCCGAGCTGGATGTGACCATTCGAGGCGCCATCAGCATCGGACGTCGGCTGCAAGACCCCCTCGCCGAGCTGGTCAAGATTGACCCCAAATCCATCGGCGTGGGCCAGTATCAGCATGACGTGAACCAGAAACGCCTCAAGAAGTCGCTCGAAGACGAAGTGGAGTCCTCGGTAAACTTCGTGGGCGTGGAAGTCAACACCGCCTCCGCAGCCCTGCTCCGGCATGTGGCCGGCATCGGAGAATCCCTCGCCAAAGCCATCGTGCGATATCGGGACGAAAACGGCCCTTTTAAGAGCCGCGCCGCCCTGCGCGAAGTGCCCCGGTTTGGTCCCAAAGCCTTCCAGCAGTCCGCAGGTTTCTTGCGCGTGCGAGGAGCCAGCCAAGCCCTCGACAACTCCGCCGTGCATCCCGAACACTATCCGATTGTGGAGCGGATGGCCGCCGACCTCAGTGTTCCCGTCACCGACCTCGTGGGCAATACCAGCCTGCTCGAGCGGGTGCAGCTTGGACGTTATGCCGCCGGAGACGTGGGCGAGCTGACCCTCAAAGACATCGTGGATGAGCTGAAAAAACCCGGACGAGACCCCCGAAAACAGTTCGATGCGGTCAATTTCCGCTCCGACGTGACCGAAGTCAGCCACCTCAAAGAAGGCATGGTCCTGGAAGGCGTGATCACCAACGTCACCGATTTTGGCTGTTTTGTGGACATCGGCGTGCATCAAGATGGACTGGTTCACATCTCCCGCCTCTCCGACCAGTTTGTCAAAGACCCCAAAGCAGTGGTCAAAGCGGGCGACAAAGTGCGCGTCAAGGTCGTACAAGTGGAGGTCGAGCGTAAACGTATCGCCCTCACCCTGCGCGAGAGTGAAGTGTTGGGCAAAACACCCACTCCCGAAGTGCGCGCGGAGTCCAGCTCCGATCCACGCAAGAATACCAGCGCCGCCCCGGGCCCTCGTGGTGCAGCCCCAAGTGGCAAACCGTCAGCGCCCGCGCCCGCTCCCGCTCCCGCCAGAGGAGGCAAAAATCCTGCTCCTCCCAAAGCCGAGCCCTTCAACAATCCTTTTGCGGCCCTCGCGGGTCTCAAGAAAAAATAGTCGGGTTCCCTGAGCTGTCCTCCGCTGCTCATTTCTGGAGGTCCGATGTCTCAGCCCCTCTCCTCTCCTGGTATTTCCGCTTCTGTTCCTTATTTTAAGCGGCCTGCGGGCAGTGTTTCCTGGGCGACGTTGTTGGAGCGTCATCTTCCTGGGCAAGCGGTGGCCTTACGTCCGTTGCAGCTTCAGCTTCAGCGGCTGGGGCGAGGACTGCGGCTGCCTCAAAAGCCGCTGCTCTCCTGCCTACTCCTGGGACCGGAAGGGTGTGGGCAGAGCCTGCTCGTCCCCCTGCTGGCCCACGAAGGGCTGGGGGAGAATGCCCCGATCCTCCACCTTCACGGCGAGCGTTTCCGAGACGAAGAAGATGCCCTGGCCTATTGGCTGGGGAGCTTTTATCCTGCGCAGCCGGGGCACTTGGCCCGCTCGCTGGAGAATCAACCCGCTTGTCTGTTGTATGTGACGGGGTTTGAGCAGCTTCCAGACCGGATGCAGCAGCTTCTCTTGACCCTACTCGAGCGGGGAGAAGCCCTGGATCGTTCGGGTGCGCCGCTCCGCATGGCTCAAGCCGTGCTGGTGATCGAGCAGACCTCACGCTTGCCGGGCTGGAGTGTGCTGCAAGGTGGGCTCAGTGCTTCTCCGTTGCGGCTCAAGCTGGAGCAGCTCACGCGGGCGCATGCGGAGCAGAGCTTGCCTCCTGCCTTGCTGGAGCAGGTCGATGCGGTGGTGTGCCTGCCTCCTTTTGAGCGGGGAGGGCTGCTGAGCTTGGCGGAGCGTATCCTGCACGAAGGGCTTCAGCAGTATCTCCCCCAGGGGCCTCGGCTGCGGGTGGAGGGCTCCGCGCTGGACTGGCTGGCCCTTCAAGGGGTGGAGCCTCGCCGAGGCATGTTGCCGATGAAGCCGGTGGGACAGCGGGCGCTGGGCTTGGCGCTCACCCAAGCGGCGGAGCCGTTGAGTGCCTTTGACGGAGGGCGACTGGTGGCCACCCTTGAGGGGCTCCGCCTTTTTCCGACCAAGCCGGTGCATCGCCCGGTGGTGGTGGCCATGCGCAGTGTGGAGCACTCTGCTCGAGCGTTGGGGCTGGCGCTGACCTCTGCTCGTGGGCGCGCGGAGTGGTTGCTTCAGCAAGGACCGGCGCTGCTGGCCTCTCCGTCGGTGGAGCGGGAGGGTTTGGCGCAGGTGCTGCTTCAGGAGGCGGAGGCGGGACGTCCTCTCAAGCTGGAGCGTTGGCAAACCTGGCGTCAGCTCGAGCTGGAGCTGCTGTTGCGTGAGGGTGAACGCAGTCCTTTTCGGCGGCTTCAGCAGGCGCTGGAGCGTGCGGAGCAGAGTACGCCTCTGCGTGAAGAGACGCTCCAAGCGTTGGAGGAGGCCATTCGAGCGGCGGAAGAGGCGCTGGTGGGGCAGACTCAGGAAGCGCCGAACGAAAACACACCGGTGTGGATGGTGCTCTCGGCGGTGGATGCGCGGCCTCAGACCTGTCTGTGGCTGGTGGAGCTGGCGCGTATGCAGCGGCTCTGGTGGGAACGGCTGGGGCTCAAGGGGGAGCTGGTGGCGGGAGAGCTCTTACAAGACACCCCCTGTCGGCTGATCTATCGGCTTGAGGGCGAACATCTGCGGCGGCTGGCTCTGGAGGAAGGGCTGCACAAGCTGGCGCAGCCGGTGGGGGAGAGTCCTCAGGTGCAGCTCCAGCGTATTCCGCAGGGTGAGAGCTTACCGCGTGTGGCGCCTCAGTCTCTCTCGGGGGAGCGGCGGGTGCTGGAGCTGAAGGCCACCCGGGTCTTGCGGCTGGAGCTGGGGGTGAGACGCCAGCGTCTCGAGCTGGTGGGGCAGGACGAGGAGCGACTGGCACGTCTGGGGCTGGATCTGGAGCAGGCTTGGGAGGAGTCGATGCCGGTGTTGTCCCTGGCGCGGGTGTACGGAGAGCCGGGGTTGGGCGCACGAGATCCGCGCACGGGTGCGACGGTGGCCCGGATGCCGGATGCCCTCGAGGGGCGCTGGGAGCCGCTGCTCGACGCCTGGAACGGCTGAGGAACGGAAGGGAAAAGTGAGGGGAGGCCCTTTCCTTTTGTGAGGTGCGTGTTATATTGCTGAAGCTGTAACCATATCGGTTATGTTAATACCCACTGATGTTAGGAGCTCCCACATGATCGATCTTTATTTTTTCCCTACTCCCAACGGACTGAAGCTCACCATTGCCCTGGAGGAGCTAGAGTTGCCCTATCGTGTGATCCCGATCAACATTATGAAGGGGGATCAGTTTAAGCCGGAGTTTTTGGCGATCAGTCCCAACAACAAGATGCCTGCGCTGGTGGACCATGAGCCTCTCGGGGGAGGCGAGCCGCTGACGGTCTTTGAGTCGGGGGCCATGCTGCTCTACTTGGCCGAGAAGACCGGGAAGCTCCTGCCACAAGACCTGCGGGCGCGTTATGAGGTCACCCAGTGGCTCTTCTGGCAAATGGCGGGTTTGGGTCCGATGACGGGTCAAGCCAACCACTTCATCATCTACGCCAAAGAGAAGGTGCCTTATGCGATGGACCGCTATCTCACGGAGGTCAAGCGGCTGCTGAGTGTGCTGGACAAGCAGCTCTCGACGCAAGAATATATCGCCGGTGAGTATTCGGTGGCGGATATTGCGTCGCTGCCGTGGGTGATCGGTGTGGATCGGCTGGGCGTGGAGCTCTCTTCGTATCCGCAGGTGGATGCGTGGGTGAAGCGGCTCCAGGCGCGTCCGGCGGTGCAGCGGGGTCTGGCGGTGAAAGCCTGAGCGGTCTTAAGACGTGCGCTCCCAAGACTCCACAGGTTGTCGGGTGTTAAGACGGTGTCAAGACGGTGAGGATGCGGCGAGCTCGGCGGTCGAGGCGCTGCTCCAAGCAGATGAGGGTTTAGGCCCAACAGAGGACACATCAACATGGAACGGATCATCAAGGTGATTGGGTTTTCGGGGAGCTTGCGGAAAGACTCGTTTAACTCGGCGCTCTTGCGGGTGGCGGCGGAGCTGATGCCCGAAGGCTCGGTGCTCGAGGTCGTGGAGTGGGGGCATTTGCCGCTGTACAACTCGGATCTGGAGGTGGGAGGGCAGCCGGAAGCGGTGCTTCAGCTTCGTGCGCAGGTGGCAGCAGGGGATGCCTTGCTGTTTGCCACGCCGGAGTACAACTACTCCATTCCGGGTGGGCTCAAGAATGCGATTGATTGGCTCTCGCGAGGAAAGGGTCAGCCCTTTGACAACAAGCCGACCGCCATCATGGGGGCGAGCATGGGCGCACTGGGCTCCGCGCGGGCTCAATATCATCTGCGACAGGTGGGGGTGTATTTGAACATGCACTTCGTGAACAAGCCCGAGGTGATGCTCGGTGCTGCGCACACCAAGTTTGATGCCGAAGGCAAGCTCACCGACGAAATGGCCAAGAAGCTCATCGCTCAGCTTTTGAGCAACTTGGTGGATGCGGTGCGTGCTCAGAAGGGTTAAACGCTGCCCTTCCCGAGCCGTTTGAGCTCATAAAGCTGCATCAGCGCCTCCAGAGGGCTCATCGACTCAACATCCAGCGTCTCGAGCGTCGAGAGTATCCGCTGCGCCCGATACGTCCTGTTCTCCGCCGTCTCAGATCTTCCCGCCATGGCGGCTGTCCCAGTCCTTCCTTCAGTGCCAGCCTCGTGCGGGTGTGTGCCAGCCTCGTGCGGGTGTGTGTGCGTGAGTGCGTGAGCGTGCGTGCGTGTGTATGTCTGCACATGCGTTTCGTTGTACGGCTGCCTATACGTATGCGCGAGCACTTCCAGCCTCTCTGCCTGCTCTCGGGCCTGCCGCTCCAGCGCCTGAGCCCGCGAGACAACCCCTCGTGGCATCCCCGCCAGCGCCGCCACCGCAATCCCGAAGCTCTTCTCCGCCTTCCCGGGCAGGATGTGATGAAGGTAACGCAGCCGCACGCCGTCTTCCTCCACCGCCAGGTGATGGTTTTTCACCCGAGGAAGTAGGTGCTCGAGCTGGGTCAGCTCATGATAGTGGGTGGCGAAGAGCACACGGGCGGGGCCTCGTGGGTGATTGTGCAGGTATTCGACCACCGCTTGAGCGATGGCCACTCCGTCCGTGGTGGCGGTGCCTCGGCCCACCTCATCCAGCACCACCAGACTTTGCCGAGTGGCGTGGTGGAGAATATGAGCGGTCTCCACCATCTCGAGCATAAAGCTGGACTGTCCACGCACCGTCAGCTCATGGAGCCCCACCCGAGTAAAGACACGGTCCACCAATCCCAGCACGGCCTGCTCAGCGGGGACAAAACTGCCCACCTGAGCCAGCAGGCAGATCAGCGCCACCTGCCGGAGATACACCGACTTGCCCGCCATATTGGGCGCCGTCAGCAGCATGATCTGCATGGAGGCCGGATCCATGTGGGTATCATTGGCCACAAACGCCGTGCGAGCAGCCCGAGCCTCCACCATCGGATGACGTCCACCCAAGATGTGTAAGACCGGCTCATCCACCAGGGTCGGCTTGACGTAGCCGTGGACTTCGGCCACCTGAGCCAGCGCACACAACACATCCAGGCGAGCCAGTGCTCGCGCCAGAGGCTCAAGAGGCCCTCGTGTTTGCCCCACCGTCTCACACACCTGCCGGAAGAGGTTACGTTCCAGCTCTTCCCGTCGCTCCGATGCGGTGGCCAGCAGGGTCTCCTGCTCCTTCAGCTCCAGGGTGAAGAAGCGCTCCCCGGTGGAGAGGGTCTGTTTGCGCACATAATCCGGTGGCACAAAGCGGAGATTGGGCCGACTCACCTCCAGATAGTACCCAAAGACCCGGTTATAGCTGACCCGCAAGGTCTTGATGCCCGTGCGCTCACGCTCGCGGGTCTCGTAGGCTTTGAGAAAGCTGCGGCCCTCGGCCAAAACCTGACGAAGCTGGTCCAGCTCCGCCGAAAAACCCGCCCGGATGACCCCTCCCCGCTCAAAATCAGAGGGGGGCTGCTCCGTCAAAGCACGGCGCAGAAAATGCAACAGCGGCTCATGGCCGTCGAGCCCCTCCAGCAACACACGCGGCACCCGCTGCCGTATCAACACGGTGCGTAAGGTTCCCACCGCTTCGAGGGTCTGAGCAAGCTGCACCAGCTCCAGCGGTAAGGCCATCCGCCGCTGCGCTCGCCCCACAATACGCTCCACATCCGCACAGGCTTGTAGGAGCGTGCGAAGCTGCGTGCGAAGGCTCGAGCGCCCATGAAAAAACGCCACCGCCCCCAGGCGCGCTTCCAGCTCCAGCCGGTCGAGCAAGGGATGCCGAAGCCATCGCCGAAACATCCGCCCCCCCATGCTGGTCAGGGTGACGTCCAGCAAACCCAACAACGAACCCACCCGCGTGCTGCCTTGAACATCCCAGGCTTCAAACAGCTCCAGGTTGCGCAAGGTCTGCGGATCCAGCCGCATGAGCTGCTCCGGCTGCCACGTCTTAAGGGAAGTCAAGGAGGCCAACGCTTCCGGCTGGCTCAAGCGCAAATACTGAAGAATGGCCACCGCCGCCCGCTGCGCTTGTGGCAAGTGCTCACACCCAAAAGCGTCAAAGCTCTGCACCCCAAAATGAACACGCAGAACATGACGAGCCGTCTTTGGGCTCAATAAGGCGTCGTCCAGACAGGAAAACGCCCGCACCTCCAGCGGCGGCTCCGGCAAGGAACCCGGCAAGAGCAGCTCCGCCGGTGATAAACGCGCCAGCTCGTGAAGGGCATCCGCACGCTTGAGGCTGGCACAATAAAACTCCCCCGTGGAGATATCCGCCCAGGCAATGCCTACCAGCCCCAGGGCTTGGCCCCGCTCCCCCGTGGCACTGTGGAGGTCTTCAACAAAGCTGGCCAGGAAGTTGTTCTGACGGCCTTCGAGCAATCCAGGCTCCATAATGGTGCCAGGGGTGACCA
This sequence comes from Myxococcota bacterium, assembly GCA_046075485.1. Taxonomy (GTDB): domain Bacteria; phylum Myxococcota_A; class UBA796; order JAJRTE01; family JBJTQF01; genus JBJTQF01. The sequence continues at coordinate 35,975 of JBJTQF010000034.1, read as the reverse complement.
CTCGTGTGATCTCCCGCTGAACCAGCCCCTTGCCCGGCGGCGTTCGCTGCTCACAGAGGGCCACCTTAAACCCCTGCTGAAGCAGCCGCGCAAGCTGTGGCTCAAGAGACCTCAGCGGAATACCCGCCAACGGACGAAGATCGTTTTTACCAAACCGCTTGCGGGTGAGCACAATGTTTAAGGCGCGCGAGAGGGCCACCGCATCCTCATCGAAGGCTTCAAAAAAATCACCAATCTGGAAGAGCAAGAGCATGTCCGGCACACGCCGCTTGAGGGCCACATATTGACGTCTCAGCGGGGTAAGCTGCTCGTCGTGCTCTTCGGCCAGCTCGGCAGGGTCCACGGCGTCGGCAGGGTCCACGCTGTCAGAACGGTCCACGGCGTCCAGCAGAGGGGTGACGATTCCAGGGAGGGCGGGACTTAACGCGGAGAGATGTGGCTCGGATGTACCCATGATGGGGCAAGACCTCCAGAAAAACGACGAAGCGGCTGCATCAGCAGACAGCTCACGGGGTTCTCGCTCAGGAGGAGCCACGCATCACCGGCTCGGGGACCGCAAGGAGAGCGACCAACGCCCAGCAGGGCGCGATTGATGTTATACTTCCATTTGTTGCAGATGTTAAGTCCTACCTGGGAGGTGCGAGCCATGCCTCAGCCCTTTGTCTGCTCGGAGCTGTCCTTTTATTGTATGTTTTTGTCCTTCTGGTGGCAGATGTTCAACACCGCGCTGCGGTTTTTTCCGCTGGCCATTGCCATCTTCCTGATGGGCAAGCTGCTGACGACGCAGGTGCAGCGGTTTCGCATCCAGCGCACCTGGCCGGATGCCAAGCGGCTCAAGGCTGAGCTGCGTTATGTACTGCTCACCCAGCTCATCTTTTCGGGTGTGGCCACCTTGATCGTGCTGCTCAATCGGCTCGAGCTCGTCCACGTCTACCGCTATCACACGAACCCGGAGCCGGGATATGCCGTGCTCTGTTTTGTGCTGCTGGCGTTCTGGCACGAGACGTTCTTTTATTGGACACACCGCGCCATGCATCACAAGAAGCTGTTTAAGCATACCCATGCGGTGCATCATCACTCGGTGAATCCCTCTCCGTTTACGTCTCAGTCCTTTCATCCGATTGAGGCCCTCTTCCAGGTGGGATATCTGCCCCTCTTTCTGCTCGTCCTGCCCGTCCCGCTGGAGGTCATCCTGATCGAGAGCCTGATGACCATGATCCTCAACCTGTATTTTCACTCGGGATACGAGCTGGCACCACGCGGTTTTCCCTCGGGCGTGCTCACGCGCTGGGTGAATACCTCCACGCACCATAACCTGCACCATTCGCGGGCGGTGGGGAACTATGCCCTGTACTGGAACTTCTGGGATCGGGTCTGCGGCACCAACCATCCCGACTATGAGCGGGTGTTTGAGCAAGTGGTGACACGCCGAGCAGGTGTTCAGCTCCCCCCAAGCAGCAGCACAGAGCCTTCTCCCGAACCCTCCCCCGAGCTGAGAACAACGACGTAGCTGCTTCTCCCGCTTGGAGGAGAGGGAGGGCATGGCGGAGCTGCCAAGATGTCTTAGGGGGGGCGGACGGCTCGGGTGCGCCTCAAAAAAAACGGCTGCCACTCCGAAGAGCAGCAGCCGCGTGTCAGACCTTCTCCATCAGGCGATGGAGCGGCGAGGCTCACTTCCCATAACGATAGGTGGTGAACATCGAATCCATCCGAGTATCCTGGCCGGTGGTGAACTCAATCATACAGGAGTCGTCGGAATAGTCCATGAAGTTGAGGATCGGGTCATTTCCTGCAATGGTGGTGCAGGAGTCACGACCGATTGGGCAGCCATAAGCAGCCGATTTCTCAGCGGGAGTATCGGAGACCTGATCTCCACCGGTGGAGGCATTCTTCGCACATCCGCCCTGGAAGGTGTGGTAGAGGCCCATCCAGTGACCCACTTCATGGGTTGCGGTATCACCCAGGTTATAGGGAGCAGAAGTACCTCCAGGCAAGGAGGAGTACAGCAACACCACGCCATCCAGCTTCGGACTGCTGGCATAGCTGGAGGGGAAGGTGGCATAACCCAGGATGCCACCCGAGGGGGCACAGGTATAGACGTTGAGGTCGTCCGCAGAGCCCTGTCGCAGCGCATTTTTCATGGCGGCCTCGGAGGAACCATAACAGTTTGTGTACCAGTTTGCATTGGTGGTACGATCCACCGCCACCAAGTTAAAGCTCCAGCCCCATTTTGCGTAGGCCGCGTTGAGCACCGCCATCTGGTCGTTGATCATCTGCTGGGAGATGTCTCCGTTGGCGATACCCGTTCCTTTGTTGACCACATGGAAATAGACGGGGATCACGCCACCGGTGACCATCGGCGCGTTGGTACGAGCGGCTTCGAGCTGGCGCTCTTCAAAATCCAGCTCCATACGCTCTACGTCATCGTGGGAGGGGTTCACGCCGCAGCGCTTACCGGCCTCAATGAAGTGACGCTGGCTGGCGTAGGTCACACCTTCAAGGGTGAAGGGCTTGGCGTCCAGCTCGTCTTGAGCGGCATCAAAGTCATCATCGACCAAACTCTGAGCGGCCAAGCCGACGCTGTCGTCGCTGTCCAGCTCATGAGCACAGCCCATGATCAGTCCCAAGCTCATCACACATGCGGCACTGCCTGCCAAATACCAACGAGTGTTTGTTTTCATGCGTACCCCTCTTCATCCATAGATGACGGTGGATCACTGCACGACGTGCTCATCACGCCGCACAGAACGGCTCAGCAGGAAAGAGCGTGACCGCTCCCCTTCATAAAGGCTCTTAAGATAGCATTTTTAGCCCTGCTGAAATACTCAGCACAATGCTGCTTATACGGTAACGTCAGGCTGAAGTCTGCGCTACCCTTTTTGTTTCGCCACCCTGAGGAAAAAGTTGACTCTGTTTTGAGCGGAAAGCCCATGCAACACTTGGCGCTCATGCGACCTTACGATATCCTTCCGTCAAACACCCTCAGGAGGCCCTATGCTCAGGATACGTCAGGCGACGATGTGGATCGGTGGGATCAGCCTCTGGCTCATCGCATGTGCCACACCCAAGCTCCCAGAGACCATCGGCACGTTTCAGGCCAGTGTCACCAGTGCCTCGAGCACCCTGGGCACGTATTATGCCGGGCTCAACCAGCTCGAGCGTGAGATCTACCTGAACAGCGCCGCGTATCGAGGCAAACCGGTCTTCTGGCAAGAAGCAGGAATACCCACTCCCCTCCAGGGCCGATTTTCGCTGGCGTCGATCAAACAACGACTGGCCACCCTCGAGCTGCTGGCGGCCTACGGCGAGAAGCTCGCGTCACTGGCAGGCTCCACGGCCCCCGCCGATTTTGCCTCCCAGACGGCAGCCCTGGGCGAAGCGTTTAAGCCTCTGCCCGCCGCGTTTGAACAACTCAGCCAGTCTCAAGGCACGCTGGATCCCACGGCGCTCCAGTATGTAGGGCCAGTGTCGAAGCTCACCGGCGTGTTTGGAGAGCTGCTCTTGACTCAAAAACGAGACGAAGCGGTGCAAAAGGCGCTCACGGAGGGCGCTCCGGCAGTACAACAGCTCTTGGGGTTGCTCTATCAAGACCTCAAGAGCCTCGAGGCGGTACAGCTCAGCGGGCTCAAGACGGTCTTCGCGGAGCAGATGATGTTCTACAACAGCAACGTCGGACAGCTCAGCATCAAGGAGCGGCAGGAGGTGCTCAGCACGCTGAAGGGCTCCATCGAAAAATATGAGGCGGCGTTGCTGAACAGTCCGGTCTCGCTGGTGAATGGGATGCTCCAGGCGCATCAGGCGCTGGTGGTCTATGCCAGCTCCAAAGGAAAACCACAGGATCTGGCGCAGGTGGCCAGCGCACTGGAGGTCTTCAGTCGCCAAGCCAGCAGTGCAGCGGCAGCGATCTCAGAGCTCCACAGTCAGCTCCAAGACAAGTAACGGCATTTTGAGTAGGATGGCCTCACATCCTACCGTGGGAGTGTTCACCATGCTTGATAATCTCCGCTGGTTGGCCGAACAATGCCTCGACCTCTCGATGGATGGTGCGGTGCCCGAAGAAGAACGAAAAGCGTATCTCCAGCAGGCGCAGCAGCTCCGCGCGGCGCTGGTGAGCCTCACGGCAGCTCAGTTTAATGCCAGCTCCCCCGCGTATGTGCAGGCGCAAGCACAGCTCCAGAAGGTCAAAACGCAGCTCGAGAAAGAGGACGCCGGACTCAAGCGGGCCGCCGATGTGGTCGCTCAGCTCCAAAACCTCACGGGATTGCTGGACGGATTGGTCAAAACCGGCGCTTCAGCCATCGTCTGAGCCGATTTCAGGGATACGAGGACTTCATGCCGCATTCGTCGTCGGTTCTGGTGCTGGGAGGAGGCCCCGCAGGACTCACCGCCGCACTCCTGCTCAGCCAGCAGGGACTCAAGGTCACAGTGCTCGAGGCCAGCGCCCATGTCGGAGGGCGCACACGCGCATGGCAGGATCCTTTTCAGAGCTGGTTGGGCACCTCAGATGTGTTTATCCCCGCGTGGTATGTGGCCACTCGTCAGCTTCTCGAGCGGGTGGGTGCTCAGGGCCAGCTCAAGGCGGTGGAAGGTCTGGCGGTCTATTCTCGTACCACCGGTTTTCGTCAGAAGCAGCAGGTACGCCTGCCTCGCCTTTTACAAACATGGAAGCCACTTCAGCGACTCGGACCTCTCGAGCGATATCCTGAGCTCGACCTTCAAGAGCGCAGTGCCACCCGCGTCCTCATGCACACCCTGGCGTCGTTTGAGGGGGAGCGGCTCGAGGAGCTGGATCAGCTCTCGCTCAATGCCTGGGGGGTGGGGTTTAATGCGTCGATGCATCCGTTTTTGCGGCACATGCTGGATCCGTATAGCTTTCAGGCCCTGCTGACGACCGGTCACAGCATCTCGGTGCGGACAGCAGCAGCGGTGATGCGTCGCCGAATGGGGTTCTCGGAAACCCTGGGGATGTTTGAACATGCCGCCACCGAGGACTTCATCGAACCCCTCGCACGGGCGCTCGAGGGTTATGGAGGCCACATCCGCACACAGGCTCGAGTCACCCGACTGGAGCCAGGACGGACCCGGCTGGATGCGGTCTGGGTCGGAGAAGAACGGCTCACGGCGGATCATATCGTCTCGGCGCTGCCGGTGGAGCGACTGCTGCCCCTCTGCACTCAAGAAATGCTCAAGTTTCATTATTTCCGGGATCTGAGCCGCCTGAGAACCCAGCCCACGGCCACGCTCCTGCTCGAGCTGAAGAAACCGCTCGAGACACCCGAGCTTCCGATGGTCTACAGCGAGTCTGCACTCGGGCTCTACGTGGTGGCATGGAAGGCCCCGAGCACCGCGCGTCCCGAGGTGGCCTGCCTGCTGAGCTGCACACTCACCCGCTTCGAGGCATATACTCAGCTCTCGAGCGCGGATGTGCTGGCGCTGGTACTGCGCGAGCTGCGGGTGATGTTTCCCGAGCTGAGATCCGACTGGGTGGCCCATCACACGCTGGTGCGGTTTGAGGAACGTCCGGGCCTGCTCCACCAGACGGGCTCGTGGGCGCTGAGGCCGATGCCTCGTTCACCTTACGCCAATCTCCTGCTGGCGGGGGATTGGGTCCGCCAGCCGGTGGATCTGGCCTGCCTGGAAGGGGCGGTGCTCTCGGGCATGCAAGCGGCTCTGGAGGTGCTGACAGCGGAAAAACTTCCGCTCTTCGAGCTGCCGGAGCCTCCACGGGAGCTGCTGACGAAGGCGCTCAGCGGGGCGGGAGAAGTGCTGGAGCTGCCCCGTCGTTTGGTGAAAGGGCTGCTGGCCCGCACAGATCGCCGCGCTTCGCCTCGCATCGAGCGGGCGCTGGAGGGCTATCTCGAGGACCGCGAGAGTCATGTGGGCTGGACCTCGCTGTTGGTGCTCAACCTGTCTTTGGGTGGGATCTTGTTTGTATCGGCAGCCAGTCCTCGGGTGGGCGCACGGGTACGGGTGCGCATCCGCGTGCCCGGAGGAGAACCCATCGAGCTGCGAGGCCGTGTGATCCGCCTGGAGGAAGAACGAGAGCACCAAGCAGGTGGCATCGGGGTGGGTCTCAAGGTTCGCCCGGTGGACGAAGCCCATGAGCTCCGCTGGAACAACCTCTTTGCTCACGGTTGAGTGTAGGGCTGAAATCCGGCTCTCTTCTGGAGCGAGGGTGTGAAAATCCGTGGGCGCGAGGGTGTGAAAATCCGTGGGCGCGAGGGATTTACGCCTTCTTCTTGGACTTGGTCCCTGCGTTTTTGGCAGCGGTGAGCTGTTGAGCTTTTTCGAAGCGTTCTTTTTCCAAGCGGAGGTCGCGGGCGTCTTCGTTCAGCGGGTCGTATCCAGACGTGGGAGCTTTTCCACCTCGACCTGCTCCGGCACCCACTTTGGAGCTGGAGACGTTGCGTCCTCCGAGGCTTCCTTTTGCTTTATCGATGATCCCTCCGACTTTCCCGCCCCGTTTTTGGGTGCTCTCAGGAGCAGCTTGTGCTTTGGGAGGAGCGCTCTTGGCAGCTTGTGCTTTGGCAGCTTGTGCTTTGGGAGGCGCACTCTTGGCTCCCTCGTGTGAGGGGGCGGAGTCGGCTGAAGCCGTTGATTTGGCTGCTTTTTTGCGCGGTGGTTCTTCCATGCCCTTCTCGTCGTGTTCGTCGAGCAGCTCGGCGGCGTCATCGTCGTCTTTTTCGCCGATGCCGTCTCCGGGTTTATACTGCTCGAGAAAGGCGCGTTTGAACTCTGAAAAGCGGTTCTCGAGGATGGCTTGGCGTGCGCGTCCCATGAGCTGCAAGTAGAAGTGGATGTTGTGAATGGAGCACAACGCCGTGGCGAGCACCTCGCGGATCATAAACAGATGGCGGAGGTAGGCGCGGCTGAAGGTCTTGCAGGTGTAGCAGGTGCAAGACGTGTCAATGGGGTAGAGGTCGCGTCGATAGCGTGCATGTTGGATGCGCATGCGGCCCTGGAAGGTATAGAGGATGCCTCCTCGAGCGTGGCGCGTGGGGATCACACAGTCCATCATATCCACACCACGTTCGACGGCGGCGAGCATGTCTTCGGGCAGGCCCACCCCCATGAGGTAGCGTGGCTGGAGCTCGGGCAGCTCGGGCATCACCCAGTCGAGCACCTTACACATGGTCTCGAGGCCCTCACCGACGGAGAGGCCGCCGATGGCATAACCATCGAAGCCGATGTTGATGATCTCACGGGCGGAGCGGCGGCGCAGGTCTGCGAACATGGAGCCCTGGACGATGCCAAAGAGTGCTTGGTCGGGGCGGGTGTGAGCGGCTTTGCTGCGGGCTTCCCAGCGGGTGGTGCGCTCGAGAGACTCAACGGCATACTCATAGGAGCAGGGGAAGGGGGCGCACTCATCGAAGACCATGGCGATATCGGCGCCGAGTGCTTGTTGAATCTGCATGGACCGTTCTGGGTTGAGCAGGATTTCTTGGCCATTGACCTCGTACTGGAAGCGGACGCCTTCATCGGAGATGTGGGTCTTGGGCAGGCTGAAGACTTGGAAGCCGCCGGAATCGGTGAGAATGGGGAGGTTGTAGCCCATAAACTTGTGGAGCCCGCCGGCTTTTTTGACGAGATCCTCTCCGGGTCGAATGCTCATGTGATAAGTGTTGGCAAGAATGATCTGAGCACCTGCGCCGACCACATGATCGGGGGTGAGATTGCGCACGGCTCCTTGAGTGCCCACGGGCATAAAGATGGGGGTCTTGAAGGGACCATGTGGGGTGCTGATGACCCCTGCACGGGCTTGAGAAGTGTGATCCGTGGCGTCGAGCTTAAAAGACAAGGGACGAGGCGACATGAGAACGGCCTTTTTGACAAACAGTTTAAGGTGCAGCCATGCTTTGGATTTTGGCCCGGACTGTAACCGGGCATCCCAGGGAAGTCAAGAAAATCCCTGTTGATCCTGGTTGAAGCCTCATATAAGATGTGAAAACACTGACCAGCATTTCACCACCAGATGCCTCCCTCACCCGGAATGGCATAGGAAGATTGGGTGCAGATGAGCCGCGGAACCGTTGAAGACTCACGCGCACGTAAGGCGAAGATTGAGGCAGAATCGCAGGCCCTTCTGGGAGCACTCAATAGCCGTGGACGCCTTGCTCCCTTCCCGGGCGGAACCGTCATCCAGCAGAAGTATAAGATCGAGCGTTACCTACGGGGCAACGAAGCACGTAATCAGTACGTGGCAAGCTGGGCGGATATCTCCGGCGGGCGTCACTGCTGGGAATGTGGTTTTGACGCCAACGAGCTGGACGCCGAGGTCTGCCAGGAGTGTGGTTCCGAGCTGGGCGAACGGCAATTTCTCCTCTCGGAGCGTTGGCGTGGCAGCTATCAGACCTACCTGGACCTGCAAGACTTGGGGCTGAACCATTCCGGCTTGGCTCGCGTCTACGATGTCTTTCAGGATGGCCAGCGACTTTTCACCCTCAGCGAGCTGGTCACGGACCCCTTCATCAACGAGCTGTCGAGCCCTTTTTCGGCGGCAGACTTGGTGGAGATGCTCTCCCGAGGTGCCGAGACGCTGGAATATCTTCACACCAACGGGGTGAAGCTCCAGACATTGGGCAAGGAGCATGTGCTGATCCGTGGCTCACAGCTCCTGCTGCACGACCTCGAGGTGCATAGCCTGCTTGGAAAGCCGCTCGACGATGACGCGCGACGAGACGATTTTGAGCGGCTGGGGCGCATCCTGCGCGAGTTCACCCCGGCGGAGCTGCCGGACCTGCGCTGGGTCTTCGATCAAGCCTGTGATGGGCAGTTTATCCGTGCTCAAGAGCTGATCAGCCGTGCCAAAGACGCTTTGCGGAAGCTCTCGCGTCAGCCCTCCCCCCATGAAGTGGCGGGCATGAGTGATGTCGGTATGTTCCGCACGCTCAACGAAGATCACTGGGGCTGGGAGAAGCTCTCTGACGAGCTGTGGCTGTATGCGGTGGCCGATGGCATGGGTGGCCATGACAGCGGCGAAGTGGCCAGCGAGATGGCCGTCGCGACCCTCCTGGCCGGTGCGCGGCGACGACTGGCCGGGCGAGTCCACCTCGATGAAGAATCGCTTGAGAAGCTCCTGGATCAGTCTTTCCAGGAAGGCAATAAAGCCATCAAAGATTTTGCCAACTCGCGACGTTCGGACATGGGCACCACCTTGGTGGCCGTCCTGATCTACAAAAACCGCACGGCTTTTATCGCCAATGTGGGAGACAGTCGGGCTTATCTGTACCGCGCCTCGCAGCTCCATCAGATCTCACAGGATCATTCTCTGGTGGCCAACTTGGTGGCGATGGGCAAAATTTCAAAAGAAGCAGCCAAAAACCATCCACACTCCAACATTCTCATCCGAACGGTGGGCAAGGAGTACAATGTGGAGATCGACATTACCCGGCAGGATCTCCAGAGCGGAGACCTGTTCCTGCTCTGCTCCGATGGGCTGTGGGGTGAGGTCGATGATGGAGAAATGGCCGCGCTGATTCAAGGACAGTCGGCGCTCCGTCCACTGGCCCAAGAGCTGATTAAAACCGCCAATTTCAACGGCGGACACGATAACATTACGGCCTTGCTGGTGCGCGTCTGAGCCTCCAACGTGTGCTCGCTCATGAGGATTTTTATGCGTCTGCTCTCGACTCTGATGGTTCTGTGGGTGATGTTGGCGGTTCCATTCCGGCTCAACGCGGTGGAGCCCGACAATCGCATCAAGCCGTTTGGACCGCCGGAGCTGGCCCCACGTCTGGGCGACGATGCCCCCGTGTTCAGCTTGCGCGCCTATAACGAAGACATCGCCATCCGGCTCTCGAAGACTCCCACCATCACCCTCAACACGTTTGTCGGATTTGGAGCGGAACAACCTCGCAAAGCCTTGCTGCTCGGTTTTGCCGCAAGCTGGAACGAACGGAGCTGGAAAGAGCTCGCCACCTTCCAACGGCTCCATAAAAAGTTTAAAGACAGCGGCGTGATGGTGCTGATGGTCAGTCTCGACCGCAACGATCCGCAGTTTGTCTATGAGTCTCTCGACAACGAAAAAGTCAACTATCCCGTGTTGAGAGATCGCTTTCAAGTGGTGTCTCGACGGTATGGGGTCAGCCAGCTCCCCACCGTGTTCCTCATCGATAAAGACGGCAAAATTGTCTCGATGGGCGAAGCCTATAAAGAAGATGCCGAGACCTACCTCGAAGGGGAAATCAAACGGCTGCTCAAGGAGTAAGCCCACACCCTCCGAGCGCTCACCCGCGTCACCCGCCTCGTCCGCTTCTACTGCCGTACATGTATCACGCACGCACACGCGCATCACGCACGCATACGCGCATCACGCCCGCACACGCGCATCACGCCCGCACACGCACGCCCGCACACGCACACGCGCACCACGCCCGGGAAGTTCGCTCCATGTTGAGGAAGGTCCGTCAGCCAGGCAAAGGTGTTACGGGGTCTTGCCGAGCTTTTTCTCAAAGGTCTTCATGTAGTCGAGGAGCTGCTTTCGCTGGTCGAGCTTGAGCACGTTCTCCCAGCCGGGCATCTGGCCCCTGCCTTTTTCGAGGACCAAGAGGATGGCGTCGTCTTTCTGACCGGCAATGGCCTGATGCAGAGGTCGCAGGTTGGGCTGAAAGAGCTGAGAGGTTTTGCCATCGCCGAGCCCCGTCACGCCATGACAAGAGCTGCAATAGGTGGTGTAAAGGGCCTCGGCAGGATGAGCAGCAGGGGAAGCAGAGCCAGAAGCGGAGCCAGAGAAGAGACCACAAGCGAGGCTGAAAAGGAACAGGGTTTTACGCATGTGGACTCCGAAAGGGGAAGGGCAAAAAGAAAAAGGACCACAAGCAAAAGCCTGTGATCCTTAACTTGGCGGGGCGGACGGGGCTCGAACCCGCGACCTCCGGCGTGACAGGCCGGCGCTCTAACCGTCTGAGCTACCACCCCAAAAAAACTTACACAGGCGAACAGTTACTTCAACCTGCTCTTCAGCGTAGTAGGCGGAACAGGTCTCGAACCTGCGACCTTCGGTTTGTAAGACCGATGCTCTACCAGCTGAGCTATCCGCCCGCTGCTGGCGTCTCATTTCGTTGCCGTCCAGAGCGCCGCGCTGAAGATGTTGTAGTTATACCCGCCCGCCTGGGAAACGTCAACATCTTTTTCAGTCTCACCCGCATTTTTTAGACGCCCGCGCGGAGCGCCTTCATCCCCCCACTTGAACCATGAACAGACGCCGCCGCTGCTGTATCCCGTAGAGACGATCTCCCTCCAGCTTTAAGGGCTGCTCCACCATCCGATCTGGATCGACTCCTTCGGGCTCTGGCATCAGGTCCAGCTCCACACGCTGGATGCGCCGACGGGCTTTGAGATCCACCACATGCACCTGCCCCGTCCCCACCCAGGCATAATACAGATCGTTTACCACGGGATAACTTCCCGGTGCTCCCACCATCGCGGACCACCGCTCCACCCCATCCACCGCCGAGTGAACCCTCAAGGCTCCACCCGCCGTATGCACAAACACATCTTCATGGGTCAGCAAGGGAGATGAGATCACACCCGCCATACGCTGGCTCCAGCGCGTCTGACCCGTCATCAGGTCAACCCCCATGAGCTGGCCCGCTTGAGCGTACACCAAGAGCCCGTCTTGAAGGGAGGGGCTCACCCGGCCCTCGGTCGGTAATACCCACCGCTGCGCACCGGTCTCCACATCCCAGCCCGCCACTCCCCGAGCGGAGAGCACCACCAACATACCTTCGGACGCCTTGAGCTCCCCATCGACCGAGCTCCAGGGCACCTCCCAGAGCGGATCGCCACGCTCAAGCTCCAGGCCCCGCAAGCGCTGGGCTTCCTGAATCACCAGACGTTTGGGAAAACGCAGCACCCGCGCATCGGGCTTCAAACGCAGGGCATACTTCTCCTGACCGGTCACACTGTCGAGGGCCTTCAGCACCAGCTCCCGCTCCTGCACCCGCGCACTCACGAGCAACATCGGCTCTCGTCCACTCAGGAGCTGCTGAACCGGTCCCTCAAAATGATGAGACCATTGGCGAAGGCCAGTCACCCGCTCAAACCCCAGCACCGTCTCTCCACACGCTACCACCACCCGCTCGTCACGCGCAGTCAGATGCGGACAGTCGTCCCAGCTCGAGAGCGGCACCTGCCACAGCTCCTCACCGGTACGCGGAGAATAGGCACGAAGCTGCCTCACCACGTCAAAACGAGAGACGGTCACAAAAAGCTGGCCCTGCTCAATCACGGGGCCGGCAATTAAACGGGCATCGGTCTCCACTTCCCAGCCGGGCGGCGCACAGGCCGTCAGCAGGCTCAAGGCAGCGCAAAACACCTTCCAGATGCCGTTTGTGCAGAAATTTTGCATAAACCTCTTCTAAATGCCCCTTCGAGGGATTATAGATACCTCCATCGGAAGACATCGGCGGCTTCCACACGCACGCTCCCGCTTCAGGATGAGGATTATATGTTGCTTCGCTTCACGGTTCAGAATTTTCGTTCGATTTATGAACCTCAAGCCCTCTTGATGCGGGCGAGCAAGCTGAAAGATGACCCTCAACCCCTCTCTGCCCGTATCGCCGGAAAGGACGAACAGGTCTTGCCCACTGCGGGGATCTTCGGTGCCAATGCCTCCGGGAAATCAAACCTGTTGAAGGGGCTCGGCCTCATGCGCCACATGATCTTGCACTCACACAAGGACGGCGAGATCGAGGGACGGCTGCCCCATGAACCCTTTCGACTGAGCCCTCATGCAAAGCATGAACCCACTCGGTTTGAGCTGGAGCTGTTTCTCTCCGGCACACGCTATCTCTACGGCTTCTGCTACAACACAAGCCAGATTCTCGAGGAGTGGCTGTATGCCTACCCCACCCATGCACGACAAGTCTGGTTTCACCGCAAACATGACGAGGATCCCAGCTTCTATTTTGGTAAGTATCTTAAGGGGCATAACAAGCGCACTGAAGAGATAACTCGAAAGAATAGTCTCTTCTTGTCCGCCGCTGCTATGAACAATCACGAGCAGCTCACCACGCTCTATCATGCCCTCCGCGATAGGTTGATCACTGCTGGCATGGAGGACTTCCCACTCAGCCCCAGGGCGCTTGACGCTTATGAGCAGGATGATAACCTTCGTGTCTGGGCCACCCAGTTCCTCCGGGCGGCGGCTACAGGGGTCATGGAGCTCCAAGTCGTGGATAGTACACCAGAGGTTCCCGAGAGGTTACGCAAAGAGTGGGAGACACTGCGCGAAAAGCTCGGGAAAGAGACCCATTTTGAAACCCGCCAGATTCAGCTCACCCACCGAGGCCAAGGGCAAGAACCTGTCGCGTTTGAGACCCACCTCGAGAGCCGAGGTACTCGAACGCTGCTGAGACTGCTCGGGCCCGTCCACCAAGTCCTCCAGCAGGGGGGAACCCTGATCGTCGATGAGCTGAACAGCTCCCTTCATCCGCTGCTCTCCACCCGGCTGGTGCAGCTCTTTACAAACCCCACGCATAATCCACACGCAGCGCAGCTCCTCTTCAGCACGCATGATGCCACCCTGCTGAGGCTCTCGCACCTTCGCCGTGATAGCATCTGGCTGACAGAAAAATCCCGAGAGGGCATGACTCAGCTCATCGCGCTCAGCGACTTTAAGGTGCGCGCCGAAGCCGACCGGGAGACCCTTTACCTTCATGGCCACTTCGGAGGAGTCCCCTGGCTTACGACAGAAGAGGACATCTGGAGCCCGCTGCACTCCCACACATCACCTAAGACCGAGGGCGCGTGAAGAGAAAGGCTGGTCTTCTCCCTCCGGCTTTATGGCCTAACGTCTGTTGTTCTCTCCCTCACATTTGCTTATATAATACGGAAAAAACAGCGGAGAGACCGTTTCGTCGCTCGCTCTAACCCCCTCGTGAGGCTTCCATGCTGCTCTCAGAGCTTCTGCCGGTGCTCGACGCACTCGCCCCCCTGCGCGACGCCGAATCTTGGGATAATGTCGGGTTGCTGGTGGGAAATCCTCGCCACCCCGTTCACAATATCCTGCTCACCATCGACTATACGCCAGAGGTCGCTCAAGAAGCCCTCGAGCGAAGCTGTGACCTGGTGATCGCGTATCATCCCCCCATCTTTGAACCGCTCAAACGCTTGAGTCCCGATAGCCTCGTTTTTCAGGCGATTCAGTCGGGCATCGCCCTCTACAGCCCTCATACGGCGGCAGATGTCGCCCCCGGAGGCACCAACGACTTCCTGGCGGATGTGGTCGGGATGATCGAACGCAGACCGCTCCGCCCTTCACCCTCGAAGGAAAGCAGCTTCCGAATGGTCTTCACGGTGCCAGAGGCTCAACGAGAGCTGGTGTGCCAAGCCGTATGTCAGGCGGGAGCCGGCTGGATCGGAAATTACTCGTCCTGCACCTTTCAGTCGGAAGGCATCGGGACGTTCTACGGTCAACCCGGCACCTTACCCACCGTCGGGAAAGCGGGACAGCTCGAACGTGTCCCCGAGGTGCGGATTGAGGTGCCCGTCCCAGCGCACAAGATCGAGCCCGTGCTGGCGGCGCTCCGCGCAGTGCATCCGTATGAAGAACCCGCCATTGACCTCTACCCACTGCATCTCCCCAGCGGAAACCGTGGACTGGGTCGCGTCGGAACGGTCGAGCGGGTGTCACGAACGATCCTCCTGGAACGGATTCGGAAAGGACTCGGACTACAACAGCTCCTGGTGGCAGGCCCCGTTGAAGGAGAGGTGCAAAAAATCGCCGTGGGCGCAGGCGCTTGTGGAGACTTGATCCAGGATGCTCTCAGGGCAAAGGTCGAGCTGTATCTGACCGGAGAAATTCGACATCATGATGCACTCAAAGCCGCAAAAGCAGGGATGACCGTGGTGTGTACGCTGCATTCAAATAGTGAACGCGCCTGGTTAAGATATTTGAAAGGACAGCTCGAGCCACGACTCCAAGATGTACACATCTGGCTCAGTGAGGAAGATCACGATCCCTTTCAAGTGCTGTCCTAAACCAAACACGGGTCAAGGGATGGAATCCCTTGCGGGAGCGTGCAGAGAGGGCAGCGCCCTCTTTGCAAAAATAGGCAGCGCAAAAAACCAAAAAGCAAAACACGGGTCAAGGGATGGAATCCCTTGCGGGAAAGTCTGAAAGGACAGCGTCCTTTCAGCAAAAACAGCGGTGCAAAACAGCAGCGCAAGAAAGTAAAACGGTCCACTGTCCATGTCCACCACACGAATATTCGCTCACGCTGGCGTCTCAAATCCTGCTGCTCGCCAGAGTCCTCGTTCTGCCCCTGTGAGGATCTCGGCCTCTTCCATGAAGCCCATCAGCGGGCGAAATGCCTTCGAGAGCATCTCCTGTCGAGCGTTGGCGTGAGCGGCTTGAGCCAAGAGCTTGGGCGAGACCCATGCCGGTAAGCCCTCATACGCGGGCACCCGCGAGAGTGACTGACCGATTGCTTTGGCGATCACCGGTGCCAGCGAGCGCATCAGCTTTCGTTCTGCGCGTGGCAGCGCCTGATATTCCTGCCGGACAAACTCCTTCCCAAAGCTGATGTGGCGCAGCTCCTCTACATGATGCAGGCGCACGAGCTGGCGGAGGGTGGGATGCAGTCGTTCGTCTCGGATGGCGTCGGCCTGGATCACATCGGTGGTCAGCTCCCCTGTCAGCACCACCATAAAAAAGAGCACCGGCTGTCGAGACGCCAGCAGTCCCAAGATTGGCAACGCCACCCGAAGTTGTGGGTCGAGCTGCGGTGTGGGGAGGTTCAGCTTCTTGAGCCAAGCCGAAAACATCAGCACATGCTGCGTTTCTTCTCCCAGCTCATGCATCATAAACCGGTAGAGCGGCGAGCGTGGATCATAACAGCGCACCAGCCGCGTCAGACCTTCGATGAGGATCTGCTCGAGCTGGATGCCCGCTTCCGCCATCGACGCTGAACGACAGCGTGAGAGAAAGACCCGCTCCGAGGGCGTAAAACGCTCGTACTCCGGCATGCTGAAAAACGGAACCCCTGACTCAGGACAGTAGAGCCATTCATCCGTGATGGGCACCTGCCAGTCAATATGCACCGTCTCGAAGGGATAGTGCCGTTTGCGCACGCTGGCCTCATTGAGGCGGTCCAGCAGGTCTGAGTTTAAGCGAGGCTCATGCATACACGCTCCGGGCAAAAAGTGGAGGGACGTCTGAGCGGTAGCAAGAACTGTTCCAGCCGGTCCTTTGGGGTCATCCGAAGTGTTTGATGCGGTGCAGAGGCCGTTCTGGTGCGGTGCGGAGGCCGTTCTGTCGCCGTTCTGGAGCGGTTCGGAGGGCTTGGGCGGGAAAAAAGGCTGCGTCTGGCGTGCTCTGGGAGCCTGTTTCCGACACCCTGCATGCCTCGAGACTTTAAACCTGCGTTACAAACCCTGGACGAAGGTTAAGCAATTCGGCACCCTGCCACCCCTGTCAAACACACGCCCCCAAAAACGGAAATGTAAGTGCTTATAAAGAAAGATCTTTTTAAGTGTACAAAAAATATCCAAAAGTTCCCTAAAAGATCCCCCCTGAGAACGCCGCTTGCCACACCCAGACCCCAGACCGCCCCTCGAGGGCCTTTGGAGGTCACATGAAGATTTATATGATTCACCCTCGTTTCTCCGATCTGTACTGGGGACTCCTGCCCTGGTGGAGCAGCCGCCACCATGTGGACTCACTCGACCGATTTGGAGCCATTGATGTATTGGGGGTGGATGCGTATATGCCCCCCATCGCATTGGTGACGCTGGCCGCCTTAACCCCTCCCGAGATCGAGCTGGAGCTGGTGGACAACAACGCAGGCACGCCCATCAACTTCGACAAGGCGTGTGACTTGGTGGTGTTGACGGCCTATACCAATCAGCTCCAGGAGGTCAAACGGATTACCGCCCGATTTCAAGCGCGTGGTATTCCAGTGGCATTGGGAGGGCCTCAAGCCTCCACAGCACCCCACGAGTGTACTTTTGTGGACCACCTCTTTGTTGGAGAAGCGGAGCTGACGTGGCCTCAGTTTCTCCGCGAGTTTCAAGCAGGGCAGGCCAAAAGCCGCTACGAGCAGCCCGAGAAGATCGATATGGCCCTCTCTCCCGTTCCACGCTGGGAGATGTTGGACCTCAGCCGTTATGCCGACGGCACCGTGCAGACCACTCGTGGCTGTCCGTTTGACTGTGAATACTGTGACGTGATCGTCTTTAATGGCCACTCGCCCCGCTCCAAGCCCATCGAGACTGTGGTGGAAGACATCCGGCGTCAAGCGTTGGGTGGCATCGAGACCATCTTCATCTCGGATGATAACTTCATTGGAAACAAAGGGTACGCTCGAAAGCTGCTGGAGCGGCTCAAAGTGCTTCAGCAGGAGCTGCCGCGTCCGGTTGCCTTGATTGCGCAGCTCACCATCAACGTGGCACATGACGATAAGCTGCTGCGTGCGCTCGCCGATGCCAACTTTGTTGCAGTCTTTATTGGTGTGGAGACTCCTCGACGAGTCTCCCTGGAAGAATGCCAGAAGCCTCAGAACTATATCCGCGATCTGAAGAGTGATCTTCAGCGGATTGGAGCCTTTGGCATTGTCCCCGTGACGGGCTTGATCACCGGTTTTGACAACGACGACCCGACGATCTTTGACGAACAGTTGACCTTCATCAATGAGACCCCACTGCTGGTCACCCGCTGCAATATCTTGACAGCCATTCCGCATACTCAGTTCTGGCATCGCATGAAAGAAGAAGGCCGACTGGTGCCCGAGGAGGTGCGTCTCTCCGATCCCTCTCCGATGATGCCGAATTTTTATCCCGTGAATTTTACAAGGGAATCCCTTTTATACGGACACTTGCAGTTCGTCGAAAAAGTCTGGAGCGCCCAAAATATGGAGCGCCGACTCCGCCAATACTTGAGCCAGGTGGAGTACGTGAGCCCTGTGGCCCATCATCGCCCTTCCCGTAAACAGCTTGCCATCTTAGCGCGACTCTTCCGCAAGATGATGCTCGAGAGTGATGCCGCCGACCGCCGCGTCTTCATGCGCATGCTCTACGATGTGTTGAGACTCAACCCCAAAGCCATGCGCGCGGCGCTCTTTAGTCTGATGAATGGCATGGCCAGTCGGCATGTGGCTCAAGCAGTGCTGGCCAAAGAGAGCCCCGGCTTGCAGACCTTTCAGCGACAGCATCGCACCGAGACATCCTCCAGGTTGGAGATGCCTTGGACCTCCGTCCAGCCTCAGCTCAGCGTCTGAAGGAGTCAAACGTTGGGTCATGGCAGCCGTCTATTGTCTCCAGTCTATTGTCTCCAGAGAGGGCACGGATGAACACACAAGAGACCCGCTATTTTGATTTTATCCTCGAAGCGAGACTTCAGCGGGAGCCCTGGATTGAGCCGCTGGGAGATCTCAACCATTGGGGCTATTGGGACGATCCCCGTCAAGCCTCCGCCTCTCTCGAGACCCTGTATCCATCGATGCAGCGACTGGACCGCGCCTTAATGGATTTTGGAGCGGTGCAAGATGGCATGCGCATCCTGGATGTGGGCTGTGGACTGGGAGGCACCCTGGGAGGGCTCAACCAGCGGCTCTCGAATGTGGCCCTGTTGGGGCTCGACCGCGATCCACGTTTGGCCGATGTGACCCGTCGGCATGTCCAGCCTCGTCCCGGCAACAGCGTGGAGGTCCAAGCAGGCTGTGCCACCGCGCTCCCCTGGCCCGATAACAGTCTCGACCGAGTGCTGGCCGTGGAGTGTATCTTCCACTTTCCCACACGCGAGGCGTTTATGCGGGAAGCGCTCCGGGTGCTCAAGCCGGGAGGAAAGCTGGTGATCTGCGACTATCTGCTCAAGCGTAGTCCCTGGTTTTTGCAGGTGCAGCGGCCCTTGTTGGATCGTTCACTTTTTCGTTGGCTGGGGCATATGAAGTTCATCACCTTCGCCGACTATCAGCGCCTGGCCCAGCAGGTGGGCTTCTCCGAGGTCGAAGAACGAGACGTCACCGAGAATACCCTGCCCACCTATCCGTCGCGGGTGACGTTCTTTTGGCAGACGGCCTTGCCGCTCCCCGACAAGCTGGCGCGTATGGCGACGATGAAGCTGGTGGGCTTGGTCAGTCGAGAAGGTTTTCTGACCTATACCTTTCTGTCTTTTACCAAACGCTGAGCACTCGGAGGACTTGCCGTGGGACTGCAACAGCAGGTGATGGTTCGTTTTTTTAGCTGCTTCAACCAGAACCCGGTGGGCTTGGGCCGTATGCTCAGCCTCTACTTGGTCAGCGAAGAACGCTCCGAGATCAGTCCGCTGAAGGTGCTGGTTCGAGGGCTCTCCGATGGTCCACTTAAGAGCTTGGTGAAAAAACACTTAGCCGATGAAGGGCGGCATGCGGGGCTCCTGCGCGCACGCATCCGCGAGCTGGGCCAAGAAGTGACCTCCTTGCCCACCTCCCTAGAGCCCCAGGAATACTATTTTCAGCGCAATCGAGGGCTGGCGGAGGTGCTCAACCTTCCGCCTGAAGCGGTGCAGGATCCGGCGCAGGTCATCGAGATCTTACTCTTCAACTCGGTGCTGGAGGAGTTTGCCCTGCCTCGGTTTTTGGCACACGCCGAAGCCTGCCGTGCCCAAGACCCTCGCACCTACATGATGCTCATGGACATCGCCGCCGATGAGATCCGGCATACCGTGTATACGCAGCATTATGCTTACATGTTGGCCGGAGAACATCTTCAGGCGCGCACCCGCGCTCGTCACGCGGAGATGCGAGCGGCACAGGCTCGTTACGGCGCTTTTATGTTCCGCACCTTGATTGAAGACGTGCTGGGACGGGAGGGCATGGGCGTGTCGCGGCTGGCCTTTATGAGCTGGCGTGTGTTGGCCCATCAGCAGGAGCGGATTGGGGGGCTGATGGTGCCGTGGGGTGTGCCGGAAGGGTGTCCTGAGACCCTCCAGCAGCAGCCCATGCCCTGGGGAATGGGGGCGGCCTAACGCGCCTTCTTTCCCGTCGCCCTTTCCGCATGGCATGAGCTCCTGGATTCCTAACCCTCTCCCACGATTGGGAGCGGGGGGGCCAGCGTGCCGGGAGAGGGCGGAGAGGGCCGAGCTGTCGCGTGCATCAACCTTGACCCGAGGTCATTTGATGGTGTTCTCGAAGGAGTCGAAGGTGGAGCTTGTGCTGTTGGGGTCTGGCGAGGGTTGATAAAACTTCGGTGGGAAGTAGCCCCAATAATAGGAGATGGCCCCTTTGATGGAGGTGCGGTTGGCCTTCATCGTCCACTGAACGACGGTTCCGGCGGTATATTTGCCGGTCAGATTGGTGCTGAAGACATCTCCATTTTTGGTGGCGGTGGTGGCCGTCCAGGTGGAAGTACCTTTTTTTCGGTGGTAGATGACCACATCCCCGGACGAGATGCTCTCCTTGCCCCCTTCATCGTGGGCGTAAGCGTAGGCGCTGGCCGTGTTGTTGCTCCAGCCTGAGAGACTGATGAAGTCCAACATCCGCCCGGAGTCCCAGCCGCTGACGGTGCGATAGTAGGGTTCGTTGCGGACCCAGACATCCGGGAAACCATCGGTGCCGGTATCTTTCATCACGCCGAAGTGGAGATGAGAAGGGTAAGCGCCTCCTTCGTTGCCGACTTTTGCGATGGCTTGGCCTTTGGAGATCTTCGCGCCGGTGGCGACCAAAACAGACGAAAGATGATCGTACTTGACGTGTGCGTTATCGTCCTTCTTGCCGTTGTTGTTCAGGTCGAGGTAGATGAACAGCTCATAGTTGGCGGCATCGGCTTGGGTGACCCAGCCGTTCCAGAGCGCCAAGACGGAGGTGCCATAAGGTGATGCCAGATCGACTCCCATATGAGGGTTGGTGCCGTTGACATTACGAGGCTGACTAAACTTGCTGTTCACGCTGTAGACCGTGCTATGCGGATTGCCGAGGTTGATCGTCCCCGCGCCGGTGGTGGTATTGCCGAAGACCACGGAGTAGTCATACGCCGCCAGAGTGCCGGAGCCGAACATGCTCAGCGCGAGCAGGATCATCCAGATCTTATGAGATTTCATCATACACCTCTCAGAATGTGACCAGCCAAGATTGAGTGGAGCGGGTGCGCAGGTTCTCGAGCGGCACCAGCAGGGTATGGCCTACAAGCTGCACCGGGCCGCTGAGTTGTTGTTCGGCGGGCAGGCTTAAGTATCGGCTCTCTTGGAGCTCTCGGTCGTGGACCCAGATACGCTGGCGTGCCTCGGGATCGGTCACATCCAGGGCGATCAGCCGTCCGTCTTCGGACATCGTGGCTTGGTAGGAGCGGGGGTATTCGTGGGCATGGGCGCTCCAGAGGGCGTCTTGTGTGCCGGTGCGCAGGTTGAGCAGGCGCAGGGTGAGTCCATCCCCTTTCCCGGTCATGTAGAGCAGCTCTTTTCGGTCTCCTGAGAGATGCATAAAATCGCCTTCGGCGAGGGGCTCAAACGTGCCTGTGCGGAGCAGGATACGTCCGAGGGTGAGCTTCTCTTGTCCGGTGGGAGTGGTATCATACACCTGGACGAGCAGTTTGTCATCGGCTTCAAAGTCGAGCAGCCGAATGGGGAGCTCGCCTGGAGAATAGAGCTTTTGCTCTTGCCCGGTCTGAAGGTGGTGGAGCCAGACCTCGAGGGCTCCCAGTGCGGTCTCTCGGTTGGAGAGAAATGCAAGCTGTTGACCATTGGGGCTCCACACGGGCAGGGAGGCCCACTGTACAGCCACATGGGGATGTCCGTCCGATGAGACGTTGCTCATGCTGCGTGCTTGAGCCAGCAGGGTCGCGCGAGCGCGCATGTCGCCGAGAGGTGTGACTTTTTCCGTTTGGCCATCGACGAGCAGGAGCATATGGTTTTGCTCCATGACGGCGAGGGAAGGCTGGACGGGGTTGTTGAGCAGGGGGAGGCCGAGGGCGCCGGGGTGGTCCAGCAGCACGTTTCCTTTTGGGGTTTTGACGCGGAGCAGCTCGACGTGTTGGGGGTCGCCGGTGAGGGGATCGGCCCAGCTCAGGCGCAGGTCTTGCCGAGGAAGTGATTGTTGAGTGCCGTCCTCTAACAAGCGGAAGGCTTCAACTTGGAAGACCCGCTCAAAGACGCGGGGTTGTTGGCTGAGCTGAGGGTTTGCGGTCAGCAAGGTGGAGAGCTGGTCAAGCTGGGCCTGAGTGGGGGTGGTCACCACCAGGGCTTGATCAAAGTCTCGGTCAATGATCCGCAGGGTATGCGGCACGAGGGTCTGTCCGAACGGACGGGACTGGGCCACGGGCTGGCTCAGCAGGGCATATCCGCCGAGACCGGTGAGGGCGGTCAGGCAGAGCAGAGTCACCACTTTCCTTGAGAGCATGAAGCCTCCTCTGGCTCGAGAGGTTGAGACGCTGGGGCCTGTACATCTGGGCGATGCACATCTTTACAGGGTAGCGAGGGTGCAGGCAGGTGACCACTGGAACTGCAAGCCACACTCCAAAAATCTCACGGAAGTGTATCGTCAGGTGACATCAGCCGAGGTGTTCTGGCGAGCCTTTGGCCTTCAGGGTCTGGAGAATCGTATACACCTGGACACTGCGCACGAGGTTGAGTGCCGCGAGCACCCCCGCCACCAGCCCAGCCACCGCCGAGAGTTTGACCTCCCCCTGGCTCAAGAGCCAAGTCCAGCCTACCGCCAGACTCAGAACAGCCCATAAGTTATTGCGGAGGTGGAGATCCGCCCGCTCCAGCATCACCAGCATCAGTCCAGAGCCGCCAGTGGCCACGTTGACCGCTTGACCCAGCAGCAAGAGCCGGAGCGCATAGGCTGAGGTTTCTGTCACATACCCTTCACCCAGCAGGCCCAGCAGCGTCGAAGGCCACACCAGCCCGCACACCACCACCGGCAGGAAGAGCAGCAGTCCCGTTCCGGCAGTGCGCAGATACAGTCGCCAGATGGCATCCGGTTGAGCTCGCAGCCGCCTCACCGCTGGACCGAGGGCTGAGTTAAAGGCATCCAGCAGCAGCACCCCCAGCAGCGCCACCCGGGAGACCACCCCATAACGTCCCACCTCGGCGGGGGCACAAAAGAGCCCGACCAGCAGCCCATCCGACCACAGGAGGAGATGCCCCAACAACCCCGCTCCCAACAGACCTCCACCGTGTGCGAGCTGCTGCCTCAACGAGGTGAGAGGCCGCTCGAGCTTCGTCCCCTGCATCCGGCTGAGCTGGCGACCGTGATACGCACCCGCCAGCGCCGCCAGCACCCCTGCGCCCGCATACGCACCCGCGAGGCTCAAACCGCTGCGTGAGATGCCGCTCCAACCCAGGAGCGCCACCCCACCCAAAAAGGCCAGCGGCTGCACAAGCTGACGAATCCAGAGGGCCGCCCTGGTTTCTTCTCGACCCAGCAAGGTCATGCTCTGAAGCCGGTGAAGTCCATAAAACGGCAGGCTGAGCACCAGCAGCAGCATCGGAGCCTGCCAGCTCTCCGGGAGGGGCGTCTCCGCTTCAAACGGCCTAAACGAGAGCCCCAGCAACAGACACAGCCCCATCCCACCCAGCAGGAGAGAGCCCACCAGCACCAGCCGCCGCGCCGAACGAAAGGCATGGTGTGCCTCATCGAGAGGCAGTCCCGCCACGGTGCGCAGCAGCCACGTATCTTGTCCCAGCGTGGAGACCAGCACCAAGAGCTGCTGGATGCTCAGCGCGGCAAAAAACGCACCGAGTGCTTCGGGTGCTGCCCACCGAGCCAGCAGGAACATCGAGAGTGCGGTCAATCCTCGTCCGACCACCGAGCCCAGGACATACCACAACCCGCGCTGTGTCACCGCGGTGAGTGCTGCCTTCATGCCGTCCCCTGGCCTTCTCTGTGCTGGCCTTCTCTGTGCTGGCCTTCTCTCTTCGGGTGGCGCATGAGAGGGGGTGTCACTGTGGAAGGGCTCATCCGCCTTCACCTCGCGCGACGCCGAGCGCGTATCGTTCGGGCCGACACCAGCGAGCGGCCACGGCTTGGAGCTGCTCGAGGGTGACGGCTTGGAGGCGTTCCTCAAACTGGTCGTAGAAGTGGGGGGTCATTCCCCGTGCGAGCGCGTGCGCCAGCGAGCCTGTGCGTGCCGAGAGCGTTTGTAGGGAGGTGGCCCGTCGTCCGAGCAGAAGCTGGCGGGTGCGGTCCAGCTCTTCCTGCGAGGGTGGATGCAGCACCAGTCCTTCGAGCACATGTAACAAGCCCGCGCGTGCAGCCATTTCTTTGGAGGAATCGCAGGCCATGCTCAGCACCAGCAGGTTATGCTGGGAGGTGCCATAGTCTCCGGCACCCAGACTGTAGGCGAGGCTTTGCCGATTTCGGAGCTCCGCCCGCATGCGTCCGCTGGAGCTGCTCAGCAGGGTGACCAGCACACGATAGGCAGGTGCGTCGGCGTGGAGCGGGGAGGGTGCCTCGAGCGCCAGAGCCAGCCCCGTTTGTTTTTTGGGTCGCGACGCCACGCGCTCGACGGGTGCCTTCAGTCCTTCCCAGGGAGGTGCTGACGTGTGAGCGTGGCCGCTGGTTAATCCGCTCAGCAGCTCGCCGAGTGCCGATTGTGCTGCCGAGGTGCTGACCGCGCCTGCCACCACCAGCCGGGCCTGTGCTTGTGACCAGCGAGGCCGGAGCCAGTGTAGGAGCTGCTCCCGCGTGAGGTGTTGCAGCACTTGTTCTCGACCTTCTTCTGAGCAGCCGAGTGGATGGTGGAGGCCAAACGCGGCCTGTCTCATCAGCAACTGAGCGGAGCGCACAGGTTGTTCGTGGGCCAGCCGGAGGGATTGCAGCAGGCTCTTGCGCTCGAGCTCGAGTCGTTCTGGGTCAAAATGGGGTTCGTGGAGCAGGGCTTTGAGTAAGCTGAGCCCCGCGCTGAGGTGTTGAGCGGGCAGGTGGAGCCGGAAGCCGAGGTATTCTTCATCCAGCAGGGTCTCGAGGCTGGCGCCGAGTGCTTTGAGTGCGAGGGTGAAGCCATCGGGAGACCATATTCCTGCGCCGCCGTACCGGGCTGCTCGGAGGGCGAGCTGGGTCATGCCGACCTGCTCGAGTCCTTCTTCTTGTCGTCCTCCGGCGAAGGTGAGGGTTAAGGATACGATGGGGAGCTGAGGGTCTTCCAGCATCACCAGCGGCACGGTGTTTCCTTCGGCGGTGAGACAGGTGCTCTCGACTCGCTGGGTGTGTGTCGGGTGAGGCATCGGTTTATGGGGGGGGACTTTCAGAATGAGCGGTGAGGGGCGATTGCCTCGTGCCAGCGTGCGGGCTTCTTGCCACTCGGCTTGGAGGCTCTCTACGGAGGGCAGGTGTTCGGGTGTGGTGGCCTCCGCTGGTGCGGGGAGGTATTGAAAAAAGGTGGCTTGTTCTGGCACCAAGTAGATGTGCGCCAGTCGTTTTAGCTCGGCGACCGTCAGACGTTTGAGGGCGGCTTGAGCGCGCTCGAGTCCGTGGAGCCCGCCATTGGCTTCATACCACGAGAGCAGGCTGGCTTGTCCGCGTGCTTCCTCGAGCTGAAAGAGCTGTCCGGCGGCCACTTGTTCCCGAGCGATGCGCAGCTCCTGCCCGCTGACGCCATATCGACGCAGCTTCTCCAGCTCGAGCAGCAGGGCGCGACGGGTGGCGGCGACCTGATCGAGCTCGAGGGTAGCGCCCACATGAAAGAGTCCGATCTCATCATAGGCGTAGGTACTGGCGGAGATCGAACGGACCAGTCCTTGTTCACTGCGCAGGCTTCGGAAGAGGCGGCTGGTGGAGCCGTGTCCGAGCACTTGTGCCAGCACGCCCAGCCCTACTTGGTCGGGATGGTCGAACCCGGGCAGCTTGATGCCCAGCTCCAGATGGGCAAGCTGAGTGTGTGCGTGTTGCGAGGCGACCTTCAGGCCCTTCTGCATCGGCTCTGGTGGAGAGTTTTCACGCAGTGGTGTTCCCACCGGCATGGGTGAGAAGGCTTCGACTGCCAGTTGGCGGGCTTGCTCCAGCTCGATATCTCCCACGATGGCCACGACCAGGTGTGCTGGACGATAGAGCCGCTGATGAAAAGCCCGTGCCAGCTCGGGGGTCATGGCTCTGAGCACTTCGTCGTTGCCGATGCGCCAGCGTCGGATTCGGTGTTGCTCAAAGGCGGTGGCGTACATGAGCTCTGTTGCCATCGCGGCTGGGTTATCACGTTTGCGGTTGGACTCCTCGATGATCACTTCGACTTCTCGCTGGAGCGCGAGTGGATCGAGCAGGGGAGAGAGTGTGGCGTCCGCCATGAGCTGCACCGCAGGCTGTAGAGCCGTGGAGGGCAGGACAAAATAATATAAGGTATGATCGTAGGTGGTGGCGGCGTTGAGGGAGCCTCCCAGCCCTTCGATCACCGAGGCGATCTCTTGAGTGCCTGGAAAGTGCTGGCTGCCCTTAAAAAACATATGCTCCATGAGGTGGGCGAGACCTGACTCATGGTCCTGTTCGTGAAAATATCCCACCCGAAACCAGGCGGTGAGTGCCACCACCGGGGCAAACGTGCTCCGACGCAGCAGGAGGGTGAGGCCATTGGGCAGCACTTCCCGATGTACGCCTGTCAGAAGCAGGGGAGCACCTCGACGGCGAGGGCGTTTGGCTCCACTCATGAGAGACCACGGGGATGCAGGATGGAGTGATCTGGACGACATGCGGGCTCCCTTAAGGACCGGTCTACGTGAAGAGGGGCTGATGTTTCAGCCGCGAGCATATCATAAGGAAGAACCTTGTTCTCGTCATGTCTCATCCGGGGGGAGTGCCAGAAAGCGGGAGGTGAGGCCGGAGCGGGCATCCGCGCAAGCGTTGAGGCTGCGGACGCTCCAGACTTTTGATGTCTCTCCCATCGTGGACGGTCGAACCAGCGGCTGAAGGGCTCATGTGGGGTACGTTCGAGTTCGAGGGTACACGTTGGCCGTTCCACTTGCCGAGCACCATAGATGCGGCTATGGTAGGAACGTTGGACGATGGATGGAGGCTCCATGCACATTGTAACACGCGCTCCCAGATGTCCACGGGTTATTCAGCGCCCAGCATAGAAGGCTCCCTTGTGGCTTCTGTTATTTCCACATACAGATCGTTCTGGTATATGATTCAGTGACAGGGGAGAGCGGCTGCTTTCTCGACGATTTCCTTGAAGCGGAAGGCGCAGCTCATTTTGCTCACGAAATCTCAATGTCCACGGCGTCTCAATTTCCCAGGAGAAGTCCGATGCTGACCACAGAGCAGCTTCTTGTTGAGCAGGAAGAGCGCATTCTCACCGAGCGGCGGATTGCCCGAGCGCATACCTTCGATTCCTGTCCCTTGACTGA
The DNA here is from genome assembly GCA_046075485.1 of Myxococcota bacterium. Lineage (GTDB taxonomy): Bacteria > Myxococcota_A > UBA796 > JAJRTE01 > JBJTQF01 > JBJTQF01. The sequence goes on along the minus strand of JBJTQF010000034.1, from coordinate 8,725 downwards.
CGCCCGTGCTTCGGATCTTGCCCTCACGATTTTCCAGGCGTATCGACGAGAAGTGGTGGCTGAAGACGTGATCGCTGCCAATCACCGGACGATGGAAGAACAGCTTGCTTCGCTCCGCTTCTACGATCTGGTCCGAAACACCCCAACGGTCGCAGGAATCCTCCTTTTCGGAAAGAATCCCCGCTACTTCCTCCCGGGTGCTTACGTTCAATTCTTGAAGCTCCCGGGCACGACCTTGACCGACCGACCCGACGATCAGTCCGAAATCTACGGGGATCTGCTGAGCGTTTTGCGGGAGCTGGAGGTACGGATCAAGGCGAACATTCATACGCACATGAAAGTGATCTCCTCTGCTCGCGAGAAGCTCGTTCCAGATTATCCCGTGGTCGCCGTGCGCGAGCTTCTTTTTAATGCCATCCTTCACCGGGACTATCAATCAAACACGCCCGTTCGCTTCTATTGGTACTCCGACCGCATCGAGATTCAGAGCCCGGGTGGGCTGTATGGGGAGGTGACTCGGGAGACGCTCTCCAGGCGCAGCAGCTACCGAAACCCCGTCATTGCTGAAGCCATGAAGGCATTGGGCTACGTCAATCGTTTCGGGTATGGGATTCAGAGGGCACAAGCGGCGCTCAAGGAAAACGAGAATCCCTTGGCAGACTTCGAGGTCGATGAGCGCATCTTCATGGCAACCCTCCACGCGCGGCGAGCGGAATAAAACGAATTTAACGATCCCGATGAATCTTCCGGGTCCATCCCCTGCTCGGTAGGCGGAGCGAAGAACATGCGAACACTGCCAACGCATCATGTGCCGTATAAAAAGACACCGATCTTTACGGAGCGCACCATTCCAGCGGGGCTTCTGAAGCATCACACGACGAAGGTTGGTGCTTGGGGAAAGATTGTGGTGCTGAGGGGATGTCTACGCTACCGCATCCTGGCACCGGAAGTTGAAGAGATACTGCTAACACCCGGGCTGAGTGGTATTGTCGAACCAGAAGTGCCACACGAGCTCTGTCCTGTCAGGCCGGTAGAGTTTTTTGTCGAGTTTTATCGAGAGCCCAGCGACGATGCGTAAGCTCCCAACGAGGCCGCTCCTCCTGTACGTGGCATGAGAGGGCAGGGGCGTGCGGTGACGGGGGGCGACGAGACAGGGTCTCGGTTTGGAGAGGGCCACCCAGCCCGCCTTGATCCCAGCCTCCCCCCCGAAGACCGAGCCGCACAAAGAAATGCTTGCTTTCAAGCGGCGTGCAGATCATAAGGAAGAACACTGCTACAGCCGTGTCTCATCTAGGAGACATACCAGAAACCGGGAGGTGACACCGAGGGCCTCTCACGATAGGAAGGAATGGCATGAGCACTCAGGAGAAAAAGGCAGGGAGCTCAGAAGGCGCGCGGGTGTTGGTGACAGGCGCCACAGGCGGTCTCGGACGGGTGGTGGTCAGCACCCTGCTGGCAGCAGGCCATCGGGTGATTGCCACCGACCTCTCAAAATATCGGCTCGACCAGCTCGAGGCACGACTCGAAGCACCCTCGGGACTGACCTGCTTGACCGCAGACGTCACCCATCCCGAAGAAGTCGCATATCTCTTCGCACGCATCCACGAGGACCACGGTCCCATCGAGGGCGTGGCACACCTGGTCGGCGGATGGGCCGGAGGCTCCACCCTGGATGAAGTCTCCGACGAAGTCTTCGAGCAAATGTTGACCCTCAACCTGCGCTCGAGCTTCTTGGTGATGCGGGAAGCCGTGCGCTGGATGCGTCCCAAAGGAGGAGGCAGTGTGGTGGTGATCTCCTCGGTGGCGGCGATCCCAGGCAGTGGCGCTCCCGGCTCCGCTGCGTATGCGGCATCCAAAGCGGCCCTCAGCTCCCTGGTGGACTCCGTGGCCGCCGAAAATAAGACCTGGAACGTGCGCGTCAACGCCATCATGCCCACCACCATCCGCACCCAGGCCAACGTCGAGGCCATGCCCACAGCGGAACATTATCGGTGGGTCACGCCGGAAGAAATCGCGGAAACCATCCGCTTTTTGCTCTCACCGGCAGCTTCAGGGGTCACAGGAGCCCATCTCAAGCTCGCCGGGAGACTTTAACAACATGGTGTCCTACCGCTCACCCGCGCTCCAGAAGGGAGACGCCCCATGCGTATCCTGGTAATCGATGATAACCCACTGGACATTGAGCTGGTCTCCCGCATGCTGCACCGGCGACTCGATGCCGCCGTCGAGAGTGTTCACACCGCCGAAGAAGGACTCCGACGCCTCGCCGTCGAAGAATTTGATGTGGTCTTGGTAGACTACTGTCTGCCCGGACAAAATGGACTCGAGTTTCTCCACACGCTCCAGGCAGAGCGGATCTCCACCCCGGTGCTCTTGGTGACCGCACGCGGTGATGACCGCATCCAAGAAGTCGCCCGTCGCGCCGGAGCCATCGACTATATCTCCAAGGATGAGTCCCTCACCCCCGCACTTCCGCGCGCCGTCGAAGCCGCCGCCGAAAAAGGACGCGCCTTCAAAGCCTATCGCGAGCGCGCACGGGCCGAAGAGCTCTGGCACAGCGCCGAAAAACGCATCGAAGAGCTCGAGCTGCGCGTGGAGACCCTCCAGACCTCCCAAAAGAGCAGCGGCGGCCTCTTTCAGTCCCTCAACCCGACCGTCAAGCTGGAGGTGATGAAGGCACTCACCACCCGCTACGATGAGCTTCTCCGTGGCTGGATGGGGAACGAAGCGGAGGCCATCCGCGTCCGCACCCAGCTCCCAGGGCTGGTACACGAGCTGGCTCGGCTGGGTTTTGGAGCAGAACAAGTGGTGAGCCTCCACACCGACGCCGTCCACCGTCTCAAACGAGAGCAGGATGTGCTGAGCTCTCAGAACGGCTGTCCTCCCCGCATGTTGCTGCTGGAGGTCTCACTCTCGCTGCTGGATGTGTATCGTTTGCGAGGCGTCAACGGGTGAACAACGCTCAGCGTTTGCGCAGAGAGATCAGATGCTCTCGGCGCGGACGGCCTCCGAAGCGTCGAGCCACATACGGGTTGACGTGAGCACGTTCTTGACTGGCCAACGCCAGCACCTTAAAGCCCACCTCTTCGGCAGCTCGGCAGGTCTCACGATCCACCCACCAGGGCTCATCCTCGAGCAGGCCATCTCCCGCCATCATCAAGAGCCGTCCTCCAGGACGCAGCACTCGGTGAAGCTCCCGCAAGACCTGACGCTCATCGGCAGCCCACTGCTCCCGCAACGTGTCTTGATGACGACGCGCGCCGATCTCGTGACGCTCGGCGAAGTCATCGGATTCTTCCAGCCACGTCAGCCGACGCGCTTGATGGGTGTGATAGTCAAAAGTGCCCGCATACGGCGGTGAGGTCAGGATCAGATCCACCGTCTCGTCCTTCCCCGGGAGCTGACGCGCATCGGCTTGACGCAACATCGGCACCGGCGTCTCGGGCAGGAGCAGACCCGCCACCTCACGCAGGCGCATCACCAGCTCCTCCGCCTTGCGCAGAAAGAGCCGAGATGCCGTGCCGCGCCCAATCTGACGCTGCACCTTCTCCAGTCGAGTGTCCGAGGTCTGCCGCGAGAGCTTGACCAACATCGACGAGAACACCATCAGCGCCAGCTCACGAGGCCCATCCTCCTCCACCGCTTGAATCCGGGTGTGCAGCCCCTGAAGCTCCAGGAGCACATGAGGGTCATACCACTCCGCCTGCGCCTTCGCCGCCGGAGACAGCGTCACCGCCACCTTCTTACGTGCATCCAAAAAAGAAGCGTCCGAGAGCCCCTGACACAGCGCCACAAAGAGCTGAAGCTGCGGATCCTCCCAGCGTAACGTGCGCGCCCGCGTGATGCGAAGCGCAATCGGGTTGATGTCCGTGCCCACCGCCTGACAGCCTCTCAACATGGCCTCCAGAATGGTGGTCCCACCGCCCATGAAGGGATCCAGCACCACCTCTCCCGGACGCACAAACTGAGTCAAAAGCCGACGAACCAAGATCGGATGCAGCCGGCCCGGATACGCATGAAATCCATGCGTCAAGATATCCACCGGCTCATGCTCCAGCCCATGCAGGGCATCCCGCAGCGGAAGACTCTGGCTCGACGCCCCCTGAAGCTGAATCGGACCTCCCACCACACTGAGCGCACGCCGAGGCCGCACCGGTCGAGCTGGCTCGTGAGGTGTACGTGATTCATGAGGTGTACGTGATTCATGAGGTGTACGCGATCCGTGATGTGTACGTGATTCGTGAGGTGTACGTGATTCGTGAGGTGTACGTGATTCGTGATGTGTACGCGATCCGTGAGGTGTACGCGATTCGTGAGGTGTACGTGATTCGTGAGGTGTACGTGATTCGTGAGGTGTACGCGGCTCGTGACCGCTTGTCGTCTCAACGCGGCTGGATGAATCGGTCGAAAACACATCGGTCGAGCGCGTGCGCTGAGGACGGGGTCTGGAAGACCAGCGCGTCGGGGGTGCCATGTCAAAAAACTCCTGAGCAGGTTTACGAATGAAGGCTGCATCATAACGTATGGTGTACGGATGGCTACTTGAATTGCCGGGCGGACGTGTTATGTTAGAATTGGAAATATTCCACGCGACACGGAGGAGACCATGCAACACCAAAGCGCATCGCGGAACGAACAGCGGAGCGAACAACGGCAGCACGGCAGAGCACTCATGCGGCTGGGGCTGGTGATGGTGGCCGCTGCCAGCGTATGGCTCAGCACGGCTGCTCAAGGCAATAATGGAGAATGTGTCTCCCGCTGTAATATGCAGTATCTGGCGTCACTCAAGCAGTGTGATCAGGTGCTGGCACAAAATGGACGCAGAGACTGGCACGCAGACTGTCTCAAAAATGCTCAGCGTTTTAGAATGGACTGCCTGCGCCGCTGCCGGTGAGCCTCACATGGATGCCACTTCATGCCCATCTACCGTTTGATCGACCTGCCCCTCTTTCCCACCCCCGAAGACTTTGAGGACCAAGAAGGCGTGATCGCCGTGGGCGGAGACCTCAGCCCTCAGCGGCTGCTGTCGGCCTATCGTCAAGGGATCTTTCCCTGGTACGACGACGCCGAAGGCCCACTGCTCTGGTGGTGCCCCGATCCGAGGCTGATCTTACGTCCCGAGCGGGTCAAGGTCTCCAACAGCCTGCGTAAGACGCTCAAAAAAGACCGCTTCACCGTGCGCACCGATACCGCCTTTCGAGCGGTGATCGAAAACTGCGCCGCACCTCGTGGCAATGACAGCATGACCTGGCTCCACGAGGCCATGCAGGATGCCTATGAGGCGCTGCATCGGCTTGGTTTTGCCCACTCCATCGAGACCTGGGAAGGAGACCGCCTCGTCGGAGGACTCTACGGCGTCTTTCTCGGACGCTGCTTTTATGGGGAGTCGATGTTCTCTCGGGAAAATGACGCCTCCAAAGTGGCGCTGGTGGGGCTCTGCCGTATGCTCCAGGCGCATGGAGTTCCGCTTCTCGACTGTCAGGTGTACAGCGACCACATGGTGAGCATGGGTGCAGAAGAAATCCCTCGGACGGCGTTCCTCTCAGAGCTCAAAGGGCTGATGAAGGCTCAGACCGACCGAGATCACTGGCAGGTGGAGCTGCCGAGCGCCCAGTTGATCGAGCGCCCGAAGGAATAGAGGGCTGGAATCGGTGAGGCGCTCAGCGGCGTGTCGTCGTCGGGCGCATGATCAGCGTCGGCGGCGTATCCCGTAGAGTCCGAGCAGCAGCACGCTGGCGGGAGCCCAGGGCCATGAGGTGGGCCCTTCGTCGGGTGCTCCGGTGCGACAAGCACAGCCTCCGCCATCGTCGCTTGGGGTGGGGGTGGCGCAGACATCTCCATCGTCTACCACTTGGTTGCAGTCGTTGTCGAGCTGATCGCAGACCTCGGGGGCGTCCGGTCTCATCTCGGCGGACTGATCATTACAATCGCCTGCCTGCTCCGTGAATCCATCGTCGTCGAAGTCTCCCGTGGGGCAATCCACGGCGGTGCCGTTGTCGATGCGGTCGTCGCAGTTGTTGTCGAGCCCGTCACAGATCTCCAGCACGAGCGGGTTGAAGGAATTTTGGGTATCGTCGCAGTCTCCGGCGGGGTCGGTGGCCACCGCTTCGCCGGGATCGTCGCAGTCGAGGTCGTCGGAGGTCACCACATCATTGACGCCAGGGCGGAAGCCATCATCGTCGGCATCGGCATAACACAGCTCGAGCAGGTCGCAGTTTTGGTCCTGTCCGTCGGCGGGCAGCTCCGTGGCTCCGGGGTTGATGGCATACGCGGTGTCGTTGCAGTCCTCGGCGTTGGCCACATATCCGATGGGTGCGGCGCAGTCTTCCCGTGAGAGGTTGGGGTCGCCATAACCATCCCCGTCGGAGTCGGCGTAAAAGAGCAGGGTGACTGCTTCGTCGATGGCGCTGTCGCAGTCGTTGTCGAGGGCGTCGCAGACTTCGGTGGCACCGGGGTTGACGTTGGCGCGGGTATCATCGCAGTCGGTGCCGCCGGTGGTGGCGGGGAGGAGCCCGGAGGTGCTACAGGTCAGGTCCGCAGACAGGACGGGTGCCACGGCGGGGTCGTAATAACCGTCGAGATCCCCATCAACAAAACAGAGCTCTTGGCCATCGCAGTTTTCGTCCACGCCGTTTCCGGGGACTTCATTGGCACCGGGGTAGGCGTTGCCGTTGTCGTCGTTGCAGTCGGCGAAGGGAGACTCACCTCGACAGAAGGCGTCTCCGTCTCGGTCTTTGCCATCGGCGGTGTAGACCAGGAGCTGACCTTCGCCGGTTTCGGGGTTGGTGATGCCGGGAGCGCCAATCACCAGCTCACTGCATCCGTCTCCGCTGACGTCGCCGACGCGGGCCATGCCAGCGCCGAAGAGAGCACCACTCACACTGCCGTCGAGGGTCCACAGAGGCTGTTGAGGCAGCAGCCGAGGGGCTCCTTCAAAGAGGGCGACACGGCCAGCGTCTTTGACGTTGCCGTTGTCGTAGAGGCTGGCGCCCATCAACACATCATCGATGCCGTCTCCGGTGAGATCGAAGGCACCCACCAGGCTCTCGGCCCAGCCGGAGTCCTTTTGATAGTAGCTGAAAGACCAGCCGGAGGTGGCTTCGGGGCCGGTGGCGCTCCCGAAGTAGAGGCGGACCAAGCCGGAGTTGGTCTGTTGTTCATCGGATCCGGTCACACCAAAGAGAACGTCATCATATCCATCGGCATTAAAGTCTCCGGCAGAGGCGACGACGGCTCCGGCGAAGAGGCTGGCGCTGTCTCCATCGGCGACCCAGTCCGGGGTGGTGGAGGGTTTGCTGGCGTTGCCAAAATAGATGCGGATCTGGCCTTCGTCGCTCTCGGGGTTATCGTAGAAGCAGGCACCGGCGAGGATGTCGTCGTAGCCATCGCCGTTGACGTCTCCCGCGCGGCTGAGTCCGCAGCCGAGCTGACCACCGGTTTGGTTGCTCTCGCCGGACCAAGCGGGGGAGGCGCTGATGCCGCTGGTGCTCCCGAAGTGGAGGTAGATAAAGCCTTCGTTGGCGTTGTTGCTGCCGCTCTCGGCGAAGGGCGCGCCGTAGCCGAAGTCCGGGAGGCCATCACCGTTGACGTCTCCCAGTCCGGCAACGGAGCTGCCGAGCTGAGCTCCTTTGGAAGCGGAGATCACTTGAAAGTCGGGGGTGCTGGCGGGGCCCTGGCTTCCGCCCAAGAAGAGCAGGACGCTGCCGTTGTTGCTGTCGGCGTTTTCGCCGGGGTGGTTGGGTGCTCCGACGAGCAGGTCGGAGTAGCCGTCGTTGTTGACATCCCCGATGGCGGCGACACGCAGGTCGGAGGAGGTGCTGAGGTTGGTGAGGGTATAACGCCACGCGGGGGAGCTGCTCAATCCGCTGGCGGAGCCGAGGAAGAGGTGGACACTCTCGGAGCGGGTGCTGTTGCCGTTATCGGTGCCGAGGCTGGTGGCGACGAGGTCGGCGTATCCGTCGCCGTTCATGTCTCCGACGGCGGCGAGTCGTTTGCCGAGGCGGGCTCCGGCTTGGTTCAGCTCAATGGTGGTGGGGTTGGTGGGGGCGGCTTGTGCTTGTGTTTGTGTTTGTGCTTGTGCTTGTGTTTGTGCTTGTGCTTGTGCTTGTGTTTGTGTTTGGGAGCTGGTGCGGTGGAGGGGTGCTGCTTCTGCGGGCAAGCTGAGCATGACCAGGGGGCTGGCCAGCCAGAGGGCGGGAAGCAGGCGGGTATGAGACGTCTTCATGGGGTCTCCAGCGGCTGAGAGGGCAGGGGGAGCGGACGTCGAGGGTCTCGCGAGGCTGCCCGGGTTAGAGGATGCTCTAAGGGATGTGTATCACAGGGCAGGCCCTGGGCTCAAGCTCGATGCATGACCCGGCTGGGGTTCCACGAGCGCCTGATGGTGGCTTGAGCTCGACCATCGCGTGGAGGGCAAATTTTCTGCCCGTGCTCAGCCAATTCTAAGGCTCACCTAGCATATCAGAACACACTCAGCCCTTATTGTCGAACTTACCGACCAGCTCCCGCCTTGTGAATGTTTTTGACATCTCTGAGAATTCCGGTCTACACTGAACATACAAAACAGCGCGTGGGGCACTAAGTGGCGGTTGTATGTGCTGAATAAGCGCGACAGAGTCATTTAGAGCGGCAAAAAGGGCATAAAGCCTTAAAGGAGCAGCGTCATGGCCTCTGGAAAAGAGGGACCGACCTATTATATGGCGGGAGATGGCGGCTACGGCGGAAGTGG
>JBJTQF010000033.1:0-8432 GCA_046075485.1 Myxococcota bacterium | reverse complement strand
CCGGCTTCGATGCCCCGAGCTGCTCAACGGTTTACTTGGACAAGCCGATGCGCAACCACACGCTCATGCAGACGATTGCTCGAGCGAACCGTGTTTTTCCCGGAAAACACAGTGGTGTGATTGTAGACTACTCCAATGTATTTGCCTCGCTGGAGAAGGCGCTGGCGATTTACGGTGCGGGCAAGCATGGCTCAAACCCCGTGAAGGACAAGTCGGTGCTCGTGGCGTCGCTGCGAGAAGCGGTGGTGGCGGCGACGGGTTTCTGTGCGGAGCACGGCGTCGAGCTGGCGGCAATGGAGGCCCTCCCGATGGGTGGGATGGAGCGCCTTTCGGCCATCGAGAACGCGGTCAATGCGCTGATCGGCCCGGACGCGGTGCGGCGGGCGTTTTTCGCCCATGAAAAGTTAGTCCAGACGCTCTACCGTGCGGTGAAGCCGGACCCGGCGGCGAGTGAGTTCTCTATGCGTGTTGCAGGCATCTCCACGCTGGTCGGCGCAATTCGGGTGAAGCTCAGCCCCAATCCGCCGGACATCACCACCATCTTGAAGCAAATCGGAGAGCTGCTGGATGACTCCATCACGGGAATCGAGGTCCGCGAGGGGGGGCCACCGCCCATTGATCTCTCCAAGATCAACTTTGAGGCGTTGGCTGAGCGGTTTAAGACATCGCAGCACAAAAACACCGACTTGGAGGCGCTCAAGGCGGCCATTGCGGCGAAGCTGGAGAAGCTCGTGCGTTTAAATCGCACGCGGGCCAACTTTACTGAGAAGTTTGAGGCGCTGATCGAAAGTTATAACAACGGCAGCCGCAACATCGAGCAGCTCTTCGAGGAGCTGTTGAAGCTCTCCAACAGCCTGGACGACGAGCAGGAGCGTCATGTGCGCGAGAACCTGAGCGAAGAGGAGCTGGTGATCTTCGACATTCTGACGCGACCTGCACCGGAGCTGACATCCGCCGAGCGTGACGAGGTGAAGAAGGTTGCGAAGGAGATGCTCTCGGCCTTGAAGCGTCTGTTGGTGCTCAACTGGCGGCAGAAGTCGGCGGCGCGGTCATCGCTCAGGCTCGCGATAGAGGATACGCTGGACACGTTGCCAGCGGCCTATGACCGCCCGCTCTACAGCCAGAAGTGCATGGCGATCTTCGAGCATGTGTATGAGAGTTACCCTGAGCGGAACGCGGGGGTTTATGCGGAGGCGGCATGAGCAGGCGGGGGCTCATCGCCGATGTGGTGGGTGCTTGGTGGCGCTGTCCTCGGTAGAACACGTCCCGGTCTGAGCTGCCCGTGCCGGGGAGACGTGGGCTCCGGCATGGTGAATTCACCCTTTTAGCTTGGAGAGCGCATGGCTTCCGCTGACACACCTTCGTTAACCCTCCTCCACCTCTCCGACCTGCATTTTGGGCAGGATCGAGGGGACGCCACCGCCCGGTTTGACCAAAAGCTGGTGACTCGAGCCTTGCTGGAGGATGTGAAGGGTTTGGTGAATGAAGGGCTGAAGCCCGACTACATCGTCTTGACCGGGGATGTGGCATTTTCGGCTCAGCCGGAGGAGTACGAAGCGGCCTCCGCGTGGCTTGGGGAGCTGTGCGGCGAGTGTGGACTGAAGACCTCCCGCCTGCTGATGGTCCCTGGAAACCACGACGTAGACCGGAAGAAGGTGTCGGGAGACTTCCTACCGCAGATCACACACCAAAACTTACGCAGTACACCGGCCAAGCTGGACGAGCTGCTCACCCCAAAAAACGTAAACCAGCTTGAGATGTCCCTATGGCCCAAACTCCAAGCCTATGCCAGCTTTGCCACGTCGCTGGAAGCCCCCTCCATCACGGCGGAGCATCCCTTCTGGCAAGCTGAGCTTACCACCCCCTTCGGTAAGCCGGTGGTCGCTCTCGGGCTCAACACCTGCCTGCTGAGTTTTGACGGAGCGGATGCCCCCTCCAACCTGGCCCTCGGCCTGGGCCAGCTTCACCGCGCGTTCGAGAAGCTACCCCAGGATGCCCTGGTCTTGGCCCTTCTGCATCATCCCCCCGAGTGGCTGCTCGATGGAGCGCCCGGTCTAAGCTGCCGGCCCGAGCACGCCTTGACCACCTTCCTTCAGAAATATGCGCATGTGCTGCTGGTGGGGCATGTGCATCAGCAGGGAGGGCTCTTGTCACATCCCCTGCATACGGGAGGGCTGCTCCGTTTTGTGGCCGGCGCGGGGCACGAGGCGGCGCACGAAGGCGGCAAGCATGCCTACGCCTGGGTGCGCCTCCACGCACAAGGCATCGACTTCTTCCCCCGGATGTGGAACGCCGACCGTCAGCGGTTCCAACCCGAAGCCAACCGCTTTGAGCTGGAAAAGGGTCAGCAGTACACCCGCCTCAAACGTAGCAAGCTGGCCGATAAGCTGGAGAAGTGGCTGGAGCCACGACCGGATTATCCCGCGACAGAGGAATTGGCGGCGCCCCCGCCTCCACGCCCAGCCTCTCGCCTGCTGATGGATCGTCTCCAGCCGACGGAGCTGGTGGTGGTGCTGGATGGATTTGGCACCCTGAAGGCACTGGTGGAGAGGTGTCAGGCGCAGGGGAGCACCGTGCTGTATCAGAGCCCCGATGCGCCGCTCATCCAGTGTGTGCAGCAGCTTCAAACAACGCCTGCCTCTCCTGCACTCTGGAAAACACTCACCCAACACTTCACGTCTCTGATCGATGCCATCTTGAGAGAGGCGAAGAGTCGGGTCCATCTGGTGGTACAGCTCCCAGGGTATGCACCCGCCATGTTGTTGGCACGTCTGCTCGATCAAAAGGCAAGGGTGATACCCGTTCACTATTACCAATTTGATCACCTCCAGGGGGAATGGCTGCTCATGTGGGATCCCATGACAAAACCTTCCTCGGAGCCTTATTTTCTGCAACCGACCCCACAAGTGTCTGCCAGCGAAAAATTCGATGACATCGCCCTCAGCATCGAGTTTCGAGCCCTCAAAGAAGAAGAGTTACGCGCCCTTCAACGGCGCTGGGAGCCCCTCGCGGTATACGCTCTGAGAAGACATGGTGGCCATATCGTGGATCTCCAGGATGCGGCTACCGCTTATGCAGAGATCACCCAAATGCTGGAGACCATTCGAGCAAAACTGGCCCCTTCCGGGCGATTACATCTGTTGACCTCCGCACCCCTTGCATTGATGATGGCGGTCGCTGCACCGCTTCGAGAGACCGTGTTTGAGCAGGTCTTGATCCATCAGTACTCTCCTCACACGGGATACGCGCCCGTTCTGGAGCTCATGAATGCACGCGCGTATGTTGAAGAAGTATATTATCTCTCAAAGGTGGAATTGTCAGCCCTGAGAAGATTTGGCACTTCTCAGTTCGAGCTCCCCGCAAGACCCGGGTGGTATGTGCTGGCAGGCCCCAACGGGAGTGGAAAGAGCACGTTGCTTCAGTCTCTGGCCTATGCGCTGAGCGGAAAGGAGCTCGCCGACGCCGTACAGAGTACGTTGCCGAATGGCGGAGTGGGGTGGCTCCAGCAGGGTCAAGTGCAGGGTCAAGAGAAGGGCTATATTCGTACAACACTCCGCAGTCCCTCAACTGCTGTGACCTGTCGCTTGGACTGGAAACAGCTCGGAGGGCGTCTCGAGAGCACAGAGACGCTCTCAGGTCTGCCAGACCGACCTCGCGCTCACGCCGCTGGGATACAACGACGACGTTTTTATGAGCAGCTCTTCTTAGCGGCCTATGGTCCCTTCCGTCGGCTGAGTGGACACAGTGATGAGATTCAGCAGATGATGCGCGCACCCAGTGGGAGAATCCTGGGACTCTTCCGCGAAGAAATCTCTCTCGCGGATGGCGTGGAGTGGCTCAAAGATCAGGACTATCGAAAGAAAAAAGACATTGTAGAACAATCACTTAACCTGTTAAACGATGGACTATTGCCTGAGCCATCTGACGGGGATGCCAGCGCCGAAGACCGGGGCCAGACCATCGGCGCGCGGGGAAAGATGCGGATCTTAAATGTCAACGCCGATGGCCTTCTGGTAGAGCGCTCCTTCTCCAATGGGGACACCACTCGATTCACCCTTCAGTCGTTGAGTGATGGATATCGAGCCGTGATCGCGCTGGTCTTGGATCTGGTCTCTCGCATGGTACAACACGGTCGTATGTATTGGCCCGAGAGGACACTCTTTGAGCCCTCCAGCGAGGCCGGGGTCTCCATTCGCATCCGCTGTCCGGGGATCGTGCTGATCGATGAAGTGGATGCACACCTGCACCTGGAATGGCAACGACGCATCGGCTTCTGGCTGAAGACGCACTTTCCCGATGTACAGTTTGTGGTGACCACCCATAGCCCCTATATTTGCCAAGCCGCCGAGCAGGATGGGTTGTTTCGACTGCCCTCCCCTTCCGAAACAAACGCAGCGGTGGTGCGTATCGAAAACAACGAAGTCTACAACATTCTCAGCGGAGAAGCGGACGATGCAGCGGTCTCCTCCCTGTTTGGACTGCCCTATACACACTCCGAGCAGACCGAAATACTGCTTGAGGAAGTCGCCAAGCTGAGCAGTCGAGTGTCTCGGCGCACCGCCACCCTCGAAGAGAGAGAGAAGCTCCGCACGCTGGCGCAGAGTATGCCACATGCTCGCCGCCTTGAGCTGGAGAGCCTGGTGTCGCGGGCGGAGCGGCTGTCATGAGATACCTTCGACGGCACGCCCTACCAGATAAACAGCAGCAGCTTCTGGCAGATGAGCAAGAGACGTTCCATCAGACGCCGCCAAACGAGCGAGATGTGGATCGAAGTTGGGATAATTTCCGCCGTCGAGTGGGATTTAAGCCCATTGAAGTGTGCCTCACCCAGATGAATGCAATCTCAGCGGAGCAGGCCGAGGGTTGTCATTTCTGTATGTATTGTGAGTGCAATGAAGGTGCGCAGATTGACCACTTTTGGCCCAAAGCGACGTTTCCAGCGAAGGTGTTTGAGTGGGACAACCTCTTCTTGGCCTGTGACATCTGCAATCGAGGCAAGTCTAAGACGTTTCCGCTGCAAGATGGCAGACCCATGCTGCTCAATCCCGTGGACAGTGATCCTCATCCCGAGCTGCCCTATGATCTGCCGGAAGGTCGATATGATGATGAACAGGCAACCCCACGAGGCACCATCACCCTGAAGACCTTTGCACTCAATCGTGATTTTCTGATCCAAGCCCGCAAGAAGGAGTGGAAGGATGTGTGTCGTTGCTTGAATGCACTGGAGAGCGCACTCTCTCAACACAATGTAGCGGAAATTGAGGGCGACCTGATGGACCTCGCCTATCCTCCAAAGTTGGCCCTCTTACAAGAGCTGGTATACCTGGGCCAGAGTGGGGGACTCATGCCGACGGAGGCGCTGGAGAGACAATTCTTCGCCCTGCGGAAGCTGCTGACGCCCGAAGGACCGGACGCGCTGACACTCACCTCCTCGGGCGAGCGGCTGCGGAAGCAGCTTTGGCAAGCCCTGCACCCCTGAATCCCCCCTCAATACTCGATCCCCGGGCGGGCTGGCAGTCCCTGGTCGAAGTAGTGTTTCAGCGGCTTCATCTCCGTCACCAAGTCCGCACGCTCGAGCACCCGGGTGGTCGCCCGTCGCCCCGTGAGCACCAGCTCAAACGGACGCCCTGCCGCCTCATACGCATCCAGCAGCGCCAGCACCTGCGCCTCCTTCACCAGATGATATTGCACCGCCGAGAGCAGCTCATCCAGCACCACGAGCTGATGCCGGGGCTCCCCCAGGAGACCCTTTACAATGGCGATCCCTCGTTCCGCCTCCGCCAGATCCTCTGGGAGCACCCCAAAACGGAACTTTTGCCCGGGCCGCATGCGCTCGCAGCCGGTCGGAAAGAGCTCGATGCCCGAGAGCTGGCGCAGCACATGCCGTTCTGCATAGTGCTCCACCCCGTTGTAGCCCTTATCGAACTGCACAAACGCCACCCGAAACTGGTTGCCCAGCGCACGAATGGCAAGCCCCAGCGCACAGGTCGTCTTGCCTTTGCCATCTCCCGTATAGATCTGGAGCTTCCAGGGTGAAGTGGAGGGGGACACCCCTTCGTTTAAAGTGCTCGTGCTACTCTGTTGCTCTTGCATGAACGGACCCTTTCATGAAACATATCGACATGGTATGACATCGGGCAGGGAGTAATTCCTTCATAAGTCAAGATGGCCCGAGTCCCGTGGGGTTTCGCGTTGAAGCCGGGTTTTATCATACCCACCAAAAGCACGGAAGACGAGAGGCTGGTTCATATATGGAAGAAAATAACAAAGGCCGAGCCGAAAAACTCACCTCAAGGATTCGACAGAAGCGCCTACAATGGCAAGCACGACAGGAAGCCAGACGCGCCCTCTTTCAGCGTAAGACCCCCGTGGCCTCCCAGCTTCTGTGGGTGGCCCGCATACGTCAGCTTCTCGCCCGGAGCATCCTGGTGCTTCAGCTCCTGGTGGCCCTCCACCTGGCATGGCGTGTCAGCGCACAGGGTCTTAACACGCAGCTCTTTCAACAGCTTGACATCTTTATACGCTGGAGCCTCTCGCCCCTGTACGACGGGATACAGCAGCTTGAGCCTCGCCCCCTCCCGGCCCTGGTGCTCAGCGAGCTGCTGGTGATGGTGGGACTGCTGGTGCTGTCTCGGGCACTGATGGGGCTGGTGCGCTGGGTGGGCTGGCGACGGCTGCCTCGGGGGAAACGGTTGCAGGGGATGTAGAAGCGCCTGCCGCTCCTGCTCCTGCTCCTGCTCCTGCTCCTGCTCCTGCTCCTGCTCCTGCCGCGCCTGCTCCTGCCGCGCCTGCTCCTGCCGCGCCTGCTCCTGCCGCTTCTTCAACCCCCGGGGGCAGTGGCAAACGAGCCAAGCCCTCATACGAGAGCGAGCCCAGATAGAGCTGCCCGCCTTTTTCCTCCACACTGGTGATGGGCGAATACGAGTTGGGGTTGGGATCCTGGAGGTTGTGCAGCACTTTTCCTTCCCCCGAGATCCCCAGCACCATGCCGTAACGCTCCGGAGCGGGTTGGAGCGCCTTCGGGAGCTTCAGCGTCAGCTTCCGCAAGAAGGGATACGGCATGGTCACATCCAGCGCCGCCTGCCGTGGAGACGCCAGCGCCACCCAATACAGCCCTCGCCCGTTGGACGAGATGCCATCGGGAAAACCTGGCAGGTTAGCCAAGAGCACGTCCGACTGTCCCGCCTTCTCCCCGCTTAACCACACCCGGGTGATGCGATAGCGTCCGGTCTCCGAGACCAGCACATACGACGCATCCGGGCTCACCGCCACCCCATTGGCGAAGTACAGCCCATCTTGCAGGGTGGAGGTCTTCCCCGAGGAGGGCTCGTAGACCAGCAGCCGACCGTTGGGCCGCGACTCGAGCAGATCCTGCGCGTACTCCTCGAGGGTAAACTTCAGCGATGCATCGGTAAAGTAGACCCGGCCATCCGAGCCGACCTCCACATCATCGGTGAGCTTAAACGGTACTCCATCAGAAGCCTGCACCAGCTTCTCGAGTCCAGCCCCCTCCGTCCAGCGGAGCAGCCCTTGGTCCGCATCGGCGATGTAGAGCGCCCCCGCTGCGTCAAAATCCAGCCCGAGTGGCCGGCCTCCGGTGTTGGCCAACAGCTCACGAGAGGCACCTTGAGCATCAAAACGGAGCAGCTCGCCCGTGCGAGCCCCCACGTAGATGCGCCCTTGAGCGTCCACCTCCACGTCCTCGGGCCCGATCACTTGGCCGAGCGCCAGCCGCTCCACACTGTAGAGTTTGGTGTTGGGGCTAAAGGTGCCCTCAAACCCTGGAGAAATGGGCGGATTCCAGGGGATTGGATCGATGGGAGACGGCCCCCACCCCACCCAGGTGAGCCCCAGCAGCAGGCTCAACCCGACCCCTTGCGCCAAAATACTGCCCCACCTGACGGCGTGTGACATAACCCCTCCGTAGACGGCCCTGGCCGTGTGTGTTTCGATGGTGTGTCACTATAGGCGCAGGTGCAGCTCGTTTGCAATCCTCGCTGCATTTTGACGCCGACTCCCCCCTTCCTTTTTTGAGCATGCCCATGCTCTGCGATTGAATGCCGTACACAGTCGTGATATGCCTGCACCACCGTCCGTTTCCAGCACCGTCCGTTTCCAGCACCGTACAGGAGCAGCAGAGATGGCATCCTCCGCCGAAGACGTTGACAGCGATACGTTTGGCCCCTACCAGCTCTTTTTTCCGCTCGGAAAAGGTGGAGCCGGAGAAGTTTTTGCCTGCTTTGACCCTGAACACCATCGCGCCATTGCCCTCAAAGTGTTGCAAGACGACACCAGCGCCAATCCCAAGACCGCCCAGCGTTTTGAATCCGAAGCGCGACTGCTTGAGCGTCTCAACCACCCCAAGATTGTCCAGTTTTTTGCTGCGGGCACCCACGACGAACGGCGCTACATCGCGATGGAGCTGTGTAATG
>JBJTQF010000032.1:0-195981 GCA_046075485.1 Myxococcota bacterium | reverse complement strand
CAGGACGCTCTCGGCGATCTCCACCGTCGAAGCTGCGGGCGGGACGTTCGCGGCGATCTCCATCCTCGCGTTTGTCACCCTTTACCGGTCGGGCAGGCCGTGCTGCTGGCTGCGGTCCTTCTTTCCACCAATCCCGGACTTCGTGCTCCCAGCTCTGACGGGCTTCCTTCTTCTCCTGTGTCACCGGCTCAGGTGCAACATATGTCCCCCCGAGGGTGCGGATGAGCTGCTGAAGATCCGGCGGGAGAGGACTGCCAAACTGCATGGTGCGTCCGTTCAAGGGATGCCGGAAGGAGAGCTTCACCGCATGCAGCGCCTGCCGTCCTGCCTCGTGCTGAGGCCCTTCGTAACCCCGCACATAGACCTTCTCGCCCACCAGCGGATGCCCACGCTCAGACAGATGGATACGCACCTGATGCGTGCGACCCGTCTCCAGACGACAGCGCACCAGGGTTGCCTCCGCCAGCAGCTCCACCACCTTCACCTCGGTGATCGCGTGTTTACCCAACGCCGCCGACGCCACCGAGCCCCGCAAACCATCTCCACGGTCGGCTGCAATAAAGGTGTCCATCACAAAACTGTCACGCTCGATGATGCCATTGACCACCGCCAGATACTCACGCTCCAGGGTATGCTTGCGGAACTGAGCCTCGAGCAGTGCTCGAGCTTGGTCGGTCTTGGCCAACACCATCACCCCGCTGGTGTCCTTGTCCAGCCGCTGCACCACAAACATCGAGCTCTTCGGATCGGTGCTGCCGGTCTCCCGCCAGAGCTTGCGCACCAGGTCGAGCACCGTCACCCGCTCCTGATCTTCAAACGGAACCGTTGCGACACCCGCCGGTTTGTCAATCACCACAATCTGAGAGTCTTCGTACATGATGCGCAAGGCACCCTTCGGAGGGGGCGCCGCATTGGGTGCCGCTGCACTCGGATCCAGCTCAATGTGCTGACCGGGGTTCACCTGCCGTCGGCCATCGAGCACCCGCTCTCCGTCCACCTTCACCTTTCCTGCCAAACACAGATCACGAAGCCGATTCCAGCTCAGCTCCGGCAGACGACGCTTGAGCGCCCGCGCCAGCGGAATCACCTCCGCATCGGGTCCAGAAGTGGGCAGACGAAAATCAAGGGCCGGGACGTCGGACATGAGACACTCCGCAGAATAGCTGAGATAATAGGCTCAAAATTGGGCGCGGGAGTGTAACCGTTTTAGGCAGGCTCTGCAACTACTTTATGGGGTCTCCCCTCGGGGATCCAGTTCGAAAATAGCTTGACCAGCGCGAGAAAGTCAGGTTTATTGAGCGAATCTGTATTTCTATAGCGTTAAGTTGTCGCTATTTATAAATATTTTAATTGACAGTTTCAACACAAATATTGGACTTTCATGGTTGACGAAGGATGTATTCTGGATCAGAAAATTACGGACAATTCGCGTCATGAGATAAAGGCGATTCCCGCGCTATTTAAGGGAGGCAACGATCACGATAGACGCTATGGGGTGTCAGACGGATATTGCCTTCGCAGTTCTAACGGGAGGAGGGTACTCCCTGTTAGCAGTGAGGGACCATCAACCGATGCTTCATCAGAAGCTGAACTAGACATTTGCGGAAGCAGACTCAGAGCGAAAACGAGCATTAGATGAGGGCCGCGACCGGAAACGGAGACGTATTCGACAGTAGAGCTGGGGCATGGCGACGTGGAAGATCGCAGCGTGCGAGTGTGCGGGAGATTAGAGTGGGTACTGGACAGGAGAAGATGGAGGTCGAGGGCGCTCCGGCTCGGGAGGCAGAACACGCTATTTCGTGTACGTCCCGATCACGTCACCGCCTGAGGGGGTATTAAATCCATCCCCAAACCAGCACACCGCCTGAACGGTGGCGCCGGTATCCCGGAACTCGATGCTCACCTTGTAGCCGGGATGCCTATTCTGTCCGAGGTCCTGCATGCTCTTCTGCCAGGCGGTGTAGGGATTCACCACCGTCAGGGTATCGCCGTCCTTCACGCTGACGATCTTCGGGGCGCCAGTGCCGTACCTGTAGCAGACAACACAGGTCTTCAGCACGTTGGGCCACGGATCGGATCCGAGGGTGTCCGACCATACCCGGAAGTTCAGTCCGCCGTCCTACACCAATGCCCTGACTTGGGCGGTAAAATCGGCAGTTCCATACGCAGCACCGAGGATTTCGATCGACATGTTTGCCGCTCCTTGCCTGGCAAAATAGTCAGCACTTGCCAAGCATATGAAGTTGTTTCGCATAACGGCGGGATAATGCCCTTTGCCGCCTTGCCGCCTTGCCGTCTAGGTAAAGGCACAAAGGCAAACAGAAGTTACTCCAAAGGAGGGATTGCGTCAAGCAGAAATACGACTGAGCTCTTCGCCCCGGGGATGGCTCTGTGGATGGCGCTTCCACAGAACGTTCTCAGCAGCGTGTGTCGCACTTGAGTTGTTAGAACTTTGTACACTCGCTCTGGGGCATGTTTTCTGTAAGCCTGACGGGTTTGTTTCAATTTCGGGCGAGTTCGGGATGGGAAAAAGGGCTGGGGCAGGCGAACGTGTGAATTTAGCCGCGCCGCCGACAAGAGCCTTTGATTGCAGGAAACACCCGATCGGCAACTCGGGTGCATTTTTTTGTTATGCGATATCCCAGTGTCCGGTGCGCCGTCCACATTCCGCACACCGAAAAACATAAATTCCAGTGATGTCGTGAAGCTGGTCTTCCCAGAGTCCAGGCACAACGTCTTGAACAATCTCATTCATCAGCGATTCGCCATCACCATCTTCGGCCTCGTTAACGAATCGCTCTCGTGACCAGTTGCCGACAAAAATCATCGGACGCTGACAACAGAATTGCCACTGTTCGCCTTGGATTGAAGAGTAGTTGGGCGTTCGCAGTAGTTCAAACATCATACTGGTTGGAAGGCGAGCGCGTGTCCAACCGTCGTCCCCATCAACAAGTTCGAAGTCGGATCGCGACAACCCTGGTATTCCGTGAGTCATTCCCTCGTATGCCTGTTCCCACGAAATCATTCCGAGTTCGGTATCATGTGTGATTGCGGCCTTGCCAGACCGAAGGCAGTCGTAACATGCGACGATCTCTACGTCGTCCGGCAAGCGAGGAAACGAAACTGGCTTTGCGCATCCGCGACAAGGCGTAGCCTCGCGATCGTCAGCATCAAGTCCGTTCTCCAATCCACAGCTTGGACAAGTCGCCATTACAGCGCAACCGATGCCCAGTTCGAAGCAATGATGATGAGTACCACAAAGAGAGCAATCTCGGAGCCCGACGTACTCGGACGCATCATCCTCATTAGCTTCAAAGAGCGGGAATGGAATGTCGAGGTGTGAGAAACTCATGGTTCCATCGCATAACGACGGCGGTAACGGGGCCGCCGCCAAAAAACTATGATTTCGAATCCCGCGTGATCGGCGGCTCCCGTTCACCGCTTGGTTCTGTCGCGATATTTCAATTACGGTGTTTTCGGTGAAGGCGTCGCAGAAGTGGTAGTCCCCTGAGTGGCACCCGATGTTGATGGTTTTGGATTCAATAGGGCATCCAATCGTTGGCGATCCTCCTCCAGCAACTTTTGTTGATGGTCAAGGGCCGATTCAAGTGCCTTTTGTTGTGTATCACGCAGTGACGACATTTCTTGCCAGCCTAAGTACAAGACGACTAGGGCCAGAATGACAGGGACAAGCAATGAGCCGTTTGCCAATCTCCAAAGCCACTTTGCGCGCTCCTGTGAATCGGTGCCCTTCGTGTCTTCGGGTGGTGCGGGTGCAATCGCGGTGGCTTTCGGCAACGCAACGGATTGAGGGACGGACAGAAACGCCTGTTTGAATTCTTGTGGAATGTCAATGTTGTATGAAAACGAATTCGCGAAATCAGGCGTGAATATGTCACCGATTGTCTTTGGGACGAAAACGTCTAAGAACACGCGGAAGCTTTCGAAGTCGGACTCGAACGCGGAAGCAAGTTTGTGGAGAGGTGAAATGTCGACGTCAAGGTTCAGGCTTGTGTAGCCGCGAATTGTCACGCTGAACAAGACGCTTGATGCATCACCGGGTCGCCGAATCGCATCTGAATACGCGGAGTTGTCGCTAATGAGTTGTTGGCGAAAGTCGAGGTATCGCGAATATGCGGCTACAGCCTCGTCATAGTACGGTTCCTCGCGCCGCATTGGAAAATCAAAAAAGCGCCACGGAGGCTCATCACCGCGCGCCGCGCGGTCCATTTCAGATAAAGCGTGACGAATACCTTCAAGCATGTGGCGAGCGAGTGTTTCCCCGAACTTGCGTCGGAGCTTGGCTTCGAGTTGGGGGATCGACTGGCCTTCCGACTCGTTCGTGGAGCGGAGCGGTCGCCAAAAGGCTGTACGCGCATCTACGCGTTCCCCTTCTGGAGACGGTTCTAACGCTGCAATACGAATTCTGAGGGCTGAAGGCATATATCCAACTCATCGTTAGCGACAGAACTAGTATTTTAGTGGCTTCACCGATTTACCATGGCGGCGGGGTAATCTCCCTTGCCGTCTAGGTAACAGAATCTCCAGAAATGGAATATACTCCAAAGGAGGGATTGCCTCAAGCAGAAATACGGCTGAGCTCTTCGCCCCGGGGATGGCTCTGTGGATGGCGCTTCCACAGAACGTTCTCAGCAGGGTGTGTCGCACTTTAGTTGTTAGAACTTTGTACAGTCGCTCTGGGGGTCTACCCACGAAGTCGGCGCTGCTCCTCTTCATGGACCAGGGCCGCCAGCTTTTGGTTCACAAAGAGCAGACGGTCGTTGCCAAAATACATCTCGTCGCCCACAAATAAGGTGGGCACACCAAAGATCCCACGCTCAATGCTCTGTTCGGTGGCCTCTTTGAGCCACTGCTTGTTTTCAGCCGAGCGCGCTGCTTGGAAAAAAGCCTCGGGATCCAGTCCCAGCCGCGTGACGATGCCCCGCAGCACCTCCTCTTGACCAATGTCTAAACCTTCCCCCCAAGCGGCGTCAAAGCAGAGGTGAAAGAAGCTCCGAAAACACCCCTGAGCCTGAAGCCAAGGGGTGGCACGCAATGGCAACAAGGTGTTCATCGGAAACGCAGCACTCAGCTTAAACGGCACGCCGTAGAGCTCCGCCCACCGCTCCAGATCTTGCACCATATAAGATGCGCGGGTGGCACCCGGCTGCTGAATCGGCGGGACACTCCCCAGGATCTTCTGAATCCCTCCCAGCAGGACCGGCTTAAAGAGAATCTCGGCCCCCCACTGCTCCAGCCTGAGAAGCTGCGTCGAGGCCAGATACGAGTAGGGGCTGACATAATCAAAATAGAACTCGACCTGCATGGATCCTCCAGAAGACACTTGGCTTTTTTAGTGATCACCGTTTTGAGGGTGGCATCTTCACGCCCCAGAGGCAAGGATAAAGCTCGCAAGGTCCAGCCTCCACAGCTTGAGCCGCTGCACGCCCCCCTGCGCGGCTCCTGCGCAGCTCCTGCTCAGACCGTGCGCACCAGCCAGCGCAACCGTAAGGCGTTGCTGACCACCGAGACCGAGCTCAGGGCCATCGCACCCGCTGCAAACATCGGGCCTCCTACCACCTCCAAGAGCCCCAAAGCAGCCAGCGGGATGCCCACCAGATTATATGCAAAGGCCCAGAACAAGTTCTGTTTGATCACCCGCATGATCAGCCGACTGAGGACAATGGCGTCCCCCACACTGCGGAGATCGCCACGCATCAGCACCAGCTCCGCCGTCTGCATGGCAACGTCCGTGCCGGATCCCATCGCCACGCTCACATCCGCAGCAGCCAACGCCGGGGCATCGTTGATGCCATCCCCCGCCATGCCCACCACTCGCCCCGGTCCCGCTTGACGCACGGCCTGCACCACCGCCGCTTTATCCGCCGGTCGCACCTGCGCACGCACCTGTGAAGCTGGAATCCCCACCGCTGAGGCCACCTGCCCCGCCACCGTCGGATGATCTCCACTCACCATCCAGACCTCAATCCCCAACGCTTGAAGCCGCCGCACCGCCTCCGCTGAGCCCTCTTTGAGCGGATCAGAGACCCCCAGCAGCCCGGCGTATCGACCCTCCACCGCTGCATATAAGATCGTCATGCCCTGTGCCAGCAGTGGCTCCGCCTGAGCCAGCGCCAGGCCCGCTACACCCTGCTGCTCCAAGAAGGCAAGATTGCCCAACAGAAACTTTTTGCCTGCCACTACCCCCTGAATACCGTGTCCCGGCACCGCTTCAAAAAGCTCGGTGGGCAGGAACGAGAGGGCCCGCTTCCGCGCAGCCTGCACCACCGCGTCGGCCAGAGGATGTTCACTGTGCTGCTCCGCACTGGCCGCCCACTGGAGGAGCTGATTTTCGGTCGGGGTCGGACCTCCAGGCACCACCACGATACGCTGAAGGGTCGGCTGACCTTCGGTGAGGGTGCCCGTCTTGTCCAGCAGGAGGTGGGTCAGGGCATAAGCCCGCTCCAAGCTGGCCGCACTACGCACCAAGATGCCCCGCTGAGCCGCTAAGCCCATGCCCACCATCAACGCCGTCGGAGTGGCAAGCCCCAAGGCACACGGACAGGCGATCACCAGCACCGATACCGCCGCCAAAACCGCTGGGGTTAACGCACCCGCGTGGAGATACCAGCCCCCAAAGGTCGATAAGGACAGTCCCAACACCACCGGCACAAACACCGCTGAGACCCGATCCGCAAGCTGCTGAATCGGCGCACGGGAGCCCTGAGCCTCCGCCACCGCACGAATGATCCCCGCCAAGACCGAGGCCGATCCCACCGCCGTGGCTTGCACCAACAGCGCACCGGTACGGTTGAGGGTGCCTCCCGTCACCGAATCCCCCTCCGCCTTGAGCAACGGGACCGACTCGCCGGTTAACATGCTCTCATCGACCGAGGAGCGACCTTCAAGCACGCGGCCATCCACGGGGAGCTGTTCTCCCGGACGCACGCGCACGCGATCTCCCACCCGAACCTGCGAGACTGGAATTTCTTCAGCCTCCCCTCGCCTCAGCACCAGGGCCGTCTTCGGGCGAAGATCCAGCAGCGCCCGCAATGCCGCTCCTGCTTTGCCTCGTGCGCGAGCTTCCAGGTATTTGCCCACCAGGATCAGGGTGATGATCATGGCGGCGGTCTCAAAATAGAGGTGATGCGCGCCCTGAAGCAGCAGGTAGAGGCTCAGGAGCCAAGCAGATGCCGCCCCCAAAGAGACCAGGGTGTCCATGTTGGTGCTGAAATGTCGCAGGTTTCGCGCGGCAGAGCTGAAAAATCCCTGGCCCGCATAGATCAGCACCCCCGCCGAGAGGCCCGCTTGAAGCCAGCCACTGCCGGTAAAATGCCACTCGGCCATCGCCAGGGTCATGACGGGAAGTCCTCCGAGCAGGCCCACCGCCAGCCGTTTTGTAAATTGCCGCGTCACGGCTTCGTCATCGGGTGAGACGCTTGGCAAGCCCGCATCGTCTCCCTGCTCCACCTGGGCGTGATAGCCTGCCCTTTCGACGGCATCAACCAAAAGCAGAGGATCGAGCGGCTTGTGGAGGGTCACGCTGGCCTTCTCGGTGGCGTAGTTGACCACGGCATCCTGCACGTCCGGCAGCTTCTTGAGGGCCCGCTCCACCCGGCGAGCACAGGCTGCACAGGTCATGCCTTGCAGGTCTAAAATGGTCGGAGGGGTGACGGTCGCCGTGAGCTCAGGAAGGGTCTCAGGAGGGGTCTCGGCAGGGGCATTCATGGCTGATCCTCGTGCGAGACACCCTCATCGTGGAGCCGATCCAGCAGCTCACTCAGCATATAATAGGTCAGTCCCCAGATGGTATAGGACTGAAAACGGATGCACGGCAGCTCCATCTTCTGGTCGCCCCGCTGCCATTGAAGGGTGCCTCGCCCTTCACCCCGCAGGAGCACCCCCAAGGGCACCCACACCACCTGCTCCACCTCTCGGTTGGGGGAGAGGGGCGGTCTCTCGTTGAGCACAAAAATATACGGTCGCACAATCAAGGGCACCTCGCGCCCGCGTGCGAGGGCCTGATGGTCGTTGAGCTGAGTGACCAGCTCCGCCCGGCCTTTGAGCTCCAGCCCGATCTCTTCCCAGGTCTCCCGATGGGCCGTGGCCAAAAGGTCGGGATCGTGTGACTCGTGCCGACCTCCCGGAAAGGCCATATGCCCCGACCAGGGATCCCGCTCCTGAGCGGCCCGCTTGATGAACAACATCTCAAAATAGCCGTTGCCCAAGTCGTGCAGGATGGCACTGACCGCTGCCCAGCGCATGGGCGAGCTGGAATTATCCGGCGAAATCGGAGGAGGCCAGGACTTTTCCACCGGAACACGGCTCCGCAGCCGCTCCATCAGCAACGAACGAGGAATCTGAGCCATACACGCTCCTGAGCTGAGGACCAAAGCGGTCGGACGCGCCACACCATCACCGCTGCGGCTCAGGAGGGCGTCCGTCGTCGAGTCCGTATTGTGCATCATATAAACGCAGTGTGGAGGGTTCACCACGTTCTTGCCACAAAAAGCGGTCAGGCAGGCTCAGGCTTCGGCATCTCGAGACAAACGCCCCGCTTGGAGCGCCTCCAGCGCCGCTTGCACATAAAAAAAGTCGTCGCCCAGATAACGCCGCCACTCCGCCTTAAAGCGGGTCATGTCTTTGCCCTCGAGGGCTTGGACCAAGCTGTGACGATAGGTCTTGAGCTTGGCGAGGGCCTTTTCTTCGGCCAATTTCTCCGGCCCGGCCAGAAGCTGCGCCGCCCGCGTCAGCTTCCAGTCCGACAGGTAGAGGGCCTTACAACATAACCCCATCAGGTGCCGATAGCCCGTCTGCCGGTTGTGTGCAGGCGCTTCGGGATCCGCCACCGCCGGGTTCATCTGAAAACGATGGCGTCGAAAAACACTCAACCAGCGCAGGTCTGCTTCGCTAAAATCGGCGCCATGCGCCTGCTCGAGGGCCTCGTGACGCCCCCCCAGCACCTTCACCACCTCGTCGTCACCGATCACTTCAGAGAGGGCCGTCGCGCTCAACGCTAACATGCAGTTTTCAAGCTCTCGCACATTGCCCGGCCAGCTATACTGACACAAGCGAGCCAGGGCGCCTTCGGAGAGCTGACGAGGAGCGCCTCCAGCCCGTGCCTCACGCTCCAAAAAATGTTGCGCCAAAAAGGCCACATCACCCCGTCGCTGACGCAAGGGCGGAAGCTCCACCGGCACCACATGAAGCCGATGAAAGAGGTCTTCGCGAAACGTACCCGCTCGCACACGCGCGCGAAGGTCTTGATGGGTGGCGGCGACAATACGCACATCCACCGCAACATCCGTATCTGAGCCCACCGGTCGAATCCGGCGCTCCTGGAGAGCACGCAGGAGCTTCACCTGAATATGAGCAGGGGCATCTCCCAGCTCGTCTAAAAACAGCACTCCATCTTGTGCAGACAGAAATGCTCCCCGTCGATCCCGCGCTGCACCCGAAAATGCCCCCCGAGTATGGCCAAAGAGCTCACTCTCGATCAGGCCCTCGGGAATCGCCGCACAGTTGAGGGCCACAAAGGGCTGACGCGCTCGCGGCGAGCTGCGATGGATGGCCCGGGCAATCAGCTCCTTTCCAGTGCCGGATTCTCCGTGGATCAAGACGGTGGCGCGGTCGTTGGGCCCAATCCGAGTAAACACCTGATGCAAGAGCTGGAGCAGATGCGGATCGCGGGTCATCACCCCCGTGCGGGAGACCAGCTCCTCCGCCAGTGCAGGATTAAATCCCTCCGGCTCTTCGGACGGCAACACCACCGGCTGCCGCGCTTGGGCCACCTCGAGCTGCGCCAGCACCTGGTCCAGGAGCTGACGGTAACGCACCAGCAGATGCTCCAGCCGCTTGACGTGGGCTCGATAGCGCCGCGACACCTCTTTGATCAACAGCGGCTGAGGGCCAGACGGTGAGGTCGGCTTCATCGGCAGGCTGCCGAACCCTTCGCGGGTGACATCAAGCGAGACGGTGCCTGCGGCCATCTCCGAAGACAAGCTGCCGCGCGACTCCACCGGCCCTTTCACCGACGCATTCACCGGCCCTTTCACCGGCGCATTCACCGGCACTGCCGGATGATTGGCGGAAGATCCCCCCGGGGTAAGCGCCCGTGCCAACCTCAACTCCTGCCGAGAAAGAATGGTCTGGGCCAGGGTCTCTTCTCGCTGGATCTGCTCCAGACGACGGCCCTGCTCTTCTTCTTCTTTTTGGAGGGACTCGCCCCAGCTCAGGGCTTGTTTCTCGAAGGTGTCCAGCTCGTGACGCACCCGGGCGAGCGCGCTGTTCAGATAACGATGCAAAAAGATGCCATCCACCAACACCGCTGCAAAGAGCGCCAATCCCACCGGGGCAATTTGAAGCCAGTAGGGGCCCAACGCAAACACAATCAAGCTGGTGGTGCCGTGCGAAAATCCCAGCCCAAACCCGACCCAAACCCCTCCCAACCCCTGAGGATCTCGTACACCCAAATAGAGGGCCAGCAGCGCCAGCACCCCCAATCCGAGCAGCAAATCCAGCACCATCGGTACTTGTCTCAGAAAGTCGCCCGAGAGAATATCATTGGCAAGCTGAGCATGCACATTCACCACCGGAATATTGCTCCCCAGCGGCGAATGCACCACCCGACGGGGATCTCCCACCAGCAGGAGCTGGCCTCCTGGCGCAAGGCTCTTGAGCATCTCTCTCGGCGCTTGAGTAGACACCACCCGGTCGCTCGGGGTCGAAAAATCCGGCGGACTCCAGGCGGAGTGCGCATGCATCCGACCCAGGGTTGGCCTAAAGTTGAGCAGGGTATCCCCTCGTGCATCCAGGGGAATCTCAATGGGTGGGCGTCCGGTGGGTTTGAGCAGCATCCGCTCCCCCAGCTCGAAGATCACCTGCGACGACTTCAGCTCGAGGGCCGCCATCGCCGCCGCCAAGCCCAGGGAGGGATACACCCGATCTTGATAGCGCATCACCACCGGAATGGAGCGCACCACTTCGAGACGATTTTCATCTTCGGCCAAGTTGACAAATCCGATGGCATAAGCACTGGGGAGCAGTCCAGCCAAGTCTTCGCTGTGGGGCACCAAGACCGCAGTGGCGCGTCTCAGCGAAGAACCTTCCGGAGGCAAGGGCCAACCTCGCAGCTCTTCAGGCAAAGCGGTACGGAGCCGACGGCCATCCGGATTAAACTGAAACGGCTGAACGGTGCGCGGAAATGCTCGGGTGGCGCTCACCAGGGCCTGCGCTTGTGCAGGACTGGGACTGCGCAAAAAGGGAGTGGCAAAGGCCACCGCTCGAGGACGCTCAGACTCCGGCAAGGCTGGAGAACCGAGCTGCTCCAGCAGGCTCAAGCTGTGCTGAAAATAGGCGGTGTCGTCGATCTGATCGCGTGCGTCGAGCAACGCCACCCGCACCGGCACTTCTTGCTGATAGAGGTTGGGACGCAAGCGTAAACGGAGGTCCAGCAGGCTGCGCTCGAGCAGTCCCGCCACGTCGGTCAGGTAGAGCAGGATCAAGCTGGTCCAGCCTACCAGCAAAGCCAATCGAAAGCGCCGAGGATGAAAAGAACGCCGCGAGATCTGCACCGTCCAGCGCAGGCTTCGCAGGATGGAAAAACGTCCGGTCAAGCAGACTCCTGGACGTGAGGTGGGAGAATGGCCGCAATACCGCTGGCACCTCCATGTCGGGTGGCCCACTGGCTGAGCCGGGCAATGCCTTCTTCCAGTGAGACACGAGACTGATAACCCAGCTCGGTGCGGGCGCGGGTGGTGTTGTGGCTGATGCCCTGCGAGGCCATGCCCGTCAACAGCCGAATCAAAGGACTGGGCATCCCCACCCAGGGCGAGGTGGCCTCGATCACCGCTGCGGCAGCTTTGGCCACCATCGACGGAATATGCATATAAGAAGCCACCACGCCCACCGCGCTGAGCTGGAGGTCAATAAACGCACGATGGGTCAAGCTCACGTCGTCGCTCACAAAATAGGCGCGTCCCGAGATGGCAGGACGAGTAGCAGCCTCCCACAAGGCGTCCAGCAGATGCTCGATGTAGGTGGTAGCGGTCAAAAACTCGCCGGAGCCCACCAGGGGAATGGGGCCTTTGAGGGCTCGTCTCACCAAGAGCGGGAGGAGGCTGGTATCACCCGGTCCCCAGGTCCAGCCAGGGCGGAGCGCAACCGCTTCAATCCGACCCGCCCGTGCAGCGGCCAACATCAAACGCTCCGCTTCGGCGCGGCTGGCACTGTATGGGTCAAGGTGATGCGCCGGATAGGGATCGGCTTCGTCGAGGGGCTCGGTGTCTCCATCCCAGACCACCGACTGGCTGCTGAGGTAGACCATCCGCTTCACTTCGGCTTGCAAACACAGCTCCAAGAGGCGGCGAGTCCCCCGCACGTTGACCTCTCGAAAGGCTTCGGAGGGCCCTTCAGGGTCCAGATAGGCGTCACAATGGAAGACGTGGGTGCAACCGGGGAGCCAGCGCATGGCGGCTTCGTCCAGCTCTTCGGGGACCAGCACCTCACACTGCGCGCCCAGGCCCTGTAATCGTTCGGCATCTACAGCTCGAGGCACGAGTGCCACGACCTCATGGCCCTCATGTCTCAGCCGCTCGACCAGCGAGCCGCCCACAAATCCGGCAGCGCCGGTAACAAGACAGCGCATAGCGCCTGTTCTCCCTGTCCTTGCAAGACTCGACTCATCAGATCTTTACCTTATCTCGAAGGCTGAACTCTGTCCAGCCCGCAAAAAGCACTGTACTCCAGCAGAAGGCATGCTAGAATCCTCCCGCTTGGGTGCGTCGCACATACGCGGGTGCATCAGAGATATCATTTCATCACAACGTGAGGGGGCAGCGATGAGCAAGCTAACGGAAATCGAAGGGATTGGCCCGGTTTATGCAGCAAAGCTGGCGGAGGAAGGCGTCAAGACGGTCGAGCACCTGCTCGAGAAAGGTGCAACCCGCAAAGGCCGTAAGGCGCTCGAGGACGCCACGGGCATCAGTGGAAAGCTCATCCTGCGCTGGGTGAATATGGCCGATCTGTTCCGCATCAAGGGCATCGGCGAAGAATATGCCGACCTGCTCGAGGCCGCCGGGGTGGATACCGTGAAAGAGCTGGCCACCCGCAATGCGAAGAACCTCCAGGATAAGCTCGAAGAGGTCAACGCCGAACAAAAGCGGGTCAAAGCCGTGCCCGGCGAAAAAACCGTCGTAGGCTGGGTCGCTCAGGCCAAAGAGCTGCCTGCGGTGGTGGAATACTGAGCTGCCCCTCCCCTCCCCTCCAGAGAGCGGAGCACCAAATGCCTGCCGAAACGTCCTCCCGCGCGCGCGTGAATGCTCCATTTTTCCTGTCTCACCTGCTGCTGTTGAGCTGTAGCGAAATGCCCGAGGACTCCCCCACCCCTGAAGTGCCCATCGAACGCATCAGCTTGACCAGCAACTTCCAGGTGGGAGGGCTAGCCCTGCTCCACGCCGATGGAACGGTCTCTGCCGCTCAGACGGTGTTACACGGGGATGCGGTGGCGCGTGAAGCATTCGGTCTGTTATATGTGGTCAATCGTCTCGGTGGAGATAACATCCAGGTGTTGGATCCAGCGGCGGATTTTGCCACAATCCAGCAGCTCAGTGTGGGGGCTGGCTCCAATCCGCAGGATATCGCGGTGGTGTCGTCTCAACAAGCGTTTGTGGCGGCGTACAACCGCTCGGCCCTGCTCGAGGTGGATCTCTCGACGGGCGCGCTGCTCCGCGAGCTGGACCTCTCTTCGTTTGCAGCGGATGATCCCGATGGGTATCCCGAGCTCTCCAGTGTGCTGCTGGTGGAGGATCGGCTGGTGGTGGCGCTCCAACGGCTGGAGCGTACATCTTCTGGTTATATCCCGCTGGGAGACTCGTACTTGGTCCAGCTTGATGTGCAGTCTGGACAGGTGCTGCGCTCGTTGCGGCTGGCGTATGCAAATCCGGTGGGACTGCTCAAAGCAGGGACGGATGGCCTCTTACGAGTGCCACTCTCAGGCCGTTTTGGAGTCGTTGGAGATGGTGGGGTGGAGCTGATCGAGCCTCGCGCGCTGACCTCGTTGGGTGTGCTGGTGGATGAACAGACGCTCCAGGGGGATGTGTTGGCGGTGACAGGCGCTCAGCCGCTCTATGTGGTGACGGGTCAAGACTCGGTGGGCATGGATGCCCGCACTGCACTCTTACGCTGGGATGGGGATGGCATCGAGACACTGCTGCAATCCAATGGCTGGCATCTGTGGGATGTAGAGGCAGATGCCAATGGCGTCGTATGGTGTACAGATCGGAATCTCAAGGCACCCGGTGTCTGGAAACTATCACCCGAAGACTCAACACCCGTGTTTACCGCATTCGGTGCGGAGGTGCTGCCTCCAACGTGGTGGAGTGGCTGAGCAGGCTCCGCTTGAGGGGCTCAGCTTGAGGAGGCATTCAGTCGCTTCCAGAGCGCATCCAGTGCCTCCGCTGCTCCCATCTTGAGCTGTACTTGCACCATCGGCGAGACCGTGGTGGAGCCTGGGTTGATCTCCACCGTCGGGAGCCCTCTGCGGGCTGCTTGATACACCGGCTCGATGATATACGGAAACAGGCTGCTGGTCCCCACACTGAAGACCACATCAAAACCTCGTCGTTGTTGCTCCATCAGGGTCTGGAGCTTCTGAGGTGGCAGGGCCTCTCCAAAGAGGACCACGGCTGGACGCACCACCCCACCACAGGCCGGACAATGGGGCACTTCCCGCAACCCCTGATAGTCCTCCACACGCTCCTCAAATCCGCAGAGGGTACACTCGAGCTGGCGCATGTCTCCGTGGATATCGATCACGTTCTGAGAGCCTGCCATCCGGTGAAAACCGTCCACATTTTGCGTCAGCACCCACACACGCGGGAGCATGCGCTCGAGGGCCGCCATGACCTCATGCCCTCGGTTGGGCTTTTTTCCCACACTCGCCGCACCAATCTGATGGAGATATTTCCAGGTGAGCTGAGGCTGACGCTCGAGCATCTCCCCCGAGAGCACTTCTTCGATGGCAAAACCTTCTGCAACCTCAGCGTCCTCATAGAGCCCCCCCACGCCGCGATAGGTGGGCATGCCCGAGTCCGCCGACAGCCCCGCACCGGTCACAAAGAGCACACTGCGCGCCTTACGGAGCAACACCACCACCTGGTCCAGCTTGTCTTCTTGGGTCGTCATCGTTGAGCCTCCACCCTTCGGTCAGAACATATACCGACGCATGCTGATGTTGAGCAGCAGGCCGATGGCCACATGAAGCGTGAGAATTGACGAGCCGCCATAGCTGATGAAGGGCAACGTCACGCCCGTCACCGGAATCACCCCCAGCACCGCGCTGAGGTTGATGGCCACCTGCAAAAAGAAGATGGAGGTCAGTCCCACCGCCAGCACCGCCCCAAACCGTTCCTTCGACTGCGCCGCGATGCGGAGCCCCAACACCAGCAGCGTCATGTACAACAGCAGCAGCACTGCACAGCCTACAAATCCCCACTCCTCCGCCATCACCGTTATGATGAAGTCCGTGTGGTTCTCCGGGATAAAACCCTGATGGGTCTGCATGCCTTGGAGGTAGCCGTTGCCCAGCAGCCGTCCTCCGCCGATGGCATACCGTGCCTGAATGGTCTGATACCCTTTCCCGCGTGGGTCATGATGCGGATCGAGCAGGGTGATCACCCGGTCTCGCTGATAATCGGTGAGCACAAACTCGTAGGCCAGGGGTGCTGCGACCACCGCCACCGCCAGAATCAGCGCCAACGTGCGCCAGCGGAGATGCATGGAGATCGCCATCAACCCGAAGATGAAGACATAAAATCCGGTAGTACCCAAATCTGGGGAGATAAAGATCAAGATCAAGGCTGGGCTGGCCAGCAGCAGGGGCTTCACCAGCTCTCGCAGACCGTATCCACCGACCCGCACATCGTCTCGGAAGAAACGCGCCAGCGCCATCGTATAAAAGATCTTGGTGGGCTCCGAAGGCTGAAGCGAAAAAAAGCCCAGGTCCAGCCAGCGTTGAGAGCCCGAGATCACCTTCCCAAACACCAGCACTGCCGCCAGCAGCATCAAGCCCAGCCCATAGAGGGGATAGGCCACCCGCTCCAGCACCCGATAGTCCACCAGCGTCACCAAGAGCATCAGGGTCAGCCCTGCTCCCATAAAGATGGCCTGGGAGTAGAACAGCGACGAAGGCCCCTCAATGCCGGGATTGTAAACCGCACTGTAGAGATTGGTGAGGCCGATGATGTCGAGCACGAGCACCACCAGCAGCAGCGGCCAGTCAAAGTGGGCAAAAACGCGACGCTCCATATCAGTCCTCCGCTCCGGCATCTGCCTGAGCACTGCTGGGCTCGAGGGAGCTGTCGGCGGCGGCTTGAGCTTGGGCCTCTGCTTCTTCGGTGGGGAGCCGACCGGTGCGTTGAAAATAGTAACGGATCACGTTTTTGGCGAGGGGTGCGGCGACTGCTCCCCCGTGGCCACCGTGTTCGATCATGACGGAGATGGCGATTTCTGGGTCTTTGTAAGGCGCGTAGGACACAAAGAGCGCGTGATCCTCGTGATGAGGTTTTCCTTTTCGGCCCAGGTCATAGACTTCCTGGCGTACCACCTGAGCGGTTCCGGTCTTTCCGGCGTATTCCAGGCCCTTGATGCGGCTGGAGTAGGCCGTACCTCCTTCGGTCTGCACCACGGCGTACATGCCTTGATGGATGAGATCCAGTGCATAAGGCGACACCGGCAGCTTGCCCACCACTTCCGGCAGGGTCTCGTTGACCACTTTTCCTTCGTAGTTCAAAATCCGCTCGACCACAAACGGACGCATGAGCTTTCCGCCGTTGGCGAGCGCCGCTGTATACCGGGTAAGCTGGAGCGGGGTCACGAGGTTAAAGCCTTGTCCGATGGAGGCGGAGACCGTATCACCGGTGACCCAGGGTTGTTTGTAGCTCTTGAGCTTCCAGGCTTCGGTGGGGACCAGCCCCCCTTTTTCTTGGTTGAGCCCTAAGCCGGTGGGAGCCCCCAGTCCGAAGGCTTTGGCGTAGCTGGCCAGCCGCTCATGGCCGAGCTTGGGGCCAATCGAATAAAAATAGACGTCGCAGGAATACTGAAGGGCACGGATGAGGTCCACGGGGCCATGTCCTCCCGCTTTGTGACAGCGGAACTTACGGCCTCCGACCTTAAGCGAGCCCGCACAATAGAAGGTGGTGAGGGGATGTACCACTTTCTCCATCAACGCCGCGCCGACGGGAATCATCTTATAGGTCGAAGCGGGCGGATACTGTCCTCGGAGCGACTTATCTTCCAGTGGGTGATTGGGATCTTCCGTCAGTTTTTTCCAGACGTCGGTGGAAATCCGGCGCGAGAAGATCTCAGGGTCCATCGCTGGGTTGTTCACCATCGCCAGAATCCGCCCTGACTGCACTTCCATCACAATCATCGAGCCCACTTTGCCTTTGAGCTGCCCTTTCACAAACTCCTGAAGGGGAAGGTCGATGGTCAGCACCAAGTCATTTCCAGCCACAGCGGGCCGTTGCCGCTCCGACAGATAGGAGAGCATCGAGCGGGTATACTCTGCATCGTCTTCACTCTCCAGCTCGATGGAGTTGATGAGCCGTCCCGAGGCGTCTTCCTGGACATAATAGGTGCCATCACGTCCTTTGAGGTAGGGCTCAAACTGGCGCTCGACGCCGTATTTTCCGATGAAATCGCCGATCTCGTAGAGGTCTTCGTCGTCCTGCTGGGCATACTTCTCTTTGAGTCGGACCAGCTCTTCTTTTTGAACTTCGCCGAGATAACCGACCAAGTGGCTAAAGAGCTCGCCATACGGATAGGTGCGCTTTTGGCTGACCTGGACGTAGACACCGGGCAGCTCGATGCGGTGTGCTTCTATCTGAGCGATTTCGTCTCGGCCCACGTCATTTTTGACGATGATGGCTTTGTAGCGAGCGCGTCCGTGGGCGGAATAGAACTTTTCTTCGATTTGAGCGGGGGGCAGTGCGAGAAATCCAGACAAGAGCTGAGAGATGGAGCGAATATCGACGGGGTCACCGGCTTGTAGGGGCTCACGCTCTTGCCCACGCGGGGGGCGCTTGATGAGATCCGGGCGGATTACCACATCAAACGAAGGGCGTACATCCGCGATACGGTTGAGGTTTCGGTCGAAAATGATGCCACGAGGGGCTGGGGTCTCACGCACTTTAAAGGAGTTACGAGCGGCATAACGAAAGTAGTCTTCCCCTTTGTAGACCTGGAAAAACCAGAAGCGGCCCATCAAAATCAGCAGCATCAAGATAAAAAGCACCAGCAGCGGGCGTGTGCGCGC
This sequence comes from Myxococcota bacterium, assembly GCA_046075485.1. GTDB lineage: Bacteria > Myxococcota_A > UBA796 > JAJRTE01 > JBJTQF01 > JBJTQF01. Next base: position 177,668 of record JBJTQF010000032.1, on the reverse strand, counting down.
CTGGAATTCGCCATGCTTTTCTTCGATGGCCATCAGGGAGGACATCTTAAATCCTTTGTGACAGGAGCAGAGGGTCGTTACAGCAGCAGACGCCTGCGGGCAAAGAGGGCATTTTCTAAGCCCTGCAAGAGCGGAAAGAGAAAAAGTGTTCCCACCGCATTGGCCAGCACCCGCGACATCAAACCTTGAGCGGTAGGCAGCTCGGGCACGGAAGCGGCCCCTATATAGAGCGCCACCAGCACCAGCAGCTCCCCCAGCAAGCTCAAGGCCCCCACAAACAGAAGCTGGATGAAGCGGGCCTGAAGCAACAATCGCCCGCCGAGGGCCTGTGCCACCACCATCAGGACGGCATACTTAAACAAGTGTGTGCCCAATGCGCGTCCCGAAAACAAGTCCATCAGATATCCATACGCACATGCAAGGCCCAAGCCGTCTTGGTCTCGCCGCACAATGGCATGATGCGCCAGGATGATGAACAATAGCTCGGGCTGCGGAAAGGCATAGGTAATATAGCTGACGAGCGTGGATTGCAAGACCAAAATCAGCCATCCAACCGGAAGCATCACCAGCAGGAGCCGTGCGCTCATGGGCTGTCCTCCGCCGGAGGAGGTGGTCCCATCAAGTTGCCGGACGGAACGGCTTGCAGCTCGAGCACCACCACTTCTTCGACACGAGCGGGGTCCACGGCAGGGGTAATCTGCACTTCCTGAAATACACCCGAGGACTGCTGCCGAACGCCCGCCACGGTGCCCACCAGCAGCCCCGGCGGAAAGATGCTGTCCAACCCGGAGGTGATCACCAGGTCACCTTCTTGCACTTCATCGAGGCGCTGGAGGTATTTCATGCGCAGGGACTCCGCGCCACTGCCTTCGACGGTGCCACGCGCGCGCGTGCGCTGCACGAGACAATCCACCCCCGAGCGTACATCGGTGACGAGCAGGACATCGGAAAACGAAGCCCAGGAGCGCAGCACTTTTCCCACCACCCCCTGGTCGGTTGCCACCGGCATGCCTGGAAGCACCCCCTCCGCGTGGCCTCGGTCGATGCGAAAGGTCCGGTAGTGCGAAGTCGGGTCATACCCCACCACCCGCGCGGTGCGAAAGGGCCGGTCCTGCTGTTTGCTGAAATCCAGCAGCTTCCGCAGACGCTGATTTTCCAGCTCGAGCTCTTTGAGCACTTGAAGCCGGTACTCCAACAGCACCACCTTATTTTTGAGGGCTTTGTTCTCTTCGCCTACGCCCACCAAGCGCAGATAGCGGTCAAAAGCGCCGGTGGTCTCGCGCCATGCGTGTGTGAAGAGTCGCTGAAGCGGAGCGGATGCACTGAGCACAAAACGGTCGAACGCCCCAAGCTCTTCAGGAGCTTTGGCGTTGGCGTTGAGGATGGCAAGACTTCCACCAATCACCAGGGTGACCAGCAGATAACGCAGCCATCGACGTGGACCTGGACGGGAATAAGGGGAGGTGAGCATGAGCAGGTCGGTATAGCTTACTCACGACGCTTTTTCAAGGACATTATTTGCCTTGACAGGATATGGCGGGTCAGTATACTCGCCAAGTTCTGGCCCTTTTTTCCTCACCAGAAGGATCTTAGACCTATGCTCGAGCAGCTCCGGCAAAACAAGAGTTCGTTCATCATCAACTTCGTCATTGGCCTCATTGTGGTGGTCTTCATTTTCTGGACCGGCATGCCAAGCTCGGGGCCCAAGCCTCAGTTTATTGCCTCCGTCAATGGCACCCACATCCAGGAAGGTGACTTCATCCGTGCGGTGAGCGCCCGTCTGGAGCAGTCTGGCCGCTTCTCCCGAGGCAAAGTTCCGCCTTCGGAAGAAATCACCATTCGGCAGAAGGTGCTCGACGACCTGGTCTACAGCGAGCTCTTTAAGCAGGAGGCTCGACGTCTCGGCATCGTGATCTCCGATTATGAGCTCCAGCAGGAGATCCTCAACAATCCGATGCTCAAGGACGAAAATGGGAAGTTCGACAAGGAGCGTTATAAGCGTATCCTCGACCGTTATCCCTCCTTCGAGCAGGACGAGCGCGAGCGGCTGATGCTGACCCGCTTGGAAGCCGCCATCCGAGGCATGGTGCAGGTCAGCGAGGCCGATCTGAAGGCGACCTTCGCCCGCCAGAACACCAAGATCAACCTCGAGTACCTCAAGGTGAACAGCCAAGCCTTCGAGAGTGATATCCAGATCAGCGCCGAGGAGCGCACCGCCTTCATCAAGGACAACGCCGCCGATATCCAAGCGCGGTATGATCAGGACTTCAACACGCTCTACAACTCACCCAAGCGTGTGTCTGCTCGCCACATCCTGCTCAAGTTTGAGTCCGGCGACAGCGATGAGGTCAAAGCGGCCCTGCGCGCCAAGCTGGAAGAAATCCGCACCCTCGCCTCCACCAGCGACTTTGCAGAGCTGGCCAAAGAGTATTCAGAAGATCCCGGCTCGACTGCACGCGGCGGAGACTTGGGCTTCTTCGATGAGAAGCGCATGGATCCCGCCTTCTCTGCGGCAGCTTTCTCCACCCCCAAAGGGGAGCTGAGCCAGCTCGTCGAGACGCGCTTCGGAGTGCATCTGATCAAGGTGGAAGATATCCAGGAAGCCAACGTGCGCACCCTCGAAGAAGTACGCGATGAGATCGCCGACAAGCTCTTCCGCGAGCGGAAGGCCCCCGAGCTGGCACGTCAAGCGGTGGATAAGCTCAAGGATGCCTGGGTCAAGAATACCCCCGAGCTGGAAGCCCTCATGACACAGTATAAGGTCTCGAAGGCCGAGACCGGGCTCACCACCCGCGTGGGTGATAATGTCCGAGGCATCGGCACCTCTGCGGAGCTGGCCGAAGAAGCCTTCTCCCTCGCCGTGGGCAGCGCACCCGACAAAGCGTATTCCATTGGTGAAGGATTTGTGCTCGTGCGCCTCAAGGAGCGGGCAGAGGCAGACTTCGCTCAGTTTGCCGCTCAAAAAGACGGGATGAAGGCGACGGCACTCCGTGAGAAGCAAGAAGCCTTCTTCAACGCTTGGAAGGAATCTCTCAAGGCCGCTGCCCTGATCGAGACGGGCACAGCCGCCCTCACCCCCGCAAGCTGAGGCTCTGAGCCGACGGGCTGCTTCTTCCTACCGATGATCCTGCTTTTTTGGTAAGCTGCTCTCCTTGACGAAGCTGTCGTATCCGCTCATTCTTGTATGACCTGATGTGTTGAACCTCTCGAGGTCCAGCGGGTTACAGACAGGAGACCACTTTTTCATCCTGGTGTTCGGCAGTACCGGACCCATCATCCCGGCTTCGGAGCGTCCATGCAGCGTGGCACACGAGTCTTTCTTGCGCTGGTCCTCTTTTTGACAGCAGCCCTGGGCGGCATGTTTGCATTGGTCTATTTTACCCTCTCCAAACCGCATGTGCCGACCGTCCCCGATGACGTCTGGCTCGAGATGCGCTTGACCGGTGCCATCATCGATCAGCCCCCGGAGCAGCCGCTGCTGTTGCCCGGCCTGCGCCCTCCCCCCATGACGTTTATCGACATGCGGCGCGCCCTGCAAGAAGCCCGCGACGACCGCCGCGTCAAAGGGGTGGTGCTCTACTTGGCAGATGTGGCCGTCGGCTGGGCAATGGCCCAAGAAATCCGGGTTGCCCTGCAAGATTTTCGTCAATCCGGCAAAAAAGTCATGGCCTACATCGAAAATGGAGGCGACCGTGAGTATTATCTCGCCCTCGCCGCCGATGAGATCTACCTCGCACCGGAAGGCACGCTGTATCTGAACGGGCTGAGCCTCGAAGCTCAGTTTTTTAAAGAGACCCTCGATAAAGTGGGGGTGACGGCGGAGTTCTACCACGTCGGAGAGTACAAAAGTGCGCCGGACTCCTACACACGCTCCAGCATGTCGGAGCCTCACAAAGAAGTGCTCAACGCCCTGGCAGACAGCCTGTACAAGCAGACCCTGACCGCGATGGCGGACGGACGAAAGCTCACGGTGGAGGAGTCCGAAGCCTATATCAACGACTTTGCACTGGCAGGCCCCCGCTTGACCGAAGCCCGGGTGATCGACGGACTTAAGTATTTTGACCAGGTGATGGAAGGACTGGAAGCACCCGGTTCACGTCCCGAGACCATGACCTTAGACGACTATTTTGCCAGCCTCAGCGTGCCCACTCCGACCGGGCCCAAGCTGGCCGTGTTGTATGTGAGCGGCGAAATCCGCTCCGGGGAGAGCCGTCCCGGTGGGTTTAACTCCAGCGCAGCCGTCGGCTCAGACACCCTCCACGATGCCCTGGCCGATATCTCCGAAGACAGCGAGGTGAAGGGCCTCTTGGTGCGCATCGACTCTCCCGGAGGCTCGGCCCTGGCTGCGGATCTGATCTGGCGCGACATCATGCGCTACAAGGAGGAGACTCAGAAGCCCGTGGTGGTCTCCATGTCGGATCTCGCGGCCTCGGGGGGCTATTGGATTGCCACCGCTGGCGATCATATTGTGGCTCAGCCCGGCACCCTGACCGGCTCCATTGGAGTCTTTTTTGGTCGGTTTAACCTCCAGGGGCTGTTTGACAAGGTGGGATATCGGATCGAGACCGTCTCGCGTGGCAAGTTTGCCGATATGTTTAACCCCAACCGCCCTTTTACGGAGGCAGAGGTCAACAAGGTGAACCAGTGGCTGCGCACCACTTACGACTCATTTTTGTCACGGGTGGCCAAAGCCCGTCATATTTCTCCGGCGGAAGCGGATGCAGTGGCACGCGGGCGCGTCTGGACCGGTGAGCAGGCCCTGACCCATAAGCTGGTGGATACCCTCGGCGGCGTAGATGAGGCCCTCAAGATCTTGCGGGAAAAAGCGGGAGTAGACGGTGCCGGGCCGGTACAGCTCCAGATGTACCCCCAGCAGGATAACCTCTTCGACCGGCTGGTCTCGCAGCTCGGCATGCAGAGTGAAGCCCAGGGCTCCACCCGCACCCTCCAGGAAGCGGTGCAGGTCTGGCAGATGATTCGCGCTCAAGAAGAAGAGCGCACCCCCGAGGTTCAAGCGCGCCTCCCCTTTAACCTCCGCATCGACTGAGGATAACAGCATACGCATGACACCGCGAGGTCTGTTCATTTCGTTTGAGGGCATCGAAGGGGCCGGGAAATCCACCCAAGTCCTGCATGCGCGACAAGTGCTTGAGCAGCAAGGCCTTACGGTCTGCCTCGTGCGTGAGCCCGGTGGCACACCGGTGGGAGACCAGATCCGACGTCTGCTGCTCACCCAGGGCGACGGTCCCCGCTCCGCCTTGTCAGAGCTGCTGCTCTTTTGTGCCAGCCGCGCCGAGCTGGTGGAGACCGTAATTCGTCCAGCCCTCACCCGTGGAGAGATGGTGCTCAGCGACCGGTTTGTGGACTCCACCCTTGCATATCAAGGGTATGCACGAGGGCTTCCGCTGGAGACCATCCAGAGCCTCAACCGGATTGCGACCGGAGGGCTCTTGCCAGACTTAACCTTGCTGCTGGATCTGCCGGTTGAAGAAGGGCTCTCGCGGGCCACTCGACGCGCAGCGGTGGTGGATCAAGGGGCAGAACGCGACCGGTTTGAGGCTCAAGCCCTGGAGTTCCATCAGCGGGTGCGTGAAGGATTTTTGGCCTGCGCACACGCCGAGCCTCACCGCTTTGTGCGACTGGATGCGCGGCAGTCTCCCGAGCAACTGTCTCAGCAAGTGAAGGAGCACCTCCAGCATGGGCTTTCAAGACATTCTCGGGCATGAGCGGGCTAAGCAGGTGCTCCAGACCGCCATTCAGCGAGATCGGGTGCATCATGCGTGGCTGTTGGTGGGCCCTCAAGGGGTGGGCAAGCGGACCCTGGCCATGACCTTCGCCCGGGCGCTCAACTGCGAGCGCCAGGATGGAGAAGCCTGTGAGCAGTGTGTTTCGTGCCAGAAATACCGCGCTCAAGTCCATCCCGACATCAAGGTGGTGGGCAACGAAGATCGTGCCGCCCTCCAGCTTAAGATCGAAGAGGTGCGTGAGACCATCATGCGCTTCATCTCCTTGCGGATCTATGAGGCACGCTATCGAGTGGTGGTGGTGGTCGATGCGCAGCGCATGAACGAAAACACCGCCAACGCGCTGCTCAAGACCCTCGAGGAGCCGCCTCAGCGCACGGTGTTTCTTCTCACAGCCCCGAGTCTCAACAGCATGCTGCCCACCATTCGCTCACGCTGTCAGAAGCTGAGACTGGGGCCGGTGGAGGATGAGGCGCTGGCTCAGTGGCTGACGCACCAGCATCAACAGCCGCTCGAACAGGCTCGACTCTATGCACGGCTGGCCGATGGCAGTGTTGGCAGAGCCCTGAGCATGACGGCTGAGCAGCTCAGCACACGCTCCACCTTTTTGGAAGCGGTGCTGGGACTGGCGACGGGTCAGAAGCCGGATGCGTTTCAGCTCGCGGGTCAGCTCAGCCCGGATCGGGCGGGCCTCAAAGTGCAGCTTGAGTACCTCGAGAGCCTGTGGCGAGACGTGGCGGTGCATCAGCTCGCCCCTCAGATGCGCCTGCGCAACGTGGACTATGCCCCTCAGATTGCGGAGCTGGCCGGGCGTTATTCCGGCGTGAGCCTCCAGAAGCTGATCAAGAGTGCGGGTGAAGCGCGTGGTGCGCTGAAGCTCTACATCAACCCTCCGATGATCCTGGAACAGCTTCTGATGGAGCTGAGCCGGGTGCAGCGAGTGAGCTATGGACAGCAGACACGACGAGCTTGAGGTGCAGTCGCCCCGGCATGTGATCCCGGCGGCAGCGGCCTATGTGGTGGAAGTGGTGACACAACCTGCTGGGAAGCTCTATCCGTACTTGGCACCGCCTCCGCCTCCGGCGTTGGGAACAGCGGTGGTGGTGGAGTCGGAGCGGGGGACGTCGTTGGCGTGGGTGGCGCTCACCCCTCGTCCGGCCACGGCGGAGGACATGGCCAGCCTGCCCTCTCTGATTCGGCTGGCTTCGGCGGAGGATCTCAACCAAGAAGATCGCAACCGTGAGCGGGAGGACGTCGCCTTTAAGCTCTGCCTGCGGCTCATCGACGAGCAGAAGCTCCAGATGAAGCTGGTGCGGGTGCATTATCTGGTGGGGGCGACCAAAGCGGTCTTTTATTTTACCGCTGAAGGGCGTGTGGATTTTCGGACCCTGGTTCGGCTCTTGGCCGCAGATCTCCGCCTGCGCATCGAGATGCGTCAGATCGGGGTGCGGGACGAGACCAAGATCTTGGGAGGGGTGGGCCACTGTGGTCGAGAGCTCTGCTGCTCCACCTGGCTGCGTACTTTTGTGCCGGTGTCCATCCGCATGGCCAAAGATCAGAACTTGGCGCTGAATCCGCAGAAGGTCTCGGGGGCCTGTGGACGGCTGATGTGCTGTCTGGCTTACGAACATGAGACCTATGTGGAGCTGAAGCGCACGTTGCCCAAAGTGGGCAAGCGGGTGAATACCACCTCGGGGTTGGGACGCATCACCAATCAAGAGGTGCTCAAACAACGTTTTGTGGTTGAGCTGGACAATGGAGGCCGGTTGCTCCTGTCTCCCGATGACCTGCTCCCCCTGGCGGATGGTCAGGATGAGCCTGACAGTGCTCCGTCAGAGACCGCTGCGGATACTTACGAGGTATAGGGTTTTGAGTAAGAAGAAAAAGCAGGAACCGGTGGTGTTTGAGCCGCTGCGCACCCCTCTCATCGACAGTCACTGTCATGTGGTGCCGCGCACGTATGGCGAGGAGCTGCCCCACATCATCCAGCGGATGTTCGAGGGTGGTGCCCTCGAGCGAGCGGTCAATATCGGGGCGGGATATGGTCTCGAGGGCAATGAGCAGGCGCTGGAGGTCTTTCAAGCGGAGCCGCGTCTTCATCCCACGATTGGCATTCACCCTCACGATGCCCGCTTGTTTACCGAAGATCCGCAGCTCGCCGACAAGCTGTTGAGGATGGCGGCTCGCCCGGAGGTGGTGGCGTATGGAGAGGTGGGGCTCGACTATTATTATGAGCACTCCGACCGCCAGGTGCAGCAGGAGGCGCTCCGCACGCAGGTGGAGATTGCCCGTCAGGTGGGCAAGCCCCTGATTGTGCATGACCGGGATTCTCACGAAGATATGCTCTCGATCCTGGATGAGTGCCGGGCGTGGGAGCTGGGGGTGGTGATCCACTGCTTTTCAGGAGACTGGACACTCGCTCAAGCATGTCTGGCGCGGGGGGCCTACTTGAGCATCCCGGGGATTGTCACCTATAAGACGGCGGAGATGTTACAAGAAGTGGCAATGCGTATGCCGTTGGAGCGGATGTTCATCGAGACCGACAGTCCTTATCTGGCACCCGTGCCTTATCGCGGGAAGCGCAACGAGCCTGCCTATGTACACGCGGTCGCGCGGGAGCTCGCACGCCTACGCGGGGAGGATGTGGAGCACTTGATTTTTGTCACAGCGGAAAATGCTCGACGTTTTTTTGGCTTACCGGCGGGTTCTGATGTGCTGACGGCGTGAGCTGCTGAGTCCGGGCCTTGCTTGTGGGGTCTTCGGGTGGCGAGTGTCTGCCTGCCTTGTCTTCTCTCAGCGGAGCGCCAGCCTCCTTTTTCTCGTTAAGCGGTGAGTGTCAGCCTGTTTGCTCATCTCAAGCGCCTGCATTTGTGTGTTGTATGCCTACGCGCGTGTGTGGGGAAGGTAGAGCTGCGTGTACGGGGCGAGGGCAATAGAACAAACAGAAACGCCGTCCTTCGTATGAAAGACGGCGTCTGATCCGAATCCGGTGCTGGGCTCAGCTCTGGGCGTTGGTCGCCGGAGCCGCCGGGGTCACATGGATCGGGAAGGCCGGGGTCGAGCCCTTCGCCCGACGCTGACGGCGGTTCCACTTGCCACGCGAGCGGGCATGGGCCTTACGGATGTTCTCGGTCTTCTTAGTAGACGAAGCCATGATGTCACTCCCTCAAAAGGTCTGCAAAGAATGATGGATCTGCAAGCGCCCGCAGGATACGCTGGGCAGAGAAACTGGCATGCTCATCCGTGGGTTCAGTGGCCCACGTCAATCCGCGAGAGAGTAGCCGATACGTGCAACGGTGTCAAGGAGAATCCCATGTTGACCCTCGGCCTGCTTCAGTTGAACACGCAACAGGATCCCGCCACCAATCTCATGCAGGTGGAGACGCTGCTTCGGGATGCGGTCTCACGCGGGGCGGAGCTGGTGACACTCCCGGAGTCGTTTGTATTCATCGGGCCGGAGGCGCATCGGCTGGGGCTGGCGGAGCCACTCGACGGGCGGCTGGTGGAGCGGCTGCGAGGCTGGGCGCTGCATCATGGGGTCTGGCTGATGGCGGGAGGCATTCCCGAGCGGGGGCCCACACCGGAGCGCAGCTATAATACGGCGTTGCTGATCGACTCGGCGGGGGAGCTGAGGGCGATCTATCGAAAGATCCATCTCTTTGATGTGGCGTTGGCGGATGGCACGCAGCTCCGGGAGTCTCGTTCGACGGAGGCAGGGCGTGAGGTGGTGGTGGCGGAGACGCCCTGGTGTAAGCTGGGGCTGTCCATCTGTTATGATCTGCGTTTTCCAGAGCTGTAGCGGCAGCAGGTGGCGCAGGGGGCGGAGCTGCTGCTGGTGCCGTCGGCGTTTACGCTCACGACGGGGCGGGATCATTGGCATGTGCTGTTGAGGGCGCGGGCCATCGAAAACCTGTGTTATGTGGCGGCTCCGGCGCAGGTGGGAGCTCACGGACAGGGTCGTCATTCGTATGGCCGTTCGCTGGTGGTGAACCCGTGGGGTCAAGTGCTGGCGGAGGCGGCGGATCGCCCGGAGGCGCTGGTGGTGAGGCTGGACTTTGAGCATCTGCGCTCCCTTCGTGCGCAGCTCCCCAGCTTGCAACACCGGGTGCTGTGAGGGGAGGGTCATTCATTGTCCTGTTCGAATATCCATCCACCACCTTGTTTTACCAAGCGACCTTCAAATGTCATACTCTTTTGACCCAGATGGGCCTCAATCGCACGTCGATATGCTTCCGAGCTCAATCGTATCTTCACGGCTCTTGGTGGCTTTTCGATGTCGGGCTTTAATAGGATCTCTCCACCACTTGCGAGATCAATACTATTGAGCTTGATCACTTTTCCAGTCAACACTGTGCTGTCTTGACGAATTACAGGGCGGAGCTCCTGTGCTGCGGCTCGAAGTATCTCCGCATGCTTCTGATGAAAGCGAATATCCTTCGGAACATCGGCTGGAACTGGACGCTGAGTGGTAAAAGCAAAGTTTGCAGAGACATAGTCCACTCCGCCCACTTCCAATATCGAGGCAACCGCATCACAGAGCTGCGCACTGACACCCGACTTTACACCCGCTTCAAAGGGCGCTATCGTGCGAGACGCAAGTGCAGTCCTGCTCGCATTGAGAGCTGCTTCAAGTGCAAGTGCAAGCTGAATAGATGCCTTACGTTCGAGCGGCGGTTCAGGATCAATGGAAACCCAGGGCAATGCTCCCTGCAAGGCAGGTCCAACCGGGAGCTCTACTCGAAGCATAAAACTCCCGACTTCCGATGGCGCAAAGCGTGCCCGCTCCATGAGACGAAGTACTTCTTCAGGCTTTCGATTGCCATAGGATGCGCGTAGATGAAGTGCAGCACACCCCGCTGCCATGAGCAGCTCGCGCGCAGACTCATATACTCTGGCACCTGCGCTCACAGAGATGCGGCCTCCTTCCATCGAAGATCCCTCAATTGAGAGACGCACAACATCCAGACTGGCAGAGATGATCTCTTGATAGAGTTGAGTCAGGGAGAGCTCATAGAGACGCGCCAGATCATTCAACAGGAAACCAAGACTCCGCAAATAATCAGGGGCTTCAAATAGCTGAGGAACCTCAACAGTAAACGAACGCCCATTCAGCTCTCTTGAATACAGCGCCCAATCTCCTTGCACACGCAGAAACCGCCAACCATGCTGGATGAGGTAAGAAGCCACATCCTGCGGGGTTGGAGGCTTGATCGGCATCGGCAAGCTCAAGTATGATTTCATGGCAAGCCTCCCTCACGGATGCGTTCCATGATGGCTTGAAGTGTTGTCACTTGAAACAACTGTTCATCAGAGAGGCGAACCCTTACGCTGGTTGTATTCTGACTCGCTGCCTCTCCTCTACAGCTATGCCAATAGCCACGGTATCGCAAAATCAGCTCATCCTGTGACATTGTAACCCAATCTTGCATCTGATGGGGAACAGCCACCACAAGAAGGATCCGAGGCACCTGATGCAGGCAGGAACGCAATGCATTATAAGTCTTTACATCGAGGTCAAATATAGGCCGCGCCGCATCTATGAGACTGGTCGTCTTGAGCTGCACGTCCAACCTCGGCGAACGAACCATTCCCTCGTCATCTCGCCACATAATGGTCAAGTCAACCCCATCACCATCAAAGGTTCGACTCGTTTCTTGAACAAAATACCCTGATGCATGCGCCACAGCTCGAACAAAGGCCAAACCGAACTTAGACTTCAGGTCATTCATCATGTGGTCCATGCTCCATCTGCCTCAATACGTTTCCTCTCCCCATTTTGTCAAATTGTCACACATATCAGGTTGGACCACAACGGAGATAACACCTGCGCCCTCCATCTCTCCACCCTAACCCCGCTGTTGTCGCCGTTCTTCTTGAGCCTGCCAGATCGACCGGAACGCGCGCCCCACAAACACCCCATCCGCGCCCGCATACGCACGCGCATCGAGCGCCTCCAGTGAGTGGATTCCGCCGTAGCCATACAGCGTCAGCCCTCGAAGCTCCCGCCGAAGGCCCTGAAGGGGCCCCGCCCCCGGAGACAGCCGCGCCACCCCATCAAACAACCGCCCCTCCCCCACCAGCACTTGGTCCACCCCCAGCCGCTCCAGCTCGTAGATCCGAGCCGGCCCCGTCACATACGCCAACGGCACGATCCCCAGCTCACGCGCCGTTCCCACCAGATCCTCGAGCTGCGTCTTGCCCAGCCCCTCCGCCGACAGCAGCACCCCATCCGCTCCCGCCAAGCGGCTCTGATAGAGCTGATATGGATCCAGAAAGAGCTCTCCCTGGATCCAGCCTGGCGGCGTGCGCTCCGCCCGTCGTTCATCCGTCCATTGCCGCAAGATGGGCAAGTCCTCCAGCCGCCCCCCGTAGTAGTACGGCTCCGTCCAGAGCAGCAGCAGCGCCGGATTCAGCCGCAGCACCGGCCCGAACAGCTCCAGCGGAGACGGAAACGGCGGCGTGTCCAACAGCGGCGTCACCGACGGCACAGAGCGCCGCTTCAGCTCCCCAAACAACGGCAGCTCCGGCGCTTGCAGAGCCTTCTCCGTGGCCTTCTGGTTGAGCTCCGCCGCGATCAACGACTCCAGTGAGAACGGAGAATCCCCGCCCGGCATCAGCGTCAGCCCTTCGGCCACCAGCAGCAGACCGCTGGCCGACGGACGCACACGCGGACCCGAGCTCGCCACCTCCGCCTGGCGTTTGACCCTAAGCGCCGCCACCGGAGGCTGTTCCGGCAAGTCCGCCACCCGACGCTTGACATCCAGCCAGCCCCGCTCCAGCTTTGCCGCCGCAATTTGTTCTTGTTTCAGAGAGAGGGCCAGAGTCCAATCCATCGTTGCCTCGCACGCTTTACATCCCTCCATGAGCGGAGGACATGAGCGGTCGTAATATGTGACATAAGGTGGGAAAATTCAAGGCATGCAAAAGAGACCCAGCGGAAGGCGCACCCTCACGTGCTCGTGCCCCCTACGGCGACAAGGGCGGCAGCAGGTACACCGCGCCCCCTTCGAGCCCCGGAGCCCCCATGATCAGCTCCGTCTCACCATCCTGGTTGAGATCCGCTCCTGCCACGCTCCAGCCCAGCCGTCTCCCGGAGCTGCCAGCGTAAAAAACCAGCAGCGACCCCGTATAAGATAAGCGCGAGCGGAGACGCTCTTCATCCAAGACAAACACATAACCCGCCAAGGACGCCCCTTCGTATGGATTGCCTGGAACACCCACCATTAAATCTGGCAAGTCGTCCCCCGTCACATCCGGCACCTGCGAGAGCATCACCCGCGTCTGAGTGGACCAGATATTGCCAAAAGACAGCTCCGCTTGCGTGTCAAGAATGCGCCGATCCCCATCCGGGTCGAGCTGTTCCGCCGCTCCAAACCGGAAATAATAGTGCCGAACCTCTGAATCAAGCCCATCTGACGCCAGCGGCAGCAGTCCCACGATCCAGAAGGTCTCTTCTTCCCCCAGGAGGTTCGTTGCGCCCCCCAGGTTCGAACCCAGCCGCTCCGAGGAGCTGAAGCCCTCGACGTAGAGCGCACAGGTCTCATCCATACAATCCAAAATCTTCGAGGATTCATAGAGATACGCGCGCCCGTTCCCCGTCAGTGGCACCGTCGAATACCCCGGAGCCCCCACCGCCAGCTCGGCGATCCCGTCTAAATCCACATCCGGGAGGGAGACCAATGCCGCACCAAACTGCGCATTTTCCATCGGCCCATACAGCACTTTCACCGCATTGCCCACCCCCAGCGAGCCCTCCGTCAAGAGCTGCTCGAGCGTGAAGAAGTAGACCGCCCCCCCTCGCACCCCTCCGCTCGGCCCCGGAATGGTGGCATACGGCGCACCCACCGCCAAGTCAGGATTGCCATCTCCATCCACATCCCCGGCAAAGGCAAGGCTGGTTCCAAAACCATCACTGCTCAGCCCACCGGTGAGCTGGAGCGGAATCTGCGAGACAAACTCCTCGAGTGTCGAGCGCAGGCGCCAGACCAGCACCGCCCCTCGCCCGCTGGCATCTCCGGGCGCGGAGGCCACCACCACCTTGGGGACATCCGCGCGGTCGTAGCCCACCAAGAGCCCCGCCCCCAAGTCATCCCCTTTTACCAGCCGTGACAGCTTATAGGCATTGATCAGCGAGCCGCCGGTCGGGAGTGAAGGCCCCCCACGCTCCACATAGATCACCCCTGGAAAACGTGTGCTGGCATCCACGGTGGGATCTCCCGGCGCACCTGTCAATCGTTCGGGATAACCATCTCCGTTGAGATCCAATGCCACGAGACTGGCCCCTACAAAACTTCCACTCGGCGCTCCGCTGATCAGCGTTGAGGAGAACTCCACGGAATTGGATTCGTCTTTGGAGCCATTGCAGTTGTTGTCTGAGCTATCGGATGCCAGCTCGTAGGGGATGTTGGGATTGGCCATTGCATTGGCATCGTCACAGTCTTCCTGTTCTTCTGTCAGGCCATCTCCATCATCATCGATGCAGTCTGCTCCACCCAACCAGTCGAGATCAAATCCTTCATCAATGGCACCATCACCGTCATTGTCGAGCCCATCACATCGTTCGGCGTTGAGACAGTCTGCCTTTCCATTTCCATCTGAATCGGGAAAACCTTCATCAACTTGCTGATCCCCATCGTTGTCTCGGCCATCACAACTTTCGAGATCGATGCAGTCGGCCAAGCCGTCAGCGTCTGCATCCGAGAAGTCTTCATCGACTCGATGATCCCCATCGTTGTCCAGACCATCACACGTCTCGGTCTCGATACAGTCGGGCATACCATCTCGATCTGAGTCGGAGACGCAGTCCGTCGGATCCACACAGTCGGCCACACCATCTGCATTGGTATCGACATAACCCTCATCGATGGTGCCATCTCCATCGTTATCCGTGCCGTCACACTGCTCAATATCCATGCAGTCGGCCATGCCATCTCGATCCGCATCGGAATAACCTTCATCGACCGCACCATCGCCGTCGTTGTCGAGCCCATCACAGCTCTCTACGTCAAGACAGTTGACGATGTCATCCAAGTCTTCATCTTGAAAATCTTCATCGATCAAGCCATTACAGGAGTTATCCAGACTGTCACATTGCTCCGGTGCTCCGGGATAGACGTCGGGGTTTTGGTCATCACAGTCCCCCATTCCATCCGCAGTCTGATAAAATCCATCGTTATCCAGATCGAGCTTGAGAGAGGACTCCGGCAGGCACGCAGAGAGCAGCAGCAGAGCTAAGATGGGCAACGGTTGTTTCACCCGCGTATACACACGCGCACGGCCCTGCACACCTGCGCACATGCTCACACACATGCTTACGCACACACCTACACACGCCCGCACCCACCCGTATGAGCGCATCATCCAGGTGAAGGGAGACACATCAGTAGCCCGGATAGACATACACATTCCCCGGATCATCTTTGGAATTGGATCGAGGCACACCCAGCAGCAGCTCGGTCATACCATCGTCATTGAGATCCACCCCGGCCATGCTCACCCGGTGGAGTGCATAGGGACGTAAGAGGACACTGTCTTCAAATATGGCGGAGGTCACCGTGGAGATCTTAGGCGAAGTGCCTTCCAAGCGCGTGCGCCCCAGCAGAAGCTGATAGGTGATGCCTAAGGGCTTGATGATGGGCTCGGCGATCACCAGATCACTCAGGCCATCACCATTCACATCACCCACATCGGCCAGCCCTTGTCCCAGCTCATTGTCTACCACATCCGAGAGACTCCAATCCGCTGTCTGCACGGAGATGGTGCCAGACGGTAACGTCTCATCGCCGAGAAACAGATAGACTTGACCGCTGACCTGTGTGCCGCCGCCGCTGGTGCGTGTGGCGCTGAAGATGAAATCAGGCCGATTGTCTCCGTTGAAGTCGCGGAGACCCGCCACCATCACCCCCAGCCTTTCCCCTGCCGTGGGGGTGGTAAAAGTAGCCTGTGGCGCTCCCTGCGAGCCGTCGAGCACCAGCAGTCCGTGTGCGCTGGCATCACTCTTGATCAACAAGACATTGCCGGTATCTGAGCCGGGTTCTCCCACCAGCAGCTCCGCCAGCCCGTCCCCGTCCATATCCCCCGGCGTGGCCAAAGCAAATCCGAGACTGCCTGTGCCCGTCACCCCTCGGTAGGTGCGC
The DNA here is from genome assembly GCA_046075485.1 of Myxococcota bacterium. GTDB lineage: Bacteria > Myxococcota_A > UBA796 > JAJRTE01 > JBJTQF01 > JBJTQF01. Next base: position 161,788 of record JBJTQF010000032.1, on the reverse strand, counting down.
TGCGCATCGGAGGTCGCGATGATCCCACTCAGCCCACTGGGGCCCCCTGCAAATACATAGAGCGCCCCTGCGCCCGAGATGCTGGGGGTAGAGCCCACCACATCCACCCCTGGTGCTGAGACCACCAGATCGGGGTATCCATCACCGGTCAGATCTCCTGGTCCGAGCACCGAGCGCCCCAGCACATCAAACGCCGCTCGGCCTACGATGGAGGCAGCTGCCACTTCCTCCAGGGCAAATTCTCCTTCGTAACCTCCGGGACGGCCCAAGACCAAGTACACCTTGCCCGTATCCAAATCATCTCCGAAGTCGGCGTCGGGGGCTCCGATGGCCACATCCGCCAGCCCATCCCCGTTAAAGTCCCCCAACGCAGCGAGGCTCTCTCCTATGTGTTCGTTGGCAGTGCCCCGAAAAACCGCCTGGGCGGAGGTCAGCGAGACCGAGCGTTCTGGCAATGCCGTACCCGGAATGACAAAAACAGCACCACAGTCCACGCCTCCTTCACAGGCTTCTCGGCGAGCGGTGATCAGCACCTCTGGTAATCGGTCTCCATCCATATCTCCGGCGGCCAGCACATTGAAGCCCGCTTCTCCGTCGGTGTTGATGCCGCGCCACCCTCGGGCTGCTTGGTTGAGGTTCTGATTTTCGTCGATGCCACGCGCGCAGTTGTTGTCGAGCTTGTCGATCCGTTCCCACTCGTGCAAGGGTGAGGCGAGCACCGACTCATCCTGGCAATCCCCTTCGGTCTCGGTAAATCCGTCTCCATCCAGGTCATCGCAGTCGGGACCGCCGATTCCGTCCTCATCTTGATCTTCGTCGATGAGGCCATCTCCATCGTTGTCGAGCTGATCGCAGGTCTCGACGTCAACGCAGTCGGCCACACCGTCGCGGTCGAGGTCCGAAAAACCTTCGTCGATGCGCTGATCGCCGTCGTTGTCGAGCCCGTCACACTTTTCGAGGCTGGCGCAGTCTGGCGTTCCGTCATCATCGGTATCGGTAAAACCTTCGTCGATGACCCCGTCGCAGTTGTTGTCCTGCCCGTCGCAGCTCTCGGTGGCGTTGGGATGCACGGAGGGGTCGAGATCGTCACAATCATCTCCGCCGAGTGCATCGGCTCGGAAGCCATCGTGGTCTTCGTCGCGGCTGACATCGTTGGGAGAGAGGCAAGCGGTGGTGAGCGACAGCAGGCTGAGCGACAGCAGGCTGAGCTTCAGAGGGAGCGGTGCCGGTTGCCCTCGTTGCTGTCGAAATGCAGGAAGCCAGTATGATTTCAATGCATCCTCCGTCAGCGGGCCAGCCAGTCATTTTGCTGAAAATCCCACACCAGCTTACGCACCCGATCCGGCTCTACCACAATATCAAACCGTTTTCGGTGATGACCATCATGAGAGCGAAACTCGAGGGCATGGCTCCCTGCATCGAGCTTAAGGCGACAGGGGACTTCACAGGCACGCACGCCTCCTTCGTAGACATCTGCGTCGGGCGGAACGGTGCCAAGCTCAAGAAAACCTTCGCCTTTTTCCGCAGGGCGAGCGGCGACCTGAGCACGGGGGTCTTCGGCGGACGTGAGGGGGCTTGTGGGGATGTTTTTCGGCGGTTTTTTATCGGGCGTGGGGTTTCTTTCGGACCCACTCTCTTTTTCGGGGGATGTTTTGGAGCCCGTCCCGTGTGCCGTCTGTGGAGCCCCCGCAGTGCTGTGCGCTCCAGCGGGAGAAGTGGCGCTGGTGGCGTGCACTGGTTGTTGTTCATGCGCCACGCTGTGAGCGCCCACGGGAGAGGTGGTGCTGCTCGCGGAGCCTGCGGATGGCGTCGCGGCCCCCCCCTGATTTCCAGTCGTTCCGGTGTTGGCGGCACCCGTCCTACCGGGGGCTGACACATCGGTGGTATTCTGGACCGTACTTTTGTCCACGGTGCTGCTGGGCGCGGAGTGGTTTTCCACCTCGCGGGTTGGCAAGGTGACTTCTTGCCGTGACACGGAGAACATCCACATCAGCCCGCTGAGGGCAAACAGGGCGGAGCCTGCACCGGCCAGGGAGATTTTCCACCACGGCACACCGGCATGGGCCTGGCTGTTGGGACGGCTGAGGCTCGCGCTGTGAGGGCTGGCAAGGGGGCTGGCATGCGTTCGATGGCGCAGGCCATTAGATTTCAGGGGGAGGCTCTCCAGCAGCTCAGGAATGGTCGGCGCCATGCCGAGTCGAGGCAGAACGGCTTGAAGGGAAACGGAAAACTCATCCGCGGTCTGGAAGCGCTTGTGGGCATCTTTCTCGAGGGCCCGTCTGAGCGGCTCATACAGCATGGGAAAGCGGCTGCGAAAGGCTTTGAGCTGCTCGCGCACATCGGCTTCCCCCACGGCCATCAAAAAGCGGGGATAGGAGTCTTCGTTGTAGAGGCTGACCTGCATGAGCATCTCGAAGAGCATGGCACCCACACCAAACAGGTCGGAGGCGGGGGTGAGATGGCGTTCTCCGGCCACTTGTTCCGGTGACATATAGGCCAGGGTGCCACGGGGGACGGCTTCTTGGGTCCGAAAGGCGCTGGTGAGGGCTTTGGCCACACCAAAATCGAGGATCTTGGCCATGCCTTCATAGGACAAGATGATGTTGGCGGGTTTGATGTCTCGGTGGATGAGCCCAATGGCCTGCCCCTGCTCGTCGATGGCGCGGTGGGCATAACTCAGCCCGGTGAGCACCTGCTGAATGATCATCACCGCCAGGGCGGGCTCGAGCTGGCGTTGGTTGGCCTTCAGGGTGGAGAGCACGGTCTGGAGATCCACACCGTCTACCAGCTCCATGACGATATAATAGAGGTCTCCGGCGCGGTTAAAATCTTGGATGCTGACGATGTTGATATGATGGAGCTGACTGCCCAGCCGGGCTTCGTTGATGAAGAGCTGAATAAAGCGGTCGTCTTCGGAGTGATGCAGGCACTTGAGGGCCACCCGCGAGTGAAATCCCTCCAGACCGGGACGAAGGGCTTCGTAGACCTCGGCCATTCCGCCAGAGCCAATACGCCGTACAATCTGATAGGGGCCGACGGACTCGCCGGGGCTCATGGAGGGGTCCTTTCTGAGTCCGTCGGAAACCCAAAATGCAGGGTGAGGGAGGCTCCCGAGAGTGCCAATCCCACCGCCGTCAGTCCAAGTCCCGCCCCCAACGAGAGATTGGATCGCTGGCGTAGCTGCTCCCCTTCCTCGAAGGTCTGATAGGACTGCTCCAAGACCGCTTGTCGAGAGAGCAGCGCCACACTGAGCGCGGCACCTCCCAAGAGCAACGAGCCGACGGAGCCTCCGACGGTGGCTTTCCGCACCCACGCGGGCGGGCCGGGTGCAAGCTGACGCTCGAGCTGCACCGACTGATTCAGGGCCAAGAGGGTGTTTGAGCGAAAGATCCGCCCCACCACCACCGACGGAAGGGGTGGCACGGGTCCTTCAGCGGGCACATCCACGAGCTGACCCAGCCACGGCGCGCCGTCTTCTTCTTGCACTTGGAGCAGGTGGGTGCCTGGAAAGAGCTCGCGGGTGCGTGAGGCGTCGAGCATCACCCCGTCTAGGGCCACTCGCACACCGGGCACCGTCACCGGAAGCTGAAGTTTTCGGCGGGGAGAGAGCAGCACGTCTTCTTTGACGGTGAGAAAAGGCACCATTGCTTTGGATCCAAGACGCGGCTCCCAGCGCACGGTGGGAGCGATCACCGAGGCTCGACGAAAGGCTTCGAGTGCGCCCCGCTCGTCGCCGAGCTGAAGACGGGCCACACCCAGGTCTTGGAACAGCCGCCCCAAGAGCTCGGGAGGTGCCACGGCATCGAGACGGCTGAGGCAGGACTGGCTCTCGTCGAGAAGTCCTCGAGCGTCTGAGTATTCGATGATGAGGAGGCGCTTTCGGGCTTCGTTGAGCAGCTCTTCGAGATAGGAGAGGGAATTTTGGGCGCAGGTTTCACCGGCCAAGCTGGTGGGCTGTACGACCAGCAGGGAGGTGAGGAGGGAAATGCACTGCCCCCACCGCCAGATCCGGTTAAGGCTGCGGCGGCGGCACGCAAGAGATGCGGTCAAAAAAGGAAAGCGCATGGGCAACCGGTTCTGAATGTACTGGAATTATGTAGAAAAGCCGGATGGCTGAGGCACCTTTTTTATCATGCAATAGCCAACTTGGGCCTGTCAAGATCTAACACTGACAATTGAGGGGCAGTGTTCCCTTGGTGGATCGGAAAATTTCGCCGTTCGGGGCAGAAAGTTGTGCCAAACATGGCCCATGTCACGGGGAGATGTTGCAAGAAATTTAGGTTTATGGTATTTACACAGACGCATGGTGACGGACGCGGCACGCATCCGTTGGGCAGGCACTACACCCCCGATGTCTCGGGGCTCGTTTCGGTCGTCGCATTGAAGGAGGTCAGAATGGACCCGGTGCAGGAAACTGCAAGTCTTATGGAGGCGATGGTGAAGGCGCTGGTGGATTCCCCGGAGGCAGTCCGAATCCACGTCGTGTCAGGCACTCAGGCTGTGATCTTTGAAGTCGCCGTCGATCCCATCGATGTGCGTCGTGTGATCGGTCGGCGTGGGCGCACAGCGGACGCGCTGCGTGAGATCCTCACCAACCTCGGCTCCAAAGCCGGTCGGCGCTTTATGCTCGAAATTGTCGAGCCGGAGCGCTGAAGCCGTCTGGTTGGCTCTCTGAAAAAGTCGAAGCTCGGGTCGTTTTGGACAGCGCTTGTGCCTGTGTAGTGCGTGGGGTGGTAGTGCTTGTGGAGACCCGAGGTTCGGCTTTTTTCTTGGGGCCGTTCAGGATATCTGGACACACATATTGATATTTTAAGACAAAAAAATTTGGTGCGACGCTCGGCAAGTCGTGCCCTTGCCATGACGCTCAGCGTCCTGCGCTCATGCCCAGCCGCCCCCCTTCTACAAACAGCTCCAGCTTCACACACCCGCAGGCATCACGCCAGCTCAGGCTCGCACGCTCCACCCGCGCTGTTGCGCCTAGACCCTCCACGCGCCCTTGAACCTCCAGTCCACGCAGCCACCGTTCCAGGCCCACCTTCAGCCACATCCCTCCACCGAGCCCTGCTTCCGTTGGGATCTTCCGCCACGGTGACAAAAAGAGGCCCTCCCCCACACTTTGCCACCCCGTTATTCCCCCCGAAATCTCCCCCACCTTCCAGCCGACATCCCACCAGCTCCCTTCCACGCCGTCGGAGTTCAGTTGAGCGCCTCCTTCAAGCTGCATCCCCTCCCCCCAGTCCATCCCAAACCGGAGCCAGCCCCGCATGGCTTCAGCCCATTCGTCGAGCTGCCAGCCGCTGTTGAAGCCTTCCGCCAGTCGCGGAATGCCACCCGGTGACAGCAAGCCCGGTGACAGCAAGCCCGTCTCCAGCCATGTCCGCCTCACCGAGAGCAAGTTTCCCTCGCGCTGAAGCTCCTGCCGCAAAATCCCCCACATCCCTGTTTCAAACCCCTCCCCCAGCGCCAGTCTGCCCCCCGACGGAAGTGTGCCTGTGCTCCACGTTTCTGCTTGTGCCATGCCCAGCACCGGTATGATGCGATGCAGCCGCTTCACCCCCTCATGCGTATACGTGCGCGCCAGCGGAAGCCGCGCCTCCATCCCCCAGATCCCTCGCACCACCGCCCCCGCTTCACCAGACTCCGCCCGCTCCCCCGCACCCTGCACCCTGCCCCACGGCTCCAGCCCCACCGCCCCCAGCCCCACCTGCCCGCTGAGCCGCGTCTCCACCAGCCCTCCCCCGTGTGTCGGCGTCGGCAGTAGGGTGTTTAAGCCCCCCGTCCAGCCAGGCAAGAGCAGATCCTGCCAGCCTTCCAGCCGCACCAGTCCTCCACCGCCCAGCCCCCATAACGTATCACCCCAGCCCACCTTCGGCAGCGCCTGCTCCAGCCCCCACCACGGAAAACTCCCCACCGTCGTCGAACCCGCTCCCGTCGTGAGCTCTGTATCATGCGTGAGCTGAAGCCACGCTCGCCCCGAAGCCCAAGGTACCCCCACCATCAGCCCCGACGCCAGCCACGTCCGCCGCGCATCCAGGGGCTCCCGCCAGAGACGGGTGAGAATTTCTCCATCCGTGACCGCCTCCACCTGCGCATTCACCTGCACTGCCGGAATTTTCGAGCCCTTCTCCGGCTGAGGCAGAAGCTGAGCCCTCAAGATCCCACGAGGTGCCAGCGTGCCTGTCTGTGTGTCCGCCTGCGTGCCTGCTTGCGTGTCTGCCTGCGAAGCACCTTCTAGGTCCAGCAACCCCTCGAGTGTCCCCTCCAGCCGATGCCCCAGCCGCTGAGTCTCCACCCGAAGCCCGAGCTGCGGCCCCAAACCCGCACGCCACCCCCCTCCGAGCTGATAAACACCTCGATGCCCCCACAGCGGCCCTCCCCCTCCCCGCCACAGCGGAAGCTCGACGCTCCAGCCCGCCTGCTCGTGCCAGAGCTTCACACGGCTCAGCTCTTCGTATAAAACCGGGTCCAGCGGAATATTCAAGGGAGGTAAGGGCAGACTCCAGCTCTTTGAGACGTCTTGCGCCGGAAAGGACGAGCGCCCCAGCAGCAGCCGAGGCCCCCGGAGACGTAAAAACGCAGGCTCCTGTGTCAGCGGATCAAGCTCCAGCACCCCACGAGAAGCCCACACCCTCAGCGGCCAGCCCTCTCGCCCCTCACAGCCACACGGCTGAAGCTCAAGACGCTCCGCCCGCCACTCCCCCGACGGAAGCCGCCACAGATGCCCCGCATACAGCGCAAGCGCAGGCTGGCGCATCCGCAGGTGCGCATCGTGGGCCTCCAACGCTCCGGTCTCGAGCGAAACCTCCACACGCTCGGCTTCCAGTACGACAGGATCGACTCGCTGTTGCGAAGAGAAATCCTCAGCAGGCAAAGGCTCGGCACTCAGCGCCCACGCCGGAGACAGCAGCCACAACAGCGCCCAACATCCAGACTTCACGGCTGCCATCCTCCCGGCTCCAGGAGATGCAGCGTAGACCCCACCGCATCATGGACCTCCGCCACCAGCGAGAGAGAGCCCGCGACCACCCCTCCCACATTGCGCGCCCGCGCCAGCCGCTCCAGCCACGTCAAACCCTGCAAAACCGAGCTCGCCTCCAGCACCTCGAGCGAGGGCCTACACGCACGCACACGCGACCCCAACCGCTCCGCCGAGAGACAACGGGCCGCCTGCGTCTGCACACAGACCACCCCCGAGAGCACCGGACTCAACGCCTCAAGGATGCCCTCCACGTCTTTATCGGCAAAGATGGCCAACATTGCCACGCCGGGAACACCCCGCCAGAGGGTCGAGAGCGCCCGCGCGAGAGCCTCCGCCCCATCCGGGTTATGGGCTCCATCCAGCAGAAACGGAAATCCGGTGGAGGTCGTGAGTGGCTCCAGCCGACCCGGAATGTACACCCCCCGCACCGCCTCCACCAGCGCCGCTTGCTGTAAGGAGCCCTCCGGCAACCGCCCCGCTCGCTCCAGACAGGCCAGGGACTCCAGCACCAGCGCGAGATTCTGCCGCTGATGTCCTCCCATCAAAGCCGGCTCAAGCCCCACACGCCGCATCTCCGGCAGGCTCTCAAACCCGCTGTCGTCCAGCCAAAAATCCCGCCCCAGCACGCGAAGTTCCGCCCCCGGCAGGGTAGACATGCCCTGCTCGAGCAGCACCCGCCCTTCTCCTGTTGCACCGGTGATGAGCGGACGCCCCGGACGCGCCACCCCCAGCTTCTCATGCACAATACTCTCGAGGGAGCCCCCCAGCTCCACCACATGATCCAGGGCCAGCCGCGTGATCAGGGAGAGCACCGGCTCGCAGAGATTGGTGGCATCTCGAAGCCCCCCCATGCCCACCTCCACCACCGCCAGCTCCACTCGAGCCTCCGAGAAGGCCACAAACGCCACCGCCGTCAGCAGCTCGAAGAGCGTCAGACCCTCCGCCCCCGCCGAGAGGAGCACCCGCTCGCTGAGCTGCTCCAGATAGAGCGGATGCAGAGGACGCCCGTTGATGCGCACCAGCTCGCGTAAGTCGCGCAACGAAGGTGAGGTCAAGAGCCCCGTCGAGACCCCCAACACCTGCACACACGCCGCGAGGGTGACACTCACCGAACCTTTGCCGTTGGTGCCAGAGATGAGCAACGCTGGAAAATTGCGCTGAGGTTCCCCCAGCCGAGTGAGGCAGGCACGCAGAGGCTCCAAGCTGGCACGCATGCCCGTGACCAGCCGCCCCTGCAAAAAGGCAGGCTCATGCATGAGGCTTACGCCTTCAGCATGGTGTAGAGGTTGACCACCGTCTTGCGCAAGTCTTTACGGGGCACAATGACATCGATCATGCCGTGCTCGAGCAGGTACTCCGCACGCTGAAAACCTTCGGGGAGCTTCTGACGAATGGTTTGTTCAATCACCCGTGGACCCGCAAAACCAATCAGTGCCTTGGGCTCCGCGAGGTTGATGTCTCCCAACATGGCAAAACTGGCCGCCACGCCTCCGGTGGTGGGATGGGTCAAGATCGAGATATAGGGCAAACCAGCCCCCCGCAGGCGAGAGAGAGCCGCGCAAGACTTGGCCATCTGCATGAGGGAGAGCACGCCCTCCTGCATGCGGGCGCCGCCGGACGCCGAGACAATAATGGCACCGGAACCCTCTTCAATGGCACGCTCGAAGATGCGGGTCACTTTTTCTCCCACCACGGTGCCCATCGAGCCCCCCATAAAGGAGAAGTCAAATGCGCCGATCTGACAAGGTTTGCCTCCAATCGTACACCGGCCAGATCGGAAGGCATCTTTTACCCCCAGCTTCTGCTGGGTGCTCTTGAGCCGATCTTTGTACGACTTGGAGTCAAAAAAGGTCAGGGGGTCCGCCGGTGAGATGCTCGTGTCCAGCTCCACAAACGAACCGTCGTCCGCCAAGAGCTTGATGCGATCCAAACATGGCAGATAGTGATGATAATTGCAGTTTGGACATACCATCTGGTTTTTGACCAGCTCGGGACGATACATGATGTACCGACACTCTTTGCACTTAAACCACACCGCGTTGAGAGGGGCTTTCGGGGGCCGTGGTAAGGTCGCTCCCGGTTTGCCCTCCGAGAAGGTGGGCACTTTCCAGCGTGGCACGGTTCGTTCCTGCCCCGCACCTTCGGGCACAGTGCCCACCACGTTCCAGAGGTCTTCTTCTTCGTCCTTAAACTGAACGGCGCCCACGGTTCGACCACTAAAACGATCCGCGAGCAGCTTCTCCATGATCAGATCATGCACTTGAGGGCGTAAGGTCTTGATCTTCTCGTTGTCGCGGGTGGGATGCACACGGTTGCTCAGGAGGATCACCACCACTTCGCGGGCGACGTCGATCCAGATCGATGTACCGGTAAAGCCCAAATGTCCGAAGGACAGATCCGAAAAATGCCGCCCCGAGCTCGACGCATCCGGGGTCGGTACATCCCAACCATAGGCTCTCATCGAGCCGTTCGGGAAGACGCGCCGCCGCCAGAACTCCCGCAGCAGCTCCGGGCTGTGAATCAAGCTGCGCTCGCCGTGGAAGATCCGCAAATACTGCTGCGCAAAGGAAAAAACATCGCTGGAGGTCGAAAAGAGCCCCGCATGGCCCGAGACGCCACCCATTGCATGGGTGTTGTCGTCATGGACTTCACCCACCAAATACCGGTTGAGCCAGGGGTTAAACTCGGTGGCAGCAAACGCCTCCGCCGGACGCCCATGCCGAGGGGTCTCCGCGCCCAACGGTGCATAAAAGGTGTTTTGAAGCCCCAGGTTGTTAAAGACATGCTTCTCACAGAAGACATCCAGCCGGGCCCCGGCCACTTTCTCCAGCACTTCGGTGAGCAAGATAAAACCCAGGTCGGAATAGACCGCCGCCGTACCGCGCCGCTGGGTCAGCGGACATCCACGCACTTCCCGCATCACGTAGGCGCGCGCCTGCGAAGACCCCAACGCGGGACCCCCTTGCCCCACCTGCTCCAGCAGCTCCTTATAAAACGGACGCCACGCCGGAAGGCCGGAGCCGTGAATCAACAGGTCGGAGATGGTGATCTTCTCACGACCTCCCCCCTTAAACTCCGGGAGATAATAGCTAACAGGCTCATCGAGGGAGAGCTTGCCGGACTCGATCAGAACCATCGCGGCGGCAGTGCTGGCCATGACTTTGGTCAAGGAGGCCACGTCAAAGACGGTATCCAGCGCCATCGGACGTACTTCCGGCAGCCGCTGTGCCAGTCCATACGCCTGATGATGCAGGATTTCGCCCCCCACGGCGACCAGCAGGACCGCGCCGGGGGTAACACCTCCCGAGGTGACAGCGGTTTCGAGGCACAAATCCAGATCTTTAGAGAGGCTGCGGATACGCTCCATGCACGGGCTCCAGCTCTGAAGGAGTAGGGCTCAAGACACGACCGGGTGAAGCACGGAGAGGGTGCCACGGTCGGCATCCAGCTCTGCCAGGGCTCCCAACGGCAGGACATCGTTCTCGGGGCCATGTCCAAAGGGCAGATTCCACAGCACCGGAACCCGCACGTTGGCCAGGGCCTGCTCGTAAATTTCCACCAGCGGGCGGGTTTTGCCCCCCGGTTCTTCACAGTCCACCATACGACCGAAGGTGATGCCCGCCGCTTGCTGGAGCTTTCCCGCCAGCTCAAGCTGAGTCAGCATCCGGTCAAGTCGGTATGGACGCTCTCCCACGTCTTCGAGGCACAGAATCTTGCCTCGCACATCCACTTCAAAAGGCGTGCCGAGGGTCGATGCCAACATGGTGAGGCTCCCTCCCACCAGTGGGGCTTGAACCCGCCCTGCCCGCAAGGACTGCACGTCCGGCCCCGTCAACGGCGGAGGCGGCTCGTCGGATCGGGTCATGCTATGCAACAGATGGGCCATCGTCTGAGGCCGCATCTTAAAAAATCCAGCCACCAGGGGACCGTGAAAGGCCACCAAGTTCTGCTGCTGCACCACGCGGTTGAGCAGCGGGGTCAAGTCCGAATAACCCACCAAGAGCTTGGGATGACACGCCAGAGGGCTCAAGTCCAGACTCGGCAGGAGCCGGGTGGAACCATACCCCCCCCGAGCAAAAAACACCGCCTTCACCTGGGGGGCGTGGAGCAGGCCCTGAAGCTCGTCGAGCCGCCGCGCCAGGGTGCCCGCACAATAATGATCGCGCTCAAAGATGTCGTCTCGGAATGAGACCTCAAAACCCTGCCCTCGAAGCCAAGCCACCCCTTGCTCAAATGCCTCTCGGGGAAAAGCACTCGCAGGCGCTGCCACTCCGATGCGGTCTCCGGGCTTGAGGGCAGGCGGTAACTGTACTGCTCGCATATTGCGCAATCCCCCCGACAAGAGCAACCAAATTCCAGGCAGGAGCACGGGCGCGCCCGCCGGGCATGCTCACCCCACTGGACCCTTGCGCCCACAGTGTAGGGTCGGTCCAAGAGATCCGCAAATGAATTTCAGCCAGCAAAAAAAGCTCAAGGGAAGGACAGCACGTTCCGAAAAACCAGAAGCTGAAACTTACCGAGTTACGAACTGTGCTTACACGTAGCCATTGCTGCCCGGAGGTTGTTATGCGCCAGAAGATGCTGTTTGCTGTGCTGATGTCTGTGCTGTGCTCGACCCTGTTTGTGCCCCGCGCTCACGCTTTTTTTGAGGAAGATACCAAGATCGGCAACCGGAAGGTGAGCACGGTCCATTACCACCTCACCCGCGCCCTGGCCCGCTGTGTGGGCTTCGACGCGACCCAAGCGGAGACGCTGGCTGGCTGGAATCAGGTGGTAGACTCCATGAGCTTAGAGCTGCCCACGCTGGGACGTATCGAGCAAAACTTCTCGGTGCGCATGGGTCCGAACGATCCCTTTTTCCATTGGGCCCGCCCCATCGACCTGACGGTCATGAAACGCTGGGTCCAGGGCAAAGGGGAGCTGTTTGAGTGCCTCAATACGCCTTGCACGCGCCGCCGCCCCATCAACACCGGGCTGGAGTCGCTCAGCATGGAGGCGTTTGGCGTGTACCTGCACTCAGTGGGGGATCACCACTCACACTCGGACTGCATCCACGCGGGCTATCGTGAGCATACCGATGCGGCGCCGCAGTGTCCGTTGGATTCTCATCACCATGAGTTTGGACCCGAGGCGGCCAATCGCACGTATGTGGGCATCAAAGCCATGCTGGAGGAGCTGATCTGGTGGGCAGGCCAACAAAACGTATTTTCTCGGGTGAATCCGGCGTTGATGGAAGATACCTTGATCAACTTCGTCACCGAAGCCTCGTTTGAGGATGCCGCCATTCGTGTCCAGCTCGCCACCGACCTCTATGATCGCTGCGCCGCCGCCGATGAGCGCGGAGATATCACCTTGCCCACCAACCAGGTCTCGCCTCGCTGAGTCTGGCACTTAGCCTTCTAAGCTGGATTCCAGATCGTCGAGCACCCCCTGCATCTCACGGCGTGCGTGGTTATCGTTTGCCCGAGTGGCAGCGGCCACGCCCTCCTGGAGGTAGGCAATGGCTTCTGGAATGCGCTCGAGCTTCTGGAGCAAGAGTGCGGCCTGAAAATATCCCGCAGGATAGTTTGGGTTCTGTTTGACCAGCGCAGCGTAGGTGGCAAGCGCATCGTCGGAGCGCCCCGCTTTGCTGTACTCCATCGCCAGCGCGTAACGTGCAAAGTCGTCGTTGGGCTTTTTGGTCAAGAAGTCTTCAAAGAAGGCAATACGGTCCAGGGCCATGTTCTCATCCTTCAGCTCAAGATAAGAGGTGCCACGCGCACCGATACGCGCGAGACCTCCGGTCGTCCCGTCGAGACAATATTATATAGAGGTCTGCACCGGGAGGGACACCTGAAAACGGTCTGGATCCAGCCGCTGTATTTTCCTTGACAGTGCTCCGCCTTTACGTCACACTGACGCCCTTGTCGTATGCCACAGTCGTGGCAGGAATTGCACTGCTCAGGAGTATCAGGATCATGGCCAATACCAAGAATCTTCCGCGCGAGGAGCGCAAGACCAAGAAGCGTGCTCAGCGTCGGGCTCTCAAGGGCCTGTATGGAGCGCTGTCTGCAAAAGAGCGTTCAGAGCTGACCCGCTCTGAGAAGTCTCTGAAGGCGTTTCTGAAGGAGAAAGGTCGGCTGTGAGCTGATCTGCTCCGCTGAAAAGCACAAAAGACGACTGAATGCGCCCACTTTGGAACGCACTCGGTCGTTTTTTATTTGTTCGAGAGAAGGTGGAGAAAATGACGGCACCAGCGCGCGGACTCCCACAACGCCGGTATTTCAGAACGCACGCACGCGCTCACACGCACGCGCTCATACGCACGCGCTCATACGCACGCGCACACGCGAGCCCCTGTCAGACCAGCTTCAGCAATGACCGATCAAAGCCCGCCACCTGGCCCAAGACGCCCACCGCCGACTTCTGCAAAATCTGAGCCTTGACCAAATTGGCACTCTCGGCTGCAAAGTCCGCATCGGCGATCTGCGAGCGAGCCGACGCCAGCGACTCAGTGGTGCTTCTCAGGTTGTTGCCCGCCGAGTTGAGGCTGTTTTGACTGGCGCCGAGGGTCGAACGCCGCGCACTCACCGCCCCAATCGCGTCCTGCACGGAGCTCAGAAAGGACTGGGCACCGCCCTGGGTGAGCAGGTTGTCCGACGAGAGCCCCAGCGCCGCCGCCCGCGAATCCGCCACCGACACCGAGAGCGTATCCCCCGCTTGAGTGCCCACCTGCACACTCACCCCACCCGCCAGCGACCCATCCAGGAGCTTTTGACCATTAAACTCCAGGGTCGAAGCCTGACGGTTGACCTCCTCGATGATCGCATTGGCTTCTGTGTTGAGGGCCTCGCGCTGCGTAGGGCTGAGCGCCCCGTTGGAAGCCGCCACCGTCAGCTCATTCAGTCGCGAGAGCTGATTCTGAATATTGGAGAGGCCCCCTTCGGCGACCTGCGCCAAGCTGACCCCATCGTTGACGTTACGAGAGGCTTGAGAGAGCCCCGAGAGCTCCGCTTCTATGGCTTTGGCAATTCCCAACCCCGCTGCGTCGTCCGCCGCCTTTGTGATCCGCTGCCCAGAGCTGAGCTTACGAGCGGTCAAGCTGAGCACGGAGTTAATCTGAGAAAGTCGGTTTAAGGACTCCAACGAGGACGTGGATAAAGCCGCCATATCGCCTCCTGAAAAAACAGCACGCACGAGCACATCCTGGCACTCTGCCAACCTTCTTATTTTATCGGATCTTTCGTGACCGGACAAGAGGGTTTGTATCGCTGCAAAAAACAGACGACAAAAGACACTCCTTTAAAATCAAGCACTTCAAATTCTTATTGACATACAATTGCGCCTAATTTAATAAATAACCACCGCGCAGACGATGGGATCGCCCATCCAGGCGAAAGGTGCCATGCGGGTTCACTCACTGGCTGGCCCCACGCTCTTGCGACACGTCAAACAGGTTAGAACCTCCACCATGAGGCACCGTGAAGATGTTGATCCAGTCGCGTTACGGTCTCACGTCTCTGGCCCTGCTTTCATTGAGTCTCACCCCTTCACTCGCCCGCGCGGATCTGGCCAATTTCCAGCTTGATGGCAAGATCTATAATAAGTATGTTTCCGCGAACGATGGCAGTCAGGGCTGTGTGTGGCTGGGCAATCCGTCCTGGCCCGATAACTTTACTGGCTCCAACGGTGCCTGCTCCGAGTTTGAGCTGGGCATCCGCGCCACCGTCACCAAACATGTGCGGGCAGGCGTGCGCATCCAAAGTCGCTGGGGCGCACTCTGGCAGGACTGGTGGGAAAACGGCGATCAAAAAGATGAGATCAACGACTCCGTCGGAGACTCGTCCGGTGAGAGCTTGGGCATGAACCACGCACAGTATATGAAGCTGCGGGGTTTCTGGATCGAAGTGCTCCCCCCTCTCAAGACCGTCAAGACCGTGCGGGTGGGTGCCAGCGACTTGGGCATGTTTAACCCCTGGACCATCGGCAAGATTCGCTACATCGACCGCGACAACGCACGCGGCGTCTTTGTGCGGGGCAGCTTTCAAGCCCTGCCGGTGGACTACGAAGCGGCCTCCATCGCCATGCCCAAGCTATTTGCGGGGCCCGGCTGGAATATCGGCAACGGAGACCCCACCGTCGGCACCAATGCCTATATCGCTCAGGATTGGGCCTACGCCCTCAAGCTGACCTCGCGCCCGCTCGACACGCTCAACCTGCGCTGGATCGGCACCTTCACCAACGACATGGAGTATAACCTCGAGGATCCGGATGCACCGGGCTCCACCAATACGTTGGGGCAGAAGGACGGGGCCATCGACCTCAACTATCGATATAACTCCGCCAACTCGACCCTAGAGGCGGATTTTACCCCGCTGGATGTGCTCTCGGTCAATGCGCTGGGGGCCTTTTCGTACAGCGCGGTCAATCAGCAATACACCCTCAATGGGGTGACAGACTCGCTGGGATTTACCCCGGTGGTGTATTCTCCTGGTTTAACCGGATTTGCTGGAAAAGTGCGGGCCGACGCCACCGACCCCTTCGGCATCGGCTTGAGCATCTCGGCAGAGTATTTCAACATCGGCCAGCATTACAATGCGATCCTCGGCTCGCGTCGAGAAGCGGATGTGCTGCTCACCGATGGTTTTCTCGAAGGTGGCCAGATCCCCACCCTCAACATCGCCAACGAGTTCCAAGACTGGGATGAGCCCTGGTTTGAGTCGGTGATTGGCTGGCACGGGGCCACGTTGGTCGGCACTCAGGTCTTCGGAGACAGCCAGCTTAAGGCGGAAGTCACCGGCTTGACCTACAATACCAACATGCAAGGACGAGATGTTGATACGATCTATCCCTCGTTTTTGTATGGGGATGGTTATACCGACACCGACTTGTTCGATTATGCCAACGTCAGCGACCGAGGACGTGATCCCCGCGCCGTCTATCATCGAAACCAAGACCGTAGCTCGCTCATCCTTGTGGGGTGGTATGACACGGTCTTCAGTGTTGGACGTGGGCTGGATCTCAAGACGAAGTTTAAGTTCATTCATGATGTGGATGGACGTGACACCACCCTCGAGAACGATAACTACAAGGGCAACTTGTTCATCGCACGCGCACGGGTGGGCTACCGCGTGAACAACGAGATGAAAGCCTTCGTGGGCGACGAGCTGAGCCATTGGCGCGAGTTTAACCGCTATCCGCTCATCGACGACAATCCAGCCGCCGGATTTTATGACTATTTAATTCGGAAGAATAAGCTGTTTGGCGGGTTTGAGTACAACTTTGCAGGCATGAAGCTGACCTATCTGGCAGAGTGGGTGGTCAAGGATGTCAATCGTGCCGATGAGCTCGAAGCGTTGAGCGGGTTTGGACCGGGCGATCTGATCCCACGTCCGTTCAGCTCTCCGGGGGCGTATCAGGTGTGGAACCGGATTCGCACCAAAGCCACCCTAGAAGCAGCTTGGTGAGAGCGCTGGATCCGATTTTGCCGGATAAAAGGAGTATCGACATGAAGATGCTGTCTCGTGTGCTGCTGAGCTGCTCGTTTTTACCCCTGGCTTGGACCAGCAGCGGCTGTGGGCTGGAAGCCCTCTTAACCGATGGGCTGGGTGCCGAGCCGGAGCTGGTGGTGCTCTCCGGCGCACTTTTTGACATCTCCACCCCCCTGGAGCCCAGCGCGACTGCCGATGTGTATCTGTACGATCTCCAGGGTCTCGAGGTGGGCGCATATCCAGCGCAGACCTCCAATGACCTGGGGATCTTTACCGTGGAGATTCCCCCCGAAGGGCTCACCCGCCCGCTCCGGGTGGTAGTGGTGTCCGGGGAGAAGGTCTTTAAGGGCCTGCTCGACTGCGCGCTGGCCCCCGAAGATAAGGCGCTCCACCTCGAGCTGAGCCTCACCGCCGAGACCACCGCTGCCATGCTCACCCTGGAGTCGATGGGCACCATTCGGGGCAGCTCGCGGGAGACCGTGGCGCTCAACGCTTACGCGCTGGCCAGTTTTTCGACGGATGAGCTTCAGACGGCCTACGATCATGTGCTGAGCCAAGCGGAAGAATCCGATGCCGCCGGTTCATTTGTGGCCGAAGTGCGCTCGTTGTTGGAAAGTGCCAGCTCGAGTGGCTCCAGTCCGGTCTTTGTGCTGGCACCCACCTCTGCTCAGCTCTTGGGGGAGACCTCCCTGACCAACGCGGAGACGTTTAACGCGCTGGGCACCGCTGCCGCCGACGCTGCGTTTGAGGCGGTCCAAGCTGCCGACATCGAGCCGGAGTTTTATGATGCGGAGCGCCGCTTTTTGACGGTGATTTTTACGGTCAGCCGCGCCGGGAGCGTCAAAAATGGCAACTGTGCGGCCTACGATGTCTGCGATACACAAGGTGGCAAGAGCTTCGACTGCGATCCAGACGCCACCATGTTTATCACGGGGGCACTCCACGAAGAATCGGAGATCCAAGATCCCACCTTTGAGAATGTGTTGGGCTCGATGACCCCCAATCAAGCAGGCTGGGAGATGTACGACGACGGCACTCACGGGGATGAAGTCTCCGGCGATCAGGTCTTCACCCGGGTGTTTAAGCTCCCAGAGGGCCTGCGTATCTTCTACAAATACACCTGGGGCAAGGTCGGCGAGAAGTGGACGGGCACCGAAGAATGGCCCGGGAACAACCGCTTGCTCGAAGTCCGCGACGTCAACGGGGATGGGTACGTGTGGCGTTACGATCACGCCAAAGATGAAGCATCCAACAAGGATAAGGTCAACCTGTTTGGCAATGTCCCCGGTGGAGTGGCCGTGACATGGGACAGCGACCTTCAAGGGGATGGATATCTGGAGACTCAAGAAGGTCCAATTCCATCCAATCCAGCGGACGGGGGCCTACAGGTGCTGAGTGGCGGATGTTGGCAAGACGCCAAGAGCTTCTTACAGCCGACTCGAGTGGCCAAAGCCACACGCGGACAATGTCGGCTCGGATTGGGAACGACAAGCGAAGAATGACGGTTCTTCGCAGGATTTTTTAGCGATTCGCCCACGCCTGTGTTCTTCAGGCAGTCGGTGAGCATTGGGGCACAATGAACTGAAACGTCGGCTTGTAGCTGCGTAAACTCTCTGGAGGCAAGTAGGATATGTTGAACTCCTCTCGGCGCTGGTCTTCTCTTTTTGTGGCTTCTTTGGTGGCAGGCTCTTTGAGCCTCGCGGCTTGTTCGGGTGGTGATGACGATGCATCGCCCTCGCCCTCGCCGGTCACGCTGACCTTTAAGGTGGATGTCAGCAGCAAGGCGGATGGCACCAATGCCCTGGCCGAAGTGAAATCGGGTGAAGCGGTCTACGTGGTGGGCAACTTCGCAGGCTGGAATCCCAATAACGAGACCTTTAAGATGACCGACGAAGGCAACGGGATCTGGTCGCTGACCTTGACCCTGCCTTTCACCGGCACCGACTACGAGGGCAATGACTTCATCATCGAGTCGGGGGCCGCGCTGGAGTATAAGTTTGCCAAGACCAACCGCAATGGCGAAGCCTGGACCGAAGGCCAGAAGGACTATATCCTCACTTCCGAGAAGGCTTGCCCCGGCGCTGCTGAAGGTGCCACCGGCGGCCTGTGGGAAGTGGCCAACTACACCCTCACCGTGCCCGATACCGCCACCACGCTGGATACCGCGACCGTTGAAGCCTGGCGTGAGACCGCCGAGGACTACGGCTTGACTTCCTGCAACTGAGCAGGCCGTCCAAGCCTGTCTGAGAGAGGCCGGAAGTGGTGGGAAATCCCCGCCCCCTCCGGCTTTTTGTTTTTGTGGGCTTCGCACACGCACGCATCACACACGCATCACACGCACGCATCACACACGCACGCATCATACGCACGCACCCGCACGCATGAGGACTTACGGCTCAGCACGGGTGCTCTTCCGCCGACTCTTTTCAGGTGTTACCGGATCTGGGAGTGGCACTCGTCCACACTGCTCCGCCAGCGCCACCAGATCTTTGGGCACCAGCACCTCGCGGAAGATGTAGACCTGCCCTTCAAAGCCCTCCAAGCCCTCCAGCGAGCCTTGAAGCTGACGACTCACCGCCAAGATCAGATTGCCCGGGCCGTAGGTCCGATACAAGGCGAGCCGAGACTCCAGCCACGCTCGACGCCAGAAGCCCACCAGCTCCACATACGCCTCTCGCCCATCGGGATGGCGCAACACCAGGTCAGGTGCCGCCACCGTCTGGCCTCCCAGATCGAAGAGACGCTCCGCCGTCTCAAGCTGCCAGGGGGTCTTGATGCTGGAAAAACGCTCTCGAAACCAGAGCTCCTCCCGCGTCTGATACACCCCTTTGTTGGGATAGTGAGAGATCAGGCCCTGTTTGGGGGAGAGCTTAAAGCCCTTGAGCTCATCCTTCCGGCCCCATCGGACCTCGGCTTCGAGGGTCCAGTCTTCGCAGAGCAACAAGGCGGGCAGCAGCTCGGCAAGCTGGAGCCCATAACGACTGCTCTGCTTCAGCAAGGAGAGCGGACCATCCAACTGGATGGCATATCCCCCCTTCTCAAGTGGGCTGACGTGATACATCAGCCGAAAGAAGCGAATATATCGAAAGAGCTGCCGAAGGCGCGCCGGAGTGGTCTGCTTGATCGTCAGGTTGAGCTGCACCGCTCTCAAGAGCACCGCTTGAGCCAGCGCCACGTTGTACCGCTGCAAGAGCTGCTGAGGTGAAGGCAAGTCCACCTCCAGCACCACATGGGCATCCGGCAGATCGGCGTAGAGGGCCTGCTCGAGGGCCTGTGGGGTGGTGTTGAGCTCCTGTGCCACTTCCGTCAGCACCTGTGTACGCGACATCCGGGACAAGCCCGGCAGTCCGGGAGGGGAATCCGAGTCAAGCTCCAGCGGAAGATGAGGGGCCGCTTTCTGAAAGACTCGCCGCCGAACCTCACGCGGATCCAGGGTCGAGACCTGCTCGATGGTGGCACGATCTTCTAAGAGCTTGGCAAGTCCTCGGCCCACCAAGGCTTCGGGGCCATCCCCGAGCAGCTCCTTGAGCGACTCGCGCAGCTCGCCATAGGTGCGAGCGATATGCAGGCGAAAGAGCCCCACTACGTCGTCGGCCAGGGCCAGCCAGAGTGGATCGGACTCCTCCAGGTATTGCGGCTTGACGATGCCCTGTCGCACCGAAGCCCGCATCAGGTCGAAGGTGAGCATGGGGATGCCTCAACGGGTATGATGGCCTACACATTCAAAGAAAAATGGAAGGCGAAGTTTAACCGAAACTGGACAGCGGGTACAAGACCGTTTATGCTTCTTCACGCGCTTGAGACGAGCAAGTCTTACCAAGCGACTCATCACCCCCATCAGGAGCATCCCGTTATGAAAGTTCGGCACTTTTTCGTCCAGATTCAGGCTCCCCGCGCGGAGGTCTGGGAAAAAATGCTCGGCCCCGAGTCTTATCGGGAATGGACGGAGCCATTTTGTCCCGGCTCGCACTACAAAGGCTCGTGGGATGAAGGGGCCTCCATTCAGTTTTTGGACCCCGAAGGCAGTGGGATGATCTCCCGCATCGCGGTCAATCGTCCGCTGGAGTATGTGTCGATTCAGCACCTGGGTTTTCTCAACAAGGGCCAGGTGGATGTGGACAGCCCCGCCGCCAAGTCGATGGTGGATGCCCGCGAGAACTACACCCTGCGCGACCGAGACTGTGGCACCCTGGTGTTGATCGACACCCATGTGACACCGGAATATGAGGCGTATTTGGCCGAAGCATGGCCTCGCGCTCTCGAGCGTCTGAGGGAAATCTGCGAACGTTAAACCCCTGCTGCAACGCGGGTGACGCTGACGTCGGTGGCCAGCTCAGCGGTAGGCGTCGTGATCGCGGCGTCTCTCGCTGAGACGCTCCTCCATTGTGCGACGGGTGACCACTTCGTAGAGGGTGGCTTGTTTATCACCCTGCCGTCTGAGAATCCGGCCCAGCCGCTGTACATGCTCCCGTACACTGCCCGAGCCGCTCAAGATCACCCCCACACTGGCGTTGGGCAAATTCACCCCTTCGTTGAGCACCCGCGAGGTGGCGATCACCGGATACGTGCCCTGCCGAAAGCCCTCCAGGATCTCCCGGCGCTCTTTGACGTCGGTTTGATGGGTAATGGTGGGCACCAAAAAGCGGCGGGAGATCTCATGCACCATGCTGTTTTCGTGGGTGAAGATCAACATCCGATCCTGCCGGTGTTGGCGGATCAAGCGGTGGAGCACTTCCAGTTTGCTCGAAGCAGCCAGGGCTAAGGTGCGAGAGCGCCGAAAAGCTCGAAAGGCTTCTCGTCCCTCCTCCGAGCGGGTGGAGAGGCGCAAGAACCGTCGAAATCCGTCTGGGGCGGAGATTGGGATCTTGTATGCCTCCAAGAAAGCCCGAAAGCAGGCGCGCGCTTCTTGATAGGCTTCAAATTCTGCTTCGGGCAGCTCCACCTCGAGGCGGATCACCTGATATTCGGCCAGAAACTCCCCTGCGAGGTCTTTGATGTCTCGGCGATAGATTTCTGGCCCCACAAGAGAATCTAACAGACGATGGGCACCGTCCGAACGCTCCGGGGTCGCCGTCAACCCCAGTCGAAACGGAGCCATTGCACACTGCGCGGCGTATGAGTAGGTCGGTGAGGGCAGATGATGGCACTCGTCGAAGATCAGCAGGCCAAAACGATCCCCGTATCGCTCCATGTAAAGGTGGGCGGAGTCGTAGGTGGAGACGGTAATCGCCCGCAGCTCGTGATAGCCTCCGCCGAGCAGTCCGATCTCCTGCTCAAACGCACTGGAGAGGTTATCATGCCACTGGTTCATCAGGTCCAGGGTGGGGGTGATGATCAGGCTGGCTCGAGCGGCATCGATCATCGCAAGCTCAGCCAGATAAGACTTTCCAGCCCCCGTGGGCAAGACCACCAGACCACGACGACCAGCTTGTCTCCACGCCTCGAGCGCCTCCGTCTGGAAGGGATGAGGGGTGCGCAGGAGCCGATGGCGTAACTCCAGGTTGCCGTAAGCTTTGGCTCGATCCTCGTAAGGATGGCCGGAGCGGTGGAGCTGGGTTAAGATCTCGCGGTAATGTTGGGCGTAACTGCGCCACTGGCGGATGCGAGGATCCCAGCGCCACCACACAGCCGACATGCCCGAGGGCAATCCAACCTCTGGCGCGTTGAGCAACAAGGAGCCCGCATCAAACGAGAGCAGGAGCTTTTCGGTCATGTGCGTCGTCTCTCCACCTCGTCCATCCAGTCGTACTTGAGCAGGCGCTTGCGGAGCCCCTGGTAGGTGATGCCCAGCCTGGCAGCGGCACGGGTGATATCCCAGCCACATTGTTCCATCACCCGGCGGATAAAAGCCCGCTCATGCCGGTCGGTGAAGTCTGCCAGGGACTCTTGATCCGATCCAGCAGGAATTATGAGCCCTTCGCTCCCCTGTTCGGTGCCGTCGGGACGGATGCCCAGATCCTCCAGGGTCACGAGCTGGCGACGACGGGCTTTGATGCGGACAGGGATGGCCTCCACCATGTTGCGCAGCTCCCGGATATTGCCGGGCCAGCGGTAATCATGGAACCACAATAAGGTCTCGGAGGAAAAGAGGGTGTCGGCGGTGAGCTCGTGATAATCCTCCACCTGCGCCATGAAGTGCTCAATGAGCGGCAAGATGTCTTCGCGACGCTCGCGCAGGGGCGGTAAACGAAAGACTTGGTTCAGGCGATGAAAGAGGTCTCGGCGAAAACGTCCGGCGACCACCTCTTGAGCCAAGTCTCGATTGGTCGCAAAAACCACCACAAGGTTGAGGGGATGGAGCTTATCAGGCTCCCCCACCCGGGCGACAGCACGCTCTTCGAGCACCCGCAGCAGGGTAGGCTGGAGGTTGAGGGGCAGCTCGCCGATCTCGTCGAGAAAGAGCACGCCCCCATTGGCGAGCTCAAAGATGCCCGGTCGGTCTTCTTTGGCACCGGTAAAGGCCCCCCGTCGATGGCCAAAGAGGATGGATTCTATCAGCTCTGCCGGAATATCGGCGCAGCTCTGGGCGATAAAGGGCATCGGACGCCCCTGGCTCACCACCTGATGCACCGCCCGCGCCACCAGCTCCTTGCCCGTTCCCGACTCCCCGATGAAGAGCAGGTTTTCGTTGGAGAGCTTCAGATGGCCCAGGTTTTCGATATACTCTCGGACCCGCTCAATGGCGCGGCTCACCCCCACCATGCCCAGACGTCGAGAATCGCGGCCTCCCTCGCGCATGCGCTCCATGAGGGTCTCACGCCAGCGGATTTCCCGCAGCAGGCCCGAGGCAAAGAGACGCAGACGCTCGAGCAGCGGTCCCATCTCCGCCTGGAAGATGCCCGGGAGCTGGCGATGGTCGAGGTAGAGGATCCACATGCCCGCTTCGTCACCATCCAGGGGTAAGCCTAACACGCTGCGGATCTGTAAGTCCTGAATCGAGGCGGAGCCCACCAGTGAGGCTTCCTCCAGGGCATCGGCGATGATCACCGGCTGACGGGTGGCGGCCACTCGACGGACCACCTCCCCGGAGACCCGCTGGGCTTCCCCCAAGTTCATGCCATGCAGGACTTTGAAGTCGATCAGCGCCCCCTCCTTGCGCCGGTACAACAAGAGTCCACGCTCCGCGCGAAGCAGACGGGCCGCGAGCGCCACCAGATAGGCCAGGACTTGGCGTCGATCTCCCAGGTTTTGCAGCACATCGAGCACCGCGCCCAGCAGCTCTTGACGCTCTTCACCACTGGCACCCAGGTCTTGCAGGAGTGCTCGACCCAACATGGCCCGCTGACCCTGGCCGTCGTGCTCCAGCAAGGTGATCGCCTCTTCCAGCCGCTGCCGGAACTGGATCACTCCATCCGGGAGACTGGCGCGCGCCTGCTCCAGCAGGGCCTGGCCCAAGAGCTGACGGCTGCGCTCACGACAGCTTTGCACAAAACGTTGCGCATAATAATGACCGAGATGCAGATGGAGCCGCCCCAAGGTGCGATTAAAACCCATCACCTGCGACTCGGAGCCCACCCGTCCCGCCAGCTCCGCACAGCGTTTTTCTACCTCGAGGGTCTCGCCTCGGGCCAAGCTCACTTCGGCGAGGGCCAGCTCAGCGGCCAGCAACGCCTCGGTGTCCACACTGGCTTCGGCTTCGGCGTGAGATTGAAGCAGGAGCGCATGGGCTTCATCGGGCTGTCCGAGGGCCAGTAAGACCTCACCCCGCAGGAGGCGCGTTCGTCGTCCTGCCTGCGCTCGAAATCCACCGCCGAGGGTTGCGGCAATTGAATCAGCCGTCTCGAGGTGCTCCAGCGCACGCCCCAGCTCCCCCCGCTCGCGGAGCAGATTGGCCAAGCTATAATGAACCGTCACCTGCCCGGCCTTATCTCCCACCCGCTCGAAGGTCTGGACCGCTCGTCGATAGCTCTTGAGGGCTTTGCGGACATCCCCCAGACGACGTTGTAAGTTGCCCAGGTTGTTGTATCCTGCACCCAGCCGGGCCACATCTCCAGCCGTCTCGGCTGCTTCCAGGGCCTGCTGAAGATACTCCACCGCTCGAGCCAAGTTGCCAGAGCGCACTTCTACGATGTGCAGGTTGTGCAGTGCCCGCATGCGGGCCGTCAGGAGCTGGTGTTGCGTGGCCAGCTCGAGGGCTCGTTTGAGAGGTTCCGCCGCTTCCACGGGTTTTCCTGAGTCCAGGCGGATCAGACCATCCAACAGGAGGGCCTCCGCCAGCTCCTCGGGTTTTAGACCGGGCTCGAGCAGAGAAAGACCCCGCTCGAGGGCCGCACGCGCCGCCGCCAGCCGACCTTCTCGATGAGAAACCCGCGCCAACGCCAGATGCAGCCGTCCCAGCTCTCCGGCATCCTCGGGGACATGCAGGGAGAGGGCCTTCTCGAGGGCCTCTCGCGCACCGACAAAATCGCCCCGTTCCTCCCGCGCACGGGCGAGGCGAGCACACAGCTCACCCCGAAGCTGCACCACCAACGGATCCAGCTCGGGCTCGAGCTCGAGGCTTTTAAGGGCCGCCAGATAGGCCGCTTCCGCTTGAGGAAAACGCTGGAGGCTGAGGTTGATATCCCCAAGCTGTGTATCCATGCGTACTCGCTCGGGATCGTCACTTGCCAACAGCTCAAGCTGACGCAAGCATAGATCATGCGCTTCCAGCCAAGCATTGATGGCCACGGCATCCCGCAGGGCACGTCCCAAATAACGACGGGCTCGCTCGAAGTCTTCGGCACGATCCCAATGCCAGGCTAAGGCCGCGTTGGAGACCTGCCCCCCAAGCTGAGCACGCCGCTCCAACCAGCGGGCCACCCGCCGATGCAGCTCCAAACGACGAGCGGGGGGCAACGAAGCGGCCAAGACGGTACGCTGCATGGGCACCGTAAAATGCCACAAGCCCGGATGTTGAGGCTCCGCAGTCAACACCCCTTCTGCTTGCAGCTTGAGCACCCCTTCTTCCAGGGCAGGACGAGGCACCTCTCCCAGGGCCACCCATTGCTCGAGGTGGAAGGGCTCAAAGAGCAGCGCAGCTTGGGAGGCGAGGGCCTTCAGCTCTGCCGTGAGTCCTTGTAAGGCTGGCCACACCAACGGCTCCAGCAGTGCAAGAAGTGAGGGAGAGGGCGCTTGCATCTCGCCCGGATGCAGCAGGATGGCCCGCAAGATGGAAGGGTTGCCATGAGAGAAACGATGAAAACGGGCAATGGTCTCCGGCGCACGGATCAAGCCGGTGGCTCGCTCCACCATGCTACGCACCGCTTCTTCGGAGAGCCCTTGAAGCTCCATGCGTCTCCAGCCCTGATCCGGCAAGGCAAGAGAGTGGAGGGCGGAGGGCAGTGCCAATCCCAACCAGACCTTCGGCTTGTGCTGGGTCAAGCGCAGCATCCACCCTTTGAGGGACTCCAGCGGAATGGCGGCCAGAGCGTCGGCGTCGAGTAACACGGTGGGAAGGGGCTCACCTCGAGAGAAGGCCGCTTCCACCCGCTGGCTCCAGGCCGTCAGCCACTCGGGGAGCTCCGCGTGCAATTCTCCGGCCAGCCAGGAGAGCAGGAGCTGCGCTGCGGCCTGTTCTTCCACCCGGGAGAGCCAGAGCATCAAGCCTCGGGAGGGCCAGAGCTGCTGCTCCGCCCACTCCGCCAGGATGCGTGAGCGTCCCATGCCGGGTGCGGCCTCCAAGAGCAGCAGGCGAGCCCCTCCTTTGTCAGCCGTTTCCCAATGTTGCTGGAGGGCTTCGAGGCTCTCACGACGTCCGACCAGGGGTTGCTCCGCCAAAAAAGGCGTCCACGGGGCAGGTGAAGGCAAGCCCATGCCGTCGGCCACCTGCTCGAGCATCCGCCGCACGCGCTCGAGATGTCCGGCACGGGCGGAAGGATGAGGGGCCAGCAGCAGATCGATCAGCTCCAGCAGCGCAGGGGGCAGGCTCTGAATTGAGGCTTCTGACAAACGCTCGGCCAGGAGACGATGAGGGGGAAGGTTGAGTCCCTGCCATGCACGAATTCGAGCCGAGAGGGTGGTGGCATCGGCAAACGGCACCACGCCGGTGAGCAGCTCAAAAAGAATCACCCCCAAGCTGAAGAGGTCGGCTCGTAGGTCGGCAGCTCGACCCTGCAACACTTCGGGCGCCATATAGGGCAAAGTGCCGGTGGGAAGCTGGGTCACTTCCAGGGACTCCGCTTCTCGACTCAGGCCAAAGTCGATGAGCTGAATCCCCGCTGGTCCCAGCAGGACATTCTCTGGCTTCAGATCTCCGCAGCGTAGGCCATGAGCATGCACGGCGGAGACCGCTTCGGCCAGCTCGCCAAAACGCTGAAAACGCTCCGCAAGGGAAGCGTCCAACAAGGAGCGCAGGCTCTGTCCTTCGACAAAATCGAGGGTAAAGTAGTGAAAGGCAGGGTTGCCCGGACAAAAACCGGGCACACCGGCTTGCACCACACGCGGATGACGCACACGCGAGAGAAGCTGATATTCTCGACGGAGCTGGAGCACGGCGGGGGTCTGCTCATCACCTTCGACCCCTTTTAACACCAAGAGGCGGCCCGAGAGCAGATCACGTACCTGATACACTTGAGAGGACTGCTCAGCAGAGAGGCGCTGTAGCACCTCGTAGCGGTGGTCAATGCGCATGCATCATCCTTCGTGTGAGCGGAGATCCAACGCGCCTGTCGCCGCTGAGCGCGGATTACCAGGGGATCTCCCAATCAATGCCGAGGAAATAAAAGAAGAACTGCATGGTGACCTCCTTTGGCCCAGTCCTTGCACTCGGAGCGGATGCGCTCGGGGGGCTGGACTGCACGTTCTGCGGAAATACGTTGCAGAATTCGTGCCAGACCGGGGAAAGCACCTCAAACGGGCTTAATTTTTCCCAGTCCTGCCAAAAACCATTACAGTTTCATTCACTTTGACCGTCTTAGAGTGCTGAGCCTGACGGTGTTACGCCCCTTTAACGGGTGTAACTTTGGCCATGTTACACGTTTTGTTACACCTTACATGTGTAACGGGCTGCGACACATCCCCATTATCGGTCAAAATCGTCTCGCTCTCTTGCGCCTCCCCCAGCAGCAACCGGCCCCTCATGGCCTTCCCACTTTCGCTTCAGCTCGCCCCGTCTCATCGACCCGCTTCATCGACCCGCTTCATCGACCCGTCTCATCGACCCGCCCGCTCGCTGTGACGTGACCTCTGCGCCAGCCAAATTCTGCATGGTTTTAACGCTGCATGGTTTTAACACAGTGCCCCGCCCTTTAAAAGGGTGAGCCCTCACCGCTGACAGGTCCGGCGAGACACATTCGTCGGGGCAAAAGATGGCAGGATTTCTTAAAAGGTACAACATGCAAACGCAGGCATACGAAGGAAAGTCACGGCATCGTCACGCCTGGAGTGCTGCTCTTCGTGGGATGTTAGTCTTCTCGGGTCTCGAGAACAGGAAGGAGAAAGGACAGGCGCTGAGAATGGACTCGTCTAAGACCCCAAAGGAGACACTTCCAGCAGGTCCGGCACGCCTCAACAGCAGGGGTCTTCAGAGACCGGATTCGACGTGGATTTCCACTCGTCGATTTTGCATCCGTCCTTGTTCGGTGTCGTTGGTCGCCAACGGAACTTCGGAGCCCATGCCCACCGCTTTGATACGGTTCCCGTCGATGCCTTTGGCCACCAGCCAGCTCCGCACCGCCTGCGCTCTCAGCTCACTCAAGGCTTTGTTCATCTGAGGCCGCCCTTGAGAATCGGTATGGCCTTCGATACGAATCACCAGGCTGGGCTTTTGGCTCAGGTGACGATAAATATCCTCCAGCAAGGGCGTGGAGACCGGCAACAAGGCACCCTTTCCCTGCGAAAACTGGACCTGCTCCTGAAGCGCAAGCTGAGTTCCCTGCATGATCACCCGGCTGGGATTCGGATCAGGACATCCATCCCAGTCACGATAGTCGTTGTAGGTCTCAGCACGGGCCGGACAGCCATCCAGCCGGTCAATGAGCCCGTCCAGATCGCCATCTCGACGACTGGGGGGAGGTTCGGCCAGCTCAGGTGCGGCGGTTTTACAGGCGGAGAGGCTCACCAAGATCAGCATCAGCAAGGTTGCACGCAGCATTTCCAGCTTCTCCGAAAGAAGGGGGCCAACAGAGCGGGGAGGTGGCACTCAAAAGGCCACTTCGGGAACGTCCATCAGCTCCAGGGTGCCTGCGGCGACGAGCTTCCGCACCAACGTGATCCCCGGAAGCACATTCTGACAATAATATCGCACAGATGCCAGCTTGCCAGTATAAAAATTCCGATCATCCTCGGAAGCGGTGGGCAACTTCTGTTTAACCAGAGCAGCTTGACGCACCAACAACCAGCCGATCACCAGCTCCGCCACTGCAAACAAAATCCGGTTTCCCTGAATGCCGACGTGGTACAGGGACTCCGTCAGCTTCTCCATCATGGTGCCAAAGATCGCTTCGACGTCCGCCAGCGCCCGCGCTAAGGCCAGCCGCTCCACTTCCAGGCCGGGCTGAGCCGCTTCACCGTCGAGGGTCGCCCGCATCTGGTCCAGCAATAGGTTGAGGGTCGCGCCATTATCGCGTGCCACTTTACGAAAGAAGAGATCCAGGGCCTGGATATGGGTGGTGCCTTCGTACAACGAGTCAATCTTCTGATCTCGCACGTACTGTTCGATGGGATAATCTTGGATATAACCGGATCCACCCAGGCACTGGAGGGCCAAATTCAGCAGCTCATACGCCTTCTCGGAGCTATACCCTTTCACCAGCGGGAGCAGCAGGTCGTTGAGCCGGTCCATGCCACGGGCTTCTTTGGCGCCATGTCCGCCCTGGAGCTCCACCTGATCTTGAATGGAGGCGGTAAACAAGGCCAGAGCACGCATGCCTTCGACGTGGGCTTTCTGATGCATCAGCATGCGGCGCACGTCGGGATGTTCGATGATGCGCACACGCGGCGCGTTTTTGTCCGTCGCCTGCTTGAGATCGGAGCCCTGCACCCGCACTTTGGTATAATCCAGGGCGTTAAGATATCCGGTGGAGGCGGTGGCAATCGATTTCATACCGACGGCCATACGGGCCTGCTCAATGACGTGAAACATCTGACGGATGCCGTCGTGGACGTTGCCCATCAGGATGCCTCGGGCGGGATGTTTGGCCCCAAAGACCAGCTCGCAGGTGGCGGAGCCCTTGATGCCCATCTTCTTTTCGATGCCGGTCACGTAGACCCCGTTCCGCTCTCCCAGGGAGCCATCTTCATGCACCCAGAACTTGGGCACAATAAAGAGGGACAATCCTTTGGTGCCGGTCCCCGCCCCTTCTGGTCGCGCCAGCACCAAGTGGATGATGTTTTCAGCGGCATCAAAATCCGCGCTGGTGATAAAACGTTTGGCCCCTTCCAGCTCCCACACGTCTCCTTCCAGATGTCGCGCGCGGGTGCGAGAAGCCCCCACGTCAGAGCCAGCGTCCGCCTCGGTCAGCACCATCGAGCCCCCCCAAGCGCGGTCAATGGCATGGGGCATAAACCGTCTCACCTGCTCAGGCGTGCCAAGCCGGTCGATCATACGCACCATGAAGGTGCCATACATATAAAAAGCAGCGGTCGGATTGGAGCCTGCAATCAGCTCAAAAGCCGCCCATGCCAAGCTCGGAGGGGCACACCCCCCCCCCAGATGCTCCGGGAGGTCAAAACGATGCCATCCCGCCTCCTGGAAGGCCAGAATCGAACGTTTGAGTCCTGCGGGGAGAAAGACATTTCCAGCTTCATCCAGGCGAAGGGGCTCACGATCCGCCTCCGCAAAACTCTCCGCCAGGGTGGTGGTGGCAAGCTGCTCCAGGGCGATCAAGGCATCACGCGCGGATGACTCATCCATCGCAGCATAGGGCCCTCGTCCCAAGCTGCTCTGCTGAATGTTGAGGAACTCAAAGAGGTTAAAGGTGATGTCTCGCAGGTTGGACTTATAATGATGCACCGTGCTCATCTCAGGGCCTCCAAAGAATCGAAGCGGCAGTCTGAATCGTAAAACGAGGGGGGACTTTCAGCAGGAAAAAGCAGCGTTCAGTCCGGCTCCAGATACGGGCGGGCTTGCACAATGGAGATACGACCCTCCACCACCAGCCACTCAATATCTTGTGGATGAGGAAATCGCCCCACCAAACGCGCAAAATGGCGCTCCACCACCGCCGAGAAGAAGACGAGCTGTCGCACTTCGGCATCGGTCAGCAAGGCACCTCCCCGCTCTGAGAGGGAGATGCGCATCACCTGTCCCGTGATCGGATCTCCATAGACCTGCTCAGGGGCGCCTCGGCCCGAGTTCACCACGTTTTCGCCAAAACCCGGATTGGCGTTGATGTAGTAGCGTTCGGTCACCTTCCGGTTGAGCACGTCTTTGGTGATCAGCACGCCCGCCGCGTAAGGTCTCACCGCTTCTTGAATCAATACACCCGGATAGACTGCGCTGTGATCGATACCAAAATCCTGCCGCGCTTCGTAGGCTTTGAAGTTCCAGATGGAGGCCCATACGCGCTTGATGGCGACCAACACAGCGTCATTGCCTTCAACATTGCCCACGGTCTCATACAGGCCCGCACCGTTAAAGCCCTCCAGGTCTTCGGAGTTGGTGGAGCTGCGGACAAACACCCTGCGATCCGGTAGATCTTGCGCCAGCCGATTGAGAATACGCTCCTGCCACTCCGGAGGGAATGTCCCACTCCGAATCAGCTCCTGCAAGGCGTCGAGCTGCTGGCGACGATAGACGGCATCACGATGGAACTTCTCGTCTTTCAGCATCTGCTCGATGAAGGTGGTGATGTTGCGATTGTCTGGGTGGTTCAAGAAGCTCTGATACGCCGCAAACGGAACGGCAAAACCCGGTGGCACATGGAGCTTCGCGAGATACACTTTTGCCCGCCGTGTCGGGCTGCGTGGGATGAACAATGGCGTCTTACCCAAGGTATCGGCAAGCCAGCTTCCTTCGATCTGCTTCAGCAGGGGCTCGATGTCTTCGAGGGGGAGCTCGCGGGTCAAGGCGGCCAGCTCGCCCAAGTTCGCGGCTTTGGCTCCGTAGCGGGTCACATCCGAGGTGCGCAGGGCAAACAGGTCGGTTAAGGCGCTGTACTCCAGATCTGCACGGGGGATCTTAAAATTTGGCGCGGTCTTACTTCGCTCTACCTCTGCCGCTTCGACCTCTTGAGAGGTGGCTTTTCTCAGAGAGGGCAAGCCGCTGGGCAATACCTCCAAACGCACCCACTGATCGGCCAACCCCTCCTTATATGCCATCGAGAGTGCTTCTCTCATCATGATATTGGGAATGTCCCACGTGCGCGCGCGTAAGCTCACGTGTGAGAGGGGTGTGGTCGGTCGAGTGGTCAAGATCCCCGCCACGCGGGTAATATCGTTGGGAATGGTCTGAAGTAAGATGATCTCGTTGCGATTGAAGATCATCGACTCTACAAGGGTGGGATCGGTCTCCTCGACCACCCGGAGGCGACCGACGGCGGGTTTACCGGCATGCACCACCTGAAAGAGCCGGTTGGCGTTGAGGGCATCGTTCTCAAGCATGGGCACTCGAGCGGCCACCAAGTCGGCTCGACGGGTCTCTTGCTCCAGCGAGTTGGGCTTAAAGTAGACGGTGCCAAGCTCCACCACACGGGTCACTTGTTCGTAGAGCTCGGTGATCAGCTTGGCCGAGGCTTTATCTTCGTCAAACAGCTCCAACACGTAGCGGGATTGGCCGCCGAGGTCTTCGTACCACGCAAGCTGGGCAAAAAAGAAGCGCCGGTCTTCCAGCCGCCAGCTCTCGAGCTGGACGTTTTTGATCTGATCCTTTGCGACCAGCTTATTCTGCCGAATAAAGTTGATGTGCAGCTCGTAGACGCGGCTGTTGAGAAAATAGATGCGAGGTGGGCCCTTGTCCTCCGGGCGGCGGTCGAAGACGAACTTGATATTTCGGACGCCGGGAGCGGTGGCCGCAAAGGAACGAAAGCGTGCTTCGTCCAAGCGGAGGGCGAAGTCATCCCGTCCTTCTAACAGGGTGGGAGATAGGACTTCCGCAGCTTCTTGCTCTGACTGCGCCTGAGCAGGCGTGGAAGCAAAGCTCCAGCTTAGGGCCAGCACTCCCAGAAGCAGCAGTGAGACACAACAAGATGGGTACGAATTCAAGACCTGATTCCAGGCCGACACATCAGACAATTTGATTCTTCGGGACATGCATCGCTCAGCAGAGTTGGGAGCAGACAGCGTTCACAGGCCAAAAGAGTTCCCATGCACGAGGGCGCACGCAGGAGAGCTCTTTTGCTGATGGTGCGGAGAGTATAACAAATCCCCGGAGTGAAGGGAAAGAGTGAACCGGAATTCTTACAGGCTGCTTTACAGGCTGCTTTTAAGGCGGGTTCGTAGACGAGCTCAGAAGAACAGGCAGGTCTTCAGCATCTCGAGGGAGAATTAGGGCAGGACATTGGCTTTTCCAGGGGTCAGGACGGTGGAGTTCTTCCAGTCGTCCACGGCATTGTTTGTATCCGCCCCATTGGGATAACGCACCAGCGACAAGGTCGGGTCGGAGTTGGTGTCCGCAGCGGCGGTGATGGTGCCTTCCACCAAGCTCACGGAGCCTGAAGCCCCTTTAATCTTGGCCGTGACCGGACCTTCCCACGCCAGCGCGTCAATCACCGCACCGGTAGACTTGTAGATCAGCGCCACACCGTCTCCGGGTGCGCCTGGATCTCCTCCGTTCTGCACATCGTATGAGGTATTGGTGGAGAGGGGCAGAACCAGTGCCGCCGGATCAACCACCACTGCTGCTTTGGCCAACACCAAGTAGGTCTCCACGGGCAAGGTCTTCAGGCTGGCCAGATCATAACGGATGATCTCGTCGCCCGTCGCACCGTTGATGAGCACCACCGCCATGTCCGCCAAGTTCACATCGGCACCCGTGCCGTTGTAGAGCTCGATGAACTCACCCGAGTCAGAGCTGGGCTGGTCGTAGTCCACTTCGTTGATCACCACATGATCGGAGGTCGAATCGACCACGGTGAGGGCTGCGCTTAAGGTGACTTCTCCCAGGGTTGCCTTCACCGTCACCGCCTCGTAGAGCTCGAGGTCAACGTAGTCGAAGGTGGCTTCCACTTGGTTGCCTTCCACCGTCACGGTGGCTGGAATGGTGCCTGCGTCGGCAGGCTCGAGGCTCAGAGAGACTTCGGTGCCGGCGAGGGGCGAGGGCAGGTCCAGCATGACCGTGAAGGTCTGGCTCTGACCCTTGCCAATGGTGGCTTCTCCCGGGCTCAAGGCGCTCAGCACCACCGGATTGTCGGTGGCCAGCACTTCCAGGGTGGTGGTCAAGGAGATGTCCCCTTGTGTGGCGGTCAAGGTCACCAGCTCTGCTGCTGCGGTCGCCGTCAGCAGCACTTCTGCCGAACGCGCACCTGCCGGAACGGTCACGCCTCCCCCTTCAACACTGACCGCCTCGTTGTCGCTGGTGATGGTGATAAAGGTATCTACACCCGCCTTCACGGTGAGTGTCACGGTGATGGCCTCCGGGAAGGTGACAGCGGCAATCGCGCCCTCGCGGGTAAACTGACCCGTCGGTCCAATCGACTTCAGCTTGGGATTGCCCACCACAAAGTCGTCGATGTTGCGGGGCTCGAGCTTAAAGTTGTCGTTGCGCAGCTCTAAGACACCGGTCACAGCGGTAAACTCGTCGCCCACGGCGGGGAACGGGTCGATCAGGTAGAGGTAGTCGTTGATCAGCAGCGTTTCGTTGACCACAAACTCGTTGGTCGGTGCGCGGTCGCCCGGTCCTACCGGTGGCTGGATGTTGGTCACTTCAAGATTCTGAACGGTGAGCAGGACCGCTTCGAGGGCTTCCGCTTTGGCGCCGCCGGTGGCCACTTCGCTGGCATCGGCGATGATCACCGGATCGGGCAAGGCAGTGTCACTGGCCGTTACCACAGCGGTGGCACGGTTAAGCTGGAGCTGGCCATAATAGTCCACCACGCTGGCGGAGGTCACATCGATGCGATCTCCAGACAATACGGTCGGGGTGGTGCCGGTATACACAAAGATGCCGGAGTATTCGGCCCCTTCGTAGCCCACTTGATCTTCGGGGGCTTGTGCAAAATAGCCGGCGGCGGCCACGCCGGTGACCACCAAGTCTTTCACCGACACTTCGGAGTCGGCGGGCACAGTTCCATCTTTAATATCGTAGACCGTCGCAGGACACGCCGTGCCGCCTGGGTTGGCCGCTTCAGGACAGAGGTCACACTCGTCACCGGCACCGTCTGCGTCCAAGTCACTCTGGGAGGCGTTGGGCACATCGGGGCAGTTATCGGAGCCGTTGGGTTTGCCGTCGCCGTCGCGGTCGTTGGGGTTAAACGGCGTGCAGGTGTCCAGTCCTTCGTTGAGCGGGCATGGATCGCACGAGTCTCCGGTGCCGTCGCTGTCGTAGTCCGCTTGTGCGCCATTGTCCACCGGTCGCACAGGATTAAAGACCTCGGGGCAGTTGTCCTTATCATCGGTAATCCCGTCCCCGTCGAGATCGTTGCTCTTGGGCTGTCCGGTGTAGACGGTGGAGCCGTTGACCGAGGCAGGCCGAGTGGGCACACAGCTCGGCTCATTCTCGGGCTCGCCGCAGTAGAAGGCAGGATAGATGTCACCTGCCGCCGATTTCAAAGCGGTGTAGGACTTGCCCACTTCACCTTGCGCACACACTTTTTTGGAGGTGCCGCACACATCCACCACATCGCAGCTCGTGGTGTTGAGGGTGTCGATGATGTTTTTGTCACCGTACACACTCTTGCCCCCACGCATGACGAGCACCACATCTTCGGGGTCCGCCGCCAGCACGGCGCGGTGAGGGGTACGACCACGGGCGGCAAAGATCGAGATGTCGGCCACTTTTCCGGTGGTGAGGGTGCCCACCACGTCATCGGTGGCGGTCAGCAGGGCGGCGTTCTGAGTCACCATGAGCCAGAGCTGCTCATCGGTGAAGAAGCCATTATAATAGGACTGGTTGAGGCTGTCGGCGCAGCGCAGCTCCCGCAGGAGGTTCATGGAGCCGGTGGGCATCCAGTCGGTGCCCAACGCGATGGGGACACCCAACCACGAGGCGGTGGTGACAGGAGCGGTGTCGCCGTACAAGGTCACGTTGGAGCGCGGCGACCAGATCACGGCGGTGCCATCAAACTGCATCAGCGCCAAGTCAGAGGCCAGGATGCCCACCGAGTGAATAAAGGCACTCTGCGGGGCCACCAAGTCATGCCCGTCGTTGGCTGTCGAGCTGACACACAAAAACTCGTTGCGGGACACATCGTCGATGCCCTCGGAGACGTGGGGCAAAAATGCATCCAGATCATCGATGTCGGCTTCTGTGACGGGGTCGTCGCCATAATCACAGCCGGAGGTGCGTTGTGTACCGTCGGAGTCATCGAGTGGGAAGGTCTCAAACTCGACGGCTTCTTGATTCAGCCCTTCTTGTTGGGTGGTATCAAGGTTACGCAGGAAGCCGCTGGCACCCCCCGAGCCCACAATAGAGGTTGCACCGCCCATCAAAAAGCGCAGCTCACCCCATGCCACTTGATCGTTGGATGCTCCACCGGATGCCGAGATCTTGGTGTGGCCCCGTTTCCCTTTGCGCCAGTCATGGCGATGCTCGTAACGCTCACCGGTATCGGTATAGGGATCGTTCTGGGTGAAGGTGATGTGGTCGTGGGTGTTGATGAGGCCCGGGGAGACCACAGCGGATCCGCAGGATACTTCGGTGGCACCGGAGGCTTGAGCGTCACAGTCACAGCCGGAGCAGGTGATCTTGCCGCTGGCGTCCACGAGGACTTGTCCCCCCACCAAAATCTTGCCGGGCAAGAGAACAGTGCCCTTGATGAGCTTGCGGCTGTCTCCTGCCGTCACGGTACAGGTGCCGGACGATGGCTCGGGCAAGGTCTCACAGGTCACGGTCTCGGGGGCATAAAACGGAGAACCCGGAACGGGGGTCACTTCACCATTGGGGGTGGCGGTGGGCGTCGGAGGATCGATGGGCGTTGGGCTGACGCTGGCGGTCGGACTTTCTCCGGGAGGTGCGGAAGGCTCCACCGTGGGCGATGAGGTGTCATCGTCATCGGCGTTGCCAGAACATCCGAAGAGGGTCACAGACGTCAAACCGATCAACGCCAGTGTTGTCGGCAAGGGAAGAAACTTCAACCGATACTTTCGTTTAAGGATCTCGAATTGCGGCATGATTGCTCCTCAGGCGTGAGAGTTCGGGGCCAGCTTAGCCGATCCCTGTCGAGGTGCCAACACAATCCCGCCTCCCCGCACAACCGGCTGAGAATTATTGGCACTCGTGTGACAGCGAGAGGACAAATTCATCACACCCCTCCGGCATATCCCCATATTCCGACCTCGAAAGAAGGGTTGCGGCATCCAGTTCCATGTTGCGGCCTAGAGGCTTTTCGGCTAGGATACTCGGCCCTTACGTTTGGTCTTCAAGATCGAAATCAACATCGAAATGTTCAGTCTGCTCGGAAAGCCACGCTTTCCGGCTTCTTGGGAGGTTGGAAATGAAGATTCGCAGAGCACCCCTTCAGGTGAGTGTGCATGTGGGAGCACTCGACGCGCTCAACGCCCAGGCGCTGATGGTCGGCGTCTTCGACAACGGCGATGTGGGCGGCGGTCTCCTGGAGTCGCTGGAGAGCCACTCCAACGTCTCACTCAAGAGCCTGATCGCGGCACGCGAAATTCGGGGTGAGTTTAAAGAGTATACCCTCGTGCATCTGGGCGAAGGCAAGCCGGTCGCTCGGGTGATCCTCATGGGGATGGGCAAACGCAGCGACTTCTACCTCGATAAGATCCGCTCCGCTGCTGCGAAGGCCGCTCGAACGCTCCGGCGCGCCCATGTCTCCGAGATGGTGGTGTCGGTGGGCACCTTCCCCGGCTTTACGGTGGAGGCCATTGCTCAGGCGGCTGCTGAGGGCACGGTGATGGGACTCTATCGCGCCCGTAAGTTTTCGGAGCGGGATGACAACCGGGGCGTGCTGGATAAGCTGATCCTGTGGATCGACAAGGAAGAAGATCGCGCTTCGGCAGAGCGTGGTGCCCGTGATGGCATGATCTTGGCCGATGCGGTGTGCATGTGCCGAGACTTGGCCAATGAGCCGGGCAACTACATGACCCCCACCATCCTGGCCAATCATGCCGAGAAGGTCGCCGCCGAACACGGACTCGACATCATGGTCTGGGGCCGCAAAGAGATCTACGAACACAAGATGGGCGGCCTCATCGCCGTCAGCCAGGGCTCCGAAGAGGATCCTCGTTTTGTGGTCATGAAGTATCACGGCGGCGGCGAAAACGCCCCCACCATCGCCTACGTCGGCAAGGGCATCACCTTCGATTCCGGTGGTATCTCCATCAAGCCTGCCGAGCGCATGGGCCACATGAAGTACGATATGGCCGGTGCAGCGGCGGTGATCTCCACCATGAAGGCCGTCGCGCAGCTCCAGATCCCTATCAACGTCATCGGCATCGTGCCTGCCGCCGAGAACCTCCCGGACGGCAAAGCCTATAAACCCGGCGATGTGATCAAGATGTATGGCCCCAAGTACGTCGAGATCGTCAACACCGACGCCGAAGGCCGCATGCTCCTGGCCGACGCACTCCACTACGCCTGCCAGCAGAAGCCCGAGCTGATTGTCGATGTGGCCACTCTCACCGGTGGATGTGTCATCGCCCTCGGCACGATGGTCACCGGCGTCATGAGCAACAACGACTGGCTCACCCGTCAGCTCATCGACTCCGGCATGAGCCACGAGGAGAAGATGTGGCGTCTGCCGCTCTTCCCCGAGTACGACATCCAGATTCGTTCTTCGGTGGCCGATATCTCCAACTCGGGTGGACGTCCGGCCAGCGCGAGCACGGCGGCCAAGTTCCTCCAGGAGTTTGTGGATCGTCCCTGGGCTCACCTCGACATCGCAGGCACCGCTTGGATCGAAGAGGACAACAGCCAGTATGCTCATCAGCCTTATCTGCCGCAGCGTGGCGCAACCGGTTGGGGCGTTCGCACCCTGACCGTGCTGGCTCAGATGTTGGCCGAAGCTTCCGGCTCCAACAAAGAGAAGCTCCAGGAGCTGCTCAAGCAGTAAGTTCAACGCCCAGAGCACCTCACAGATGACCTCACGGCGGGTCGATCACAGCCCGCCTTTTTTCTCCAGCTTTTCCAGCTCTCGTTTGGCGTTGCGGACCAGCTCTGCGTCTTGCGTCTCACTCACCAGCCTCAACACTTCTTGATATGACTCTCGTGCTTGGTTGGTGTCTCGTGCTCGAGCGGCACTGCCCGCGCTGATGTAGAGCGCACGCGCACGCGAGAGGCGCTCCTCTTGTTCTTCGGCCACACGCGAACGTCCGGTCTGAGGGATCACACTGCCATCGGTGGGCAAGCTGCCTTCTTGTTCTTCGTCTTCTTCGGGAGGTTTACCAGTCGATGAGACCGGAGCAGGCCCCCGACGAATGGGCGGTGGTAAGGGCGTCTCTGCTTCAGGGGTCAAGTCCGAGAGCCGCTGCCACACCAGCCAATACAGCTCTCCGTCTGCGTGTTCCGAGAGGCTGCGCTGAAGCTGCTGATACAACACGCGGGCTTCAGCGGATTTACCACTCTGCTCGAGCGCCCGCGCCTGCTCGTACTGGACACGCGCAGGGCTCGCAGGCACCGACGCCACCGGAGCGGGGGTGGGCTTGGCACTGCCGGACGAGTCCCCTCCCCCCTCTTGAACCCCCAACAGAAACGAAAGCCGACTGATGCCCTGCTCCGCCTGCTGCTTGCCCTCTGCGGAGGTGGAAGCCGATACCCGCTCGAGCGCCCGACGATATTCTCGCAGCGCCTCACCGGTACGGCGTTCTTTCTCGAGGGCCTGGGCACGCGCCAGACGCTGCTCGAAGGTGCCACCGGCATCCTCTTCGAGAGCCCCCGGAGGCGCGGAGAGCCGAGGCTGGTCCTGCACCGTATTCGGAAGATTGGAAGGGCTGGAAGGCTGGCAGGCCCACAAAAGGGAGGTGAGGGCGAGAGCAGGCAGGAACAATGAGCCGCGCATAAAATTCCTTCAGTCGCTGCACGTCAGCAGCAGCTCGTAGGTGATGACCACATCCTCGCCATTTTGCGGGGTGGCTTCGGGGGTTGCAAAAACCACGGCGTTGAGCGCCGCATCATAGGTCCAATCCAGGCGCATCTGTCCGTTGACCGTCACCTTGAGCGTGGCTTCCACCGGCGTCTGGCTCAAGGGGAAGGTGTCCTGATAGACCTGTGCGTCGGCAGCCAGCGCCTCCAGCGCCGAGATAAAATCACAGGTACAGATCGAAGCGGTGATGCCTCCGGTGGCTTCGACCGCATCTGCATAACGACGAGCGGGATCGGCAGCACCACAGCTCGTATTACACCCGGCGTCCTCACCGGTGATGCCATTAAACGTGACCAAGCGCGGGCTGACCTTCAGATTTTGAAAGAAGCTGACATAAAAGTCCACGTTTCGCGACGAATAATCCTCTTCGTCCGAGAGCGTGATGATCCGTAAGCCCGCGTCTGGTCTCAAAAAACCCCGATTCTGGCTGGACACCAACGGCTCCGAGAGGGCCTGATATGCAAACTCCAGCCCTTTTTCGTCTCCCGAGCCCGCCGTACCGACCAGGGCATTTTCCGAGAAGGTGCCCTGAATATCCGGTGTGGACGGTGTGATGATGCGCGTGCGTCCCTGAAGCACCCCATTGTCGGTGGTCACCACGCCAATTTGCCAGTCGAGGTTCAGCTCCTGAAGCACCTTGTAAAAACGCCCAAAGTTGTTGACCAAGTTCTGCTGGTTGTCCGACATCGAGCCGGAGTTATCCACCACAAAGAGGATGTCCACTTTGCCATTGGCATCCACTCCAAACACATCCCGGATGAGGCCCGGGGAGCGCCCTTGTCCAGAAAAACTCCCCGTCACGAGGGGAAGCTCCGGGTCGTTGCTGTCCACTCTCAAGGTGGCACTGTCCGCCACTTCGTCGAGCGGGGTATAACTCAACGTCAGCAGTCGCTGCTCTCCCGGCGGCACCACCAGGGGCAGGCTCTGATCCAGCGTCAGCTTCAGCTCACTGCTCGAGCTGGTGAGACTGGCGCGGGAG
Source organism: Myxococcota bacterium (assembly GCA_046075485.1). Taxonomy (GTDB): domain Bacteria; phylum Myxococcota_A; class UBA796; order JAJRTE01; family JBJTQF01; genus JBJTQF01. The sequence goes on along the minus strand of JBJTQF010000032.1, from coordinate 121,246 downwards.
ATCTCCAGCGGCGATCCACCCCGGTTTCGCAGGTAGAGGGGCTGCTCGAACTGGCATCCGATCCAGCCTTGCCCAAATCCATAGGAGAGTGGGCTGAGATCCAGCTTGGGCGGATCACAACGGCCCGCCAAGCCCACCTTTACTTCCGGCAAAATCGGATCGGTACTCTCCACCACCAAATTTGCGGAAGTCGCTTCGTAACCCGTCGGTCGATACCGAATGCTGAGCTCTCGCACCTCTCCCACCCCGAGGGTGAAGGGTGTCTCGGCGTCCACTTCAAAGGGGGCGAGCCTATCCAGGCTCAGCCCTTCGATCTTCAGCTCGCGGGTGCCTTTGTTGCGCAGCGTGAGGGTCAGGCGCTGCTCGGTGTTCACCGCCACCATGCCAAAATCAAGCACCGCCGGGGAGGTCTCGATCATGACGTCATAGACGGTCGCACTGGCGAGGGGATCGTTGACCAGGGCGGGCTCGTTGCAGGCCAGACTCCCGAAGCTCAAGCCTGCTCCCACAAGACCCAGCATGAGCACGGATGAGAGGCTGGCACGAGCAGCACCGGAATAGGCAGGCGCCAGAGCCTCCGACCTCCTCGAAAAAGCAGGTGGAGCGGCTGACGCAGATGTGACACCCCTTCGAGCCAAGTGCTGCGGCCCCTCCGTCCCGAGTCCTGCTGTTGGCTGCTTCGCTGACTTTTGATCCGCTGTCATTTGATCCGCTGCCTGCTTCCGCATACGCACACCCCGCTGCTGTTCCGACCTCACACGGTACGCATCCTATGATAGCGGGAAGGCAGCATAAGAGCAAGGCGAGCGACACAGACTGCAATCCACCTTGCCCGGGTCCGCCGTTCTGTGTTACGGTGCCGGACTGGAGTTTTGACCCATGTCCACGTATGAGCCTGTCTTTTTTCGCACTCAGGAGTCCTCATGTCCACCCCTTCTGACTCGTCCAGCTCGGCGTTGCGCTCCTACCAAATCCGCACCTTTGTGCTCACCTGGCTGTCGTATGCAGGCTTTTACCTGACTCGAAAGCCCGTGAGTGTGGTCAAAGCACGGCTGCAAGATGAGCAAGGGATCTCGACGGCCACGCTGGGGCTGATGGATACCGGCTATCTCACGGCCTATGCCATTGGTCAGTTTGTGAGTGGGATGCTCGGGGATCGTTTGGGCGCGCGGAAATTACTCGCCCTGGGCATGCTGGGCACAGCACTCTGTTCGGTGGCTTTCGGGATGAGTGGCTCCGGGATGCTCCTGGTGCTCTTCTGGTGTCTCAACGGCTTTTTCCAGTCGTCCGGCTGGCCCGGCAACATCAAAGCGATGACCCCCTGGTTTGGTTCAACCTCACGCGGCAAGGTGATGGGGGTGTGGAGCACCTGCTATCAGGTGGGAGGCATCGTCGGGACCGCACTGGCGGCGTGGCTGCTGGCGCAATATGGCTGGCGTTCGCCCTTTTTTGTTCCGGCTGTGCTGGTGGCAGGGGTCGGGCTGCTGATCTTCTTCTTCTTGGTGCAACATCCGCGTGATGTCGGACTCCAGGGGGAAGGGGTGTCACCCTCGGACAGCACGTCCTCCACGCCCCCCTCTCCGGTGGAGCAAGAGGCACCCCTCGGAGTGCTGGAGACCCTCAAGCTGCCGGGCATTCTCAACCTGGGCGCGGCCTATTTTTGTCTGAAGCTCATCCGCTACACGCTGCTGTTCTGGCTTCCGTATTATCTGAGCAAAGTGCTGCTCTACCCGGAAGACACCGCAGGGTATCTCTCGACGTCGTTTGAGGTCGGAGGGGTGGTGGGGGCCATTGTGGTCGGCTACCTGTCCGACAAGTATTTTGCGGGACGACGGGTGACGGTGGCTGCACCGCTGGTCTTCTGCATCGGCGGTGCCATGCTGATCTATCTCCAAGTTGGGACGTGGGGGATGTGGTTTAATGCAGGGGCGATGGCACTGGTGGGCTTTCTGCTCTTTGGACCAGATTCGCTGCTCTCCGGTGCGGCGGCGCAGGATCTGGGAGGCGCTCGAGCGGCTGGCTCGGCAGCCGGGGTGATCAACGGGATGGGCTCGGTCGGAGCCATTCTCCAGGGACAGGTCACGTCGGTGGTGGCAGAACAGTATGGCTGGAACACCCTCTTTTATGTGCTGGTCGGGCTCTCCACGGCGGGCGCGCTGGCCCTCCTGCCTCTCTTCTTGCGAGAGCGCGCACGGGCGAAGGCATGACGAGCTCAACAGGAGCAGGCAGGCACTCTCTCTCAGTAATGTCGCTTCATGCTAGCCCCTCGTCGCCGACGCTGCTACACTCTCCCCAGCCCTTCTTCCTCATGAGGTATCCCGTGACTGTCTCTTGTCACACCCAGGTGTGTGAACCTCTGGACGCCCGGAGCGCCATACGTCGAGCCAGCCCCCTGCACGTCTCGAAGCGCATCCTATTAATACTGTCTCTGCTGCTGAGTGGGGTGCTCACGTTCAGCGCCTGCAAAGGCTCCGGGAGACCCGGACGGACCCTGGAGCTGGAGCCCTGTCAGCTCTCCGCGCCGACGACCCAAGAGCGGCTGGCGGCCAAGTGTGGGGTGCTCAAAGTGCCCTCAGACCGGAAAACCGGTCAAGGAAAGACCCTCGACATCCATGTGGCCGTGCTCGAAGCCACCTCCGGGAAAGCCGCACCCGATGCACTCATGCTCATCGCCGGAGGGCCCGGGCAGTCGGCCATCTCAACCTTTACGCCCATCATGCAGCTCTTTGAACGCTCTCGCCGCTCGCGAGATGTGGTGCTGGTGGACATTCGCGGCACCGGTCGCTCCCACCTGCTCCAGTGTCCCGAGCCACCCAACCCCCTGGAGGAAGGCACCCTCGACGACACCCGCGAGCAGACCCAGCACTGCTTGGATCAGCTCCAGGACGATCCACGGCACTTTACCACCGTCGCGGCCATGCAAGATCTCGACGCCGTGCGAGAAGCGTTAGGGTATCCACAGGTCACGCTGTTTGGACACTCCTACGGCAGCCGAGCGGCGCTGGTCTACATGCGGATGTTTCCCGAGAAGGTACGAGCCGCCATTCTCTCAGGTGTGGCCCCTCCTCATCAGACCCACTATCAGCACTCGGCACGGTTTATGGATCAGTTGCTCGAGGGGATGTTCTCGCGTTGCAAGAACGATGCGGCATGCCATGAAGCCTTCCCACAGCTCGAGGGGGAGCTGGCTCAGCTCCTCGCGCAGCTCGAGAAGGCCCCGGCGACGGTCAAACTCCAACATCCCCGCACCGGCAAGGATCTGGAAGTGCCGCTCAGCCGAGAAGGACTGGCGGGACTGCTGCTGAGGCTCTCCTACTCGACGACCACACTGGCGATGCTTCCGGTGTTGATCCACAGCGGGGTGACGGAGCAGGATCTGCGTCCCCTCGCCGCTCAAGGGCTCATGACCAATCCGGGGATGGAGGATATAGCGGTGGGACTCAACGCCTCCATGACGTGCAGCGAAGATCGCCGCCTGCTCGACCTGGAGAAAGCACGGGCGGAAGCGCAGGGCTCCCTGTTTGGCACCCTGGCGGTGGATCATTTTACCGCACGCTGTGAGATCTGGCCTGCTGGAGAGCTGCTGCGAGAAGATGCCCTCCAGCCCGTGGTCTCCGCCATTCCGACCCTGCTTCTTTCAGGGGAGCTGGATCCAGTGACCCCTCCCGAGAGCGCGGAAGCAGCCCTGGCACATCTGTCAAAAGGTCGCCACATTGTGGTCAAAGATGCCGCCCACGATGCCTTCTCACGAGGATGTACGCCTCGCCTCATGGCGGAGTTCATCAACAAAGGGCAGCATGAAGGGCTCGATGTGACCTGTCTGGAGCAGCAGCCCCCCATTCCCTTTTTCTTAAATCGGCTGGGCCCTCGTCCTTAATCGGGATGGCCCGCAGACGCTGAGCACGCAAAAGGAAACCCGGATGATTGAGGTTCGCAGCATACGCAAGCGGTTTGGCAACGTTCAAGCAGTCGAAGAGATGAGCTTTTCGGCACAAAACGGCAAGATCACCGGCATTCTCGGTCCCAACGGTGCCGGAAAAAGCACCACCCTCCGCATGGTGTACGCCGCCTTGACCCCCGATCAAGGAGAAGTACGAGTGGATGGGCTCAACACGCGCACCCAAGCGGATGAAGCACGGGCTCGCCTGGGCGTCTTGCCGGATGCACGGGGGCTCTATCCTCGGCTCACCCCTCGCGAACATATCCGCTATTTTGGCGAGCTACACGGGATGCCCCGGGACATGCTCGAAGCACGGGCGGAGGAGCTGCTGGGCTGGCTCGACATGCGCGACTTCGCGGATCGGCCCACAGAAGGCATGTCGATGGGTCAACGGCTCAAGGTGGCCATTGCCCGCGCGCTGGTGCATAAGCCTCAAAACGTGATCCTCGACGAGCCCACCAACGGACTGGATGTGATGAGCACTCGAGCGATGCGTGAGGTGTTGCGCCGACTGCGCGCGGAGGGCTGCTGTGTATTACTCTCCAGCCATGTGATGCAAGAAGTGGCGGCGCTGTGTGATGAAGTGGTCATCATGGCGCGTGGCCGAGTGGTCACGCAGGGCACACTGGAAGATATTCGTCGTCAAGCAGGCATCGACAACCTCGAGGATGCCTTCGTCAGCCTACTCGGGGGGGGGGAGGGGATTTCATGAGCCGTCGTGCCTGGGTGATCTATAAGAAGGAGCTCATCGACAACCTGCGAGACCGGCGCTCGTTGCGGAATGTCGGGGTCTCGTTGTTGCTCTCGGCGGGAATGCTGGCGTTTAGCCTGTGGGGACTGTCGCAGCTCGGCAATGCAGGCGGTCTGAAGCCGGTGGATCTCTCGGTGGAAGGTGCGGAGCATGCGCCGGGGCTCATTGAATACCTGCGTAACCAGAATATTAACGTGCTGCCACCCGTGCCTCAGCCGGAGGAGGCCATCCGCAATCTCGAGCAGAAGGTGGTGTTGATGGTGCCACCCTCGTATGCCACAGACTTCCGCGAAGGGGATCCGGCGACGGTTCGGCTCATCTACGATGACTCACAGGTGGGCGCGCGCGATGATGTGCGGCGCGTGAAGGACTTGCTCAACCAATATTCGCGCACGGTCGGCTCGCTGCGGCTGGTGGTGCGAGGGGTGGAGCCCTCGGTGCTCTTTGCGGTGGCCGTGGAGAACACCAACTTGGCAACACCGCTGGCGCGTGCCTACATCCTGCTGGCGATGATTCCGCTGCTGCTCCTGGTGAGTGTGCAAAACGCGGGGATGTATGCGGCCATCGACGCCATGACGGGAGAGCGGGAGCGGGGCTCGTTGGAGGCCCTCTTGATTGCGCCGATCACCCCCTCGGACCTGGTGCTGGGCAAGCTGGGGGCAACGGTGGTCTTTGCGGCGGTGGCGCTGGGGCTGAGTGTGCTGGGCACGGGACTGGCGCTCAACTATACCCCGGTGGATCTGCCGGGCATGCAGCTCGAGCTGAGCTTGGGGCGAGGGCTGCTGATGGTGGCACTGTTTTTGCCAGCGGCGCTGGCGATCTGTGCGGGCCAGCTCCTGGCGGCAAGCCGGAGTGCTTCGTTTAAGGAAGCGCAGTCGGCCATGCAATACGTGATGATGGTGACGATGGTGCCGTCGTTTATGGAGATGTATGTGCCCTTTAAGCCTCCGGTCTGGGCGATGTTGATTCCGGTGTACAGTCAGACCCATCTGGCGGGTAAGGTGGTCCGGGGGGAGGTCATGGAGCTCAACATGTTGCTGGCCAGTGTGGGGGGGACGTTGACCCTCTTCGTGGGGCTGGTGATGGCGTCCGTGTACTTGTATGACCGGGAACGGGCGCTGTTTGCAGCGCGTGGATAGGGGCTGGTGAGCGCGCAAGCGAAGGGTGTTACGCGCAGGCGTATGCGTAGGCGCATAATGGGTGAAGTGGACAGGTGAAGTGGACAGGTGAAGTGGCGGACGTGGTGCGCAGGCAAACGGGGTGAGGGCTGGCACGGGAGCTTCTCACGCAGGCGGCGGAGGTGAGGGCTGTGGCAGCAGTAGCAGACGGCGAGACATCAACCTCTCAACCCTCGTTTAGTGGGGGGAGGCATCTGCTGGCGTTTTTGGTCTTGGCGCTGGTGGGTGGAGTTTGTTATTTTCCTTCGTTTTTGGTGCCTTTTGTCTACGATGACCTGTGGGAGCTCGTGGGGAATCGGGCGCTGGATGACCTCTCGGACTTGGGCACGGTGTTGCGGTACAATCCGGCCCGTGCGCTGCTGATGTTGACGTTTGCGGTGGATCGGCATCTCTGGGGAGAGAATCCACTGCCCTACCATGTTGAGAACCTGCTGATCCACATTGTGGCGGCCTTCCTTTTTTATCGCGTGGCTGAAAAGCTGTTGAGTCGCGTGGGTGAGCGGCCTGAGCGTGTCTCCCCGCTGGAGACGCCCTCGGGTTTTCCGGTGGCACTGGGCTTGGGCCTGCTGTTTGTGTCTCATCCGCTCTTTGTGGAGGCGGTGACGTATATTGCCAGCCGCTCCTCGAGCTTGTGTGCGCTGTTCTATTTCGGAGCGTTTCTGTCTTATATCCGCTATCGAGAGGCGGAGGTGCTGGAGGAGCGCAGTCCGGGGTTGTGGCTGCTGCTGGCGCTGAATCTGTATGTGCTCTCTGTTTTGACCAAAGAGGAAGGGGTGAGTCTTCCGGCAGTGCTGGTGGCATATGAGCTGCTGCTCTCGCCGAGGGGGAAGGGAATGGGGGCTCGGCCTTCTATTCCGACCATGCTCAAGGCAGTGCTGCCGTTTGGGCTGGTGTTGGTGGGGCTGGTGGTGGGTCGGCTGGTGCTTTTCGGGACGCTGATGCCGCCGGTGGTGGTGCGCTCGCCCATCGAGAGCTTGCTGACGTCGCCGGAGGTCTTGTGGGTCTATCTCCGGCTGCTGGTGCTGCCCTACGATCTGAGTCTCTACCATGACTATCCCATTGTGACGGACTTCGGACGTTGGCAGACGTGGCTGGCGCTGCTGGGGCATGGGGGGCTGGTGGGGCTGGCATGGGGTTTCCGCAGGCGTCTTCCGATGTTGGCGTTTGCGACGGTATGGTTTTATGCCACACTCTCGCCGACGACGTCGGTGATCCCACTCAAGGAGGCGATGGCGGAGCACCGGATGTACTTGGCGTCGGTGGGTCCGCTGCTGCTCTTGGGGACGTTGTGGGGGAGGCTGTGGCAGAGGTGGCTGCACCTGGGCTCGCGTGGGGGGCATCTTTCGCCGTCGGGAGCGGAGAACTCGGGAGCGCAGAGCTCGGGGGCGGAGAACTCGGGAGCGGAGAACTCAGCGGTGCAGGGTCGGCGTTGGTGGCCGCTGTGGGGGCTGGTGGGGTTGAGTCTCGGGCTGGGGGTGCTGACGTTTCAATACAATCGGCTGTGGCAAGATGAGGTGCAGCTCTGGGAGCGGGCGTTGTATCTCTCGCCGCACTCGGGGGATGCGGCGTATGCGCTGGGGGATGCCTTGCGGAGCCGAGGGCGGCTGGAGGAGGCGCAGCGGGCGTATCAGCAAGCGATCTTGAACTACGAGGCGCTGAACATCGACCTGGGGCGGTACAAGTTCTCGTATGTGGACACGCTCCACAATCTGGGAGTGGTCTACGCGCAGCGTGGGATGTTGGATCTGGCGACGGCGCAGTTTCGCCGAGCGTTGAGCATCAACCCTCGTTATGTGCAGGGCTGGAACAGTCTGGGTTATACGCAGCTCGTGCGAGGGCTGACGCTGGAGGCGTCGCTGGCGTTCGAGGAATCGCTGAGGCTGGATCCCAACAACTGGCTGGCTCACTTTCATATGGGGACGCTCTATTCAACAAAAGTGTTGGATACGGAAAAGGCGGCGCGGCACTTCAAACGCTGTCTGGAGCTGCGTCCGAATGCGCCTCAGGCGGAGGCGATCCGCAAGAAGCTGCTGGAGCTGGGTTTCTGAGGAGGACGGGTGACGGAGGCGCTGCATACGACGGTGGTGTTGCTCAACCTCAACGCGGGGGAGGAGCTCAGCCGTTGTCTCGAGGGCCTGCTGGAGCAGACGACCCAAGCATTCCGGGTGCTGCTGCTGGATCAAGGCTCGGTGGATGGCTCGACGTGCCGGGCGCTCGCGCAGGGGGCGGGGCGGCTGGGGGAGCGGCTCGAGGTGGTCTGGGTGGGCAAAAACCTGGGCTTTACGGGGGGTGTGAACCTGGGGCTGAGCCTGGTGAAGACCCGCTGGACGGCGCTGCTCAACACGGATGCGGTGCCGAGGCCGGGCTGGTTGGAGGCGCTGGTGCGCTGCGGTGAGGGCTCGGGTGCAGGGATGGTGGCCAGTCAGGTGCGGCTGGCGGATGGGTCGGAGCGACTGGATAATACAGGGCATCTGCTGTATCTGGATGGTCTCAACCTGCCAAGAGGACGCGGTGAGCCCTCGCCGGGGCCCTGGACGGGGGGGGAGGTGCTCTGTCCTTCGGGATGTGCTGGGCTGTATCTGACGTCGGCGCTGCGGGAAGTGGGTGGACTTGAGCCTCCGCTGTTTGTGTATGGGGATGACCTCGAGCTGGGCTTGAGCTTGAGGGTGTGGGGTTATGGCTGCCAGTATGCGCCGGATGCGGTGGTGTATCATCAGCTCTCGAGCACACTCGGGGCGGCGTCTGCACGAAAGGCGTTTTATGTGGAGCGCAATCGGAGGCTGGTGGCGCTCAAGCACTTCCCGGTCAAACGACTGCTGAGGCTCCCGTGGCACGCGCTTCAACGTTACGGGATCACGACCCTCCGCATGCTCGAGGGGGAAGGTCCGGGGGCCGCCGTACAAGCGCAAGGGGGCTTGCAGGTGGCGAAGACGCTGCTGGCGCTCGGTCTGGCTCCGCTGGATGCGCTGAGGCTGGCGCCTCTGCTGCTTCGTTCGCGTGCGCGCTTGCGAGCGCAGGTGCCCGAGCACACGCACACGGTGGAACGGCTGCTGGATCAGTTTTCGGCTTCGCTGGAGGCGGTCGGACGGCAGCGACTGGGGTGAGGCAAGAATTTATTCAGGTAAGCTGCTTACGGAGCTGCTCCAACACTTCAGGCGGAAGCGCACGCAGGATCTCAGAGGGCGGCAGCGCACCCAAGAGCTTCTCCGGAGAATACACCTTCAACAGCTCCTGCGGCGACGCTCCCGCTATCCGCTGCTCCAGCGTCAGCGAGCTAAAATACTCTCGCATCGACCGCTCTAGGTTTGCCATCAGCTCTTCTTGGTTTCTCAGCGGCATGGCATCCTCCTTACTCAGTCGCTTTAATCGCTCATATCTGGAGGAGAGAAGGCACTTCACACGAGCTTCAACAGCCCAGTTCACTCAGGTAAGCTGCTTACGGAGCTGCTCCAACACTTCAGGCGGAAGCGCACGCAGGAGCTCAGAGGGGGAGTACGCACGCAGCACCTGCTCCGGGGCCAGCCCCGCGACCCGCTGCTCTAGGGTCGCCCCCTTAAACCGCTCCTCCGGCGAAAGCGAGCTAAAATACTCTCGCATCGACCGCTCTAGGTTTGCCATCAGCTCTTCTTGGTTTCTCAGCGGCATGGCCTCCTCCTTACTCAGTCGCTTTAATCGCTCATACATCCCATTATATAACGCAACCTGCTCTCTTGTCAGCTCTCTCAGCACCTCCGGCTTCTTCTCAAACTCCGGCGATAACACATACCATAACTTGTCCCGCTCCGATAAACTCCACACCTTCGACGTCTCCAGCACAAACGCTCGCGAGCACCCCAACCAACCCCGCCAGATTCCCGCCGCCTCAACCTCCTCCGTCAGCTCCCCCTTCAACGTCTTAAACCGCTCCAATACCCCCTCCCTCACCTTCGGCACAATAAATCCCGCCGTTAAACGCTCCTGCCCCACTCCCTCCATCACCGCATACTGACTGCAATACCCCAACATCCTATTGATATCATTCGCCTCCAGCTCATCCCCCGGACTCTTAAACTCTATCAGCGAGATCTCCCCAAGCTGCTCCACCAACGACGGCACCTCCACATCCCACTCCCCAGCTCCCACACTCTCCTGACGGATGATCAACACATCCACCCGCTGAGACTCCTTGTAGAGCTGATGCTCCACACTCAGCTTGTAACCCTCCGGCAACACACTCTCCAGGAACTGATACAAGATCGCGTGATAAGGCGTATAACGTCGCCCCGGCCCCTTACCCCTATCACCCACAATCTTCACCTTCACAGAGCTCTCGTCCGACATGCACTCCCCCGTCGTCAAATATGAACACATGCCGTTTATGGCACATGCTTCATACTCCTGTAAAGCACATTCGGTTCTGCTGGAGTCACCCCTCCTCCACCCGATACTTTTTGCCAAACCCTCCTGAGAAGCCATTCGCCTTTACCCTTCCGGCCTCGCCTCACCACTTGACACCTCACCCTGCGCTGCGTTCTTGACACCCCTGGATCCCCATGCTAGAAACCAGCGTCCTTACCTTTATTTCTCATCTGGAGGCGTCCGTGACGTTTCAGGACATCATCTTCACCCTTCAGCAGTTTTGGGCCGAGCAGGGTTGTTTGCTCTCCAACCCTTACGACGTTGAAGAAGGCGCAGGCACCTTCCACCCCGACACGTTTTTGCGCGCCCTCGGACCTGAGCCCTGGAATGCTTGTTTTGTCCAGCCCTCACGTCGTCCGACCGACGGACGTTATGGCGACAACCCCAACCGGCTTCAGCGGTACTATCAGTTTCAGGTCATTATGAAGCCCTCCCCGGCCAACATTCAGGAGCTCTACCTCAAGAGCCTGGAGCGCCTCGGATTCCGGCTCGACCAGCATGACGTGCGTTTTATCGAAGACGACTGGGAGTCTCCCTCCCTGGGTGCTTGGGGTCTGGGCTGGGAAGTGCAGCTCAACGGCATGGAAGTCACTCAGTTTACCTACTTCCAGCAGGTGGGAGGCATTGACCTCAAGCCCATCTCCGCCGAGATCACCTATGGTCTGGAGCGGATTGCCATGTACATCCAGAACGTGGACAACGTCTACGACCTGAAGTGGAACCATGCCGTATCTTACGGTGAAGTTCACCATCAGACAGAGTACGAGTTCTCCAAGTATAACTTTGAGCTGGCCGACGTGCCGAGCCTGCTTGCCCGTTTTGAAGCCGACCGCCAAGAGAGCTTACGCATGAGCGAAGCAGGCTTGCCCTTTCCGGCTTATGACCTCTGCATCAAGTGCTCTCATACCTTTAACCTGCTCGACGCACGCGGAGCCATCAGCGTCGCGGAGCGAACTGCCTACATTGGGCGGATTCGTGAGCTGGCCCGCAAGTGTGCCGAAGGGTATCTCAAGAGCCGAGAAGCCCGGGGATTTCCGCTGCTGGCCTCCAGGTCTGCGGTCTGACGCATTGAGCCGAGCGCCCGCTCAGCGGAGCGCCTTTCTGGAGTGGACCTCATGTCACACGAGCTGCTGTTTGAGATTGGCACCGAAGAGATTCCTGCCGCCTTTATTCCGGGCGCACTCGACCACCTCAAGTCCCGCCTGGCGGAGCATCTGGAGAAGCTGGGCCTGAGTGGTGTGGAAGTGCAAGCCCTGGGGACTCCCCGTCGCCTCACCGTGAGCGTGACGGGATTGCCTCTCGAGCGTCCCCGCGTGAAGCGCACCGCTTTGGGCCCTGCCAAAAGAGCGGCCTACGACGCCGAAGGCATCCTGACCAAAGCCGCTTTGGGGTTTGCGCGCGCGCAGGGCGTTGAGCCTTCCCAGCTATTTGTCGAAGAGACGCCCAAAGGAGCCTACGTTGCCATTCTCAAAGAGGAAGGTGGAGAAGCCCTTGCCCCGCTGCTGACTGCATTTTTGCCGGAGCTGGTGAAAAGTCTTCCCTTCAAGAAGTCTATGCGTTGGGCCGACCGCGAGCTGCGTTTCGCCCGTCCAATCCACTGGTTCCTGGCTGCTTTTGCGGGAGCCCCCTTGCAGTTTGAGCTGGAAGGGATTGTGTCTGGCCTTGAGTCACGCGGCATGCGTTTTTTTGGCCCGGCTCGCTTTGAAGCCCGCACTCGAGCTGAATACCTGGAAGCCACCCGGCGTTGTTTTATGACGGTGGATCCTGCCGAACGACGTGCTTTTATCACCGCCGAGCTGGAGAAACAAGCCCTCGCCCTCGGCGGACGGGTGGATTTGGATGCCCATCTCCTGGACGAAGCCACCTACTTGACGGAGTGTCCTCGGGTGATCGTGGGTCGGTTTGAAGCTCAGTTTTTGGAGATGCCGGCCCACGTACCCGTCACCGTGATGAAGCATCATCAACGGTATTTCCCGGTCTATGGCCCTGACGGTCAGCTCTTGCCGGTCTTTTTGGCGGTCATCAACACCCCAGCTGAAGAGACTCAGCGTATTGTTGCGGGCAACGAGCGCGTGATGCGTGCGCGCCTGAGTGACGGCCAGTTCTTCTGGCATGAAGACCTGAAGGGTGCCCTGGACTCTCGGCTCGACAAGCTGGGGGGGATTATTTTCCATGCTAAGCTGGGCACCTCAAAAGCCAAAGTGGAGCGGGTGGTGCGTCTTGCCGGTTGGCTGGCGGAGCAGGTGGGCGGCCCGGCGCTGCGAGCGGACGCCGAGCGAGCGGCCCGGCTGAGCAAAGCCGACCTGGTGACCCGCATGGTCAGCGAGTTCCCGGAGCTTCAGGGTATCATGGGAGGTATTTACGCCCGTCAGTTTGGCGAGCCTGAAGCCATTGCCCAAGCCATTGAGCAGCACTATCAGCCCACACAAGCGGGAGGCACCTTACCGGCCAGCCTGCTGGGTGCGGTGGTGAGCGTGGCCGACAAGCTGGACTCGATTGTGGGATTTATGGGGGTGGGCCTCTCTCCCTCATCGGCGGCGGATCCGTTTGCCTTGCGGCGTCAAGCCCTGGGAGTCTTGCACATCTTGGCCGAGCGAGGCTGGAACTTGCCCTTGCCTGTGTTGGTGCAAGCGGCCCTGGATGGGTTGGTGGGGGTGGTCAAGCGGCCCTCCACCGAAGTGGTCCCTGAAGTGCTTGAGTTCCTTAAGACTCGCTTGAGGGGCCTCTTGCTCAACGAGGGCGCTGCAACCGACATGGTGGATGCGGTGATTGCTGCCGACGCCAGCCGAGTCCCGGACGTGAAGCAGCGTCTCAACGCCTTGCGCAGCCTGAGCCGGAGCGGAGACTTTGCCGCCCTGATGATTGCCTTTAAGCGTGCCTCCAACATCACCAAAGAGCAGCGCGACGCGGGTTTGGAGGTCTTGGTGGATCTTCAGCCTGTGGAAGATGCCTTATGGCAAGCGGCTCAGCAGGTGCAGGTTGAGTTTGCGGCGGACGTGCAGCAAGGCCAATACGAGCAGGCGTTGGGACGTCTTCTGGCCTTAAAAGCGCCGATTGACACCTTCTTTGACACCGTCTTGGTGATGGATCCGGAGCTGACGGCGCGGGCGCGGCGGTTGGCCTTACTTTTCCGCATCACCGCCCTCTTCCGGGGGATTGCCGACCTGAGCCGGATCTCCACCGAGAGTTGAGCGCCCTTCACAGGATGGCAGCCTCCCTGCCCTTTGGTGCAGGAAAATGGCAAAAGCGACCGCGTCGCTGCTTTAATGTGTGACAGTCCCGTGACAGCTCATGTAAAGTAACCACGTCCAACCAGCGGCTGGACCCTCACAACCTCAAACCACCATCCTGAGGAGGGATAAAGCGCCTATGAGCGAAATCCCGCTCTCCGTCGATCTGCGTGCGGTCACCAAGACCTATGGAACCAATACGGTGGTCCATCGTATGGATCTCCAGATTCGGAAAGGAGAGTTTTTTTCCTTTCTGGGCCCCAGCGGTTGTGGCAAAACCACCACCCTTCGTATGATTGGAGGTTTTGAGCAGCCGACCTCCGGTCAGATCTTGCTGGATGGCGTCTCCATTGAAGGAAAGCCGCCTCACGAGCGCAACGTGAACACCGTTTTTCAGTCTTACGCCTTGTTTCCGCACATGAGTGTGCTGGAGAACGTGGCCTTTGGACTGCGTATGAAAGGTGTTGCGGTGGCCGAAGCCCACGAACGAGCCAACCAAGCCCTCAAGACCGTGAAGCTGGGAGAGCTTGGAGCCCGTCGTCCGGCGCAGCTCTCGGGAGGCCAGCGCCAGCGGGTTGCCCTTGCCCGTGCGATTGTCAACCGTCCTTCCGTGCTGTTGTTGGACGAGCCTTTATCGGCCTTAGATTTGAAGCTCCGGCGCGCCATGCAGATCGAGCTTAAAGAGCTGCAATCCAGCTTGGGCATCACCTTTATTTTTGTGACCCACGACCAAGAAGAAGCCCTGACCATCTCCGACCGCATCGCCGTGATGAGCCACGGGTATGTGGAGCAGATTGGCACCCCTGAAGAGATCTACGAGCGTCCGCGCACCAAGTTTGTGGCCGATTTTATTGGCACCACGAACTTCATGAGTGGTGACGTGCAGTCCTCCGACGAGCGGGGCTTGACCCTCAAGACCCTGCACGGGCTCCTGAAGTGTGCGCCGTGTACGACCGTGAGTGTAGGGGGCCCTGGCGTCGCCAGCGTGCGTCCTGAAAAGATTGTCCTCTCCACCACCCGGGGAGTGCAGGCAGAGAATGAGCTGGAGGGTACCGTTCATGAGGTCATCTACGTCGGGACGTCCACGCACTTTATTGTCACGCTCTCGGATGGACAGCGTGTCACGGTCATGGCACAGAATGGCCAGCAGGCGACGAAGGCGGCCAGACACGGAGAACGGGTCTACCTCACCTTCGCAGGGGCCGACTGCCGGCCACTCGAACGGTGAAGTGGCGAACAATTGGCTGAGTTACGTGAGACTGAACACCCATCTTCAAGCCTATTCTTTGTTGAGTCCCTCCTTGTTTTGGTTGGGCCTTTTTTTCCTGGGGCCGCTGGGCATCGTGCTCATGTACAGCTTCTGGACTCGTGGTCCGTATGGGGACATCCAGCATGTGCTCACCCTCGAGAACTATGTTCGAGCCTTTGACCCAACGTACCTGAAGATTGTGCTGCGCAGCTTTCGAGTGGCGGCCTCCATCACCGTCTTGTGTTTGCTCTTTGGGTATCCGCTGGCCTACTTTATTGCCACCCGGGCGGAGAAGGCCCGCAACCTGCTCTTGATGATGGTGATCATTCCGTTTTGGACCAACTTTTTGATTCGGACCTATGCCTGGATCTCGATCTTACGTTCAGACGGTCTCATCAACAACTTCTTGCGTGCGGTGGGCTTTATTGGACCGACGGACTCCGTGGCCTTGCTCTTCAACGAGTTTGCGGTGCATCTGGGCATGGTCTACGGTTATTTGCCCTTTATGGTGCTCCCGCTGTATGCCTCCATCGAAAAAATGGACTTTAAGCTCTTGGAAGCCGCCAACGACTTAGGCGCGAGCCGGTGGCAAGCGTTTGTCAAGATCACATTACCCTTGACCGCACCCGGTATTGTCGCGGGCTCCATTTTGGTCTTTGTGCCAGCCCTGGGGGATTTTTTGACCCCCAACCTCTTGGGAGGAGGCCGTGCCATGATGATTGGCAACCTGATCGAGAATCAGTTTTTGCAATCTCGTGACTGGCCATTTGGCAGTGCCTTATCCTTTATCTTGATGGGCGTGGTGTTGTTGAGTCTCATCCTCTACGTGCGCATGGCAGGCACAGATGACGCTCGGCTTCAGCACTGAACTGTGAATGGAGTGCTCTCTTCGTGAGAGGGTTTGCCGTGTTTTCGCTCGGCGAGCCTCTGCGAAGCCTGATTTTCTGGTTCAGGAGGAGGATTTCCTGTGCTCAGCCGTCTCTTTCATGTGTATGCCGCCCTGGTATATATTTTCCTTTTTGCTCCCATTGTGGTGCTGGTGGTATTTTCCTTTAACCTGTCTCCAAACGGGAGCCAGTGGACGGGTTTTACCATCGACTGGTATGCCCAGCTTCTCAACAACAAGGCTTTGTGGTCGGCCACTGAAAACACCGTGGTGGTGGCCACGGTGAGCACCGTGCTCTCGACCATGATTGGCACGTTGGCGGCCTACGCCATGCACAAGTACGACTTCTTGGGCCGGAAGGTTCTGGACGTGGTCTTTTACATGCCCGTGATCATCCCTGAGATCGTGATGGCCGTCTCCTTGTTGACCTTGTTTGTGCTCATCGATTTTGCGCTTGGGCGCGTCTCGATCATCATTGGCCACGTCGCCTTCTGTATTTCTTTTGTGGTGGTGGTCGTGCGTGCTCGGCTGCATGGATTTGACGACAGCTTGCTCGAAGCGGCGGCGGATTTGGGCGCAACCCCGATTCAGACCTTTCGACACATCACCCTTCCGTTGATCATGCCGGGTATCATGGCGGCGGCCATGTTGTCGTTCACCATGAGCTTGGACGACTTCCTGATTGCCCACTTCACCTCTGGCGTGGGGGCGACCACCCTCCCCTTGCAGATCTACTCGATGGTGCGTTTCCGTATTACCCCGGAGATCAACGCCATCTCCACCTTGATGCTGGCGGTCACCCTGGTGCTTATTCTGGTCTCGCAGCGGTTGCAGCGCAAAGAGGCGTGAGCCCTTTCCTTCGAGTGCGACGAGGTGCCACGAGCTGCCACGAGGTGCTACGCGGTGCTACGAGGTGCGAGCGCACGAGCGAGCAGGGGGCTTGAGGTCTTCAGGTCTTCTCGGAAGTGACGCGACGGAAGGCTCTACTTCTTGAGATGTAGGCTCACCTCGGCTCACCGCCACCGGGAACTCACAAGTTCGACACGACTACCGCCTCCTGGCAGCCGAAAAAGCCGAGACATGCTGTGATGGGTGCTCAGCCACACGGGCGAGCTCCGAGAGCTGCGCACGCTGGAAGCAAAACGGAAGTTTGAAGGAGCTGGGAGCATGGATTGGCGAGAGCGCCTGCGGCAGTGGCTGGCCCAGCAGGAACGAAGTGACGATCCGCGTCATGCGCGGGGGCGTGCTCGAGCGGGTGTGCGCGTGTGGACCTCCGAGGGTGTAGACCTACACCAATCCTCCTTGCCAATGAAGTGCTTTCCTGTCGAGCAGCTTGTGGACCTTCGCCCGGAGCTGGGCTGGGATGTGTCCGCTTGTTTGTATCATGCCCTGGAGCAGGCGCAGCAGCACCAAAAGCGGGGGGTTTTGCTCTCGCTGAGCCTTGACGACTGTCTGCTGAGCGCGCGTTTGGAGCAGAGTTTATCGGAAGGTCGTGCGCTGTGGGAGGTGGAGTGGCAGGGACTCCACCTTCGGCTGGGCAGTCGTATGCAGAAAGCGTGGGTGCGGCGTCTGAAGCTGGGCGAGGCCGTCCTGAGCGTGCTGTCCTTGCCCTTAACCCTGCTGCTGGAGCACACATCCGAGGGCGTGAGGGTGTGGGCGCTGGCCCTGGATCCCCTGGGTCCGTCTCGAGAAGCGCGGCGTCTCAAGCGTCTGCTGCGCGGCGAGAGCCTCTTTGCGCCCGGCACGGAGCAGGAGCGTATGCCCCTGGAGAAGGGCTCCACGGTGGTTTTTTTGGGCCATGGAGAGCCCCCCGTGAGCTTTCGAGTGGAGCAGCCTGTGTGAGCACCTCACGGAGCCTCGAGCCAGCACATTTTCAGTCGAGCCCTTCATTAAGCAAGAGCGGCCACGATCCGGGCGGTGATATCCTCAACCGCTCCGACCCCTTCGATGCGAGCCAGCAGCCCTTCGTTCTTGTAATGCTCAATCAGGGGAGACGTCTGATCTCGATACACTTGGAGGCGAGCTCGCACGGTCTCGGGCGTATCATCGGCGCGGCCACGCCCCATGAGGCGCTTGAACAGCTCATCCTCGTCCACTTCCAGGTAGACGACCTTATCGAGCGTGCGGCCCAAGCCCTTAAACATCTCGCTGAGCGCCACCGCTTGGGGGACTGTTCGAGGGAACCCGTCGAGCAGGACACCGTGTACGCAGTCTGCTTGGCCGAGCCGCTCCGCGATGATGCCGATCACCACGGCATCGGGGACCAGCTTTCCTGCTGACATATATCCGTGAGCCTCAACACCGAGTGGGGTCTTTTGTGCCACCGCAGCTCGGAGCATATCCCCGGTAGAAACATGGGCCAGCTTATAGTGTTCGATCAAGAAGGCCGCCTGAGTTCCTTTGCCGGATCCGGGCGCACCGAGAAAGATCAGATTCATACATTTACCTTTCGATTCAAGGGGGTGAGAATGAAGTCGTGCCTGCAACACGCTCCCTGATCAACCGTTGGGGACGCATATTAGGGAGGCCATCGAAGGCTGTCAAACGAAAAGAGTCCCCGCGTGTGACAGAGATTTTTGTGCATGATCCTTGACGCCATCGGTGCCGTATGGTAGGTAATTGCCCTTGAAGATCCGGATTAAATGCCCTTCGGACCTGAGTCTCAAATGTCCGTTTTTTTATCCCCCAAGGAGGCACAACGTGAAGACCTTTATTTCCTCGATTGCGACGATTTCTCTCAGCGTGGCCCTTTTGACGGCCTGCGGTGGAGAGAAGACTGAGCCCGCACCGGCTGAGCAGCCTGCTGCGACCGCCGCCCCTGCCGCTCCCACCGCTGCCGCCGCTCCCGCCGCTGCCGCCAGCATGGCCCCTGCGGCTGACCCCAACGCTGCGGCTCCCGCTGCTGATGCCCCTGCTCCGGCTGCTGACGCCGCTGCCCCCGCAGCCCCCGCAGCCACCAACAAGAAGGCCGAGACCAAGGTTGCCTCCGCCGCCAGCTCCGAGAAGAAGACCGTGCTCTCCCTGAATGCTCAGGGTGACAAGGCCCGCGCCCTCGCCGCTGAGATCCGCACGCTGACCGAGGAAATCCGCAAGCTCTCGGGCGAGCTGGATGCCAACGCCACCGCGATGATCGCCGCCAAGCAGCCCGCCGTGATCGAGGCCACTGAGAAGTCTTTGGCCGCCCTCAAGGAGAAGGCTCAGACCCTCGACGCTCGCTCCAAGAACCTCAAGTCTCTCATCGCCGAGATGAACGGCGAAGTGGACAAGCTGAAGTGAGCCTCGTGCGGATGTAGGACATGGGCCTACGCTGCACCCGCCGAAGACGCCTGCTTGCATCACTGCGGCAGGCGTTTTTGTTTGTTCCGCCGACTGTTCAGGCATGCGTGGCCTTTCGCCTAGCCTCCCGTTTTCATCCACGGCGGCCACCTGAACGCCTCGTCATGCCACGATATCTTTACGCGCACACGCACAGGCATACGCATACGCACACGCATACAGACGCGCACACGCACACGCACACGCACACGCACACGCCCGCACACGCACACACGCACACACGCACACACGCATACGCCCGAGTGAAAATCTTTTCTTGCCCGCGACACAAAAAAAGGGCCCGTCTCATCAGACGGACCCTCTTGGCAAGTCTTACCAAGCACCGGCAGAGACCGCTCCACCGTGGCTCATGGGCATGTGCCCTTTAACGCCTCATTCAAAATTGAGCTGAGCTGGATCGAGCACATCCGCCGCTGGGTTGCTGGTGATGGTCTTGGAGGCAGGGGCGGCCTGTCCATCTTCGGCCCATGCCACCAGATACTCAAACGCACGCTGAACGTAACCTTGAATGGGCGTCAGCTCCGCAGCGGCCCCTTCATTGCCCATCGTGCCATCGTTGTTGAAGTCGAGTGCCGCGCCATCGGAGTGCAGGTCTACGTGGAAGCCATTGGCCACCACATAAAAGCGGTGCAGTGCTGGAGTACCATACTTCTCGACGGCATCCTGATAGGCGTAGCCATGACCTTGAGTGCCCAGCAGCGTATCCTTATCACCTTGAATGCTGATGAGGGGTGCCGAGAACTCGCCAGAGTTGGCCAGCCTGAGAGCTTCCGCCACCGCCCCTGTTGTGATGCCACGGTCTGGCGTGGTGCTCATGTAGGCATACAGCGGTGGGATGTTGCCATCAAAAGAAAAAGGTGTATAGGCAGCGGACGTGGTGCTGTCATGGCCCATCAGCTCTGCCGTGTAGAGCCAGCACGAGTAGTTATAGTAGCCGACCCCTTTCCAGTAGGCATAAGACGTGCCAAACGCCTTCAGGTAGTCGAACGTATTATTATAGGCGCACCAGCCGATGGCCGACTCGGGCAAAAAACCAGCCGCCAGCATCCCCGTTTGAGCGCTGGTGTAGCGGGTCTCCGAGGTGTAGTTTTCGGGCTTACAGGCGGTGTTTTCGGCGTAGATCCAGCCCATCACCAGGGCGGCCTCACAGGTGTCATTGACCAAGTTCGGCGCGGCCAAAAACTCCGCCACCGACACTGTTCCGCTCTTGTCGGTATCCATCACCCGAGCATCGGGCCAATATCCCCCTTCGTGGTCGAGTGCCCCATCGTAGAGGGGGGTCTCACCGGTGCTGACCCGCTGGTGATCGAGCTCGAGGGCCTTCCGCACCACATAACCCCCGTTGGATTGTCCGGCCAAATAGGTAAAGCTCGGCGCTTCTCCCGTGACCGCCTCCAGCCGTGCACGAGCCCAGAGCGTGAGGTCGAGGGTCATATCCCCCTACAGCGCGGTTGGGTGTTGCCCGTTCTGGAGAACCGTGGCAGAGCTTGCCCCTGCATTGGTCACCCCTTTGTTGGTGCTCGCCACCGCATAACCGGCTTCCGTGAGCCACCAAGCATAACCCATCTCATTGCCAAACTCCGTATGGACACCGGGCGACGGCAGGACCACCAGCCGACCGTTCCATTCCACAGGGAGCTTGAGCAACACTTCCTGCACCCGTGACACCCCATTTTCCGCCACTGTGAGCGTTCCGGTGGCCTCATATCCGGGTACTTGCACGGTGGGAGCCACCGCCGACGTGATCAGGTTTGTCGTCTGGATCTTATTGACCTTTGCCTGTTCTTGCGCGGGCAGCGCTAGGTAGGTCTCGCCGGTCTTCGACATCTTCCAATAGGTGAGGTGGCCAACACCACCGTCTCCGTTGCCCAGATACTCATAAAACCAGGGATTGGAGAGTCCTTCCGTGAGCAGCGCTGGTTGCCAGGGAACGGGGGTTGCTGTCGGTGTGGGCGCCGCCGTGGGAGTGGCCGGAGGCTCTGTCGGAGTTGCCGGGGCCTCTGTCGGAGTGGCCGGAGCCTCTGTCGGAGTCGCAGGTGCCATCGTGGGCGTTGCGGGAGCAGCCGTCGGAGTCTCCACGGGAGCGGTCGGAGAGTCAGAAGGGGTGGGGGATTCATCATCCTAAGATGAGCAGCCAGAAATGGCACCCAAGACCAACAGCCAGCCTAAGTGTCGCATCGTATTTCCTTTCCGGCTCGGGGACTCATACCGCGTTAAAGTCCCGTGCCTCGTTCGGCACTGGCAACTTTCTCGCCGTCTTTTGCTGAAGAATGGAGCCACATTATAGATCGTGTCTCCTCAGTCTTGGCACAAGATTTCCTCATTTTAGAATTTAACAAACGACCGCTCCTGCCTTGACGAAAGAGGCCCCTCAGCTTAGAGTGTCAATCCAATCTCCACTTTCCCAAGCGAGGTAGCGCCATGTCCTGCCTGCTCGTCACGCAGGGGCCCCTCTTCGGCTCTTCGGTTCCCATCGCCCATGAGCTGACCATTGGACGGGCCGTCGGAGCCACCCTTCAGATCTTTGATCTGCAAGTCAGTCGTCTGCACGCCACCCTGCGGCGGCAAGGCAACGACGTTTACCTCGTCGATGCCACCAGTCGTAATGGTGTGTTTGTCAATGAGCAGCGGGTTGAGGGCACCCTCTTGCTCAAGCCGCTCGACGAGATCCGAATTGGCTCCACTCGAATGGTCCTCGACGCCCCCGAGCAGGTGCTGAAGGCTCAAGACTCGGCGACTTGGGCCATCTTGGGCGGTGAAGACCCTCCTCCTTTTACCCCTCTTCCACTTAAACCGGATCAGAGCGTGCTCCTGCCCGACCTAGACCGGCTCCGAAGCTGGCTTGAGCCTGGCCTCTCTGCCGAGGTGCTCCGAAATCGTGCCCTGGAGTGGTTGCTCGAGCGCCTCGGTGCGGATCGTGCCGCCCTCTGGTTGCAGCGTCCGGATGGAAGTCTGGCCCTGCTTCAGGTCGTGCCCGACGAGCGCCCCTTGTTGATCAACCATGCCCTGCTGCTTCAGTGTCTGGAGCACGAGCGCCAGGAGCCTCGCGCGGAGCTGGCACCCGAACGAACGGGACCGGGGCTGCTCTACCACGGCCCCCTCTCCCTCACTTGGTTTTTTGCTGGACATCGAAGGATGGGAGCCGCTCGCCGTGCCTTGTTGGTCCTGCCTTTTCGCTGCCCGGGTTTGCCTCCGGGAGTGCTGTGGCTGGAGCGCGAGGAAAAAGGCGAAGCTTTCACACCCGAACAAGCCCACTGGCTGGCCAGCGTGATCCCCTGGTTGGGGCGAGCGTTAGAGGTGGCCCGAACCCGTGCCTTGAGCCAGCGTCGCGACGTTCAAGAACAAGTGCGGCAAGAGGGCATTCGCCTCTCGGGTCATAAGCTGCTTCAGTATACGGGCTTACTGGACCGAGCTCGTACCCTCGCACGGGGAGATGGACGACTTGCGGTCATTGGACCTCATGGCATTGGCAAGGATCGCATCGCCCGCGCCATCCACCGCATGAGCTTACGTGCGGATGCGCCTTTTATGACCCTCAACTGTGCCGCCCTCTCCGAAGCTCAGCTCCGCTTGGAGCTCTTCGGTGCCGAGCCTGAAGCGCTCCCCGGCCTTGAGCGAGGTTATATCGGCCAACTTGAGCAGTGTGAGGGCGGAACCTTGGTCCTGCTCGAGACGGAGACCATCTCCCAAGGGGTCCAAGCCGAGCTTCTCCGCGTCCTCTTACAAGGTCAGATCTTTCGGCGTGGCAGTGAGCGCCCAATTCCCGTAGATGTGCGCATTCTTGCCAGCTCCAGCCGTCCTCCTGAAAAGTGGCATATCGACGGCAAAATCCGCATTGATCTTGTTCCGCTCTTGGCACCCGAAACCCTGGTCCTACCTCGCCTGGAGTCCCTCAAGGACCGCTTTGGCGACATGGCCCGGGAGCTCATCGGTCGCATGAACCTGCGCTTGGCCGGTCAAGTGCGAGATCTCAGCCCCACAACTCTTGAGTGGCTTAAACAGCGTGAGTATCCCCTCCAATTGTGGGATCTCGAAGACCTCATCGCCCGTGCCATGCCGCTCTGTGAGGGCACCATGCTGAGTCGCACTGAGCTGGAGATGGCGGAGCTCGCTCCCGGTGATGTAAACGCTGAAGCAGTGGTGGGTGCTCGTTATTCAGATACCTTGCGAGACAAAGAAAAGCGGGTCTATCAGCAGGCCATGCAGCTTGCCAGTCAGAATCGGGTGGAGGCAGCGGCCATGCTGGGCATTCCACGACGCCTCTTTGAACGAAAGCTCCTGGAGTTTGGGCTGGTGGAGCGCTGAGCAAGCCCTCGCCGTGACCCGAAAGCGCCCCCGCCGTAGGGTGGCGTGAATCTCATTTCCGCCCCTCATGCCGCCATTAGATTCCTGTCTTACGCGATTTCGCGCATGCGACTGCCCTTCATATTCGCCGAGCCTCTCATGCTCACGTCCGTCGTCGCTCAAGCGCCGAGCCGGGTCAGCGCCTCAAGTGCCTCCGCTGGCAAGCCGTTTTTCAGCTCATCCAACGAAGCCCGAGAGCCTGCGTACCAGTGCTCATCCGCCTTTTTTGCACGCTGAAAGAGGTCCAACGGCACGCTGGGCAGGCCAAAGAGGGGCAAGAGCTGACGCCAGACTTCCACATCTCGGCCAAAGGCATCGTCCACCTCCAGCGACTGTGCCACCATGAGCAGCCCGAGCATCAGCCGCTCAGCAGGCTGGATCTTTTTGCTTGTGCTGGGTTCCAGCGCCAGCACCGGCTTGGCAAGTGCCAAGATGATAAAGGAGCGCCAGGTCTCTTCGGTGGCATGGGCAAAGTGGGTGCTGCCGGAGACTGCGTAGCGGGTGATGTTGCCCTCCCGCACGATGCGCACGCGGGTGGGGCCCCACTCCAGAACCCCGGCAGGTGCCGGTTGGGTGGGATCGTACCAGCCTTCAGAGAACACCCGCAGGTCTTTGGTGAAGGGCTCCAAGATTTGATTGAAGTGGCAGAGGGTATGAAAGACTTGCACGCCAAAATGTAACCGTGTGCCCACAATCTTAGACGCGGGTGTCTCGGGCACCCGTGGGATAAACTCGGAGCGCGCATCGACGGCCACCGCGAAG
Organism: Myxococcota bacterium; assembly: GCA_046075485.1. Classification (GTDB taxonomy): domain Bacteria; phylum Myxococcota_A; class UBA796; order JAJRTE01; family JBJTQF01; genus JBJTQF01. Next base: position 97,172 of record JBJTQF010000032.1, on the reverse strand, counting down.
GTGTTATAGTCGATCAGCTTGTCGAACATATCCGCCTGACCATCATGATCTCGATCCAGACTGCGTGCCATCAGCAGCGCCTCATTGGGGAAGAGATAGTTGGCTTCGGGATTGTTGTACCAGTCCTTATTCACCCGATCTCGAATCTGAGACCAGCTCTCTCTGCGCGCAATGCCTTGCATCACATTCATGAAGGCCGAGAAGTCTTCGCTGTAACGAAAGTCGTGGGTAAAGCGGCTCGAGTTGAAGGTGGTGATGAGGGGCGTCCGTGGATAGGTATCCCGCACCCGTTGAAGAATCTGTTTCCCACAGCACAGCAGATACATGATCACCTTTGCGCCCTGAGCAGTGGGGGCTCCGACCAACGACCGGGGAATCTTTCGACCCCAATCCGAATGCCCGTCATAGCCGATCAGATGCATCGTGGGATCGCCCATCTTACGAAAGACATTACTTCGCTCAGGACCGATGTTGATGCGCACCGTGGTGCTCAGCTCTTTGGCCACAAAGGTACGAGACAAGACCGACTCACCGTAGCTTCCACCGTCGGTCTCGAGCACAAACTTATCCTCCTGGAGACGACGCAACCACCCCGAAAGGAACTCAGATCCGCACTTCCAATCCACCATCAGCGTGGTATTGCCATCGGCAAACCAAGCGCCATACGGTGGAGCGGAGGGAATCCAAGCCTCCATCGCCGCCCGCGCCCGCCCCTGAAGCTCAGGGGGCAAAGCAGGCAGCAACCAGTCCAAGTTGATGGCCATACGTTCCGCCAAGAGTGGATCTGATTCCTGCTCGAGCATGCGCAAGGCCAGCTCCAGGGCCTTTTTTCGCACCGCCTTGCCTTCTTTGGAGGAACGAGCTTGCTGAGCTTCCGCCAGCGACAGCAGAACCACGGAGCCCGAAGCACGGAGCTGCCGCGCCTGAAGCTCACTCACCCCATCAGGAAGGGCCACACCGGGCGCCACCCTTGCCAGAACCGCTTCAAGCTCCTGAAGCACCGCTCGTTGCCGCACCAATGGCACCTTCGCCTCTAAGAAGGGATTTGAGCTCTGATCGTCGATGATCACCGCCAACTGATAGAGCCCATCTCCTGCCGAGCAGAGGGTCTCAGCACACGCTCCCGCTGACGATTGATCCGTTAGACTCAACGTACTCGGTGCCCCCTTCTCTGAGACACTGACCACCCCACTCAACGAAATCCAAGCCCGAGGCTGGTTGCCCCAGCCCAGCGAAATCACCCCTTTTGTACTCTGCTCTGGCATGACAGCTCCTTCCTTCATGTGCGGGTCATACACGTCTTCTTTGCCTCAGACAGCCGACGCCTCGAGAGCATAACATGAAGGCACATAAGGCTCTATCAATTCGCACAAAAAGGAGTGGGAGGACAAAGAGACAGACGTGGGCGCATATCTATGCGATGAGCAGAGAACTCCGTGAGCAACAGTTTGGCACTGGAGAGGCTGGTATCGGTGCAGGTAGATGAGGATGAGTCGGTGTCGGTGGGAGATAGAATCAGGTCAGATCAGAACAGCTCGCGGTATTGAATGGCAACAGTCCCGGCGAACGGATCCTGTTCCGCCGCAATGGTGGTGATGGCTTTGCTGACGTCACCATCGGGAAGTCCGTCGGAGGTTGCCACATAGATATTTCCACCGGAGACCACCACACCCGAGGGCATACCTTCACCCACATCGATGTAGTCATTGTCGGTGCTGTTTACGGTTCCGTCTCCATTGGTATCCAGATAACCGGCACAGGTCTGGTAATCCAATCCATAAACACGGCCTTCACCCTTCGAGCAGGCATCCGACGAGGGCTTGAAGGTAGAGAAGTAGATGCCTCCTGCGTACACCAGCGGCGAACCCGTCAGCTTCTCACCGGCACCCAGCTCCACAAATCCTGTGCCGTTGCAGCTTGTGTAGAGCCAGCCCTCAGAACAACTCGCTGAGTCTTGCACCGCATACAGATAACCCAGGTCCATATTAAAGATGTCGTAGGGACTTCCTGTGCCCCAATAGAGCACCAAATCTCCGTTGCCATTAAAGGCTGCTGTCGCTGCCCAGTAAGCTCGTGTGCGCTTGGCGGCCTTAAACGCCGCGCCTCCTTGTGTCTTGCGGGCTTTCTCTGGATCGAAGAACAGACATGCTGTCGTCTTAGAGATGTCCGAGGTATTGATCACAAACTTGTACATCACACCCGAGCCATTGACTAAGAAGACCTCATCCACGTCACCATCATTGTCCTTGTCCACCACCGTCGGATTGGAGGGGAAACCGGTTCCGTCATGCGTACCATTCCCATCCAAGTCTACCTTCACGTTGATGCCGGTATCAGGGTATACATCCAGGGTGGGACTGATGGCAAAGAGATCTCCCATCGACTTGATGTACAGTCGTGCATCGATGCTCTCACCGTCTGCCTCACCGGAGCCATAGAATGCCACCCAACGATCATATCCGGGTGCATTGTTCAGATCGTAGACCAGACCGGCCACTGCCGTCGAGGTGGTATCACCCACACCCGTCAAGGGTGCGGTATCGTTGCTGTCTTCCCACAGAATCAGCGGGAACTGGGGATTGGTGATGTCGAGCGCCAGATACGAACGACCACCACCACCTTGACCAATGAGCAACACCCGCACCCACTCAATAGGCTCTTGTTTTCCATCCTTTCGCGTAGAGCTATAGCCGCCACGGGTACAAGATCCGTCGGAGTAGCTGCAATAACCATCGATCCACAGGTACTCAATGCGGGGCGTGGCATCGAAGATATTGGTCTCACCCTTCATCAGATCGATCAGCTCCGCTTTCTCTTCTGCCCCTGCGGTCTCACCCAGCAGATTTCGAGGAATGTAGGCCCACAGCTCGTCACCGGTGTTTTTATTGAAGGCATGTAACATACCATCATTTGCAGCGACAAAGGCCACATCCAGCGTGCAGTCTTTCACATCGGTGCCTGGACAATCGCTCATCATATTGCCGGATTCGAGCTGCGTCAGGAACTCTCGCAGCACCGTATTACGGCTGTAGATCTTGGGAAGACTCTCCGCCACTGCCACCTGAGAATGGCGAATGTCTCCCAGCTTCCAATGGCCACGAGGTAGACCGGTGGAGGTCATCTCCGCCAAGTGATAACCTCTGACGAAGTCCATCAGATCCATACAGTCGTACTCGTCTACGTCACCATCACCATCCACATCATGACCTTCAGCGACACCGAGATAGTCTCCATCGGCGTCTACACTCTTATCCAACATGAGCGGACAGAACGAGTTTAAGTTGGAGCCATCAAAGGCATCCGGAGTCTGATCGTTGTTGAGGTTCGAGTAAATATCTCGTGTACCCGTTCCGTTGTTGTCCTTATTCATCACATCTTGCTGCCCCACAAAGCGACTGGCAAGAATCTCACCGGCATCCCATCCCGTTTTCGAAGCATCGATCTCGCCATAATTGGAGGCATTCTTGTCGGTGATCAACGGATACGCCGACAAGTGCCCATAGTACAGCGGACGGTCGGGCTTAACGTCAAAATAGCCGGCAAAGAGCGTGCTACCATCGACGGACAACGTGGGCGGTGAGACCACATAGGTGCCCGCCATGATCTCGTTAACGATGTTCCAGATCTCACCTTCGAGCTTGGAAGGAGAGGTCACCACACTGTACTTTCCGACCCCACCTGTATTGTTTACGGCATCAGAAAAGAGCTGGTTGCCGTTGTCCAACGCAATCACATGGGTGTAGATGTACTGGGCACCTTGAAGACCCGGCGACATATCTTTATTGGCCAGATATGAGGTGACGTTCTCCAGATACCGGTTGTAATAACCAGAGGCGGAGATCAAGGTCGGGTTAAACGAAGGACTGGAAACATAGTTTGCCACTGCCGAGGTGATGTTGTTGTCGATGTCTGGATACGGATTGGTCACCAAATTGAGGGTCGGTGTCACGCCATCGGTGATGATGATGACGTGATTCTCCTGGCAATAGTATTGCATGGGAGAGGCACCTGCAAAGCTCAGATTGGTGGTATAGGAGCCCCCTTCAAAATACTCTCGTACATCATCCAATGCTTCCGCAAGGGGGACTGCATTGGATGGATTTACAATGGCCGTGCCACTGCTGAGGGGACCGGTCTTCAGCTTGGCCAGCTCCGCAACGAAGGTGGCACTGGTGGAGCCCAGCGGCACCACAATACCGTCTCGTGTCCCGAGCTTATGGCCGATGCCATCGGGATTGTTGGACAGACTCAGCGGATCGGTCAGGGCAAATCCGAGTCGCGCATCGGAGACCTGCTTGGCCACATTGGTCAACGCCGAGGCCACCGTGGCTCGGCGCCAGATGGATGCGCTGTCCGTAATGGCAGGCTTACACGAATCCAGATCGGAGACCGTTCCATCTCCGTTGGTATCCGTGCGCTTCTCACTCCAGCAGGTGGCCATCGTAGACGAGTTATCAATGAGGAAAAAAATATTGGGTGGAACGGGCGCGCTCTGCGGATTATACGCACTGGCGGCCCAGCTCTCCTGCGCAGAGGAGAGCATCAGCATTGTGCCTAACATGGATGGAAACAGATGCTTTCGCATGGTATCCTCACCTTTTCACAGACCAAGTCCGTGTATTCCTGCGACCGCTTCAGCGTCTAAAACATCGTCCTTCTGATACTTTACGAACTGTCAACACCGAAGTTGCTTTGGATGGAAGCTGCTCCGTGTTGGTGGCATCTTTGATGATGCCCTGTGACCGGAGGTCAAAGTACTGGGCGTAAAACTGATCCGTAGAGTATCCAGGAGGAGCACCACTGCATTTCACAGAGATGGCTTCGACCGTGTATGTCCCCAGCGGAGAACCGCTGGCGGTCTTCATCTGAATGGCAGAGCTAGAGTCGATAAAGTACGTGCTGCTGGTGCTCGTCTCATCGAAGTAAGCTGTGGTGCTCAAGTCGGGCAGATTGTTGTTCACCAGCTCCATACGAGCGTGTTCTGTCCCCGCGATGGCAGCATAACGCGCCTGATCCATTCGACGGAGGTTATTGGCCACGGTGTTCTCTACAGAGACCCGTGTGAGGGCCGTCACACCCAAGACGGTCAGTGCGGTCATGGCCACCAACACCACCACCAAGACCACACCCTTCTCTGAGTGTCGCCTGCCATTGATGGGCTTTGTTCCCGCTGAATTGAGCTGCAACTCATTGACCATATCTGTGCGCTCCCTCAGAACATCATAGGAGGTTAAACGCTGTATTTTGACAGCCACTACCCATTTTTGCAAGTTCTTCGCTTCCCCCGCGTGCTGCTCCTCAGTTATAGAAGCTCAACAAGCGCAGGTTTCGCAGCAACATGGTGGCCCGCAGTCTCTGTCGTTGATACTGATCGGAGGCCCCACTCAAAGGATTCACGACGGAGGCCGATTTGCTGGCCATCGGATTCACCGAATCACCTCGTGCCCATAGGGTGACTCGAACTTGTCTCAGATTGACCACCCCCGTCAATGCATTGTCTGAGCTGGTCGCATTGGTCCAGCCCGCACTGTCGCAGGTGGTGGACTTGGTGGTGGTGCAGATCTGCACCTGTAGATCTTCCATATTGTCGGTCAAGGCCACATCCGAAGACGCTTGAGTAACCCCGCTGGTGGTGTTGAGCGCATTGGGCGATGAGCTCATCATCAGAACCGGATGGGTGGAAGAGCCAGGACCAATACCATCTCCATTATTTCGGTCAATATAGAAAGTCGCAAAGTTTGCTGCACCACATTGCATGTCCAGCGGATAGTTTCCGGTCGAGGGACAAACACCAGAGGACGAGCTGAAGGCCGTGTTGTCCGTTGGAGGCACGACACTCACGATACCCGTGCTGGAGTCTACCGAGCTGACTTTGAGCACAAAGCTCCGAACGGCTTGCATATTGGCAATATCAAAGCAGACCATATAGCTGCTTTCTTTGAAGTATAAAACATCGCTCGTATTCTGAAACTTCAGCGAGCTGGTGATGCATGATTGATTGGTAGACCATGCGGTCATGGCCAGCTTGGTCGGATCAGCATAAAAGGCTTGAATGGCATCGGGCGCACCGCTGCCACCTTCGTAGACCTGAAGGGCGGGAATAGAGCCCGAGATGCCCATCGAAGTGCTGCCAATGGAATAGCCGCGTGTCCCATACCCTGCGAGGGTCACATTTCGCTCGATGAAGTCCATCGCGATGCGCAAGCTCTGCTGCAAGCGTGCCAGATTGTCTTGCTGTTCATAGACCCGTCGTTGATTCACCATCAGGGCAAACACACTGGCACCGACTGCCAGCGACGCCGCCAATGCGACCACCAGCTCCAGCAAGGTCATACCACGCTGATGGGCGCGCGCGGGGGGCAGCACATCACCCGAGCGCAGGTGCTCGTGTGTGTGATGCGATGCCTTCACCTGCTCGTTGCGATACTCCACCTTCATCATCTCCTCCTCAGCTTGGATCCTGATAGCGGAATGAGCTGATGGTGACACCATGCGGTTTGCCGCCCATGCTGTCGTAAAAGATGCAGCGGACTTTGATCTGAAGGATATGACTATCACCCGTAAATGGATATGACACATCCCAAGTTCGATAAAAGGAGCGTGGCCCGTCGGAGACACTGGTGGTCCCAAGCACCGTGATGGGTGAAGGTGCCACACCCGCTGTCCCCGTGGGATGCGCCAAAAATGCCAGCGGTTTTGATGCCGTCGTCGGATCGCTGGCTGTCACCGTTAAGTCTGTTGGCAATGAGTCGTTTGGTCCCCACGGCAAACCCTGCAAGTATTCCATCTGCTGCTGCGCCAGCATTCGACAGGTGGTCATCTTGGCAGAAAGTCCACCGTAGGCCGTCGAGGTATTCTGAAGGGCGTAGAGTCCCAGCAGACCAAAGCCTAAGATGGCCGAGGCCAGCATCACTTCAATCAGAGTATATCCTGCACTGTTTGCCTTGCGCATGACGGACCTCTTCTTTAAGGTGATGTCACCACGGTCGTACTGTCTCCCACACGAATGCGGGTCATGCCTCCACGAGAGAGCAGCAGGGTTCGGCTGTCATTTCGCGGATTGGCCGCTTTGTTGCGGAAGTAGATATGGATGTATCCCGCATTGCTAAAGTCATCGGTGGGGTTATCGACCCACCCACGCGGCGAGAACACAATGCAGTTGGCATTGCCAGTTCCGGGGCCTCCGAGGGGCGTCCAGCCGGAGATCGATACCCCCGAGTAAAAATTGCCACTGGCGCTGTATGCGTAATTTACCGTGCCTGTCGTGGCACCGGTTCCAATGGGGAGAGTGTCCCACGTGCTTGAGCTGCTGGTGGCATCTCCTGCATCGATGGTATAGGCACCCGCCTGACTGGTCGGAGTGCCCGTGGTCGGTGCAGAGTCTTTGGCGGTCAGGCATACCCGATATTGACGATTCTGTGCAATCGCCAGCATTCGAGCCATCTGAAGATTGTCATTGAGCTGGCGAACGGTACGATTCAATCGATACTGAGGAAGCATCTGGCTGAGGTTGGGTACGGCAATGAGTGCCAGCACGGAGATCAAGCCGATCACCACTGCCAGCTCTATGAGTGTGAAGCCGTCTGAGTTCCGCCTTCGCATCGGTCCTCTCCTCCATATCCGCCCTGGGAGACGTCTCTCCCTTCTGCTCTGCCCTTCCGCCACCGCATCTGTCGTGTCATGGCATCACCAGCGGGTGATGCGTGCATTGCATCATTCAGGTGGAGGCTGAAGCCGCTCCAGCGCCTTACGCACCTTTCGGCGCAGGAGCTGAGCTCGTGAGAGCTCCTCCGCCCGAGCATCGGGAAGTGCCGCCGTCAGAGCCTTATCCGCCTGCTGGAGCAGCGCCACCCGCGCTTGCCGATCCGCACTGTCGGGGGGAAGTGTGTTGTCTTCCAGCCCCTTGAGCGCCTGCTGAAGCCGAAGCTGTCCTTCTAAAATCCCCAGCAATGCCAGGAATTTACGCTCTTCAATATGTCGTTTGCGCCCCTCAGCAAGCAGCGTGAGTGCCTCGTCGTTGAGCCCTTGCCGGTTTCGCAGCTCCGCCATCATATAGTAGAGCTCACCTCGTTCCGGGGCTTCTTTGAGCGCCTGGGAGAAGGTCGCCTCCGCCTTGTCGAGCTGCTTCCGCACCAAGTACACGTAACCCAGACTTCCCAGCACCGACGGATCACCGGGAGACAGCTCCAGGGCACGTTGGAAGCTCGCTTCGGCCTGCTCCAGATATCCTTGTGCCAGATGGACCGAGCCGAGCCCCTTGTAGCCACCGTAAAATTCCGGTGCCACTTCGACGCAACGCTCAAAATACACCCGCGACGCTGCACTTTCCCGCTGAAGGTGGCTCACCCAGCCTGCCCCATAGAGCGCGCGCGGTTCCAACGGGTTCTGGTCAAGGGCCTTGTGGAAGGCTTTGGACGCCTCCTCCAGCTTGTCCGCCTGAAGTGCCGCCGTGCCTTCTTCGATCCAGCTCTCGGCGGAGCGTTTGCACGCGGAGTTCAGCAGCAGAGTCCACAGCAGGAGCACCAACAGCCGCCCTCGAGGGAAGAGCTGAGAGATAGGCTGAGGGAAAAGCGCCCTCCAAAGTGGCAACTGCCTCCGACTGGGGCTGGATGTTTGCCATTCTCTGAGCGTCAATCGTCCCCTGCCCTTCTCCGTTCTGCCGCTGATGCTCAATTCGCGTGTATCCACAAGGGACATGGCGATGGCAGAGCGGAAACATAGTCTTCGCTGTCTCTTGGGAAGCATAGATCGGCAATTCCTACGTGTCAAGAAACGTTTTATAATTCGTAGGTTTGTCAATCATACACGGGCCTACACAGAAGTGCTGACACTTGCCTTGTCCCCGGCTATGTTAACGACGGTGGTTTGCATAAATCCTATGCCCGAATGAAGGAGATCGGTCCATGCACACGTCGTCGCACCTCTGCTCTGTTCGCCCTCTTTCTCAAGTGTCTCGCTGGCAAAAGCTGGCCAGTGCTTCCAGCGCCTTGTTTGGCCTCACGCTCTCCCTGACCGTGCTGGCACCTGCTCAGGCGGAAGCTGGCACCGCTGCCGTGATCGTGCAGCCGCAGCTTGCGGAGTTTATCCAGCAGAATCCGACTGGTACGCTCTTTGTTTACCTGCGTGAGCGGGCGGATGTGGATGTTTACCAGAAGCTCTCGTCCATTCCCGAGCGACGGCGTGCGGTGGTGAAGGCCCTGCAAGAGACCGCCAGCCGCTCCCAGAAGGGTTTGGCCCAGGAGCTCACCCGCCGGGGCATGCCCTATACCTCTTATTATGTGGTCAACGCGCTGCAAGTGCCCGCCAATACCGCCCTGGTGGAGTGGCTCAAGACCCGCCCCGAGGTGGAGCGTATCGACGCTAACCGTTCCTTCTTGATGTTGGATCACCCGGTGGAAGAGCGCAACGTGAGCGCCGTGGCCGCTGGCGTGGAGTGGAACGTGACGGCCATCAAAGCCCCAACCGTGTGGTTGATGGGTTATACCGGAAAGGGCATCGTCGTCGCCGGGGCCGATACCGGGGTGGACTGGACCCACTCCGCCATCAAGAAACAATATCGTGGCTATAGCGCGGCTTCTGGAGGCGCTACCCACGCCTATAACTGGTATGATGGCACCACACGCGCGCGTCAGGATGCGCCCTACGACGATCATGGCCACGGCACCTTCACCGTCGGCGAGATGGTCGGTGACGATGGCAATGGCAACCAGATTGGAGCCGCTCCCGGTGCGACTTGGATCGCCTGCAAAAACATGAACAGCTCAGGCGTGGGCACTGTGGAGAGTTATACCCGCTGCTTCCAGTGGTTCATCGCCCCCACTGACAGCACCGGACAGAATCCCAACCCCGAGCTGGCACCGGATGTCGTCAACAACTCCTGGGGTTGCCCCAGCAGTGAAGGCTGCACCAAAGAGACCTTGCATGATATTGTCAAGAACGTGCAAGCGGCGGGGGTGATGTTGATCTTCTCGGCAGGCAACTCAGGACCGTCCTGCTCCACCGTCATGGATCCTCCCGCCACCTTCCCCGAGGTGATGAGTGTCGGCGCAGTGGACTCCAGCGGCAGTATTGCCAGCTTCTCGTCTCGTGGCCCGACCACCTATGACCGCAGCCTCAAGCCCAACATCTCCGCCCCCGGTCAAGGGGTACGTTCCTGCATGCCCGGTGGTGGATACTCTTCGATGAGTGGAACGTCGATGGCCGCGCCTCTGGTGGCTGCCGGTATCGCCCTGGTTTGGTCTGCTGATCCGGTCCTGAAGGGAGACATCAGCACCACTTGGACCACCCTCACCAACACCGCCACAGCAAAACGCGCGCCCAAGTGTGGTGGGGAAGGGGCCGCCAACAACATCTACGGTTATGGGAACCTCAACGTGAAGGCCGCCGTAGACGCCGCACTTGCAACGCCCTAAGCCTTTGATTTCATGAAGGATTATAGCAGAGGACGGGGTGCGTTATCGGCTTAAGCTGGAGCGCACACCCGCTTCGTCGGAGCAAAATGCTGGCACATCGAAGAGCTGGCAGCCATCTATCCGGCTTGAGCGGTAGATGGTGCTCAAGCTGTCCCGGAAATCCACCCGCCAGACCACTTCTCCCGCCGTGTTGACCTGTACCAGCGCACTCAGATGATCCGGTGAATCCGTGGCGCAGGTGCCGCAGTGGGCCATCGCGATCACCCCTCCCCCTTCTGGCAAGGGATCGTATCCGCCCCAGAGCGGCTCGTTCCAGCCCGGCTCCGTATACTCATAGACGATGCGGGCGGTCTGGGCAAGCTCATCCAGCTCCAGCTCGAGCACCCGGGAGTAGTCTTGCCCTTTGTGCTGATCGCGATCAGTGCCGTTGTCGTACAGGCTTAAGCGGTTGCCCTTTACCTGAAGATCGTGCTGGCCAAAAAACCAACGATGATCCACCGCAGGCGAAAAATCCGCTTCCAGGAGCTGAAAAGCCTGCCGAATCCCGAGCTGCCAGACGACCGCCTTGTCCGAGCGCCGGATCTTCAACACCCGGTCCAGCCGCGACAAGCTCAGATAATAATAGGTCTCGCCGTCCTCCACCTGATCCACAACGGCGTTGGCGTGATACGGATCGGAGTTGCTCTCGGAGCCCGCAGGTAAGCTGCCCGACATCACACCGTGTTCGATGGAGCTCCAGTACCAGCGCACAGTGTTGCTGCTGCGCTCCACCTCCCGGATCATAAAGCCGCGCCAGCCTTCATAATATTCCACGGTGAGCGCCAAGACCGCTTCACCATCGTGGGTCAAGGCGGAGGTGTGATTGTAGCTGCCTTCGTCTTCGTAAGGGGTCATGACCTCCGAAGTGGCCACCCAGCGGAGCTTCTGATCCAGCCCCATCAAGCTGGGCGGAGTCTGTCGCGGCGGTGTTGCCCCCCCAAATAAGATGCCCTCTCCGGGGAGCATATGCGCGTCGATATCACCTCCACCGACCCCTTCATAGAGCCAACGCACCTGTCCCAGCGGATCGAGGATCACCAGGGCTGGGTTTGTAAAGGTCAGCCGGTCTCCCAGGACCGCATAGTTGTAGAGGGTATAGCCGATTGAAGCCGGATCTTGCGGCGGAACGGTCAAGATCGGCACCTCCAACCACTCAGGAACACCCGCCGTCACCAGGGACTGCTCAAAGACTTGCGGACGCGCGGGGTCGTCGGTCTGAAACTGGCATTGATAGTGGGTGTCTGGTCGGAATCCCTGCAAGAGCTGCACATGATCCAGGCTGGCCGGAAAGGAGAAACGCACCACCTCCGCCGGGTCTCCTTCCCCCTCACATTGACCCACCAGGGCCGCCGCTTCACTCAAATGCAGGCTCAGCAGAAAACTCAAAGGCTGCTCGAGCGCACTCACATGCAGCTCATCGAGAGGAATTGGGGTGGGAGAAGGGGTCTCGGGCTCGCAGGCCAGCAGGCTTATGAGCAGCAGCCCTCGAAGACACACAGTTGTATGGAAGATGAGAGGCCGATGGGTATTGTCTGGGTCCGGCGCAGCAGGAAGTGAAGGCATGCCAAGTCCTCAGTGGATGTGGATCAACACACCCGTGCGATCATCATCGACTCGTCCAGGCGCTTCGAGCAAAAAGATCAAGATGTTGTCCAGCGTCTCCTCCATCGGCACGCTCGAGCTCTGCGCACTCAACGCATCGGCAATAAAAGGAGCACTGAAGGCATTGCTGATCCCATCGGTGCAGAGCAGGAGCCGATCTCCACTGCGTAAGGTCACGGGCGCGAGCACCCGCGCTGCCTGCTCGTATGCCTCCGCCATCGGACCCAAGAGCGCATAAAACCGCTCCATGCCCAGGGCATCCAACAAAGCACTCAGCTCATGGCTGAGCATGTGCAGATACTCCAGCGGGTAGCTGCCCTCCAGCACACCGTGAAAGAGGGCGGTCAATTCCTCCCGCGACGCAGGAAGCATCCCAGGGACCAGGCTGATGAGCCGGTCCTGCAAGATCGTGCGAAGCTCACGCTGTACCTCCGGGGTCCGCGACAAGATGGTGGAGGTCTGCAAAAAGGAGGTCTGGAACACGTTGGGATCGCCGATGACCCGGGTCACATACCCACTCTCACCATCATCCCGGCTCAGCAAGCTGAGCTGTTTCTGGCGAAACAGGTACATGCGGGAGTCGCCGATATTGCCGGGATACAAGACCCGCTCCCCCTGCTGATCGTCGGTGATCAGAGCCGCCGTTAAGGTGGTAAACATGCCCTCAACACCTCGCTCCGTGCGCTCGTCGCAGACGGAACGATTGGCGTAGACGTAGGCTTCTCTCAGGAGCGCATCCGGTGTCACTGGTTCTACGAGCTGAACCGGCTGCTGGCCGAGAAAAATCCGCTCCATCGCCCGCACGGCGGCTTGGGAGGCAAGATCGTCGTGGCCCTCTCCCCCCAGTCCATCGGCGACCGCACCAAAATAGAAACCCCGGCCCTCCAGCACGGGAGGCTGGACCAGCGTCTCTCCGACCAAGAAGCTATCGCCGTTTTCCGCCACGCGGCGTTCCCGCTCCAGACGCCGCCAGTGAGCAGGACGTGAGCGACCTCGAATGGTCACTGAAGGGTTCATGGGCACTCCATCAGGCGAGATGTGCTTGAGAAGTTGACGGCTTCTCCGCTTACGCACTCGCCTCAAATAGATAGGGTTCAGCTCGACGCTTTCATCTTCGGCGAGGATACCCGAAAGTCAGCAGGATCAGCAAGATCAACGATAAACTATAACAGATCAGTGTAATCGATGGCAAACTCAGGAACACTGGAGCACCTCGCTCCAGCGCAAAGGTGCCTGCCATCAGCATTCCGACACTGACGCCGGTCATCAAACGGCGATCTTCGATGCGTCGCCACTCATCGCGGGTACTCTCGGGCAGCTGGATGTCGAAGGTGGCCTTCAACCGGCGCTCTTCGATGTCGCTGACGAGCTGCCCAATGGCGGTGGGGAGCCGTTGCGCCAGTCTCGCAAACGCCGACAGATAATAATAGTATTCCTTATTGAGCCGCTCGGGGCTATACCGCTCACGCACCAACATCTCAATATAGGGCCGAGAGATCTCCAGGGGGTTGATCTCGGGCACCAACATCTTGGCCATGCCTTCGGTGGTGACCAGGGCCTTAAAGAGCATGGTATAGCCGGGCGGGGTGCGAATCCGATGTCGCACGGCACCTTCGAGAATATCCTTAAAAAACAGCCCCATCTGGAGATCGGAGATGGACTTGCCCACCAAGTGACGCTCCATCACCTCGATCAGATCGGCCTCAAAACGTTGGAAGCTCACGGACTCGTCTTTGATGCCAATTTCCCAAAAGATCTTCACAATCATGCGAAAATCCATGTTGAGCAGGCTAAAAACACTCTCGACAACGTTGTCTTTCATGTCCGGGGTCAGACGGCCCACCATGCCAAAGTCCAAAAACCCCAGCACGTCGTGCTCCATGACGATCACGTTGCCCGGGTGAAGGTCGCCGTGAAAAAACCCATCCTTAAAGAGCATCTGATAGGCTGCGTCCAGATATCGCCGCCCGATCAGCTCCATGTCTCGACCCGCCTCCCGCGCACGGGTGATCTTAATGCCCTCCAGGAACTCCATCGTCAGTACTTCGGAGGTCGTAAACTGTCGGTAGAGCTTTGGAAAATGAACGCCAAGATTGCCCTCAAAGTTCTGAGCAAAGCGCTGCATGTTGCTGGCTTCGACCAAAAAATCGGTCTCCGCACGAATGGAGCGCTCCAGCTCCTTGATGATGCCCACGAGGTCAAAAAGACGCGCTTCGGGAAAGTTGTTTTCAATCTGGCGGGCAAGTCCCACCAAAATTTCCAAGTCCCGCAAGATGGTTGCGCGCACACCCGGACGCTGCACCTTCAGCACCACCTCTTCACCAGTCTTCAGGCGCGCGCGATGCACCTGAGCAATCGAGGCGGAGGCCAAGGGCTCCGACTGAACTTCCTCAAACAGCTCTTCCGGGGGCACCTTGAGGCTGGAACAGAGCTGCGCGTGGATTTCCTCAAAAGGCAAAGGCGCGACTTGGTCTTGAAGCGACTGAAAGGCTTCAATAAACGCCTGTGGGATCAGATCTGGCCGGGTGGAGAGGATCTGCCCGACCTTCACATAGGTAGGGCCGAGCTCGGTGATCACCGCCAACATCCGCTGTGGCGCATTCAGCGGCTCGCCTTCCAGTGGGGTCCGACGAAATCGTGACAAGCCCGGAAAACGTGAGTTCTCCAGCAGATAACCAAAGCCGTACTTAAAGAGCACCCCCACGATCTCACGCAGTCGCCCGGCATCTTTGATGGCCGTGGAGAGCTGGCGAGTGCGGGTAAATACCTGGCGCACAAGTGGCACGGTTCAGCTCCTCCCCGCCGGATGGACCACCACCCAACGCCAGCCCGCCAAACGCACGAGCAACCTCAGATGCGCCCCGATGGTCTCCAGCTTGCGCATCTTAGAGGCTCCAAACCTTCGATCTGAGAGCACACTGGGCAACTCTGCCACCTTTGCGCCACGCAGCAAGAGGCGGGCTAAAATCTCCGACGCGGCTGGAAATCCATCGGATTCAAAGGCAATGGAGCGTAGGATGTCCCGCCGATAGGCCCGAAATGCACAGGAAAAGGTCTGAATCGTCGCCGCTGGACCGCCCAAAACCCCCCGGTACAAGCTCGAGACCCCCTGGCTCAGCACCCGGCGATGAAGCGGAATGCCCTCTGCACTGCCACCTTCGATAAACGGTGTGGCGGTGGCAACGTCGGCCCCGCCTCGCACCAGCTCGTACAGTCGCAGCAGATCTTCCACCGGATACGCACAGTCGGCATCGTAACAGGTGACAATCTCTCCTCGGGCCGCTTCAAAGCCCGTGCGCATGGCCGCTCCCACCCCCCGATTTTTCAGATGGGTGAGCACCCGCGCGTTGACCTTCGGACCAAAATGGCGCTGAAGGGCCTCCGCCGTTCCATCTCGGGAGCCGTCGTTGATGAGGAGCAGCTCCCAGCTCAGCCCTCGCTCGGCGATGAGGGTTCCGAGGCGGTCCACGGTCTCTGACAGAGCAGGAATTCCTTCTTCTTCGTTGTAACAGGGAATGACCACAGACAGATCGATCAACACCAGTTTTCTCCTGAAATGTCGGAAAATGCTCTGGGAGGTGCCAACTCCCCGAAAATGACTCACGATACCTGACACCCTCTCAGGGGTCTAGCGGATTGTCGCTCAGGCGTGACATCATCGGCAAGAGGGCCCCTTGTCGTTCGAGAGGGAGTGCAGTATCCTGATTGAACCCTCAGAGGAGAGGCGATGGGGGCAGGCCCAAGCGCAGGGAGTCTGCATGCAACGATTGGTGTTGAGTGTTCCATTCCTGTATTCACCTGGTCCAACCGGGGTACAGCGTGACCGCACCGTGGTGATCGAAGACGGCTATATCGTCGAGATCAGCCAGCGTGTTTATCCCGAAGCTCAAGTGCTGGCCCATCGGCTGCTCATGCCTGGGCTGGTCAATGGACATCTGCACTCCGAGTACCTGCTCTTTAAAGGGATTCTCGAAGAGCGGCGCTTGAGCGAGTGGGAAGACAATACCGGCTACACACGGGTCTTTGATCTGCTGGAGATACCACTCGATGTTACAAGCATCGAACATCTGTATCGTGCATCGTATCTGGAGCAGCTCCTGCGAGGTGTCACCTGGGTCGGTGAGTTTAACTGCGCAGATCTCAGCGCCCGCGTCGCCGAGCGCATCCAAGCAGAGGTGGGGATCGAAGGCAGTGTGACCGCCAAACTTGATGAGCCCCGAGCCCTCTCCCACCTGCACCTCTATCAGCTCCACCACGAGGGAGGGCTGAGCCTCGAGGAGCTCGCACAAGCGGCTGAGCATCAACGGCAAGAACCCAACGCACGCTTTACCCTACACGCTGCCGAGAACCAGGAGCGGGTCCAGCTCGCACAACGTCGATTTGGCAAGAGCCTCATTTCGCTGCTGGATGCCTATGGCCTGCTCTCCGAGCGCACGCTGCTCTCTCATGCGGTGCATCTGACCCCCTCGGAGATTAAAACCCTCGCACGCACAGGCGCATGTGTGGTTGCCTCCCCCACCGGTGAGATGAAGCTGTGTGATGGGGTCTCCTCTATTCCGGCCATGCTTGAAGAAGGGGTGACGGTGTGTCTGGGCACCGACTGCGCCTCATGTAATAATGATGCCGACCTGTTTCTCGAGATGAAGACCCTCGGCCTGCTCCACAAGCTCCACACAGGGGCACATGTGCTGCCCGCTGAGCAGCTCCTGCGGCTGGCCACCGAGCAGGGATATCGGGCGTTTGGCATCACGGATCGCGGGCGCATTGAGCCGGGCATGCGCGCAGACCTGATCACGGTGGATCTTCAAGCGCCCAGCATGGTGCCGATGATTCATACGTCTCAACGCTCGAATGTGTGCGCCAATCTGGTATATGCTTGTACCGGACGTGAAGTCTGTGATGTCATGATCGCCGGACGCTGGCAGGTGCGGCATAAGCAGCATCTTCGGCTCCACCACGGGGAAATTTCAGCAGCCGCTCAGCAGGTCGCGGATCGTCTGTGGCAAGCCATCGGAGGTTAATCCAGTTCCATGAAGCTCACCCCTTTTGCCCGCCTGTTTATTGCCCTGGTGTCGGTGTCGGTGATCGCCTACGCCGTGCTCTCTCGAAACAAGTCCAGCTCCAGCGGAGAGGAAGAAGCGCAAGCCCCCGTCAGCAGCGGGAGCAGCGAAAACGAAGCGCCCCCCGCGTCTTCTGGGCTCTTTTCGCGCTTGACCGGAGGGCAGGAGAATGGTAGTACGCCCACCGCTGGTGAAGACCTCACCAGTAAAGTGGGGACGGTTGATGTGGCCATGAAGCGCATCCCCGGAGGGTCATTTCCGGCTGGACAAGCAGGGACTCCCACCTCGGTGGAAACTTTCTACATCGATGTGACGGAAGTCACGCAGGCCCAATATCAAGCCTTTCTCGCCTCGCAGCCCAACCTTCGGCCTCCTCCCAGCATGGCAGCAGGCGTGAGCGGGGATGGTATGTTGCCGGTTTCCGGGGTGAGCTGGTCCGAGGCTCAAAAGTTCTGCGGCAGTGTTGGCAAACGCTTGCCCAGCGGCCTGGAATGGGAACGCGCCGCTCGAGGGGATGATGGGCGAAAGCTCCCCTGGGGCAATGAGATCGACGAAAAACGGCTCAACCTCAACAAAAACGCAGCCACCGGCGGAGAGCAAGAGCGTCTGGTCTCCACCCAAGCAGAAGCGTATCGGCAAGACAGCAGCCCCTATGGGGTGCTCGGCATGGGCGGCAATCTGGCGGAGTGGGTTGCGGATGAGGCCGGTGAAGGCAAGTATCAGGTGCGCGGTGGCTCGTGGGCAAGTTACGCCATCACGGAGGCGTTTGTATACCTCAGCACGGCGGTGAGAGCAGACTCTCGTCTCGGTCGAGTAGGCTTTCGGTGTGCCGTCGATGAGGCGCAAGCTCAAGGGCTGGCAGCAGGGGGTTCGGTCAAGGCATCCGCTCCAGCCGGTGGGCAAGCAGGTGGAGATACGCTCGAGCGGGTCCGCACTCGAGGCGAGCTCCGGGTCGGCTCAGAGCCCGGTACGCCTCCGATGATGGAAGGGGCCGCGGGTGGTCCCTACTCCGGCTTCGATTTTGAGGTGGCCTCCGCCATTGCCTCCGCCCTCGGGGTGGAGCTTCGCATCGTACCCGGACGATACGCAGACTTGCCCGGCGGTCTCGCACGAGGCGATTTTGACCTGATCATCAGCGGTTATGTGCCAGACCCCTCCATCGCAGATGTCGCGTGGTCCGATCCTTACCTCGAGTTTGGACTGGCCCTGATTGCCAAAAAAGGAGGGCCGGTGCGCTCCGTAGCGGATCTGGCCAATCTCCGCGTGGGTGTTTTTAACGATCCCGCTGCCGAAAAGGCCGCTCGCAGCCTCATTCCCACCGCTCGGCTCGAGGTCCACGAAGAAGGATATCTGGAGCTGCTCGAGCAAGGACAGCTCGACGGCTTTTTGTACGATTTCCCCTATGCTCAGGCGGAGGTGGCCAAATATCCAGGCGGAGGGGTGCAGATCGTGCAGTATAACCTCACCCGGCAAGCGTACCATGTGGGCATGGCACCCGGTCAGGCCGGACTTCAGAAGGCGGTCAACGATGCATTGGGGGCTCTCCGCGCATCACCACGCTACAAACAGCTCGTGCGGAAGTACCTCGGCAAAGCAGCCATCGTGACCGAGACCCGCAAAGGCGCTAAGACGGTGGTGGTCAAGAGTGGAGATTCGCTCTCGTCGCTGGCCAAAAAACTCTACGGCGACGTGGGCGCGTGGCCCCGCATCTGGACCGCCAATCAGCACCGGATCGGCAATCCCGACCTGATCGATGTGGGTATGGTGCTGGAGCTGCCCCAATAAGGTACTCAAGGGAGAAGCAAGCCCAACATCGCAGGCAGAGGAGCTGGCCGCATGAGCCGCGAGAAGTCGAATAATCCGACCATACCGGAGGAAATGGAACCTCCCCCTCCCGCACCGCGTTATCTGCGCGCGGCGGTTCACAATGTCTATCACTATACCGTTCTGGCCGGAGGACTGGCCGCCAGTGCCCTCACCCTCAACCCGGCTCCGGCGCTGCTGAGCCTGGGGCTCTCGGGGTTGTGGCTGTCGGTGGGCACCTCCCTGCCGCCCTTTCGGAAGGCGGTGGAGCGTCAGCATGCAGAAGCGGTCGCGGCGTACCATCGTGCGATCTTGGAGCACAAGCTCTCCCTGCTCCCACCGGAGATTCGCGAGGAATTCCGACAACTTGAGAAGCTCCAGATGGAGATTCCCACGCTGTTGTCACGTCGTCCTCCCGATGAACAAGCGCTGCTGCAAGAGGAGTTTGCCCGCCTTCCCTCCTTGCTGGACGATTATCTCTCGCTGGCGCAGCTCTGGAAAGAAGTCCGCCAGTACGTGGATAAGGCTGACATTGACAAACTCCGGGTGCAGCTTGGGGCCAAACGAGGGGGGGCGCGCAACATGAAAGAAGGGCCCGCCCAAGCGGTGGCGCTCAAAAATGTGGAGGTGCTTCAGGCACGGCTGGAGCGACTCCAGGGGCTGCACGAACAAGCGCAGGTGGCACGCCAGCAGATGACGCTGATGCTCAACACCGTGGCGTTGTTAAGGGATCAGCTCGTGGCACCTCAGAAGATGCCGTCGGTGGGAGGCCAGCTCGACACCCTGCTGCACGGTGTGGAAGCCGCTCGGGAAGCCCTCCGCTCGGTCGAAAAGCTGGGGGATCTGGCGGGACTGGAGGAAGACCCCTGAATTTCTCGTCGCCTGCCCCGCGCTATTTCCTGCATCGACGCGAAGTCCGGGTTAGAATAAGAGAGGTATCGGCCAGCGCGCGCGGATGAGACGGTGCGCCCGACGCACGAGACACTTTCCAAACATCGCCAACATGCGCAGCTCGCCTGTGCCGCTGGGGAGGTCCATCATGAGTGCCAATATTCTGGGAAATGGCTTTCATCTGTCGCTGGCCATTGGGCAACATCTGTGGACCGATCTCTTCAGCGAGGCGCTTCCGGTACAGGTGGGAAAAGGACACTTCGATGTGAATGAGCAGCTCCGTCCTTACGCTGCATTGTTGGGAGAACAACTAGGAGGACAGGTTAAACAGCTCGCGGCCCGCACCCCTCCCCTCCTTGCCCCACCGGTGGAAAAGATTAAAAACCGTTACGGAGCTCGGCTCGAAGGGCTCGCTCAGCGCCTTCGCACACGCACGCAGGATGTGGTCAAGCTCGAAGGGGACTGGAATATCCACATCACACGCGAAGGCTCCCGCTTCACGTACTCGCCGGGCGCGGTCACAGTGTCGGCTCGGTTTAAGCTGGTGGCGGAAGGGACTCTCAACATCGACCACGGACGGTTTGTGTTTCCGTTTACGGTGGAGCGGTTCGTGCGCGGCTCATTCACGCTGGGGGATCTCCGCTTTGAAAAAGGCAAGTCCGGGCTGGTGGGCACCATTCGCGACATCCACCTCGAGCTGGGCGAACATCCGGTGATCAAAACGGCGGAGGTCTGGGTAGACCGACTGGTGGATGCCAAAGTCGCCGCATACAAGGAGCTGACCTTGCTCCAGATTGGGCAGATCAATAAGTCGCTCGAGGAGGCGCTCGGTCAGCTCAAGTTTATGGCGCAGATCGACTCGGTGAATGTGGAGATCAACGATGCCAATCTGCTGTTGCAGGTCAATTTCCTGTTTCAGCAGAAACTTCAGGCGACGTTGGAGCGGGTGGGACGCTAAACGTTGATGTTGCGCTCGCAAACCGGCGCAGAGCAGGCAGGTTATTCTCCCACGTCTCCCGCCAGCCATGCGGTGGCGTTGAGATGGAAGGCGGCGTTCTGCTGGCCTTCGTAATCCCAGCTATTGTAGAGTTCGTCTCCGCTCTGACCGGTGCCATCGTCGGCGGGAGAGCTGTCGCTGATGATCACAAATCGTCCTGTGCCGTAATATCCTCGAACTGCCCACAGTCCGGTTCGATCTTGAGTGGTAGAATCCGGCCAAGCAAGACCCACCACACTGTCGTTGACCGAAAGATCGTAGTCCAACAAGCTCCCCGCATTAAAGCCCATGTAACGCACCAGCCCAAACGGTCCCGACATCACCGGATCCAACACGTCGCTGAAGAGGTTGGAGCAGGGATCGTCGGTGTCGCGGACCTTCTCGAAGCTCACCCCCAGCTTGGGGGAGAAGCCAGTCCAGACGTCTTCCCATACACGCACCGCATCCCAGCCGTCGCTGTCGCGATCCGAGCCGCTGTGGTTGGCCATCATCAACACGCCTCCCCCGTTGGAGAGGTACTTACGTAAGGCACTGATTTCGTTGTCGGTGAAAGGTTCGTTGGGCTCCGGGATGATCAGCACATCCACGCCGCTGAGCACACTGTCGCTAAAGGTACTGCGGTTGGTCTCCACTTGATAGCGTCCGGTCTGGTGGAGCTCAAATCCCCAGGCGGAGTAAGCTCCTTTCCAGTCGGATTCCTGAGTGGGGGCGCTGGGGGAAGGTTTGGGGGCGTCGTTGTCGATCACCCAGTCAGCGTTGCCCGCTCGCTGCTCGTGGGAATCGTCAAACATCACTCGGAAGGGCGCGGATGCCGCCACGCCCGTCTCAAACGTCCCCTCTTTTATGACGGTGCCGTCGGGGAGGCTTAAGGCGTAGATGTAGCTGGCTTCGGGCTCCAAGCCGTACAAGTAGAGGGTGTGGCTGGATTTTATGTCGCTCACTTTCCGGGTATAGGTCAAAAATCCTTCGCCAAACTTGAGCTGAAGGCTCGAGGGGCCGCTGAGCTCCACGCGGACGGTGGCTTCGGTGGCGGAGCGTAGGGCGATGTCCAACGAGCTGAGGGTCACGGCCTCGAGCGCAGGGGTGGGGCTGGACTCGGGGGTGGGGCTCTCCGCTGGGGGTGAGCCGGAGCACGCGCTCAGCAGGGTCAAGGCACAGCTCCACACCCATAAGGCGTGCTGCGGACGGACGAGGGACATTGTGAACTCCTACCATGCGCGGGTTTGGCATGCGTGGATCCGATATGCCGATGCAGGCATACGGAGCACGGGTCGGGGGTGGCTGAGGCTTCTGTTAGGATAACCGCTCGCAGGGAGGCTGTCGCGAATATGCAGCAACTCAAGGGCCAGATGGCGGCGGCATGGGCAAATTTCTTTCCAAGCCGGACAACCAGACCCTCACAGCTCGCCGGTGGGTGAGGCGGTGAGGCTCGGTGGCACCACCATCAGGCTCTTGGCGCTCTCGGCTTCGCCGGTCATGCCGATCTGCTCGAAGACTTTGGTGGCTTCTTGCAGGAGGGCTTTGCCCTGAGCATCTTCGCCGATGGTCAAGAGTAAGGTGCCCAGATCGGCGGTGGCAATGGCGAAGTTGCGCATGACCCCCATCTTTTGGTAGTTGTCGCGGGCTTCTTGGAAGAGCACCACGGCGTCGCGGCTTCTGTTTTGACGCACTTTGAGGCGAGCCATCAAGAAGAGGGCATCGGACTCGAGCTGTCGATCCTTGAGCTTACGAGCACCGCTGAGGGCGGCTTCGTAGGCATCTTGGGCGCTCTTGAGATCGTTGGCGCGCATGCTGGCCTGACCAAAAACCAGGTGACATTGTAGCTCACCTTGACGCAAGTTCGCGGCACGGAAACGAAGCTGGGCTTCCTTATAGGCGGCGCGTCCCACCGGCAGCTCTTTGAGACCGAGGGCGGCTTCGGCCAGACCTTGAAGGCTGAGGGCTTCACCGAGCAGATATCCGGCTTCTTTGTAGAGGGTGCGGGCGCGCTCGAAGTTGGCACGGGCTTCAAAATAATCCATGCGGGAGACGGCGAGCTGTCCCAGTCCGAGGCGGCTATGGGCCGCGCCGATCTTGTCTCCCGCTTTGTGGGACAAGAAGAGGGCTTCTTCGTACTGTCGTTTGGCGTATCCCACCCCAAAGCTGCGCTCGAGGTAGGCAAGACCGCGCAGAGCGGCGGCTTCTCCGGCCAAGTTCCCCCGTGATTTATAGAGGGTGATGGCCTGATCGTAGCTGAAGCGGGCGTCGTCGTAGGAGGTGCCCACCGACTGAGTATCCCCCAAAGCACGCAGGGCGTTGGCTTGTCCGAGCTCGTCGTCGATGGCACGGTACAGCACCAGGGCTTCTTGATAAAACTGAGCGGCAGCAGCATGATCGGCTTGCATGCGGCTCACGTTGCCTAAGCTCATGGAGGTACTGGCAAGGGCGGCTTGATCGTTTTCTTCTTTGAAGACGGTCTGGCTCTGAACATAGAGCTCGCGGGCCCGCTCCAGCTCGGACTGCCAGAGCTGCACGTCGCCGAGACGCTGGAGCATTTGGCCTTCACCGAGGCGCACCTGTCGCTCTTTGTAGATCTCATGGGCGAGTGAGAAGCTCTGCTCTGCACCCGGATAGTCGCTGCGCCACATGGCCACTTCGCCCAGACCTTTGAGGGCACCCGCGCGTCGCACCGACTGATCCAAGCGTGCGTAAAGCTCCGCCGCAGCTTGATATTGCCGCGAGGCGCTGGACAAGTCCGAGAGCTGAAGATCCAGATCGGCCAGCCCCAGGAGGGTGTCGGCTTCACCTTGCGCAACATCGAGGGCTTTATATTTCTCGCGGGCGACGTTATAGAGGCGGCGAGCTTCGGCGATCTCACCGCGTGCGTTGGCCACATCCGCTTGAGCACGAATGGCGTGGAGCTCCCACAAGGCGCTGTTGCTGGCACGCGCTTCTTCTTCGGCCAGCCGAAAGGAGGCTTGGGCAGCCAAGGGGGAGTCGGCGAGGAAATGGTTCCAGCCCAACATGGCATGCACCGGATGCATGTGCTGGGTGACGCCACTCTCGCGGGCTTCTCGGATGGCGGCTTCGAGGCGTAAGGTGGCGGGTTTGTAACGCTCGATGTGATACAGATGCACGCCAGTCAAAAAGCTGGCCAGCCAAGTGCGATCCATTCCGGGACCACCGAGGCTGAGATCGGTGAGCTCTCCCCAGGCCCAGCGGGTGCTGCCGTCGTCGCGGAGACGGATCCGGCGCTCGAGCAGGGTCAGGTTGAGTACGGTGGTGGCAGGCTCCTCGGGACGTGGTCCAGCCCAGACGACGACATCCGCTTGGAGGCGAATGCCCAGCGCGCGTGCTTCGTCGTGGGTACGTAAGGAGCAGGGCAACCGCACGGCTTGGATTTGCGCGCCGTCGGCCAGCTCTTCGGGGGTACTCTCTTGGGCGCGGAGGGCCTTCTCGAGGGTGCCTTCCTCTTTGACGGCGGCTTCCACGGGATTGAGCGGCAGCAGCAGCACGCGGGTGACGTGTTTGCCTTCCGCAAAGAGGGGCTTATCGGGCTCCTCGTCGAGACAGAGCATCGAGAGCTCGGTCTGAGGCTTCACGCTCAAAAAGGTGGGGGACTGTCCGGAATGCGCCACGCAGCCCGAGAGGGTCAGTGCCAGCAAGAGCGCACTGATCCGCGCCGGCAGCTCCCGAAGGGTGCGACGATCCGACAACTCAACAGCATTCGATTGCAAAACAGCGGAGAACGACATCCACAACTCCTCGTCCAGCCTGCGGAGATCCGGAGGAGACCAGCGATCCAGGGGGGCACATGCACGAAAGAAGTGTCAATGCTCATAAGCCCTCTGATAATACCTTAGCGGGGGAAGGGTCGTCAAGCGACGGCCTCTGCTGATTCTACATTGACAGGTTCGGCAGTTGAATTTGAGCAGAAAGTAGCGGGTGGGTGTGGGGAAACTCGGCAGATTTACTGGAAGTAGACAAAAACGGTGTTACTCTCTTCGCCGTTTTGAAGGCTGGTGCCCGAGATGACCAAGTCTGCCAAGCCGGTGCCGTCCAGATCGTCCACCAGGAGGGTCGAGCCCATGTCGTGGTCAGCGTCGGCGACCACTTCAATGAAGGCACTGCCGATGGTCACGCCCTCAAAGCTCTGGGTGGCACGTCCAGCGAAGCCGTAGAGGATCGTGTTGGCACCTGGTCGGCTGCCAATCACAAAATCGGCCAAGTCGTCGTCGGTGAGAAAGCCCGAGCCCAAGATCGCGCCGAGTCCCTGCCCCGCTTCACCTTCCAGGATACCACTGGCAATTTGGGTGACATCTTGCTGTCCGGTACGGAACTCTGCCCCCCCCAGGATGAAGAAGAGACGCCCTGCCCCCAGCCCTCCCTCTGGAGCCGCCAAGATCAGATCGGACACTCCATCTCCACTGATGTCTCCGGGTGCCAGCACCGAGGCCAGCATCCCTCCCGCATCCAGCGGGCTGTTTGAGTAAAAGGTGGTGGAGGCGGTAGAGGTCTGCCAGCCCAGCAGGTCCGAACGTCCCAGCCAAATGCCCACTCGACCGGCGTTGTTGTTGGCGCCGGGAGAAGCAATCGCCACGTCACCCAAACCATCCGCGTTGAGATCTCCGGCGGCCACCAAGTGACTGCCAAAACCACCATTTTGGAAGGTTCCCTGGAGATCGAGCACTGCGTCGTGGAGGCTCTCCACCAGACCCTGCACAAAGTCTTTTCCGGCGAAGAGCCAAGCACGTCCCGCCTTGGCGAGATTGTTGGCGGTGGCACCAGGGGCACTCACGAGCAGCTCCCGGTTGCCATCTCCATCCAAGTCGTCGGCCACCAGAACGGCTCCACCTAAGCCATCTCCTGCGCGTAAGCCGTAGATCACCACCGAGGCTTCGTCGGCCAAGCTGTCTTCTTGCCAGAAAGTGGAGGCACTGTAGAAAATATAGACGGCTCCGGAGCGTCCGTTGGGGCCAAGTGCGTTGGGCGCTCCTACAATCAGGTCGGGAATGTGGTCTCCGTCGAGGTCTCCGGCGCTCAAGGCTGCACCAAAGAGGTCGCCGCTGTTGAGGCCCACAATCCGCCGAATGGCGGTCCCGCCGGTGACACTTTGCTGACCGCCCAGCTCTCCAGTCCCCTGAAGGATGTAGATGCCACCGGTGCTGTTCCGGCCACTCTCACCCAGCTCGGGGGCTCCCAGCACCAGCTCAGGGGAGCCGTCGCCGTTAAAGTCTGCGGAGACCATTGCGCTTCCCAAGCCCATGTTGCCGCTGGCGGCGAGCTGGAGAGGGGCTTGTGACAAGCTCTGGGCTTCATCCACTTGACCGTCGCAGTTGTCGTCGAGGCCGTTGATCAGCTCCAGGCTCTGGGGATAGACGCTGGGGAGGGTGTCGTTGCAGTCCGCACCACCCAGCACCAGGCTGGCAAAACCGTCGCAGTCGGCGTCGAGCAGGGCACTGTCACAGTCTTCATCTACGCCGTTGCAGCTCACTTCTTCTGCGCCCGGATGGATGGCATCCACGGCATCATTGCAGTCTGCTGGGAAAGCATAGCCGTCGAGATCTACATCGTTGAGGTCGCCGTCGGCGCAGTCTTGATCGATGCCGTCGTAGGCAACTTCGGTGGCACCGGGATAGCTGGAGGGGTTGTCATCGGCGCAGTCGTCACCGCCGACGAGCGTGGCGTCGTGGCCATCACCGTCTACGTCTACCAAATCGGCCCCGGAGCAGTCCTGATCAATGGCGTCATAGGGTACTTCGTTGGCTTCGGGATACACATCGACGTCTTGATCGTCGCAGTCTGAGCCCCCCACGCTCACCGCTTCGACACCGTCACCGTCCACGTCTCGAAGATCGGCTCCAGAGCAGTCTTGGTCGATGCCATCGTATGCGACTTCAGAGGCGTTGGGGTGAATGCTGGCATCAAGCTCATCGCAGTCGTCACCGCCTCCGGTGATGCCGATATAACCGTCTTCGTCTTTGTCGTTGAGGTCGGAGCCGGAACAATCTTGATCAACGCCATCGTACTCACGCTCGGGCGCGCCGGGGAACACGGTTGCGTCGTTGTTGTTGCAGTCTTGAGGGGGGAGGACACCGTCGCCATCGCAGTCGGTGAGGTCTGTGCCGTTGCAGTCTTGGTCCACGGAGTCTGCACAGATTTCAGTGGCACCGGGAAAGACCGCCGCGTTCAGATCATCGCAGTCCTGGCTCTGGGAGACGCCATCGTTGTCCTGATCCACGACGGGATCGGGACCACAAGCGGACAGGAGCATCAGGGCCAAGCCACCCATCCACGGAGAGGGGCGGAGCCGAATTACCTGAATTTGAGTGGCAATGAAGTGGGTCATGGTGTCCTCGACTCGTCATTGCAGCTTCAACAGAATACAGGAACAGTCTAGCGGTCAAGCAGAACGGCTGTCAACCCAATACTTTTATTTTTAAAGGAATTAGATCTTCTCTTCAAGAAGATCTGATCCTACAAGATCTCGTACAACAGGAACATAATCATCGACATTCCGACTGTGCCGAAGTTTGCGCCTGACTCGCGGGAGAAGGCAAAGATACAATACTTTCCTTCAGGTTGGGAAAGATTCTCCAGAGGCGATCAGGTCGATCAAGGCGCCCATTCCAGGCATTATTCCTGCCCTGCAAGATCCAATGCTCGGCGCTGAGCGCGTACAGCGCCAGTGTACGAACGCCACTTGAATTCCACAGGCTCAAGGCACCCGAGGCATCCACCACGGCAAGGCAGCGCCTCCGGCTCGCCCAGCTCAGACCTGTGACGGGTGCGTACAGGGCTTGCTCCCAGCTCATGCTCTGCTTTCCAGCTTGGTGCATGTGAAGGGTGGCTTCTCCCCAAGCAGCGGCCATACCATCCGAGGTGAGGGCTACAACATTGGCCACGCTCTGACTGAGCGTTATCGCTCTATTCGCGGGTAAAGTCCAGAGCTGCACCCCTTGTGCTCCCAGGCCCAGGGCCATCCGTGCGCCTTTTTGGGCCACGCTCAAGGACTTCACGGGGGCTGCAACACTCAAGGAGCTGAGCACTTGCTGCCGCTCTCCTGTCATCAGCTCCACGCGGGCACCCGTGCCCGAGGGCGTGGCAAAGAGCAGCAGATCTCCCTCTGTCAGGGTTGAAAACGCCTGAAGTCCCTGATCGTAGCGTGTGATTGGTGTGGGATCGTCAAGCCCAGGCACTTCACCTCTTCTGACCACACCTTCGCGTGTGGCAACGTATAAGCTCCCGCTGTCGGCGCTGAAAGCCAGCCCCGTCACGCCGGGTACGGTGCTCTTGCCAATCCGTTGCCGCGTCTCGAGGTCCATCAACTTGACGCTGGTGCCAGAATACACGGCGGCGACTTTTCCCTCCGGGCTGAGCTGGAGCTGACAGCCTTCTCCACTTCCCTTTTTGGGATCGCTGCCCACTGCAAACGGCTTGAGCTCACCTCCCTCTCTCGGCACCATCAGCATGTGGGTCTTGATGAGCTCACCGGCTGGCTCTAAGGCGACGGCGAGGAGGCTGTCTTGCTCAGAGATCCAAGCACTTGCACATATTTGAAGTGTGGTCTGGGCTTGCCAAGCAGGGAGCTCCAGCCAATGCTCTTCGTCCAAAAGAAGGGCTGGCTTAAGCACATTCGGCTCCAGCGGTCCTCGCGAGCTGCCGATGGCCAAAATGCCAGAGTCTTCTGGGGCCCACATGACAATGCCCTGGGTCAAGGCACCGATACGCTCCGGCAAAGCACTGGTCTCCATTACCGTCCCGTCGGTGAGCTGATACTCGACGAGACGTTTGTCTGGGGACAACCCAAGCACTCGCTTCTTTTGAGGCTGAATGCTGGCTGCAAGCAGGGTCGGAATTCCAGTGAGGGGCTGGGGCTTGGCGTCGAGACTCTTTTCCAGCTTCAGAATGCCTTGAGCAGCGGTGCCCCCGTAGAGCGTACCATCGCGATCCAGTGCCACCAGCTCCGGACAGGGTCCACTCCAAGACACACGGGGGCTAGAGGTGCTGTCTTCAGGTGGTTGCTCGGTGCCACTGCCTTGAACGGGTGCTGCTGAGGGTTTTTCCGCGCTGCCTCCAGGCGGATTGATACTGGCCGGTGCTGATGGTGAACCTTCAGGGCTGACAACACTCGAACCTTGTCTGATGAGCTGACAGGCTCCAGAAGGGCTCTCCACAAAAAGGGCAACGTGCTTGTCGGCCAGCGCACCGCTGCGGGGACGCTCTCCTTCTTGAAGGGTGAGGATGCTCCACGTCTCCCCTCGACGGATGAGGGCACACGCTGAGCCCATGAGCAGCAGGTTGCCCGCGCTATCGCTGACCAGCTTTTCTGGCTCACATGGGGACGGGGGTAAGGGAAGAAGCACGCCCTCGAATGTCAGCTTCAGCAGCTTCTTCTGCGCCGTCAAGAGCACCCAACCATCAGGGGTAGGGGCTGCGGTGTGGAGCTGCTCTCGACCCAGCGGAACGCGCGCACGCACGATGCCGGAGGGCAAATGCACGATGCTCAAGGCGGTGGCTGGGCTGGCTTCTAAAGCGAGGGCCAAGCTCCGCTGATGGTGAAGGGCTAAGAGGTGCTCCGGCTGGCTCACTTGAAGCACATGGCGAGCGGGGGCGGCAGGTGCCTCGACCGGACTCGGAGGTGGTGCAAGGGGCGGAGCAGGCCGAATCGCATCTGGTGTCACTTGGACAGAGGGCAGCTCAGGCGCTTCCTGAGTACAAGCGGTGACACACATCGTGAGCAGCAAGATGAACAAGGGACGCTTCATCAACATCTCCACAGGGCGAAGGACGGAGGCTTCAGGGTGGAAGCGGTGAGACACACTCATGCTTGATATTTTGCGCTGATGTTGTAGTCCTACCACGGTTTACGCCAGAATTCTAGTTCTGGAATCGGGGATTCTGTGGTTGCCAAGCAACAACATCTGACGGGGATGTCGGGTGATTGCGACAAGAATGGCGGGGTCTCGCGGAGGGCACGAACTGACGCCGGTGGGGATGGAACGGCACACACATCGGCATCAAAGTATTGTTGTTTGTGGGTAGAGCGGGTGACAGGAGACTCGGATCGGGCGTTCGTGTCTCTCGGTTTGACCTACAACCACAAGAGGGCAAACTGTTCGGCTCCCCTCGCTGCTGGTGCATGGCCCCACGTCCCATCAACGTGGAAGAAACACGAGGGGGGAGCCTGTTCGGCTCCCCCCTCATTCAATCGTAGGACCAGACCTTATGCGGCAGTATCAGAAGGCGTGGAAACCTCCGGCGCAGGTGCAGCAACAGGAGCTGCCTCTCCTTCCACAAGCTGAATCAAGCTCATGGCGGCGTTATCACCGGGACGGAAGCTGAGCTTCAGGATGCGGGTATAACCACCCTGACGCTTAGCGAACCGAGGTCCGATGACTTCAAAGAGATGATGGAGCACATCACGCTCGTTGACCCAGAGGGCAGCCTGACGACGGAGGTGAACACGACGGGCGACGAGGAGCTTCTGCTCTTCGGCGCTGGCGGCGACGACCGTCTCGGGAAGCACACGCTTGCTGAGGGTGATGACCTTCTCAGCAATACGACGCAGCTCCTTCGCCTTCACGTCCGTGGTGGTGATCTGGCCGTACTTAAACAGCGAGGTCACCATATTCCGGAACATCGCCTTGCGATGACTGGAGGTGCGGTTGAGCTTACGATAACCTTTCAAGTGTCTCATGACAACATACCTTCAGGCAAAGACGTTACTTGGGGAGCTTGTGCTTGGGGAAGTTGTTCAACTTCATGCCCAGAGAGAGCCCCATCTCAGAGAGAATCTCTTTGATTTCGTTTAGAGACTTTCGGCCAAAGTTCTTGGTCTTAAGCATTTCGGCTTCGGTCTTTTCAACGAGCTCATAGATGTACTTGATATTGGCGTTCTGGAGGCAGTTTGCCGACCGAACAGACAACTCAAGCTCATCCACCGTCTTAAAGAGGTTCTCATTAAAGGACTCTTCAGACTCTTCGCGCTTCTCTTCAACGGGCTCCGGCTCTTCCCGGAAGTTGATGAAGATCTGGAGCTGCTCTTTCAGGATCTTGGCTGAATAAGCAACTGCATCGGTCGGCGTCACACTGCCGTCGGTGAAGACTTCTAGGGTGAGCCGGTCGTAGTCAGTCTCGTGGCCGACGCGGGCGTTGGAGACCGTGTAATTTACTTTGCGCACGGGGGAGAAGATCGCGTCAATGGGAATGGTCCCAATGGGCTGATTTTGCTCCTTGTTGCGCTCTGCCGGCACATAACCTTTGCCCATCCGAACCGTCATCTCTGCGTAGAGGCGGCCTTCGGACTCTGAGGACAGGGTCGCAATGTGATGGTCCGGGTTGAGCACCTTAATGTCAGGAGGGGTGATGATATCACCTGCCCGCACCACTCGGTCACCGGTCACGTCAATACGAATGACGCGGGTGTCGGAGGTGTCAGAATCCATCCGCAGACGGACACCTTTCAGGTTCAGGAGGATATCGGTCACATCCTCAAGCACGCCGGGGATCGTGGAAAACTCGTGCTGAGCCCCTTCGATCTTCACAGACGTGATCGCGGCACCCTGCAAGCTCGAGAGCAAGACTCGCCGGAGGGAGTTCCCCAAGGTGACGCCAAAACCACGCTCAAGAGGACGCGCGACAAACTTGCCAAAGGTCTCAGTAAGACTCTCCGTCTCAACCTCAAGCGCCTTTGGGCGGATGAGAGACCGCCAATTTCTGTACATGTAACCTCCGCAAACAGGGCTGCTTGTGGCCAGAACAGATTAACGGGAGTAGAGCTCGACGATATACTGCTCATTCATGGGCAGCGTCAGCTCATCGCGCACCGGCATGGACTTGAGAGTCCCACGGAACGCATCTTTCTCCAGTTCAAGCCAGCTAACCATCGGGCGGCGGGCACTGGCCTCGAGAGAGGTCACAACCTTCGCAACCTTACGGCTCTTCTCTTTCAGCTCCACCTTATCACCCACTCGGACAAGGTAAGAGGGGATGTTGACCTTCTTACCGTTGACCAAGAAGTGACCGTGGCGGACGAGCTGACGGGCTTCCGAGCGGGTGGTTGTGAAACCAAGCCGGAAGACGATGCTGTCGAGCCGACGCTCGAGGAGGAAGAGCAAGTTTTGGCCCGTCACTCCACGCATGCGATCAGCATGCTGGAAGTAGAGACGGAACTGCCGCTCGAGCACACCGTAGATACGACGAACCTTCTGCTTCTCACGAAGCTGGAGACCGTACTCGGTGGGCTTGGAGCGACGCTGACCGTGCTGTCCCGGGGGATAGCCGCGACGATCAAAAGCACACTTTGAGGTTTGGCAACGCTCCCCTTTAAGGAAGAGCTTGGTGCCTTCACGTCGGCACAGACGACAAACAGAACCATTATACTTAGCCAAGGTGCCCTCCAGACACATTCAACACTGGCAACTGATTCAGGAGCAGATCTATTACACGCGACGACGCTTGGGGGGACGACAGCCGTTGTGCGGAATCGGCGTGACGTCCTTGATCAGCGTGATCTTAAGACCAGCGGCCTGAAGAGAACGGAGGGCCGACTCACGACCAGCACCGGGTCCCTTCACAAACACGCCCACTGTGCGGAGACCGTGCTCCATAGCCTTGCGTGCTGCATCTTCGGCAGCCATCTGCGCGGCAAACGGGGTGCTCTTGCGGCTTCCTTTGAAGCCCTTGACGCCGGCGCTGGACCAAGAGAGCGCGTTGCCGAGCTCGTCTGTGATGGTCACCACCGTGTTATTGAAGGTCGCTTGGATGTGCGCAACACCCTTCTGCACATTCTTCTTGACCTTCTTTTTACGAGCCAACTTCTTCTGCTTCGCCATAAAAAATCCTCACCCACGAACCTTAAAAGTTCATCAGTAAATTACTTCTTCTTGCCTGCCACAGTACGGCGCGGGCCCTTACGGGTACGAGCGTTCGTATGGGTACGCTGCCCACGGACGGGCAAGGAGCGGCGATGACGAAGTCCCCGATAGCAGGTGATGTCCATCAAACGCTTGATGTTCATGCCCACTTCACGGCGAAGATCGCCTTCCACCTTGAGCTCCCGGTCAATGAACTCACGGATACGCGCAATTTCGGCATCCGTCAGGTTGTCAGTGCGGGTGTCCGGGTTGACCTGGGACACTTCGAGGATACGACGAGCAGCAGAGCGACCGATACCAAAGATATAGGTCAGTCCAATCTCAATCCGCTTATTACGCGGCAAGTCAATTCCAGCAATACGAGCCAAAGCAACGCCTCCTTAACTCAAAACAATAAGGTCTGGGCTTCTCAACCCTGACGCTGCTTGTGTTTCGGGTTTTCACAGATCACACGCACCACTCCCTTACGGAGAATGACACGGCACTTCTCACAGATCTTCTTGACAGAAGCCTTCACCTTCATTAGCCACCTCTAGTACGAACCATTACTTAGCACGATACGTAATCCGGCCACGGCTCAGGTCGTAGGGAGAAAGCTCCACGGTGACCTGATCTCCAGGAAGAATTCGGATGAAGTGCATCCGCATTTTTCCAGAGATATGCGCCAAAATTTTATGGCCGTTCTCAAGCTGCACACGGAACATTGCGTTGGGGAGGGGCTCGATGACCGTTCCCACTACCTCAATCGCTTCTTCTTTTTCGCTCGCCATACATTCACCGCCAGGCGTGTTAAGGACGACTCAAAGGCTCAACGGCGTCGCCCAGGCAAACGCCCACCTTTTGAGACCATTAAAGTCTCATATTCGCGCGTCAAGAGATGCGAATCAATCTGGGCTACGGTATCAAGGGCTACTCCCACCACGATTAGCAAGGAGGTTCCACCGAAGTAGAAGGGCACTCCAAACTCCACCATGAGGAAGGTCGGAAGCACACACACCGCAGACAGATACAGAGCACCCCCCAGCGTAATGCGCGTCAAAATCCAGTTGATATACTCGGCTGTCTTCTTCCCCGGACGGATTCCAGGGATAAAGCCGTTGTATTTCTTCATGTTCTCAGCCACATCGTCGGGATTGAAGGCCACCGCCGTGTAGAAATAACAGAAGAACACGATCATAGAGACGTACAGCACGTTGTAAATGAGCGTGTCTGGACTAAGCATGTTGGTGAAGGTCGCCAAAAGCGGGAAACGCTCCACCCCCACGAAGGTGCCAACCGTGGCGGGAAACACCATCAAGGAGCTGGCAAAGATCGGAGGGATCACGCCAGAGGTATTGAGCTTCAAAGGTAGATGGGCCGTCTGCCCCCCGTACACTTTTCGACCCACCACTCGCTTGGCGTACTGCACCGGGATGCGTCGCTCGCCCTTCTCACAGAAGATGGTGACTGCAATCACCACTAACGCGAAGGCGGCAAAGAACAACAAGGAGATGGCCCGGGTTTCCCCCGTCGAGATGTTGCTGAACATGTTGGAGACAGCTACGGGAAACCGAGCGACGATACCGGCGAAGATGATCAACGATATGCCGTTGCCTATGCCACGTTCGTGAATCTGCTCTCCCAACCACATGATAAATGCGGTACCAGCACAGAGGGTCACCATAGCTAGGAGCCTGAAGGACAAGCCCGGCTCTACCACAATGGATTGGCCAGCGCTGACGCGCATGGTCTCCAAACCAAAGGAGATGGCATAACTCTGCACACAGGCGATGAGCATGGTTCCGTAGCGGGTGTACTGGGTGATCTTACGGCGGCCTGTCTCACCCTCTTTGGAAAGGCGCTCAAGGCTTGGCACAACAATGGTCAGAAGCTGGATGATGATCGAGGCCGTGATGTACGGCATGATCCCCAAGGTGAACACGGAGAACTGCTCCAATGCACCACCCGAGAACATGTCATAGATGCCAAAGAACGTCCCTTGGGCTCCGGTCTCGAAAAAGCGGGCAAGCGCAGAACGATCGATACCGGGCACAGGCACAAAGATGCCGACGCGATACACCCCCAGGAGCGCAATCGTAAAGAGGATACGATTTCGCAGCTCTGGAATCTTCATGATATTGTTATAGCCAGCGAACAAGCTAAATCACCTCCGCCTTAGCACCTGCAAGCTCAATACGCTTGAGGGCCTGGGCGCTAAAGGCATGGGCCTTAATGGTCAGTGCATGGGAGAGGGAGCCGTCACCCAGTACTTTGACCGGGCAGTTTCCGCTCACCAAACCAGCGGCTTGAAGCTCTTCGATTCCCACTACACTACCAGCCTCAAACCGCTCAAAGCTGCGGAGGTTCACCACATCCCACTCAGAGCGGAAGATGTTGCGGAAACCACGCTTCGGGAGGCGACGCTGAATGGGCATCTGACCGCCCTCGAAGCCAGCCGAGCGGGTGGATCCAGAGCGGGAGTTTTGACCCTTGGTGCCGCGTCCGGCGGTCTTTCCATTACCGGAGCCGATACCACGACCCACGCGGAAGGACTTCCGCTGAGAGCCGGGCACATAGCTCAAGGAACTCAGTTCGTTGCTCATCGAAAACCTCTATCGCTCAAAGGATCAATCATTCAGCTCTTCGACACGGAGAAGATGGATGACCTTCTTGACCATGCCGCGAATGGTTGGGGAGTTGCTATGGGTCACCGAGCTTTGAAGCTTCCGGAGTCCCAGACCCCGCAGAACAAGGTGCTGCTTTTCGGTCGAGCCGATGGGGCTACGGACCAGGGTCACTTTCAGGCGGTTCATTTCGGCCTCACTGGAGAATAAGACGATGGTATCAACCAGCCGTGCTCAGCTCTTTGCCGCGTGCTGCGGAGGCAGCTTCGACAGACACAAGCTTAAGGAGCCCATCCAGCGTGGCTTTCACCACGTTGTGGGGGTTGCTGGTGCCCAAGGACTTGGTCAGAATGTTGCGAATACCGGCGGACTCCAGAACGGCACGCACAGCGCCACCAGCGATCACACCCGTACCGTCCGAGGCAGGGCGGAGGACCACCAGACCCGCACCAAAGTGACCGGTGATCTCGTGGGGGATGGTATGATTGACCAGAGGAACGCTGATCATGCTCTTACGAGCTTGGTCGGCACCTTTTTTGATCGCATCTGGCACTTCAGCGGCCTTTCCAAGGCCCACGCCAACGCGCCCGTTCTTATCGCCGACCACCACCAGGGCGGAGAAGCTGAAACGACGACCACCCTTCACAACCTTGGCAACGCGGTTGATATAGATGACCTTTTCGTTATCAGATTCACTCGAGGATTCACGATTATCACGCTGCACGGCAGTAATCTCCCGATATGTTGATCAAAACTGAAGACCATGCTCACGAGCAGCGTCTGCCAGAGCCTTAATCTTACCGTGATAGAGGTACCCATTGCGGTCAAAGACAACGGCTTGGATCTGGCGCTCTTTGGCGACCTGGGCAATCGCAGCACCCACCCGACGGGCACCTTCGATATTCCCCAAGTATTTGCCTTCCTCGCGCACGTTCTCAGAGAGCGTCGAGGAGGCGGCCAAGGTGCAACCTTTCACGTCGTCAATGATCTGGGCATACACATGATGTCCACTGCAATAGATCGAAAGTCTCGGACGCTCCGAGGTGCCCCGAATCTTCTTGCGCAGACGAAGCTTGCGCCGCTCACGAGCTGCGGCTTTGATACTGGTTTTCGCCACGACACCATCTCCAATCAATGGAAACAAGAAAGGCCAGGAGTGTAGCGCACAAGAGCGCTCCTGACAAGCAATTATTTTCCGCCCGTCTTTCCGGCCTTGGTTTTGATCACTTCGGTCTCGTACTTGATGCCCTTGGCTTTGTAGATGTCGGGCTCGCGGAAGGCACGAATCTCGGCAGCTACTTGTCCAACCAGCTGGGCGTCAAGGCCACGAACGATGACCTTCACCTGCTTATCCACGGCGATTTCAATCCCTTTGGGGATTTCGTAGATAACGGGGTGAGAGTAGCCGATGTTCATCTGGAGCTTACCGCTCGC
Organism: Myxococcota bacterium; assembly: GCA_046075485.1. Lineage (GTDB taxonomy): Bacteria > Myxococcota_A > UBA796 > JAJRTE01 > JBJTQF01 > JBJTQF01. The sequence continues at coordinate 60,473 of JBJTQF010000032.1, read as the reverse complement.
GACTTCGGCTTTAAAACCCACGCCACTAATATCGAGGCGCTTCTCAAAGCCAGCAGTCACGCCCTGGACCATGTTGGCGATGAGCGCACGCATGAGGCCATGATGAGCCCGAGCTTCGCGGTCGTCGCTGTTGCGATCCAGGTTGATGGTGGAGCCAGCTACTTTCACGTTGACATGGGTGCTCAAGGGCAGGGTCAAGGAGCCTTTCGGACCCGTGACTTGGAAGACCCGCTCTTTCTCGGCGGCGCTGACACCCTTGGGCAGTACGATTGGTTTACGTCCAATGCGTGACATACAGTCCTCTCTCTCCGCAGGGAGTATGCGACTCACCTGAGGCCAAACAAGAATCTCACCACACTTCGCACAGGTACTCGCCACCGACGCCAGCGGCTCGGGCCTGGCCATCGCTCATGACGCCGCGCGAGGTAGAAACAATGGCAATACCGAGGCCATTGCGAATACGGGGAAGGTTCTTTTTCCCCACGTATATGCGGCAACCCGGGGTGCTTACACGGCGCAGCCCTCGGATCACGGCTTGCTTATTGTGGTCGTAGCTCAGCGTCACCTCAAGCTCTCTGAGGCCGTCTGTCTCGCGAACACGGAAGTCACGGATAAAGCCTTCATCCTTGAGGATGCCGACGATGCTGTGCTTCAACGTAGAATGTGGGATGGCAACGGAGTTATGCCGGGCCATCGAGGCATTACGCAGACGGGTCAGAAGATCCGCCACCGGATCAGTCATGCTCATGAAAAGCTCTCCTCAAAAGACATGCGCGAACGCATTCACCAGCTGGACTTGACCACGCCGGGGATTTCACCCTTCAGCGCCAGCGTGCGGAAGCAGACGCGGCACAGCTTAAACTTGCGCATATAGGCTCGTGCACGCCCACACTGGGCGCAGCGGTTGTAACCACGCACCTGGAACTTGGGTGTACTTTGAGACTTCTCAATCATCGCTTTACGCGCCACAATTATTCTCCTCTCATCAGCGAAGCACTGGTCGCTGCCAGATTACTGACGGAACGGGATTCCGAGATGAGCGAGCAGGGCACGTGCTTCCTGATCAGACCGAGCGGTCGTCACAAAAGTAATGTTCATGCCCGTCACTTTGTTGACCTTATCGTAATTGACCTCTGGGAAGATGATCTGCTCCGAGATTCCCAAGGAATAATTACCACGGCCATCGAACGCCTTGGGGGAGACCCCCCGGAAGTCGCGAATACGCGGAATGGCCACGCTGATCAGACGGTCGAAGAACTCAAACATACGCTCACGGCGGAGCGTCACCATGGCGCCGATGGGCATACCAGCGCGCAGCTTGAAGTTCGCAATCGACTTTTTGGCCCGACGAATGGCAGGCCGTTGTCCGGTGATCTGCGCCAGCTCTTCCGCAGCGGCTTCCAGTACCTTGATGTTCTGGATGGCCTCTTTAAGGCTGGTGTTGATGACGATCTTCTGGAGGCGAGGCACCTGCATAACGTTGGAGTAGTTAAACTCCTTCATCATGGCAGGCACAACCTCTGTGTTGTACTTATCTTTCAAGCGTGCCATCTGCCCTTCTCCTGGACACAGCGTAGAAACCTATGAGCGCACTCAGGGAGTGTCTCAGAGAACTTCAGGCGCCAACGAAATGATCTTCATGAACTTCTTGCCGCGAAGCTCACGGGCCACCGGGCCGAAAATACGGGAGCCGATGGGTTCCTTATTATTGTTGATCAGCACGGCAGAGTTGGTATCGAAGCGGATGTAAGAACCATCACTTCGACGAATCTCCCGGGCAGTGCGAACGATAACGGCCTTCATCACATCTCCCTTTTTTACGCGGGAGTTGGGAATGGCCTCCTTGACTGCCACCACGATGATATCGCCAAGTGTTGCGTATTTCCGGCGGGTACCCCCCAAGACCTTAATACACATGACCTGCTTGGCGCCGGAGTTGTCTGCAACATCCAGGTAGCTCTGGGTTTGAATCACGGCTGACTACCTCCTTCGGTCACGATGGCACTCAGGCCTTCGTCGCTTCTGCTCTGGACTTGATCTGACCCAGACGCCAACGCTTGAGCTTACTCAGGGGGCGAGTCTCGATGATCTCGACTTCGTCGCCCACTTTACACTCGTTGTTTTCGTCGTGTACCAGGTACTTCTTGCGGCTGCTGACGTACTTCTGATACTTCGGGTGCCGAACTTTACGATGGACTTCCACCACCACGGTCTTCTGCATTTTGGTGCTCACGACCATGCCCACGAAGGTCTTACGAAGACCCTGCACGCCCTCGTTCTGCACTGCTTCCGTCGTGTCGCTATTGGTGCTCATCTTTCCCTCATCCCTTAGCTGGCCTGACCGTTGAGCAAAGGCTGGGTGATGACACCCAATCCGAAGCGGCTACGCTTTTGGCCCTTGGTCTCTTCTTTGTTGGTAGAGGGAACGCGGCCCACCAGCGACCCCTTCACACTGCCATTGGCGAGCTCGCGTGCGCGGAGCTCGGTGTTGACCTGAGCGATGGTCTTCTTGGCACCCTTGATGAGAGAGGTGTTACGAAGCTGCCCGGTGCGAAGCTGGAACATGAGGATCGCAAGCTGACGGGAGGTCTCGGCGCGAAGCACCAGCAGCTCTTCGTCAGACATTTCTTTGTGAATCACGTTGCTCATGCCAGCTCTCCTTCACGAGACACGAACCGGGTTGCAATCGGCAGCTTGTGGGAAGCCAGCCGGAATGCCTCACGAGCGGTCTCAATGGCGACTCCTTCCATTTCGTAGAGCATACGACCGGGACGAATCACCGCCACCCAACCTTCCGGGTTACCTTTACCTTTACCCATTCGAGTTTCGAGGGGTTTTTTGGTAATGGGCTTATCCGGGAAGATGCGGATCCAGATCTTACCACCACGCTTTACGTAGCGGGTCATAGCGATACGGGCCGCTTCAATCTGGCGGTTGGTCAACCAGCCCGGCTCGAGGGCCTGAAGACCAAAATCGCCGAAGTCCAGATCGCTGCCAGCATAGGCGAGGCCCTTGGTACGCCCCTTCTGCTGTTTACGATGCTTTACACGCTTTGGGCTCAACATTTCGAGGGCTCCTTATCCGTTCTCTTCCTGACCAGGGATCACTTCGCCCTTATAGATCCACACTTTCACACCGCAAGATCCGTAGGTGGTGTGAGCCTCTGCGACGCCGTAGTCGATGTCGGCGCGGAGGGTGTGGAGGGGCACGCGACCCTCACGATAAAACTCACTGCGCGCCATCTCGGCTCCACCCAAGCGACCAGAGCAATGGATCTTGATACCCTTTGCTCCGCTCTTCTGCGCCTGAGAAATAGCCTTCTTCATGGCGCGGCGGAAGGAGATACGACGCTCAAGCTGAGCCGCCACGTTTTCAGCTACAAGCTGGGCATCACTGTCCGGCTTGCGCACCTCAATGATGTTCAAGAAGATCTCGTTATGGCTGATCTTCTGAAGATCGGCTTTGAGGCTCTCGAGCTGGGCACAACGCTTGCCAATGATCATGCCCGGCTTGGCAGCATGGACATAGATTTTGGCTTTGTTGGCGGCACGCTCGATCATGATCTTGGAGACCTGAGCCTGATAGAGCTTGCTCTTCAGGAACTTACGGATGCGCAGATCCTCATGGAGGAGCTTGGCATAGTCTTTCTCGGCATACCAACGGGAGTTCCAGGTCTTGCTGACGCCCAGCCGGAAACCGATCGGATTTACTTTCTGTCCCACAGATTCTCTCCTTCGCTATCCGACGCTTTAGTCCTGGAGGTCGGAGACCACAACCGTGATATGGCTGGTCTTCTTCTGGATCTTCGTCGCACGTCCCTGAGCACGGGGCAGGAAACGTTTGAGCATCGGACCCTGATTGACCTGAATATCTGAGACGACGAGTGCATCCAAGTCCACGTTGCCGTCCTTCTGCTTCGCATTGGCGATGGCCGAGCCGATCACACGGGCGACCACTGGAGCGGAGGACTTCTGCGTGAACTGGAGCACTTCCAATGCCCGGGCGGCTGGCATTCCGCGCACGAGGTCCGCCACCAAACGAACCTTACGCGGTGCAATCCGTGCATAGCGGTGTATTGCTTTCGCATTCATGCAAGTACCCATCAAAAGAAAAGGAATTTCAGTTCTGCGAAGCTCACCGCTTCACTTTGCTCTTCTTGTCCGCCGAGTGTCCGTGGAATGTACGGGTCGGTGCGAACTCACCCAGCTTATGTCCCACCATGTTTTCGGTCACGTACACGGGCAGGAATTTCTTCCCATTGTGGACGGCGAAGGTGAGACCGATCAGCTCGGGAACAATCGTCGAACGACGAGACCAGGTCTTGATGACCTTTGCACTCTTGGTCTTCTTGGCGGCCACTGCCTTATCGAGCAGATGGCTGTCAATGAATGGACCTTTTTTAATTGAGCGTGCCATGACGACTCCTCATTTCACTTGCGCCGCTTGACGATGAAGACCGACGTGCGCTTATTCTTACGGGTTTTGTAGCCCTTGGTCGGAATACCCCACGGGGTCACGGGGTTACGACCGCCCTTCGTGCGGCCCTCACCACCACCGTGCGGATGGTCGATGGGGTTCATCGTGGTACCACGGTTGTGGGGACGACGACCGAGCCAGCGGCTGCGGCCTGCTTTGCCCAGCGAGACGTTTTCGTGCTCGAGGTTGCTCACCTGTCCGACGGTGGCAAAACACTCGATCAGGACGCGGCGAAGCTCACCGGAGGGCAGACGGATGAGGGCATAACCACCATCCTTGGCCATGAGCTGAGCAAACACACCTGCGCTGCGCGCGAGCTGCCCACCCTTGCCCTTCTTGAGCTCTACGTTGTGGATCATCGTGCCCAGCGGGATCCGCTTGAGGGGCAAGGTATTGCCCGGACGGATGTCCGCGCTCTCGCTGGAGATGACCTTATCACCCACTTTCAGACCATCGGGGGCCAAGATATAGGACTTGGTTCCGTCGGTGTAGGTGATGAGCGCAATACGCGCAGTACGATTCGGATCGTACTCAATCGTCGTCACGATGGCTGAGATGTCTAGCTTGTTGCGACGGAAGTCCACGAGACGATAACGGCGCTTGTGACCACCGCCCATGAAGCGGGAGGTAACCCGACCATTATTATTACGACCGCCCGTGCCCTTCAGAGGCACCGTCAGGGACTTCTCAGGGCCCGTCTTGCTGAGGCCGCTGAAGTCAGCCATCGTCATGAAGCGACGCCCGGGGGAGGTCGGCTTAAAGCTCTTGGTTGCCATGAGTTCAGACCTGTATCAATCTTGGGTTTACGGAGCAATGCGCAGGGTCACGGCTCAAGCTTGAGCCGGTTTTAAGAGGTCGAGCTGCCCCTCGCCATCCAAACGCACAAACGCCTTCTTCCAGTTGGAGCGCTTGCCGCTGGAGCGACCAAAACGCTTCACTTTGCCATGCACAATGGAAGTACGAACTTCTTTGACCTTCACGCCAAAGAGTTCTTCCACGGCAGACTGGATCTCAATCTTGTTGGCGTTGAGGTCCACTTCAAAAGTATACGTGTTCTGCTTCTCTTGCAGGGACACGGCGCGTTCCGTGACGATGGGACGCTTGATGATGCTGTAAATGGGCTTCATCACTTCAACCTCGCCTCAATCAGAGAAATCGCCGGTTTGGTGAGGACCAGGCGGGGATACTTGAGGATGTCATACACATTCAGGCCCGCCGTCGGAAGGACTTTGAGGCCCTGCACGTTGCGAGAAGAAAGGTTGAGCTGCTCGCTCTTGTCGGCTGTTACAAACAGCGCACGCTCGGCCTTCAGGTTGTTGGCAACTTGAAGGAAAAGACGGGTCTTGGGTGCCTCGAGCTGGATGTCTTCCACCACCACCAAGGCGTCCTGCTGAAGACGCAGGCTCAAGGCGGAGCGAAGGGCGGCACGACGCACTTTTTTGTTCACTTGGATGGTGTATTGACGCCCATTGGGGCCAAACACCACACCACCCCCACGCCAGTGAGGCGCGCGAGACGAGCCCTGACGAGCGCGCCCCGTACCCTTCTGACGATACGGCTTTTTACCTCCACCCGACACGCGGGCGCGGCTTTTGGTCGTCGGATGAGCGTTGCGACGCTCTGCAAGCTGCTGACGCACCACCAAGTGAAACAAGTGCTCACGCACCGATGCTCCAAAGATGGAATCATCCAGCGTCATCTCTCCGACGCGCTCGCCCTGCTGATTAACCACAGCAACGGTTGGCATAACACGAACCTCCCCAAACAATCACAGCAACTTAATCTCGACATCAACACCGGCAGACAGATCGAGCTTCATCAGAGCGTCAATCGTCTCTTGTCGCGGCTCGAGGATGTCCACCAGCCGCTTGTGGGTGCGAATCTCAAACTGCTCACGAGACTTCTTATCGACGTGAGGGGAACGCAGCACCGTATACTTGTTGATGCGAGTCGGCATCGGTACAGGTCCACGCACCTGAGCGCCCGTCTTTTTCGCGGTGTCCACGATCTCAAGCGCGGAGCGGTCGAGGGTCTTGTGATCAAACGCCTTCAATCGGATACGAATCTTCTGCTCAGACATTTTTTCCTCAGAAAATAGAAAATCACCCGCTCCCAAGGCAGGGGCAGAAAGCTCATAGCTTGTAGCAGAACTCCCGTCCCGGATCAACTTTTTTCTTCAAAAGGCGTGACTTTTCCGCCTCTTTTCTTTGGGAGGCGTTCATACGCGCCACGGAGCTTCTTCCACGGGATCACATGTACTTTTCAGTACCCGATATCCGCCGCGCCTCTTGGCCTCAAGCTGAGACCCGAAGGTCGCGTCGTGGGTGCTTCCGCAGTTTTGAAAGGCGACACGCTGGCCGCTCTCTTCGGCTGAGGAATATGCCCTCGGGCAGAATCGAACTGCCGACCTGCGGTTTAGGAAACCGTCGCTCTATCCACTGAGCTACGAGAGCGTTCTGCGAACCGGAAGCATTTTATCCAAATGCGACGGTGTGTCAAGGACTTTTTCTCGTGCTTCCCTTTTTCGATCAGGCAGGTTATCCTTTCCCCATGCAACATGATCTTCATCTCACCCCCCTGCCCCTCTATCGTGCCAATCACCGCGCGGCGGAGTTCCGCCGCTTGATGGCCAGGGCAGAAGCACGTCTCAGCACCCCCCTCGAGAACGCTGAGGCGCGCGAAGAGCTGCTTAAGCTCATCGATGAGCTGGCATCGTTTCTCAATCAGTCACTCCTGCCCGGTGATACCTACGCTCTCGACTCGGCTCTGCACCTGCTTGCAGCATTCGCGCAGCCTCCGCCCTTTGATGGCAGTGTGGTGGCGCTCACGCATCATCATATTCATCTGCTGCGCTGCGAACAGGAGCCTACCAGCGGCTTTCGAGTCATGGGCTGGAGCACCGCGCTGCAAGGGAGGCCGGTCGGGCTCATGTCTCAAGGGGTCGGGTATCTGGAGGGTCGAGAGCTCATCGTGGTGGCATCAGAAGGGGCCCAGCTTCATGAGTATCGGCTGATTCCCTCACTCGGCAAACATATCACGGTGGTGCATCAGCAGGCCAACCATGCTGATATTCCGCTGGAGCTTGGTCAGGTGGGCACCTCCCCTTCGCCTTCGCTCCAGCTCGATGTGCTGCGGGATGAGCGCCCCGGCTCACCCTCCACCTACCAGCTTCGACTGAGGCTGCACGCCTCCACGCCGTGGCGCGGTGTACACGCCGCACGGCATCGGTTGCATCACCCACTCTTTGACGAAAATACCCTGTACTTCGTGGCACGTACCAGCCAGCTTATGGCGCTCAAAGACGCACTCAAGGAGGGATGTGGCAAACCGTATCCCCTCATCACACTTGAAACACCGAGCCCCATCGTCAGCCTCATCGGATACCGACACCAAGAAGAGCAGCAGCTTCTCGCAGCCACCGCGGATGGCACCATCTTTGCCATCCATCCCGGAAAACATGAGCTGAGCTGGAAATATGACTCCGGCTCCAGCGTCACGTCGGTCGGAGTGCTCGAGGTGGAAGGTCAGCGCCTGCTCGTCATGGGCACACCCGATGGATTGGTGAAGCTCTTTCATCCGGTGGAGACGGAGAGGTTGTGGCGCCTGCTGCTCGCCCTGCTCCAGCTGACGGAACAAAGCCCCGCTCAGTTGCTGGCGAGCATTCTCCCCACCGAGAGCTGTGGCCCCGAAATCCGACGCACCGGCCCCTTCGGACGCGCTCGCACACAGGATCGCCCCTATCTGCGCCTGCTGTTGATCGACCGGCTGATCGGAGAACGCCCCCAGTCCGAGGACGTGCTGTCCCTGCTGCGACGGGCCATTCTCCACGCCTTCAGCGCCGCAGAACGCGGGAGCCGCCTATGGCAGTCGGAGATCATCCGCTTCCTGTCATACCAGTTCCATCGGCTGCTTCATCCCCCCGTGGTGCCAGACGCGCCCTATCAAAGCCAGGAAGAGACAAATCCCAGCTTGATCATGCTCTTCAGCACCCTGGAGAAGCTCAATATCCCCGCCTACGGGGACGCCCGAAGACGCCTCGAGCGTCTGCTCCGCCGCCTCCGCGACGACTGGATGGGCCCCGAACGCTATGAACACTATCGACAGACCTACGCCTCCAGCCTGTCGCTGAAAGCCCTGTCCGAATATAACCTGAGGCAAGATGCAGCCTCCCATCTGGAGTTTGCCCTCAAAGCAGAGCACAGCGAAAAATGCCGAGGCCACCTGCTTCATGCACTGCTTGCCACCTGGAGACGAAGCCTCAACCCCCTCAACCGACTCTTTTCTCTGCAAGGCGTCATCCAAGCCGTGGAGGTCAAGCCGATCAGCGGTCCCCATCCCCTCCAAGCACCCTCAGGATGGCTGGTGGGCCTACGCCCCGAAGGACTCCAGCTCCATGAGTTTCAACCCGGCCAGTCTGCGCCGCGCGCAGGAGAGTTTTTTCCCGTCTACGGCGGCGTGCGCCTCGCCAGTGGACGCCTGAGCACTCCCGCGTGTGAGCTGGTGGTGGTGGCACGACAGGATCGATTGACCTTCTTCAGCTTCGACTGCCTGGGCGGAGATGGGCACCTCTACCCCTTTCCCGCCGAAGAGCTGCTCTGGGATGAGCCCATCAGCGTGCTGGAGCTGCTGCAAGTGCCCTCCACCATCCCCGATGGTCCCCCTCAAACCCTGCTGGCCGTAGGAGGCGCTGACGGTCGCTTCCAGATTCTCCACCTGCAAGACTTGGAGCAGAGCAGCGATGGAAATACCCGACACCGCTTCGTACCGTTGCTCGAGCGCTTTGAACGAACCCCCGTCCATCACGTCGCCGTGTGTGATTGGCCTCAACGCCCCGCGCTCTTGGTGGGCACCGACCGAGCCCTTACCCTCCACAAAGACGTGCGCTTCGATGGGACCAAGCTGAGTTTTGAGCTGGAAGTGCTGGAGCTCGAGTCCTCCGTCACCGCCTTTACCGTGTCATGGCCGCCCGCTCGACATGGGGCCGAAGTTCGCCCCGTGCTGGTGATTGGCATGGCCAACGGCGAAGTTCAAGCGTTCTCACCCGCGCCACACGCAGAAGCACGCCCCGAGCTGTGCTGGAGCTATCGCGCGCCCCAGGTGATCACCGATCTCGTCTACGTTCACGATCATACCGGCGGATGGTTTGTGGCCGCCGCCGACGATGGAGTGCTGCACCTGCTCCGCTATGGTGAGCCGCACCATCGGGTGGCCGTCGAACGATATCCGTATGATCTCACGACGTTACAAGTGCCCGGTCATCCGCAGCCCTTTCTGATGGTGTCTTCACCCAACCGCGCCGTCACCGTGCTCGAGGTCTCGGGAGAAGATGCCCTTGAGATGGTCGATTACGTGGGTGAACGGCTCGGCGAGTTCAGCCCCCGCACAGCACTCCGGCAGCTTCTGGGGCCGGATGTGGATCCGCTGCTCTACGGCGTCGGCGTGTTTCTCATGCGGCATGAGCCCTATGAGCTGCTGCGCGAGTTTATGTATGAGTGCCGCCCGCTGCTGTATCGAGAGCCGATCCTGGCACGGGTGTGTTTTCGTGTGTTGCTGGAGCGTTCCGCCGAGCTGCTGGAAGCCCGCACCGAGGCTTATGCCCTGGTCACCACCCTGCTGAGCCAAAGTGAGACCTATACCTCCGTGCGGCTGGCCCTGCTCTATGAGCTGGCGGAGCGACTGGATCGACTCGAAGCGCCCGAGATGGATCTGCTGCTGACTCAGATCAACCTGGATGTGCCGCAGGTGGCACGGGCCTATCTGAAGGTGCTCGAGCACCTGTGGGACCGGACGCAAGACTTGGCCGTGGATGAGCTGCTCTGGTGGCGCGGGATCAAACGGCTGGGCGTGCTCGAAGATACGTTCGACAGCCGCCAGCTCCTGCCGGTGATCGGGCCCTTCGCTCGAAAGCTGCTGCACCTCGAGCGAGAAAACGTACTGGCACGGCTGCGCTATCTGCGCGATCTCGAAGACTCTGGGCTCCACCTCGCACGGGCCATCTGTGATGCGCTGGCGCTCCCGCATGTGTTGGGTGATGCCCTGGTGCAGCGCTGCATCCGGCAATACGCCGAGCTGTTGGATGCGCAGAGTCCCGAGCAGATCTATGGTGCGATTGTGTCTCGACGCGACATGCTGAGCAGCTTGGAAGCCCAAGTGCCGCTGGCATCCGCCGCTCGAGATGTGTATGAGGATCTGCTCGAAGCGTTTGATTACAATGACTACGATCAATATAGTCGTTTTTTGGTGGATGCCCCCGAGTTCCTGCCTCGCGCGCGCCTGGATATGCGCGAGAACTTGGCGCTGTTTAACACCTTTTCGGAAGTGCGTTCGAGACTGCTGGCCACCGCTCCACCCTCCGCAGGGGCGCTGAATACGCCGTTGAGCCGGTTTGCAGATCGCGTGCGGGCACTGGTGGCGCATGCCGAGGTGCTGCTGGACTTTATGCGACGCTGGGGAAGTTCCAGCTCTCTGGAGCAGCTCATCGTGGCCGCCATTTTGGGTCGGTGGCGAGACCGGATTGTCTTGCCCGAAGCTCGCCGACTGCAAGAAAGTGTCGAGCTGAGCCTGCGTGAGCTGCGTGTGCTCGTGCCCAACGATGGAGGGCTGGCAGAGGTCTCCACCAAGATCCACAACCTGGGAGGACGCCCGCTGGAGGGGGTGAGGGTGGCGCTCCAGACCCCGAACAACCACGAATACCTGTGGGAAGGGCTCCCGGAGTGGTGCCAGGGCCCCATTCATTATGGACGGTCGGTGGAGTATCGCACCGAAATCCTGATTGAAGAGAATCTGGAGCATGTGACCCTCAACTTTGAGCTGACGTGGCAGGAACAAGGGCATGAGACCCACCGCCAGATCAAAGCACAGGTCCGAGTGGAGCGCGAAGAGACCCTCAGCCCCCTGCGCAATGCGGAGATGTTCCGCATCGAGCGGCCCTACACCTTCGATTCACTGCGAGGAGGGCTGACTCGCTCCGAGGCAGGACGGCTGTTTGTGCTGGTCTCGGAAGAAGTGGCGGATCGCGAAGGACTGCTGGTGGAGCTGGGGGAGAGCCTCTCGACCGGGTCCGATATGCACCGTCGTGCCGTGGTGTCGCTGGATGTTCCGACGTTGCTGGAGAGTATGCCCAAACATTCTCCCGACCCCCTGCCCTTCTGGTGGATGACCGATAAACTGCTGCGCGGACTGGTGGAGCACAAACTGTTGACCGCTCCACCGGATCGGGCGGAGCTTCGTGCCGATCCCCAGGGCGTGCTGGAGCGTTCCCTTGATGCCGCACTGGACGGAGGGCGGGAGCTGTGGCTGCTGCTCAAACGTTCTCAGCGGGCGTTGACCGCCTTCAAGCAGCATCTGTTGGATCCGCTGCGGACTTTTCTTCAGGCTGTGCTGTCCCATAACTCGCACCGAGTGCGGGTGCTGATGGCGACCGATTTTAACAACTTGGTCCAGCTCAGCTTGGCCCCCTCCATCCTGGTCGGACGGGTGGAGAGTTTTGATCTCGACCAGCCTCTGCCCTTCGACAGCCCACGCGCGCGCGCGGAGTTTTTGGCGCAGGTTCACCGTTTTCTGGAAGGGGTGAAGCTCTTTCCGTCGGAGCTGGTACGGAATAAGCTCCTGGCCCAGATGGGCTGGAACTTAGGACTGCTCAAGCGGCTGCTGGGCGGACGTCTCGACGCCTTACGCTCCGAGCCCTGGCTGACTTGGCAACGTCGTGACAAGGATGCACAAGGAGAACCCGATGAGCTGGATCCCTTCCTCAATACCTTGATTGCACAGGCGAATGCCACCATGCGTCAGCGATTTGCCTGCTTGCCACCCTTCCATCGCTTGGCGCTGTGTGCCATTGCCTCCGCAGCGGTGGGGGTGCCCCGCAAAGAGCTGAGAGAAGGGGTGATCCTGGCTGAGGACATCAACACCCTCGTGCGCTCGCGCTCGAACCGACCGAAGAGATTGTATGGCTCTCACGCGGTGCTGCTCGACGGCGACGTGCAGTATCTCCAGGTGACGGTGGGTGATTCTCGGGATGTGTTCCGAATTGGACAGTATCGTGCGTTGGATTATGGAGTGTCCCTGTCCCATCTGCTGGCGGTGATGGGCATGCCGCAGCTCCTGCAAGAGCTGGAGATGCTGGGGTTCATTCGGAAAGTCACCACCCACGCGGGTGTGGCTTACACCCTGCGCGTGCCGCTCCTGCGGCGCTGGCTGGTCCATCGATTTCCGTTCGAGCGAGGCGAAGAGCTTAACCTGCGACGCCGGATATTTGATGATCACCACATTGCCGCACAGGTGCCACTCTCGGCGTACTCAGAGCTGTACGTCAACCTCAACAAACGAGATAAACTCCCGGAGTTTTTGCAATTCTTAGGCTTGCTCGAAGAAGATGCCAAACGAGGCACCTCCGCTTTTGATCAGGGGCTCAAACGCTGGGAGCGGCTGATCGCCGTCGCCCGCCGCTACACCACTTGGCAACATCGACCCTCCCACGAGTCGCTCTTTCAGCTCGTGCAGGAGTGGGCCCACCACTTTGGATGCACACCGCGCCCACTCGAGAACGAGGTGGAGGAAGGCATTCTGGGTTTTTCGATGAACTTGACGCAGCTCCGCATTCCCCGGCTGAGCCATGCAGTGGTGCTGGGATTGACCCGCGAGCTGACCCCTCTCCGAGCCGAGCGGCTGCGAGAGCTTCTCCGACGAGAAGGGATGGGCAAAGGCACGGCGGAAGATGATCCCATCGCAGGTGCTTTGGGTTTTGTGCTCTTTCCGTTGGTGGGCAGCCATATTCCGCCGCGCGCTGCGCAGTTTTCGGAGCGCCACCGGGAGATGTTGGGCGACCGTTTGGTGCCACTGCTCGAGCAGGATCTGACCTCCACCGCCTTAAGCGACGATGGCCGCCGTGAGTTTTTGGATCTGCTGACCCGTGGAGGCTTCCGGCTGTCCAATATCTCGCCCTATCAGCCGATTGGACCGCTCAAAGGGCGAGCCATGGATGTGCTCTTTGTGGGACGAGAAGATGAGATCGACTACATCATGCGCCACCCCGATCAGCAAGTGGCGATTGTGGGTTCTCGTCGCATCGGAAAGACCAGCCTGCTGCTGAAGCTCAAGCAGGAGCTGAGCCTCCAGCTCGGGAGCCACGCCCGGGTGGTTCACATCGACTGCGTGGACTTGGCCCCCAATCAAGTATGGCGCTCGATCACCGACGCGCTGGGGCTCGAGCCGGTCAACCTGGAGGACGCGCGTCTTCACCTGCGACGCCAGCTCGAGAACGCACGCCATCCAACCGTGCTGCTGCTGGACGAAATTGATGGGCTCTACGGGACCGCCACCCAAAATCGAGAAGAAGGGGCGGAGCGGTTGATGTGGGATCTCCGCAGCTTGGCGACGGCAGGCGTGCTGCGGCTGATTGTGGCGGGCTATGTGCGGATCTACGAGCGGCGACGCGATCCGAGAAGTGCTTTTCACAACTTTACGACCTTCCGGCGTCTTTCGGCGTTGAGTGTGGTGGCAGCCCGTCAGTTGGTGCGCAACCCCATTGCGGCGCTCAACCTGGAGTTCAACAACGACGGGCTTATCGATCAGATCCTGGAGCGGACCTACCGCGTGCCGTGGATCATCCAGCTCTTCTGCAATCAGCTCATCAACCGGCTGGATGAGCGGCTCAACCGCTCCAAACGCTTCGACCGACGCATCACCAAAGATGATGTGGATGGGGTGGCGATGCAGATCGAAGAAGAGCTCTACTCGCATCTGGTGAGCTCTCGGGTGATGAGCAGCGTGGATCAAATCCTGCTGCTGACGATGGTGGAGGCAGGCGCGTATACCTTCACCGAGCGAGAGCTTCAGCAACGGCTGGAAAATCGCTTCGGGTCGGAGGTGTGGGATGTCATTCCCTTTAATGACCTGCCGCGTGTGCTCGAAAACCTGACCCTGACCCTGGCCTTGACGATGGAGAACGGTACCTATTCCTTCCCGCTCGAGATGTACCCCACGGTGATCCGCAGCCGCCTGGGTGACGTTCGGCCTCGGCTGGATCGGCTCTACGAAGGGCTGAGCCGTCGAGGACTCAACGAGTGACCCTTCCGGCCCCACACGGTCGCACAGATAAGCGTCCAGACCTTACCGGAACATCCATCGGATGTCTGGTTTGTTGAACCATCCTGGCTTATAATAGAAGAGAGACATCAACCATCAACGCGGAGCCAAGAGGCGAAGGTCACTCGCACGGGCGCAACATGAGACGAAGCCGCCCACGCCCCCTCGCCGATTCCTCCGCTGCAAGAGGCCGTTGCACCCCCTGCTGCATGGCCCTTGGGGAGCCCTGATCGTCGTGAGTCGCCCCATTCAGGATCTGATCCGCCCCACGCTGACGCCGGTGGACAATCGTAACCAGGAGCTGAAGAACCTGGGCTCTGCTGTTCAGGCGCTCAGCCCCGGACACGCGATTGCACTGCTGGCCGCGCCGGGTGTTGATCTGCGCCGCCTCGCCGACGATATCCTTCGGGGTATTGGTGATCCGATCTTGGTGATCTGGATCAACCTCGTCGAGCTGAGCCGCCATATCCACAGCCAGCCCGGTGCCGATCCCTCCGCCGAGTGGGAAGAGGCACTCAACCTCATGCTGCAAGACGCCTTCGAGCGGGGACTGTCGGCAGAACGGATTGCAGCGGACTCGCTTCAGCAGCTCGACGAAGCGGAGGATCCCGCCGCAGCCCGTCTCAACCGGTTTGTGTTGTTGTGTCGTCGTGCGCGACGCGCCCCCGTGCTGGTGGTGGAGAGCATGCATCGCCTGCCCTGGGCCGTCTCCGCCCGCTTTCAGCAGACCCTGCGGAAAGTGCTCGACCACGGCGACCGGACCTTACAGCTCCGCTTGGTGCTGACCTCCAGCTCGGACTTTCTCTCGGGAGACGTGATCGGCGAGGGAGACGATGGCAGCGGCGCTTCTCCGTTGTTCTTCCGCACCACACGCTTAACCGTGCAGCCCTATCGTGAAGACCAACTCTATGAGCTGACCCCCCTTCCCGGCGGGCTCCCCGACGAGTTCATCACCCACTTGCTGGCACTTACCGGCGGCAGTGTGGGCCTGCTGGAGCTGTTTTTGTCGGCCATCGGACGTGATCCGGCCCTCGGCATGGCGCTGCATGAAGCCCTGGCTCAGGCTCCCGGACGCACGCCCCCGAGCTGGTTCTGGCAGATCGTCAGTCGGCTGGAGCCGCTGGCCTTGCCCGCGCGCCAGCTCCTGCGTGAAGGACTGGGAGCCCTGATCTCCAACCGTTCGGGGCGTTCGCTTCAGGTGATTCGTGCGCTGACCGACTTGGTGGAAGGCCGTGGCCGCGATGAGACCTCCGCCGAGCCCCTGCTGCCGCTGGAGCTGGCGGGGCTGGTGCAAGTGCAGCGACAGCAGACGGTCTATCAATATCGTTTTACCTCTCCGATGGTGCCGGAGTTGTTACGGGCGATCCTGCCGGTGGGCCGCAGTCTGCGCGACCAGCTCGATCAGTTTGCGCGGGAGTTCCGCTGGGAAGAGATTGCCCCCAAGCTCCCGGAGGTCTTGCCCACGGCGCTGGAGCCGGCGGCCCGTCGGTCAGGACAGTTCCCCAATACGATGCTGGCGGAGGCGCTCAAGGAGCTCCAGGGGCACGAGGGGGAGTTCTCGCCCCGCAAGAGTGGACAGTTCTCCCGGCTGCACATCATGCCGCAGGTGCCCGAGTCGGAGCCCAGCGCGGACAAAAGTCCAGACAAGGCTCAGGCGGAGCGGGCTGGCACAGATAAAACAGCGGAGAAAAGCACCGAGAGCCCGGAGCGTCCACGCTCACCGTTTGATGTGCCGCCGGTGGTGGAGATGCTCCAAAAAGATACAGGCCCGGAGTCCGCTCGGCTGCTGATCCGGCTCCTGCTGGCGACCGTCGAGAGCACCATCGAAGCGCGTCAGAGTGGCAATCAGACCCTGCTGAGCCCGGCTCATTTTGAGCTGAGCTGGTTTACGCGCACGGGCACCGGTCCCGCCGATCTCAAACCCGGCGATCCGATCACCACAGAGCCCAAGCTGGAAGATGTGCTGCAAAAGGTGGACCGCTGGGATCTCCAGCTTCGAGATCTGAGCAGTGCCAACCCGGAGCTGCTGGAAGGTGCGGCGTTGTTCCTGCCTCCCGAGAGCTTGTCACGGCTGCTTCAACATCGGTATAGCAACGGCGCTCAGCGTTTTAGGCCGAGTGCTTCCGATGATGCCTATGCCATCGGCCAGATGATCGGCCTGCTGCTGGGCACGGAGCCCAACCCGACACGGTCCATCGAGCGCGTCGAGAATCGGCTGCGAACCGCCCGAGATCTGGCGGTGGGTCCGCTGGTGCGACTGCTCAAACGTTGCCAAGCACCGGATGCACGCCGTCGGCCCAGTCTGGAGGAAATCCGCAAGGTGCTTCAGCAGGTGCTCGACGATCCACACCGGCTGTTGCGCACCAGTTTACGATATGTGACGTTTGCGGCGATGGTGATCGTCGTTGTGTTGGGCATCGTGGACTTTGTGCTGGATGCGCAGGTGCTCAACAGTAACTGGGTCTACACGGCGGCCAAGCTGGGAGGGGCAGGCATGTGGGCCGCCTTTTATGGGGCGGGCTGGCTGGTCTTGGGCCGAACGGATAAATCAGACATCCAGAAGCACTTCCTGGACTTCATCTACCAGCGCATGAACCGGGTGCGCTGGCTGCTGGTGCCGCTGGTGATGTCGCTGGGCTTCAGTGCGCTCTTTGCCAATCGGCTGTACAATCACTGGGGTGTGCAGCTCAGCCTTCCGCTGGAGCACAAGCTGGAGGAGATCAAGGCGGTAGGGCCCGGAACCAACGAATGCAGCTCGGTGATCCGCTTTCCGAGCCCGGTCACTTACGCCAAAGTGCGCCTGAACATGACCCAGCAGGAATACATCTTTATCTTGGATCATGAGCCCAAAAATGGACCCGTCACCCGCACGGAGCATTATCTGGACCAGGCCATGATCCAAAAGCTCCGCACACGAAAGTGGGGGGAGTCACTCCACCTAGAGCCGCTGGTCAAACCTCCGCCCGAGAAGAGCTGCCTGCCCGGAGAACCTCCCCCCCGGGGGTATTGAGAAACACGCAAGACCTGCTTGCCAATGACGCTGGAGTTGCCTTTCCTGCGGATACATTCACCCGCGCACACGAGCGCCCACGCACCCACCCGCGCACACGAGCGCACACGCCCCCACCCACGCACGAGCCTCCCGCCCTCCTCCACACCGTCACCGTCAGAAGCGCACCCGATGGTCGATCCGGGGTTTTTCCGGCTTGAGATGTGCATCGAGCGCCATCATGGTTCGGAAGACCTCCAGCAGCTCGGTCTCCACGTTCAGCACATGACCGGGAGGGAAATGGCGCGCCTGAACCTCTCGCATCACCTTTTCCCAGTCCACCGGGATTTCAGAGTAGGTCCAGCGGAGCTGCTGGAGCCAGTCCGAGAATTGACCCCAAGTCATCTCACCGCCATATGTCTCATCGCCGAGCTGGAGCTGGGTGCAATAGTCCGAGACCGTGTTGGCGTAGAGCTGGACTTCCGGTGCCACCTGGCGCCACATGCCCTGAGCGCCATAATTGCCAAGCTGACGCATGCTCCGAGGCGCTCCCTGGTTGTACGAGGCCGCCATCCACGCCACCTTCTTGCCCGCATCGTTCACCAGCGCCCGCACATCCCCCTTGAGCTGCGCCTCGTGACTGTATAAATAGTGGTTGAGAAAGTGAAAATAGAGCCCCGCCCCCACCATCCCAAAAGAGAAGTTGGCCACCGAGCTGACTTCCGTGTCTCCGGCGCGGTCGGATGTCTGGAGGGTGGCCACCGGATCCACCGTCATACGAAGCTGGCGTGTGCCCTTCTTGAGCTTCTTGCCAAAATAAACCTCGGGCGCGATGTAAAGGTCGGTGGGCCAATACCCCAGCGCCTCCCCCGGACGCCGAAACCGCTCCGGCCCCACGTTGGAACGTTTGGCCCAGTACCAGCTCGACACCCGCTCTGGAAAGCTGTTGCGGAGCTGCCCCGCGCCCTGTCGATAGGTGATCTGAAAACACCCCTGCGCACCAGCGTATGAGACCGCCGAGCAGTCTCCAGCCGACTCCGTCATCATGATGCCCAATAAAAAATGCGGGTTGAGATCATACGAAAACGCCGTCCACGCCACAAACGCCACGTCCTGCACCGACATGAGCAGGTCTATGCCATTCTCAAACCGCTCTTTGCGGATCTCCAAGCGACGGGCATCCTTGAGGGTGGCGTCAAAAGCACAGATACGCGGATTGGTGAGCTCGTCCAGAAACCAGTCTTCAAACTGCTCTACCGGCTCATCAAAAATCAGCGGGACAGGGGTCTCGGTCTCTTCTGGGGTGGGCTCCGGGGTGGGGGTGGGCACTCGCGCACCACTCTGATGGCCTCGACGGAGCGCCACTTGCCGGTCGCGGGGGGTCTCATAATATCGAGCAGCGGCTGCAAACACCACCGCCAGCAACAGCAGCCCTAAGAGCGGATGGATCAGCGGCTCTCGCCGAGCACGCTTATGGTTCACGACCTTACCTCCTGTTGTGCCATTTTCCGGCCAGACCAGGGCTCAGCGCACCGTAAAGGTGAGCTTGGTAGTCGAGAGGTTTCCCACAAAGTCCTCTACCTCCACCACCAGCCCATACTCTCCGGGCTTCAGATCCATAAGGGTGGCGCTGAAACGCTCTTCGTTCTCGTCGAGCACTTTGTCGTCGGGAAAGAGGCTCAACATGCTGCCACCGTTGAGGGCATACCGAGCTGAGCGCAACCGCGTGGTCTGCTCCTGCGCATCCAGCCTCAAGACGGCACTGCTGCCGTTGACCTTGATGGCCGCGTTGACGATGGTGGGCGGGGTGTGATCCAATGGGAAAGGTGCTGAGATTTGAGAGACTTCGCGGGCCTGCTCAACACGATTGGAACGCATATCCGAGACCGTCACCCGTGCCTCATACCAGCCATCCGGCCAAGCACGCGCGGAGAGGTTCACAAAAGTGACCTCGAGGCCCTCCGCCACGGTGCGCCACGCGGTATCTCCCGCACGGCGAAGCTGCACACGAGAGGTCAACACATCCCCATCCGGGTCACTCGCCACCCACCGAAGAGATTGAACACCGGAGGCTTCCTTTTCTTTCATGCCCGGTGTAGAAGGGGGAAGCCGAGGCCGGTTGATGCCTCGAGGCTCCGGGTCACTCTTAAAGTCTTCCTTGGGCTCCACCCGAATGTCTGGGTCCAACACCGTCAGGCTCTCGAGCTTGGGGGGCTGATTCACCGGCAGGAAAAAAATCCCCACCTCTCGCACGCGCGGGCTCATGCCTCCCTGCGCTTGAAGACTCAGCCGATACTGGAGAAATCGAGCAGGCGCACTCTCCACACCCTCTTTGTAGGGCACCCACTCACTCCAGGAGGCTCCGGGGCGAGCGGTATTTCCCGAGCGGGTCTGCACGCTGACATTTCCGGCTGAACCGGTCTCTTGGCGCACCTCCAGCCGCCCCCACTCCGCAAAAATACCACTGTCGAGCGGCGCGGAGGTAAAACGCCCCTGTCCAGCCACTCCTTTCTCGAGTCGGTAGAGTGCTCCCGGATTGGAAGCGGCCACCAACACACTGCCATCCGGCAATGGGAGAAGGGCGGTGAGCTGCTCTCCTGCGGCATCGGCGATGAGGCTGGATTGCTCCGGGCCTTCGAGCAGGGCCAGCTTGCCTTCTTCTCCCACACCCAGGAGGAGCTGTTGACCTCGCAGCGCCAGGCTATGTCCCGAAAATCCCTGAGATTGCCAGTATAACTCGGGAGCACGACGCTCGACGAGCTTGTACACCCGGGTCTCGAGACGCTCTTTGTCCACCGGCTCTGCCGAAGCGGCCTTCGCCAGCAGGCTCGAGAGGGGATGATCCGGCTCGGCGCTGCCCGCTGGACCGAGGGTCAATGCAAAAACCGAACCATCGGGGAGGGCCAACACCTGCTTGACCTCATTTCCCGGGGCATCAAAAAGCACAAAGGGCGCCGGATCTTTGCGGCTGAGATCCAGTCGATAGACCAGTCCCTCTTCGGCAGAGCCCACGTAAAGCTGCTGTTTGCCATCCGTGGAGAGGGAGAGCAGATGCTCCTCATCGGACTTGAGTAAGGTCTCGATGGCGCCGGACTCCGCGATGCGCAGGACTCGACCGGGGGAGCCGGTGGCGGCGAGCAGTCCTCCCTTCCCGTCCAGCAGGAGATCCCACACATAACGCGCACCGGGTGCCACAAATACCGCCGGAGGGGTGCCGTCGCTGAGGCGAAAGATCTTTCCGTCGGGAGCGGTGGCGGCATATACCATGCCATCGGGACGCACGGCGAGGGCCAAGACCTGCGTCTCGGGGAAGTCGGCCAAGACCTCCACCTTGTTGGAGCCCGCCCGCACGAGGTAGATTTTTCCTTCGTTACCGGATGCGAGATACACATTTCCTTTGCTGTCCGCTCCCATGCGCCAGAGAATGGGCGCGGGGATCTCCGCCAGCCGGGTGAGGGCCGGGGCGAGGGTTAAGCGGCCTTCCTGGGTCACGGCCACCTGCTCCAGCTCACCTTGTCTGAAGTCGGCGGGGGTGGCCTGCACTTTCTGCTGAGTGGTGACGGCTTCGACGGTCATGGCCGGAACGATGAGCACCAGCAGGGCCAGCCAGAATTTTAGAGGACGCAGCATGGGATTCTCCCTCAAATGCTCGGGTCCGAGCACGGGCTCGGCAAGCAGTCGGGGCCAGCATGCCAAGCCCCTGCACATTTTACGTGATGACCAGTGCCCTCACAGAATCTCAGCGGGGCGGAAGGATCTCCAGCTCCAGCTCTTCGTTGCCCACCACGGCACCGTCGAGGTGCTGCTGGGTCTCAAACACAAGCTGCTGCTCCAGGTAAGGGGCCACTTCACTCGAGGCTTTGAGCTCCAGCAACTGCCGGGCGGAGGCAGGCAGGGCCGGAAGCTCCTGCTGTCGCACCTTCACGCCCTGCGTTTTGCGCAGAAGCTGCACGTAGACTCCATCGCCCACCCGCTGGCGTTGCAGAAGTGTGAGGAGCTGCGGCAAGTCCTCCGCTCGAGTAGGATCGGGACGACCTCCGATGTGACCACGCGCCTCCACGGTCTCCAGATCGGCCACCGAGAGGGTATAGGGGCCTGCTGCGTTCTGCGGGATGGGCACCTGAAAACGCAGCTCCTGGCTGGAGCCGAGGTGTTTGGAGAGCTGCACCCGCACTTGCACCTTTTCACCCGCACGCACTTGCAGCGAATCTACCTGCATGCGCTGGATGCGGTAGAGTTTCTCTTCGGGGGTGGCATCGATGTGGACTTGAACACGCTCGATCTCGGCCCGTTCAAACGGATTTTGCAAGATCAGGGTGTAGGGTCGAGCCAGCGCATCGATGATGTCAAACATGCCATTGGCATCAGGGGTCTGGGAGAGGGTGTAGGTGCCCTGAGTGGTAAGGCTCGCCCCTCCTTTGAGGGTTAAGGTGCTCTTCACGTTGAAGGTGCCCTCCTGGAGAAAACGCCAGGGTCGGCGCAAGGCACTGGAGAGAACCACCTGATAGAGCAGCGGGCCCACCTCTCGATCATCCACCAAGCGCACCCGCAGGCGGGTGGAGACCTCCCCGTGTTGTTTGATCTCCACTTCCACCGGTATCATGGGGGGCGGAGCACCTATCGTCCCCACAATCGCGGTCACGCGGTCGGCGGTAATCGTGCCGACCAGCTTTCCCAAGTTCGACAGCTTATAGGGATAGGTCTGATCGGCGACGGTGGCCACCACGTCAGCTTCAGCCATCGGCAGGCGGGTCAAGCCCTGCTGCAAGAAAGGATGTCCAAACCCCAGCACGGTCTTGTCGTCGCGCCAGGTGACGGTGCCGGTGGCCATCAGGTTGATGTCTCCCTCGGCCAAGACCACGGCGACGGAGCCTCCCGGCACGATGCCAGCACCCAACGGAGCCGCGCCCAACGAAGCCGAGCCCAACGGAGCCGCGCCCGGCGACGGCTGAGGTCTGGTGGATGCGGAAGCCACACGCTCCGGCAACGGTGAAAAATCCGGCTGGGTTTGCAACAGCATGGGCTGAGCGGCCCATCGCGTCTGATAGTGGGCAAAAACCTCCGGGTCGAGCCCGCGCCAGAGCCACAGGCCCGCCCCAAACGGCGCTTGAGGTGCCACCGTCCCCCCGTGCATCGCACCCGAGGCGCGTGAAGGCTGGCTCAAAGGCAGGGGCAACGTAGGGGTAACATCGCTACGTTCCGGCCACGTAAGATGCGAGCGGGGAGATCCCGGTCCTGGACCTTGCAGTTTGGCCTCGTCGAGCATGTAGGAAATGGGCGTCACCCCTCCCAGGGCATCTTTAGGCAACGGACTCAGGGCCAACGAGAGCGCCCCCAAGAGCTTGCCGCCAATGTAGACCGGACTGCCACTCATGCCATGCACAATGCCCACATGTTTCATCCGGGGCTCTTCAAACAGCACAATCACCACGTCCCGCTGAGGGCCCAACATGCCACGCGCAATCCCTTTGACCACCCCTCGAAAGGGCTCGACGGTCGAGCCTTCAAAGACGGTGTAAGCCACCACCTGCATGCCCGGTCGAACCTCCGAGACCTCCATAAATGGGGCTTTGGCTGGAGGCAAGGGGGGTGCCGTTCGCGACCAGGCTTCTCCCAACGGATCGGGATCCGCTGCCCTCCCCGTCGAGGGCCACCACAACCCTATCAGCAGCAGCCCCATCAGCAGCACCCCCATCAGCAGCCGCCCCATGCACCACAACCGGGTAAAATGCCAGTCAGACGCGGACCTGCGCAGCGCAGGTGTGAGCGACGCAGGCCAAACAAACAGCCGTGAGCAGCAGGATCGGAGCATGAACGCCTCGACAGGCACGGGGGATCGAAGTGTGAGAGGATAGGATTCAGCCCGAGCAGGGGAACGTCAAGCAATGATGGCAGGGGCTTGGCTTATTCCCTCGGCGGATCAATATTTCTTGAGGGACCGGATGCCGTCCAGGATATGCGACTCTTGAGGCAGGATCAGCTCCTCAAGGTTCGGAGCATAGGCCACCGGGCAGTCGAGGGCCGCAATTCGGCGCACCGGCGCGTCAAGCCACTCAAAACAGTGCTCGCTGATCCAAGCGGCCAG
Source organism: Myxococcota bacterium (assembly GCA_046075485.1). Lineage (GTDB taxonomy): Bacteria > Myxococcota_A > UBA796 > JAJRTE01 > JBJTQF01 > JBJTQF01. Next base: position 36,837 of record JBJTQF010000032.1, on the reverse strand, counting down.
CTCCGCGCCAAAACCACAGGTGAGCTGATCCTCGTGAACCACCAGGGCGCGGTTGGTACGACGCACACTGGCGGCAATGGCATCCCAATCCACCGGGGAGACCGTACGCAGGTCCAAGACCTCCACTTCGACGCCCTCCGCTTCCGCTTGTTTGGCGGCCTTGAGGGAACGTTCGACGGTGGCGCCGTAAGTGATCAAGGTCAGATGTTTTCCCGCGCGTGCGGTGCGTGCCTTGCCAAACGGAATGGTAAAGTCTGAGCCCGGATAAGGGGCTCGATTATACCCCTGGAAATACAAGTGCTTATGCTCCAGGAAGAGCACCGGATCGTCGCCGCGAATGGCAGTGCGCAAGAGCCCGTGGGCGTCTTGAGCGTTGGAGGGGAAGGCCACCCGCAGACCAGGACAATGAGCGAAGATGGACTCTCCACATTGCGAGTGATAGATGGCACCTCCGCGCAGATACCCCCCGATGGCCACACGCACCACAAGCGGACACTTCCACATCCCGCTGGATCGGTAGCGCATCATGCTCAGCTCGTCGCGGATCTGCATCATGGCGGTCCAGATGTAGTCGAAGAACTGAATCTCGACGACAGGCTTAAGTCCGCGCGTGGCCATGCCGATGGCGCGTCCCAAGATGTTGGCCTCGGCGAGCGGAGAGTTAAAGACCCGGGTTTTGCCAAACTTACGCTGCAAGCCGTAGGTGACTTTGAAGACGCCTCCTTTGCCTTTGCACTCGTCGAGCACATCTTCGTGGGTGGCGTCGGCGACGTCTTCACCAAACACCAGGATCTTGGGGTTGATGCTCATCTCGTCGAGCATGGCGCGGTTGATGAGCCCTCCCATCGGCTGCGGTTTGGGATCCTCCACCACCGGCAGGCGCTCGAGGTCCGAGGAGGTCATGTCAAAGGTATGAGAATAGACGTGATCCATCACGGTGCTGTTGTCGGGCTTGGGGGCGCGGATGGCGTCTTCTCCGGCCTTATCGACGGCAGCATTGACCTGCTTCCGAATGGCATCGAGCTCGGCTTCGGTGGCGAGTCCTTCGCGGATCAAAAAGCGGGGGAAGGTGTTGAGACAGTCGCGCTGACGCTCTTCTTCCAGCTCCGCCGCCGGGCGATACATGGCGTGGTCGTCGGAGAGAGAGTGGGAATAGGGGCGGGTCACTTTCGCGCGCATGAGGATGGGGGCGCGCTGGGTGCGCACGTAGGAGATGGCGTCTTGCCACACACCATAACAGGAGACGGGATCGGTGCCGTCCACCCCGTCGATGATGCGAAGCCCTTCCAGCCCACTCATGGCTTTGGCGATGTTGGAGCCGGGGGTCTGGACCTCCACGGGGACGGAGATGGCAAAGCCGTTGTCTTCGACCAAAAAGATCACCGGGAGCTGACGGACGCAGGCCGTCGAGAGGGCTTCCCAGAACTCACCCTGGCTGGTGGTGCCGTCGCCGGTGGTGACCAGGACGACCTCATCTTTGTGCCAAGCACCTTCGATGGAGAGCTGCTCCATATAGCGTCCGGCCTCGGCACATCCGACGGACTGGAGGAACTGCGTACCGGTGGGGCTGGAGGAGGAGGGGATGTTGAGGCGCACGGAGCCCCAATGACTGGGCATCTGACGTCCGCCAGAGTTGGGATCGTCGGCGGCGCCGGTGGCCTGCATCAAGATCTCAAGCTCGGTCATGCCGAGGGTGAGGCAGAGTGCCCGATCTCGATAATAGAGGTAAAACCAGTCATAGCCGGGCTTAAAGACCATACCAGCGGCCACCAGCACCGCTTCATGACCGGCCCCCGAGATCTGAAAGAAGGCTTCGTTCATCTTACGCATGGCGATTTCTTTGTCGTCGATGCGGCGTGAGGTGAACATCAGACGATACATCTCGAGGAGCTGCTGGCGAGAGAGGCCAAAGAAGCGATCCTCGGGCAATGAGACGGCATCGGGCGTGGAAGCGACGGTGCTGGAATCCATCATGAACCACCTTTAAGAAGGGGGGCTGCGGCGGGCTTCGAGGGCCTCGCGAGGGGAGGAAGAAGCATGAGCAGCCACCGGAAAAGTCAGTAGGGCCTTGCAAGTCTGGCGGAGTATAGCCACGAGATCGAGGGGATGTCAATCAAAGGCGGGCCGGGAGAGAGGGGGAGGGAACAAAGTTCCAGGGTGTTAGAAGGCCCCTCCCCAGCCGGCTCCGTCCTGCATACCTGCCCCGGTGTCTGAAGACCCGCTGTCTCATTTAGGTGACAGCCTTCGAACTTCTCCGCCAGAGCCTGTCACTTTTTTGAGACAACCTCCCCGCCCACACCCTCCTCACCCGGCACACACGCGAGCCTTCCCCCCCACGTCTGCACCTGTATTGCCCACTTTTCCCCCGTCTGAGCCCACTTTTCCCCCGATGCAGCCTGATCGTGGGCCACGAATGCCATCTTTTTCGTTTTATCTGCGTCTGAGCAGCGCCTGGCACAAAGGTTGACCCTATTACCTGTCATGCGAGGGCGCATTTATGCGGAGCTCCGCCGCCTTCGCTGAGCACTGGCGCTCTCTTCTTCGCTTCAAACGTCTCTCTCTTGAATATAAAGGAGTCTCATTATGCGTACTTCAGGGTGCCTCTCGGCGTTGTTGATGCTGGTCTCGGCCTTCGTCATGCTCCCGGCTCAAGCCGGTCAGGTGCTGGCGGAGAGCACCTTCGACTCCGACGATGAAGGCTGGTCCGCCGTCTTCTTTAATACCGTCGTCCCTTTGCCGGTGGCGTATGCCGACGGGGCCATCTATGTCGTCGATGCGGATGACGGTGACACGTTCTACTGGAATGCCCCCCTGGAGTTCTTGGGCAACAAGAGCACGGCCTATGGCGGCAAGCTCCGCTGGACCGCTCGGGACATCGGAGGCGGAACCTATGACCAGGACAACTCTCAAGTGGTCATGCTCGGTGGTATGGTGGGCTCGTCGTTTCAGGTCATTAACTGCCCCTGTCCTCTGCTTCCCGGCGCCGCCAGCTACCAAGAGCTGAGTGTCACCCTCTCGGCCAGCGGCTCCGGCTGCTTCTTCTCCAACGGCAGCAAACCCACGGCGTCGCAGTTCACCTCCGTGCTGCGCACCCTCTCCTTCCTCCAGATCAAGGCAGAGTACCTCAACGGTGCCGATGAAGCCTCGATGGATCATGTCCTGCTGGAGACCCCCTGAGCTCGCCCCGTCCACCTGCTTCAGCGCCCCGTCCACCTGCTTCAGCGCCCCTCCCCTTTTTTGAGCGGCTCCAGCCCATAGTCGGCCAGCTTCCGGTACAAATGCTGACGCGCGATGCCTGCCAGCTCCGCCGCACTGCGCACATTGCCCTCCACCTGCTGCATCAGCTTCTGAAAGTATGCCCGCTCGAACTGCTCCCGCGCTTCGGCCAGCGGCAACCGGCTGAGCTGCTCCACTGAGAGAAAAACCGGCTCAGGCCCCCGCTCCTCCAGCGGATCAGCCCCCAGCGCCAGGGTCAGGGGTGGCTCCGGCCTCCGCAGCTCTTCCGGCAGATCTCCCAGGCCCAGCCGCTCACCACGGCTCAACACCAACATCCGCTGGAGCACGTTCTCCAGCTCCCGCACGTTTCCAGGCCACATATGCTGCGCCAAACACGTCAGCACCTCCGGGTTGAGCGGCAATATGGGACGCTGAAACCGCTCCGCCGCCCGTCTGAGCAGCTCCGGCACCAACAAGGGCAGATCCTCCAGCCGCTCCCGCAGCGGAGGCACCTGCACCACCACCACCGCCAGCCGATAATATAGATCTTCGCGAAATCGACCCTCCCGCACCAGCTCCGGCAGCATCCGATGGGTCGCCGCCACCACCCGCACGTCCGTTGTATGCTCCTGAGTCCCGCCCACACGGGTAAATCGCCGCTCCTGAAGCACCCGCAACAAGCTGCGCTGAAGCTCCGGCGGCATATCCCCCAGCTCGTCCAGGAAGAGCGTGCCTCCCTCCGCCTCCTCAAAGACCCCTCGTCGAACCCGATCCGCCCCGGTATAAGCGCCCTTTTCACTGCCAAACAGCGTGGTTTCCAATAAACTCGGCGGTAATGCCGCACAGTTGATGGCCACAAAGGGCCGCTCGTGACGCGGCGAGCGCGCATGCAACGCCCGCGCCACCAGCTCCTTACCCGTCCCCGACTCACCCTGAATCAGCACCGTCACCGGCATCGGTGCCACCCGCTCCAGCACATCAAAGAGCTTCCGCATCACCTCCGAGCGCCCCACCAGGGCTCCAAACCGATCCGAGAGGGCCAGGCGTAGCCGCTCGTTCTCTTCCACAAGCTGACGCCGCTTGAGCACACGACGCACCACCAGCTCCACCGCCTCCGGCCCCGGAAAAGGCTTCTCGAGAAAGTCCGCCGCCCCCAGTCGCATGGCCTCCACCGCCGCCGCCACCGAGCCATGCCCGGTCATCATCACCACTTCCGGCACCGGTCCCGCCAGCTTTAAGCGAGAAAGTCGCTCCAAGAGCTGCATGCCACTCTCGTCAGGCAAGCGCAGATCCAAAAAGAGCAACTCCACGGGGGTCTGCTGCAATACACGCACCGCCTCCGCCGCCGAAGACGCCTCCAGGAGCGTGCCCACATGCTGCTGCAATACGAAGGTCAAAAAACGACGGGGATAAGGCTCGTCGTCCACAATCAACAAGGTCGGCGCTTTCATGTCACTCCTTCTGCGGATGCACGCCACACCGGAAATCTGAGCTCGAAGATGGCACCATAACCCGTGCGCGTGCGCAGACACACCTGGCCTCCATGCACACGCACGATGCGCTCCACCAACGCCAAACCGAGGCCCGTTCCCTCTCCCGCCGGACGGGTGGTAAAAAAGGGCTCAAAAAGCCGAGGCTGAAGCGCCAAGGGCACACCGGGCCCATGATCCCGCACCTCGAGCACCACCCAGGCACACGCAGGCTCACCCGGCGAGAGCACACGCGCTTCGAGCTCCACCACACCGCCCTCACCGGAGGCTTGCAGGCCATTGTGGACCAAGTTCAGCAGCGCCTGCACCAACGGCACCGGCTGGCCCAAAATTTCCGGCAGCTCCGACGGCATGATCAGCTCCAGCCGCCCCGAGAGCCGCTTCACCGGCTCCTCGCTGAGCCGTTGCAGCTCCTCCAGCAGTCGCCGAAGATCCAGCGGACGTAAGGTTTCGCCCTCTCCAGCTCGACCAAAATCCAGCAGGGAACGCACGATCTGCTGGCAGCGGCGAGCACTCTCTTCTATCACCTGCACCAACCCTTGACGATCGTCCTGCGGCGGCAACGCCCTCGCCAGAAGCTGAGCAAAGTTTAAGACCCCCACCAGCGGATTGTTGAGCTGATGCGCAATCCCTCCCGCCATCATCCCCAGCGAGCTGAGCCGACTGGCCCTCAACAGCCGCTCCCACACGGCCAGACTCTCGGTCACATCTTGACAGAGGAGCATCCAGCGAGCCTGCCCCTCCACCGGGAGCATGCTGGCCCGCACCTCCACCCGACGCTGAGCACCATCCGGCCTGGTCACGCGCGCATAAAAAGGATGCCCCAGCCGCCGCTGCCAGTCGAGCCGCCGTTGCGCCAGCTCGAGGGGAGGACGTTCCATCAAGGCCGAGGGGATGGGCTCAAGCCCCCCTGGATCGGAAACCTGCTCCGGCTCCAGCTCCGGCTCCGGCTCCAGCAGAAGCCACAACACCTCACCGAGCAGATGTGGCTCCGCCTGACCCCAGAGTTGCTCCGCCGCCGGGTTGAGCGCCTCCACCTTGAGCTGCTCCTGCCCCACCAGCAGGATGGCATCCCGCGCCGCCAAAAAGAGGGTGCGATATCCTCGCTCCGACGCCTCCAGAATCCGAGTGCGCTCCTCGAGCTGATCGGCCATGTGGTTAAAGTGCGCCATGAGCTGCTCGATGTCCGGCGGAGCTCGCCGGGCCACCAGCCGCACCCCCTGAGTGCCCTCCCCCAGAGCTTGAATGCCCTCCGAGAGCTGATGGAGCGGCATCAACGCACGCCTCAAGGTGGCCCCCATCAAGAGCATCGCCAGCACGATGCAGCTCAACGCGATCAGCATGCCCGATGCCATCACGTTTTGGAGCTGAGCCGGACCTGCAAACCGAATAAAGTGACCCTGTGGCACCTCGAGCAGGAGTAATAAAGGCTCCGACTGAGCCGGATGCAGCTTCGCCACACAGATTTCAATGGCTTGCCCTGCGCGGGTGAAGGGAAAAGTGGTCGAACCTTGTTCAAACGCTCGCTTCAGCCCTGCCAGCTCCTGATCCGAGAGCATCGGGCCATGCAGCACCCCTGATGCACTCCAGGGCACCGGAACCCCTTGCTCCAGCCGATACAATCGCACACTGCCCGGCGTGAGGGCCAGCGTCACTTCCAGCGTCACTTGGAGCTGCGCCAAACCCGCTTGCAGCCGATGTGCGGAGAGCTCCGGCGTGTGGGCCTTCTCAGGCACGACCATCAGCTCTGCCGTCATCAGCTCTGCCGTCATCAGCTCGGCCACCACCACCGTCAGCCGCTCCAGGGCCGTGCGCTCCACCAGACGGATGGCTTCTGGCCAGATAAACCCTCGGCTGATCAGAATCCACGTCGCCATCGCGAAGAGCACCATCAAGCTGGCCAGCAGCACGAGCTGAGAGGGCAGGCTGAGGGCGCTCCGACGGCGGACCCGTGACTTCCACTGAGGCAGGCATGCCATAAAATGCTCCATCGACCGGAGGGGAGAAGACCACAGACAGGAGGACCGCCACCTGCGCTCCATGAGGTGCGGCAAGATGCAGGCCAGCCTTGAGCTGAGAAATCACGGCAGCATACCATGTGAGGCATCGTCGGTTGAGCGGCGACCTTTAAACGGATCAGAGGGAAATGAAGCGGCGGGAGCACAGGCAGGATATCCGCAGGTGGAGCCAGCAGGAGGTCTCAGCGCATCATCGGGTTAAGGCTCGGCGGCATCGTCTAACACGAGATCTCCCGCCAAGCTGATGCCAGCGGACTCCGCCGTGACCGATGAGGTGTCTTCGGTCTCAGACGCCTCCGCTGACGAGAGGCTCTCGTTTGATAAGCCTGACGTTTCAAGGTCTTCCCACTCGAGGGCCTCCCCATCGACGAGGGCGGAGTTGGCATTGACATAATCATTGCCTGCCATGACCGTGCCTCCCCAGACGAAGGAGCTGGATTCGGCAGGTTCATCATCCAGACGAGCGTGCCAGGAGGCCGCGTTGCTCTCGCTCATGAGGGCGCCGCCCCACACAAACGAGCCACCCCACACAAACGAGCCGCCCCAGACAAACGAACCACCCCACACAAATGAAGAGCCTCCCATCTGCTTTTTATTGAGCCATTCTGAATACTTGAGGCCACCACCCCAGGCCACGGAGTTATCCCGCCAGGGCCCCTGCATGCTGCGGAAGGGGGCATCTCCCAACGTGGCGCGGTATTCCCACTGAAAGCCACCATTCCAGAGCAGATACTCCAGGTTGATAAGGGAGGCAGGCATCGGCATGCTGTATTGCAGGATGTTGGACCCGTCAGACAAGAGGTTAAGATCTTTGCGCAGCGAGAGAGCCAGCGTCAGCGCCCCATGCACATTGATCTGACCGGCGCCACTGTCCAGCACGCCTGCACCTGGCACTTCGACGGCGGTGTATTGCAGGATCGCCTTGACCAAGTTGGGATTGAGGGATGGATTGGCTTCGAGCAGCAGAGCGACCGCACCGGACACGATGGGAGCGGCCATGCTGGTCCCGTTCAAGCGCATATAGTCGGTGCTGTAGACCGGCTTTCCTTTGGAGTCGGTCCCGATCTGAACTTTGGTCTGGCTATACGTGCGATGCAGGTAGTTGTCGGGAGCGGCTGCGGCGATGATGCCCACCCCCGGAGCAGCGACATCCGGTTTTAACAGCAGATCACAGCCGGTAAGACTGTACTGTGTACAGCCCAGGGTTGGGCCGCGTGAGGAGAAGCTGGCAGGGACATCATCATAGCGCCAGTCGGTCTGTTTGGTGTCGGTGGCTCCCACTGTGATCACATGAGGCGAGATGCCCGGGCTCAAGATGCCACCATAGACCCGCTTTTTTGAGGTATCCAGCCCATAATTACCCGCCGAGACCACCACCACGATGCCATTTTGACCAGCTTTTCCACGGCGAGGCACAGGGGGTCGGTTCGATAGGACTCCAACGGAGGGCCTCCCAACGAGAGATTGACCACCCGGATCTTATAGGTCTGCTTGAGCGCCAGCACCCGGTCGAGAGCAGCCACCACGCTGCTGGCATACCCCTGCCCGTACCCATTGAGCACCCGCAGGTTCACCACTCTGGCTCCGGGTGCCATCCCGATATAGTTGGTGGAGGAGGGGGAACGTTCACCATCTCCGGCGATCAACGAGGCCACATGGGTGCCGTGTCCATACAGATCGGCACCGTTTGCCCGCTGCTCGGAGCTCAGGCTATCGCTGGTAAAGTCTTCAAAGTACTTCACGCGGGGAGTGGTGCCTGCCTCCAGCATGTCGCAGGTGGAGCACACACCCGAGTCGAGCACCGCCACCGTGACGCCCTTTCCGGTGTAGTCGGTGGAGCTGTAGTCGTTATAAGGTGCCACCCCTGTGGTTCGGGTGACGTGGCTGGAGGGCAAGCTCGACTGCATCACCTCCCGGTCGGGTGAAGCCCACACCAGCCCTTCTTCGCTCATCAGACGTGCCACTCGGCTGAGGGGCATGGTGACAGCAAACCCGTCGATCAACCCCAGGTCTCGCTGAATGGACAGCTCGTGCGCAGCGGCCAGCGCCTTCACCTGGCCCTTGTGCGCGGGTGAGAAGGTGATGATCAGCGGGACTTTACGATCCGCCCTCTCACCTCGGAGCTGCTCCTCCACCTCCGTGCGTAGGTCCGGTGCCAGACGCTCGAGCCCCACGTTGATGCGTGGACGTGCCTCCCCTTGTGGAGCTGCGGCATCGTGCGCCGAGACGGACGAGGAGGATATCCCCCTGGCAGCCAGAACAGCCGAGGCAGGACGAGCCGATGCAGAGGCCGTGCCGTGATCTAAGCGGGCGCTGAAGCCCTCGGAAGATGGGGGGGATTTGGTATCACCGGAATAGGGAACCAGCAGTGATATGCTGCCCAGAAGTGCTGCGCTCAACCCAACAAGGAGAGCAACTTGTTTTATGGGAGACTCCCTTATCATGAATTACTATGGGGATGGGGACGCAGTCCCTTTTTGAGAGGTTCGCCACGTCCTTCTTTCTCCTTCGGTACGCAATTTCTCGGGTTTATAAGGAAAATGGAGGTCATACATGTCAGGCCGCTGGTCAGGACTCGCTAAACTGAAAAAAGGGTTGAAGATCCAAGCCTCTCTCACCGAATGACTGAAGTAAGTAATCTCCCGAGCCCCAGACCCTTCGCATGAGGTCTTAACATCATGCTCCCTAAGCAGTGGTCCACACTCACGCGGTTGTACTACCTGAGCATAAGTCTCTTGGGCTGGGGCTTGTTGTGCTCGGCGTTGGTCAACCTGACATCTCTTCCGCCGAGGCCCTCGCTGGTGTTTTTGCCGGTGGCGCTGGTGGTGGCCAGTCGGCTCTACGTGCAGCTTCCAAACCTAGACGGGCGCATCTCACCCATCACCCTGCTGGTGATCTATACCTCATTGACCGAAGGGCTCGAGCTGGCCGTGGTGCTCACCGCGTTGGAAGGCATTGTGACCTCCATCACACAATCACGAGACCGCCTACAGCGTGTTATTTTTAATGCGGGGATGCTCCCGCTGGCGTTGGTGGTGGCCCACTCCATCGTGAACGTGCTGATTCCGCCCGATCTCCCTCCCAACCCATATTTGCTTCAGCGGGCGATGACCTACGCCACCCTCTTTTATCTGATCAATATGGGGCTGGTGCTGGGCATGATGGTCTTGGTGGCCGGTCAGCGTGCACTTCAAGCGGCTCGTGCGGCGCTGCTCTGGTCTTGGGCGGAGTATCTGGTGGGAGGTTTGGGTGCGGCCTTGTTCGCCTACTTCAAGGATGAGCGCCATCTGACGGTGGTGATGGCAGTGGGGGCAATCTTTCTCACGGCCCACACGCTCCGCCACTATTTCCGCGTGCTGCGGGACAAAGAGAAGGCCCTCACCGAAAACGCGCAGCTCCCTCAGGATCGGTCCACCCTGCTCGACGAGCTGGAGAAAGCCCACAAAGCCAGCCTCGAGACCCTGGCGCTGGTGATCGAAGCCAAGGATCCCACCACCCACGGGCACGTCAAGCGGGTTCAAGCGGTGGCCGTCGCGATGGGACGTTGCCTGAAGCTCGAGGAAAAAAAGCTCAATGACCTCTCGATGGCGGCACTCCTGCACGATGTGGGCAAGCTGGCCATTCCCGAGTACATCCTCTTTCAGACCCAAAAGCAGACCGCCGAGGAGCTGGACCGCTATCGCACCCACGCCAGCATCGGGGCGGATATTCTCCAGGCTGGACGCATGGAAGATCTGGTGCCGCTGGTACGACATCATCATGAACGTTTTGATGGGACCGGTTATCCCGACCGACTCAGTGGCACCATCATTCCTGAAGGCGCCAGAATTCTCGCCATCGCCGATACGTATGACAAGCTCCGCCACCCCCGCTCCGGCGAAGGGCTCTCACACGCCGAGGCCATGCTCTCGCTGGAGTCCGAGCAAGGTTCCGCCTTTGATCCGTCCCTGGTGCGCATCTTTTTGCTCAACGGAGACGAGATGCTGCGGGCGTTTGAGGCACCCGAAGCCATCGAGTCCGCCCTGCCTCAAGAGCCCGAGCACCCGGCACAGGCCACCTTACTCCAGGATCTCCAGTCGTCTCATGCGGAGGCCATGCGGTTGCATGCGCTCAGCCAGCGTCTGCACACCCTCAGCCAGCGCCTGCTGGAGACCCTAGAACCCTACGAGATGATGAAGACCACCGCGCGCGCCGTGGAAGAACAAGTGGGTCATGATGCCCTGCTCTTCCTGATCCACGACGAAAAACATGATCGGCTGGTAAATGCCTTCACACAGGGAACGGTGCCAGAGGGCCAGCTCCAGGACGTGCTCCAGCGCCTGGGTCGCCACGGTCTGAATCAGTCTGGATTTTTTACCCTGTTTGAGCGCCCTCACGGAGACGGCAACAACACCGGCACCGTTCACCAAGCGTTTAATGCGTTTGCCTTTCCGCCGGAGGTTCTGCGAGGGGCTCTGGTGCTCTTCCATCACCACCCGATCTTCATCGACGAGGAGCAACGCCGGAATCTTGGCCAAACCCTGGAGACCACAGCGCCGTTTTTGGCCAAAGCACGCGCCTACGAGCGGGTGCAGCGGGAGTCCACCCTCGACGAGCTCACCGGTCTGCAAAACGCCCGTGCCTTACGCGCACTGGCTCCTCCTCGGCTGCTCAGCGCCTCCAAAGAAGGGGCTCCAGCCTGTGTGGTGATGATGGATCTCAACGGCTTTAAGGAGGTCAACGATACCCTCGGCCACCACGCCGGAGACGTCTTGCTGATCGAGGTCGCCCGCGTCATGCAACGCCACGCGCTCCCTCAAGAGATCCTGGCCCGCATCGGCGGGGATGAGTTTGTGATGGTGCTCACCCAGGTGGAGCCTGCTTCCTTACAAGAGCGGCTCGACGCCATCCATCGAGACGCCTGCGCGATCTGGCCCATGAAACGGGAGCGAGGTGGGATCGGCACAAGCTGCGGCGTGGCGTGGCTCAAAGAAGATGGCGAGACCCTCCAAGAGCTGCTGCATGCCGCCGATGTGAAGATGTATGAAGACAAACGACGCAAAAAAGGCTTCCGCACCAGCGAGCTGGCCAAGATGGCAGAATAAGTGGAAAGGCAGGCGCAGATAAAGATCAGGCAGAAATGATCAGATCGACACTCGGCAACCCGCTCACGCAGCAAAACCCATGCCAAAAGAGAAGTCTCCCCGCTGAAGCTCGCGACAGCAGGGCTCAGACACGGTCAGTTGCAGCCGCTGAGGACTTCTGCACCGTCACCGCCCAGCAAGATGGTGGTCTGACCCGCGCGTAAGCTGCCCGTATTGTCGTCGAGCCCTTGTAAGATCAGCTCGCCGACCCCTGCATCGCTGGCATTTGTTGCTTCGTCATAAAACGCGGCGAAAGGACAGGCTTCGACTCGATTCATCACCAACACCAAGGCCGTGCTGTCAAAGCTCGTGATGAGCTGGTAGTCCTCATCGGTCCCACCGACGATCAGCAGGGGCTCTTTTCCAATTCGGCTGTCCACGGCATCCACTTTGCCCTCCCCATATGGGATGGGGACTCCGGCCTTGACGGTAATGCTCAAGGTGGTGGCTTGCCCTCGACCTTCACGCTCGACCTCGGTGCCGATGAGGTTTTCGGTGTTGACGCTGAAGCCGGAGCCGCTGCTGGTGACCGCTTGCAACACCACCAAAGGCGCGGAGCTGACCACCCACACATCAAAGCCATTTCGCCGCAGGTAGTCGTAGAGATCCACCGTCTCCTTATAGATGCGCAAGCCGCTGACGAAGCTGCCACTGACCTTGCCTACTTTTCCCCCGCTGGTGCTGGCATAGGCTACCTCCTGGATGCTCAGGCCCCGCTCATAGTCAAAAGCGGAAGTCGCCAGGGTGCGGATCTCGGTCTCGGTAAATCCTGCTTGAAGGCGCGCCAACATCACCGCCGTATAGTCACGGCCCACCTCGGGATGAGCACTCAAGCCCTGATACATGAAGAGCAGCTTGGCAAAGAAGTCTTTATACTCTGGGGTGGCTTGCAGCACCTCCAGGGTGTCACAGCCTGTCGTACAACCTCCGGTGGGCTCATAGCGGGCATAGAGCGCCGACCAGGCATCGACGATGTCGGCTTGCAGGTCGGGCAGCGACACGTTGCCAAACTCAGCGGTCAGCGCCACCACATTACCACCCGTGTAATAGTCAGGGCCTGCGATGATGGGCAGGACTTCCTCAAACTGCCCCGGCGTCATCTTAAAGTCCAGGTTGGTGAGCTGAGAACGGAAGGTGGCCTCCGCCGCGCTGTTAAAGATGGAGACGTGATCGAAGTTGAACACCGCCACCGGCGCTTGTCGCGGATCGGTGCTGGCATTGTCCAGCCCAAAGGCGCTCAGGCTGTCGGCATTGCTGCTCAGCCAGTCGCCCTGCTCCAGCACGTTAGGAGGTACGGTGGGAGGTGGAGGGGTCTCCTCAGGGGTAGGCGTCACCGGCACTGCGGTGGGCGTCGGCCCCGCTGGGGTGGGAGACTCACCACTCGGGCTGGGAGAAGGGGTCTCATCCGGTGTACCCGAGCAGGCCGCCAAGACCAATGCAGGCAGCAGCGTGCTCAGCGCGTGGGACTTTGACCCCAGAACACGGCGGCTTGCAGACGTCTCAACGCGCATAGGTTCGCGGGAGACCGCCGACAACAGAGAGGATTCGGTTTTCATGCAGGGCTCCATGATTGACAGGAGGGACATTCTTGGCGCGGTCACAGGCTCATCAAGGTTACGCCAAAACCGAATCACTGTAGCGTTTCGGCTCCCGCCCGTCAACTCCAGTGGTGCGAGAGTGGGGTTTCTGCGCAACGGTTTTTTGGAGAACCCTGCCCATCCAGGGGCATCCGCGAGCGTGCGCCGCGTTGCGGGCTTGACGGCTTCACGGGGAAAGGTTTAGCCTACGGTTAAGCCTATAAGCCAACTGCATCACACTTCGTTTTATCTCTAAACAGGAGTCACTGTGACCAATATCCTCGAGCTGGTGCAATCGGAGTCCATATGGGTGCGCCAGATGCAGCGCCGCCAGCGCATTGCTCGCCTGCTGGATCAAGGGGTCATCATTCCCTGCCCGGAGACGCTGGAGCTGGGAGATGAGGTGCAACTGGAGCGCATTCAGCCGGGGGTGATCTTACACACCGGGACGCGCCTGGCAGGAGCGCAGACGTTTTTGGCGTCTGGAGTGGAGCTGGGCTCGGAAGGGCCCGTCACGGCGATCAACTGTGCGCTGGCTCCAGGGGTCCAGCTTGGTGCCGGTTTTTTTGAACAGGCCGTGTTTTTGGATCGCGCGAGCACACGCGCAGGGGCTCACATACGAGCGGGCACGCTGCTGGAAGAAGAAGCCTCGGTGGCGCACTGTGTGGGTCTAAAACAGACCATTTTGTTCCCGTTTGTGACCCTCGGCAGTCTCATCAACTTCTGTGACTGTCTGATGGCCGGAGGCACCAGTCGTAAGGATCACAGTGAGGTGGGCTCGGGATATATCCACTTCAACTTCACCCCACGCGGCGAAAAAGCGACACCCTCGCTGTTTGGAGATGTGCCTCGTGGTGTGCTCCTCAATCAGCCGCGTATTTTTCTGGGCGGTTTGGCGGCGACGGTGGGGCCCACTCAGATCGGCTATGGTGCTTTTTTGGGTCCAGGTCAGGTCTATCGTCAAGAGGTCGCCGATGGAGGGGTGAAGCTCTCGGAGCCCACACCGCCAGCACCGCTGGGATTTGATCCCAAGCGGGTGACGGGGCTCGGGCGAAAGCTGACTCGAAATGTAGAGTATCTCGCCAGCTTGGTGGCTCTGCACCGCTGGTATGCGCAGGTACGGATGTGTTTTGCCGATGCCCCCCGTGTACGGGTGTACGAAGCAGCGCTGAGGCTGCTGGAAGGCAGCATCCAGGAACGCATGAACCAGCTCGAGCGCATGATGACCGCCGCTCAGGGAGGTGATGCGGATGCCCCTCAGCAGCGGTCGGAGGATGCCCGTGCCGCCCTGATGGGCTGGCCAGCGGTTCAGGCTCAGCTCCTGCGCTGGCGCGAGGTGGGCGGTGATCCGGCGCTCGAGAACCGGGTCTTGGAGACCCTCTGCGCCCAGGCTCGACCGGGGGCTTATCTGGCGACCGTTCAGCAGCTTGATGGGGACACGGGCTTGCAGGTGACAGAATGGTTACGGTCGCTGATGAAACCCTTTATGCAAGCGTTGCCAGCCCTGCGCACACGTCGGCCTTGAGACCACATCCCGGAGAAAGTAGTATGACCTCCACGGCTCCTTATTTTAGGCTGTATGTGCAGACGCTGGACCCAGCCAGTCAGGAGCTGGCCACGATGGTGCGCCAGCAGCTTATGTTAACGTTTGGTCCGTTTACGCGCCTGGAGCTGATCGACGTCTCACAGACCCCGGTGCCTGCGTTACCAGATGTGGTGCTCGTGACGCCGACCTTAATCCGTGTGTCTCCACTTCCCTCTAAGCGATTTGTGGGCGATATTCACAAATTTGCACTTCTGCACACCCTTCTTTTACACGATTAATATAAGGCCCCAACGTAATCATGCCGGGAGCCTCCGCAGACGGACAGGGCAAAGGGAATTGAGCCATGCCGACACAGCGCCTCTTGCTAATGACGCAGACCCCCCTGCACGAGCAGCTCCTGTGGGACTACGCCCGGCACACGCAGGTGGCGTCCGAAGATAATCCTCTTGCGGTGGAGGTCATCGGCTTTCCTGAAGAGCTGTGGCCTCGGCTCGAGAAAGAGACCCTGGACCTGCTGCTCCTCGATCAGGTCAATACCCGCTGGGAGGAGACCCATCGTCTCCTGCTTGACCGGGAGGGAGGCTCGGCCACCCCCGTGCTCTTGCTCAATCAGTCCACCTGGGATGAGCTGCTGAGCCTGTCCTCGTCGGCGCGCATCAGCCACTTAACAGCGGTGCTCGACCCGGCCCTCCTACGTCGCCGCGCGTTGCTTGAGACCCGTGTCTATACCCGCTCCCTCGAGGCCACCGAAGCACGCCTGCGCACGCTCATTGAGAGCAATCTGGACGGCATCGTCATCTTGGATGCCAAAGGAGACATTCGTTTTGTCAACCGTGCGGTGGAGGAGCTGCTGGGACACCGGCGGGAGCAGCTCTTGGGCCAGCCTTTTGGCATCCCAGTGGTCGAGCGTAGCCACTCCAAGCTCCAAGTGCTGGTGGGAGGAGAAGCGCGTATTCTGGAGCTTCGACTCGACACCCTGCAATGGGAAGGAGAGTCTTGCCACTTGGCTTTTTTGCGAGACGTCACCGCCCGCCATCGGCAAGAGCAGATCTTGCGCAGCGCGCTTCGCAGAAACAGTCAGTTAGTGGCTGCTATTAGCAGCTTGCACTTGGGGGTGATCATCGCCAACGCACGCGAGGTCAACCTGCCGGTGCTCTTTGCCAACCACGGCTTCAGTGAGATCTCGGGGTATGGCATCGACGACGTGCTCGATCAGCCCTTTCCGCTGCTTAAGGGACGCGCCACCGATGCAGGGGTGGTGGAACAGGCGGCGGAGGCCCTCCGCAACGGCCACTCGTTTCAAGGAGAGCTGCTCTGTTATCGACAAGATGGCTCCGAGTTCTGGAGCGCGCTGACCCTCAACCCGGTCTTTGACGGCGAGGGCAATTTACTCTCGATGGTGGGGGTGCTGCAAGACGTCACCGAGCAGCGTCATGCGGCGCAGGCGTTGCGCGACAGTGAGGCCAACCTCAAGGCGCTCATCGAGAGCACCAGTGATCTCATCTGCTCCCTCAACAAACAAGGACAGATTATTGCCTGCAATGTGGCGTTTCGCAACGTCACCTTTGAGCTCACCGGCGTGGAGCTGGGTCGGGGCGCTTACCTGCTCGAGTACCTGGATTTTGCCAATCGGGAGGCGTGGCAGCAGTACTTGCACATCGCCCTCGAGGGGGAATCCTTCACCGAAGAGATGGTGCTCAACGTCGGCAACCGGAAGCTCTCGTATGAGATCTGTTTTTCGCCGGTACGCACGCCCGATGGACAGGTGATGGGCACCACCATCTTTGCTCGAGACATCACGGCGCGAAAGCTGGCGGAAGAGCAGCTCCTACACAATGCGTTTCACGACAGCTTGACGGGGCTGCCCAACCGAGCACTGCTGGGGGAGCGGCTGGAGCGGGCATTTTCGCGGGCTCGTCGTCGTCCCGATGGGCTGGTGGCGATGCTTCAAGTCGGGCCGGATCGGTATCGTAACATTACCGGCAGTGCCGGATTTTCAGTGGGAGATCGCCTGATCGTGACGGCGGCTCAGCGCGTGGAGGGCTGTTTACGTCCCTCGGACACGGTGGCCCGGCTGACCGCTGAACATTTTGCCGTCTTGCTCGAAGACATCTCGGAGGTCAGTGATGCCTTGCGGGTGGCCGAGCGCATCCACAAAGCCTTTGAGGAGCCCTTCCACTTCGGCAACGAAGACTTTTATGTGACGGTCTCGATTGGCATTGCCATTCATGAGGCACACTTGGGGGTCGGTGAGATCTTACGAGATGCCAATACGGCCTATCATCGTGCGGCGCGACAAGGAGGCAACTGCAACGAGGTCTTCCGTGCCGACATGCAGGAGGATGCCAACCGCAAGCTCAAGATGGAGAGTGATCTGCGCAAGGCCATCTCTCGGGGCGAGCTGATGGTGTATTACCAGCCGATCATTGCGCTCCAGACCGGTCGTCTGGCGGGGTTTGAGGCCCTGCTGCGCTGGAAACATCCCACCTGGGGTTTTGTACGACCCGATGAGTTTATCGCACTGGCAGAAGACAACGGCCTGATCATGCCCATCGGCCAGTTCGCCCTCGAGCGCGCGTGTGCGCAGCTCACCGAGTGGGATGCGCGTTTTCCTCAAGCGCGGGGACTGTCGATCAGTGTCAATCTCTCGCCAAAACAGACGTTACAAGGGGATCTGATCAAGGTGGTCAAGGAGGCGCTCAGCCAGTCGCGGCTGGGAGCTCAGCGTCTCAAGCTGGAAGTGACAGAAGGGGTGTTTGTCGAGAACCTCGACCACCTGAAGACGGTGCTGGCGGAGCTGGCTCAGCTTGGGGTTCAGCTCCAGCTCGACGATTTTGGGACCAAATATTCCACGCTGCTCTACCTGCACGAGCTGCCGCTGCACTTCATCAAGATCGATCAGTCGTTTGTGAAGCGGCTGGGGCCTCAGCGTCAGCATGTGGCGGTGGTGCAGACCATTCAGACCCTCTCGCATCAGCTCAACATGCAGGTGGTGGCGGAAGGCATCGAGGAGCCCTACCATGCCCGCATCCTGACCGATCTGGGGGTGGAGTTCGGGCAAGGATTCCACTTCGCCAAGCCCATGCCGGTGGTAGAAGTGGAGCGTCTGCTCAGCATGTCTCGGCCCCCCTGGGCGGGGAGTTATTGAGCCTCTCCCACGCTCGAGAGCTGGCCATCGCTGCGCGCCTGCCACTTTCCATCCACAAACGTATAGTGGGTGATGCCCAGCGGATCCGGCCCACTCACCGACGGATAACCAGGGCCTCCAGGCAGCACCAGCGACATCGAGCCCCCTTCGATCACCGCACGCGGAAACATACAGCGCACCGGACGTTGAGCCGCTGCCGCCATCACCGCATCCACAGAGTCATACGCCGCCAGCTCCTGGAGGGTGTACAACGTGGGAGGCACAAGCTGGAACGTTCCGGCTTGATACCGCTCCAGGGCTTCGGAAGGCGTGATCCACAGGCTGTATACGGTCTCATGCTCATCGTGACCCGCCTGCTGGCCTTCGGGAAAACGGGACAGGAAAAAACGCGCATCAAAACGCTTCCGCTCTTCCTCCGGCGTCACCCACCACGACCAGGGCATCAGCGCGTCGAGCGCAAAACGCAGCTTCTCCTGCTCCAACACCATAAAGAGCGGGAGCTGATAGTGCCGCGAGGCCACCCGATACCCCTCAAAGAGCTGCTGAAGATGTTTATCCTCAAAGGAGATAAACCGCTGTTCCACGTTGCGCACCAGCAGCACCCCCGCTTCTTCGTAGAGCTCACGAAGCGCCGCCAAGTGATACGCCACCGCCTCCGTCTGAGGCATGCCCGGCAGGTTTTTGTGGGCCACCTCCGCGCCGTCGCAGAGCCGCTGCGCCACGTCGAGGGCATCTTGTTCTTCGACCCGGCCTCCAGGGAAGACATAAAATCCGCCCACAAAGGAGCTACGGTCACTACGTTTGACCATAAACACTTCGATGCCCCCCGCGATCTTGTCACGCAGGAGAATTATGGTCGAGCTCGGGCTGGCTTCTGACATATGGGCTCCGCTCAAGAGGTGATGGCGTACTGTAGCCAATCTGCGCACGAAGGGCAATCAGAAGGGAAAGAGTTGATTTGACCCATCGGAGGGCCTCCGTTATCCTACCCTCGCTAGAGTGGACTGCGGCGAGACCCTCGCCCCGTCACCTCGCCCCAGTCGCTTACGATATTAATACGGGATCAGAGAGGTGGTCATGTCGGCGAGCACAACAGAGACACTCTATCTGGGCAAACAACGAGAGACAGGACAGGAGCTGAGGCTGAAGCCCTCGGCGCTGCGTACCCACGGGGTGGTGGTGGGCATGACCGGCTCCGGCAAGACCGGTCTGTGTCTGGTGCTGCTCGAGGAGCTGCTCAACGCCGGCGTGCCCATCATCGCACTCGACCCGAAGGGCGACTTGGGCAATCTGGGCCTGCTCTTCCCGAACCTCGCGGCAGAGGAGTTTAAGCCCTGGTGCGGCAAGGAAGATCCCGCAGGGCTAGCAAGTCGTTACCAAGAAGGGCTCAAAAGCTGGAACTTGGGTTCGGCACAAGTGGCGCGCCTCCGGGAGCGGATGGCCTTAACGGTCTATACTCCCGGCAGTGAAGCAGGGGTGCCGGTGAATTTGCTGGGCTCCTTCCAGCGTCCTCCCGAGGAGCTCCTGCACGACGACGAAGCCCGCCGTGAGCTGGTGGCGGATCTGGTCTCGGGCCTGCTGGGACTGGTGGGACGCACGATAGATCCCGTCAAGGATCCCGCTCATGTGGTCATGTGTCAGCTTCTCACCCGCGCGTGGGAGGATGGCGAAGACCCCGACCTCGAGAGCTTGATCTTACGTTTGGTGGATCCTCCGTTTGCGAAGGTGGGCGTTTTTCCGCTCGATAAGTTTTTCCCGCCCGATGAGCGCATGAAGCTGGCGATGGCCTTTAATGCGGTGGCGGCTTCCCCCTCGTTTGTGGCCTGGACTCGTGGCATGCCACTCGACGCTGAGCGCATGTTGAAGCAGGGCCCCAAAACGCCGGTGAGCATCTTCTCGCTGGCTCACTTGGAAGAAGGAGAACGTCAGCTCTTTGTATCGATGCTCCTGGGGCGAGTGCTCGCGTGGAGCCGCGCTCAGCCGGGCACCGAAGACCTGCGGGCCATCGTGTTTTTTGATGAAGTGGCCGGTTATCTGCCACCCTATCCGCAAAATCCGGCCAGCAAAGGACCGCTGCTCACCCTCATGAAACAGGCTCGAGCGGTGGGTGTGGGGGTGGTCTTGGCCACTCAGAACCCGGTGGATCTGGACTACAAAGCCCTCTCCAATGCTGGTTTGTGGTGTATCGGACGGCTCAGCACCGCTCAAGACCGCGAACGACTGCTCAAGGGCATCGAGGGCCAAAACCTCGAGGGGCTGGTGAGTGGGCTGGAGCGACGCCAATTCCTGCTCCACCAAGCCAGTGGCGAAAAACCAGCGATGATGAATGTGCGTCACGCGCTCTGTTATCTCAAGGGGCCCTTCACAAGGGTGGAGATCGCCCGCTTAAACGCCGCGCATAAGGTCGTGGAGCGACTGCGTGGGAGCTCAGGCGCTTCGAGTGCCGCCGAAACATCCAGTGCCGCCGGAGTATCCAGCCCTGCCGGGGTCGCCAGTGCCGCCGAAACATCCAGTGCCGCCGGAGTGTCAGGCGCAGCGGGGCAAGGGGGCCGAGGCCGTGTGGCTGCCCAATCTCCTGCTGGATCGGAGTCGGATGCCTCTGCTTCTGCGGGCGCATGGGGCGTGCGTGTAGCGCGTGCGACCGGCGCGAGTGGGATTTCGGATGGCCTTCTCCCGGAGCCTCAGCGGGTGCCGGGATTTCCGGCATTTTTTCTCAACCCCGAGACGGTGTTTTCGGCCCATCTGAGAGACGCATTTCAAGCTCAAGCGAAAGGTGCTCGGCCCGATGGCCTGCTGGAGTATCACCCTGCGCTTTTGGCAGATGTGGTGCTGCGCTTCGACGAGGAAAAAGTGGGCTTCTTTTTGGATCAGCACCTGTATCGGGTATGGTTTCCGCTGGGGAAGGTCTTGCCTCGCACGGCCTTAACCGTGGCGTTTGAGACAGAGGATCTCCACTCCGACGTGCCGCGCCGAGCACGATATCAGCCACTCCCCACCTGGATGGACGAAGAGAAGGAGCTCAAGAAGCTGGCCGAGCATGTGGTGGAGGAGCTCTTCCGCACCGAAACCACTGGGATGTTTGTCCACCGAGGGCTCAAGTTATACGGGCGCGCAGGGGAGACCCGCGAGGCGTTTGTGGCCCGCTGCCGTCAAGCAGCAGAAGCCGCCGCCGAGCTGGAGATGAACAAAGTCTCGGAGAAGTATAAAAAAGAGCTGGATCGGCTGCAAGACCGGGTGGAGCGAAAACAGGCGGAGCTGGCAGAACAAGAGGGTGTGGCGCGCTCGCGTCAACTGGATGAGGCGGTGACCTTTGGAACCACGCTGCTCTCGTTTTTTTCGGGGCGAAAGCCTGCGATCAGCAAGACCATGAACAAGCGAGCGCAGACCGCTCGAGCAGGTGCGCGGCTGAGCCGGGTGGAGCAGGAGCTGGCGGATCTCCAGGAAGAAGCGGATGCGCTCCAGGCGCGGCTGGACGGTGCGCTGCAAGAAGCCTTTGAGAAGGCCCAGGCGCTGGCGGAGCAGGTGGAAGAGCAACCCGTCCGGCTGGAAAAGAACGACGTGCAGCTTCGAGCCTTTGGTATCCTGTGGGTGCCGGTGACGCGCCGGATTTGATCACAGCCTCCTGTGAGCACGTCTGTCGAATCGCTTCCAGCCAAGCCCTCTCCTGCCCAATCGAGCGTTCTGCCACACATGACAGTTATGCCGACTCCCCACAAGGGCGTTGACACGGCCACTTCAGGCCGCTATCCTACTTTAGAAGAGATGCTCTGATCCGGAGGCGCATCGTGAGGCTATCTGTGCCGAGTTTGGAGGTGGAGCCATGATCAGCCGTCCCCTACACGTCCCGCTTCAAACGCAGGTGGAGCCGAGTGCTGCTGCTCAAGCAGGGCTCAGCAAGCCGGAGCGTCTTCGGAAGCGGCCCATTTATTACCCCGAGCGGGACAATAAACCATTGGCTGAAGATGATCTGCACTTTGAAGAGGTGGTTTCGGTTCGCCTCACCCTCAAGCGGTATTTTGCCAGCCGCACAGACGTGTATGTCTCTGGATTGAACCTGCTGTATTACGTCGAAGGCAACCCCAAAAAGTCTTTTTCCCCCGATGTGTATGTCTCCCTCGGGATCCCCAGTGGACGTCGGCGGGTCTATCTCTTCTGGGAGGAGGGCAAAGCGCCCGACATCGTCTTTGAGATCACCTCCAAAAAAACCAAAGGACGCGACCAGGGCTTCAAAAAGAGCCTCTATGCCGAGCTCGGCATTCAAGAATATGTCCTGTTTGATCCCACCGCTTCGTATCTGAAGCCACGATTCCAGCTCCTCCGGCTGGAGAACGGCCAGTATGTGGCCCAGACCCCCGTGAGTGAAGAGCGCTTCTACAGCCACACCTTGGGGCTCTTTCTCCAGGTGATGGGCGATCACCTGCGCTTCTGGGTGCCCGGTGCCGCTGAACCACTCCCCCTGCCCGATCAAGATCGGGTGGACAAAGAAGCGGCGGAAGGATTCGCTCGTTTTATGGCCGCCAAAGCAGAGCAGCACGAGCGTAAACGCTCCGAAGCCGAGGCTCAGGCCCGCGCAGAAGTCGAAGCCCGACTCCAAGCGGAGGCCCGAGCAGCTCAGGCCGAGGCCACCGCTGCCGACCTCCGAGCCCGTCTCGCCGCCCTGGAAGCCCTCCTTCAGAAATAGCTCAACATTCTGAGTCTGTACCCTCTGTTTTAGTTTTAAACACCGCTCCTCCGCCATACTTGCAAGTCTGAGCAGCCCCGGCTACAATGCGCCCCATTTCTGAAACCTCAGGAGGAGTACATGAACTCTGAAACGCAGGTCTTTTTTCGCCTATCCGAGCTTCAGCAGCAAGCTCTTGTGACACACGCTCAGACTCAAGTGCTGGTGGATGCGCCCAGCAGCGTCGATGCCGTGGCCCTGGTTCAGCTCGTGCGTACCCAGAAACTGTATCTGACCGATACCTTGCCCGTGCTCCAGAACTTCGGGCTTCGGGTGATCGACCAGAGCGCCACCGAGCTGGAGACACCCGAGCTGAACATACAACACGGCCCCGTCACCCTCGACACCTTCCGCATCGATGGGCTCACCGGTCATGCACGTCTCTCGAGCGCCGAGCTCACCTCCTTGCTGGCTGAGAGCCTCACCGCCGTGCTCGCGGGTGCGTGTGAGAACGACCCCCTCAACCGGCTGGTGTTGGGTGCGGGCTTAACGTGGCGAGAAGTGAACTTCCTGCGGGCATGGTTGGCCTATGCGCGCCAGCTCGAGAACATTCCCCACGAGTTCATGCGCCGTGTGTTGCTGTCTCATCCCGAAGCCAGCCATCTGCTGATCGCGCTTTTTGTGGCCAGCCATGATCCCGCCCTGGGTGAACGTTCCTCGGAAGTGCGACAGAGCCAGCTTCACAGCCTGCGCGCCAGCCTCCAGGGGTATCTGAAATCGGTGGAGAGCGCCGCTGAAGATCGTGTCTTGCGCTTGGTCTTGCGGATCATTGAAGCCACCCTGCGGACCAACGCCTTCCGGGTGCCTGCGCGGCCCTTTGTATCCTTCAAGCTGGACTCCGAGCGAGCCCTGCCCGGCCAGACAGGACTTCGTCCCTGGCGAGAGATCTTTGTCTACCATCCCGCCGTAGAAGGCATCCACCTGCGGGGTGGCCCCACCGCACGCGGCGGCCTCCGCTGGTCGGATCGCCATGACGACTATCGCTCCGAAATCTTAGATCTCATGCGCACCCAGATGACCAAAAACGTGCTGATCGTGCCCGTCGGTGCCAAAGGAGGCTTCATCCTCAAGCAGCAAGCGCCCGACCGTCACGCCGAGCGCCGTCTGGCCGATCAGATGTATCAGACCTTCATCCGAGGTCTGCTCGATGTGACCGACAACATCGTGGCCGGAAAAGTGGTGCCACCCTCCCAAGTGGTGATCCACGACGAAGAAGACCCCTATCTGGTGGTCGCCGCCGACAAAGGCACCGCCCATCTCTCCGACACCGCCAATGGCATCTCTAAAGAGTATGGCTTCTGGCTCGACGACGCCTTCGCCTCGGGAGGCTCCAACGGCTACGACCACAAAAAAGAAGCCATCACCGCCAAAGGTGGCTGGGAGTGCGTCAAGCGGCACTTCTGGGATCTCGGCCTGGATCCCGAACGAGACGTCATCACCGCCATCGGCATCGGCGACATGAGCGGCGACGTGTTCGGCAACGGCATGCTCCTGAGTAAGACCCTCAAGCTGCTGGGCGCTTTTAATCATGCCAACATCTTTCTCGATCCGCAGCCGGACCCGGCCAGCAGCTACGAAGAGCGGCTGAGACTGTTTCAACTGCCGGGCTCGACCTGGGAACACTACAACCCCGCCCTGATCAGCCAGGGGGGAGGCGTGTTCAAACGCTCCGCCAAAGCCATCAGCCTGACCCCCGAGCTTCAAGCCCTGCTGGGCACGCACGCCACCAGCTTGTCGGGGGAGCAGGTGATCCAGCTTCTGCTCCAGCTCGACGTGGACCTCCTGTGGAGCGGCGGCATCGGCACCTACGTCAAAGCCTCCAGCCAGACCCATGCGGATGTGGGAGACCGCATCAACGATGCCGTGCGCGTGGATGCCACGCAGCTCCGGGCCAAAGTGGCTGGCGAAGGGGGTAACTTGGGCTTCACCCAAGCCGCTCGTGTCGAGTTCGCTCAGCGAGGTGGACGGCTCAACACCGATGCCGTGGATAACTCCGGCGGTGTGGATATGAGCGATCATGAAGTCAACCTCAAGATCCTCTTCCAAGCCCTGATCGCCTCGGGCACCCTCACCCGCGAAGACCGAAATCAGCTCCTGCTCCAGATGACCCCCGACGTCAGCGAGTCGGTGTTGTCTCACAACCGAGGCCAGAGCCTGCTGTTGAGCCTCGACGGACTGCGCTGTCAGGAAGATCATCGGCCCTTCGGTTATCTGATGGAAGACCTCTTCAACGCCATGAAGCTGGATCGGAAGACCGAGCGCCTGCCCAGCAGCAGCGAGCTGGCCCATCGGTTTGAGAAAGGGCATGGGCTCACCCGTCCCGAGCTGGCACGTTTGGCGGCCTTCACCAAGATGCGCGTGCGTGCGTGGCTCCAGCGCGACGCCCGCCTTCAGACTCCCTATATTGAGGGCTTGTTGCTCTCGTACTTCCCTGCCATCTTGCGAGCGCCTTTTGCCACCGCCATCAAGGGCCACAAGCTCCGGCAGGATATTATTGCCACCGTGCTCACCAGCCGCATCATCGACATGGCGGGCATGACCTTCTTCCAGGAGATCTACGAAGACACGGGCCACACCATCGCGGAAGTGGCGATGGCCTATCTGGTGAGCGCCGATATGTTGGGCGTGCCCGAAGTGCGGAGCGCCGTGTTGGATCCGGCCCTTCGGCTCCCGGCGGCGGCTCAGTATCGGGTGCTGCTTGATCTGGAATATGGTCTTGCCGCTCACTGCCGTCGAACCCTGCGCCGAGGATATAACGTCTTTGAGCCCGAGCAGCTCATCAGCCGTCTGAAGGGAGACATGCTCACCTTACGGGAGCAGCTTCTGTCCTTGTTGCCACCGCGTGCGGCTCAGCTTTATCTGGAAGACATTCGGCACTACGTGTCACTGGGTCTGCCCGAGGGACTGGCGCGTCAGATCGCCAGCTATTCGTATATGGCATCGGCGTCGGATATTGCGCAGCTCAAAGAAGATGCGCAGCTCAGCCTGGCGGATGCGGCGTGGTTGTATCATGCGGTGGCAGAAGAGACCCGGGTTCGCTCCGCCTTTGAGTTCTCGCATCGTTCGGAGCCGCAGGATCGGTGGGAAGGCAGTGCCATGACCCTGCTGAGAGGTCGGCTGCTGGATCTGCAATATCGGCTGGCGGTGCGGGTGGGAAAATCGGCTCAAAACAGCTCCGTGCGAGCGGCGCTCTCGGCCTTTGTGGAGCGCCATGCAGCGGTGATTGCTCGGCTGAGGGTGCAGGAGCAGCGGCTGATCAGCGGACATGGCGAAGGGGTGGCAGCGGTCACGGTCTTGCTCTCGGTAGCCCAGGAGCTCAACGCCTGAGTACACGAGCGGATGCGCCTGCGGACCTGGACGGCTCGAGCTTTGGGCTTGAGTCGTCCTCTGATGCCCTCTTCTAGCCTGCCCTCTTTTAGCCTGCCAGCGCCAGCGCCGGATCCTCATCTCCCGACACCGCCTTGACGCGCTTGACCCGCTTCCACGCATTGAGCCCCCGAGACCAGGGCCACGCTCGAGCCAGTCGCGTTCTGGCCGCCGCACCCTGGAGCTGATGCAGCTCTTTTTCCATGAGCTCCCAGCCTTTTTCGGCGCACTGTTCTGCTCGTTCGCCCTGCTTGAGTGCCGCAAAGATCAGATGGGCGCGCCACCAGACCCGCTGAGGAAAACTCAAGCCGTTGCATCCACTCTCGAGCAGCTTGAGGGCTTCCTCGATCTGAGCGTGGGCCTGCTCCAGCTCGCGCTGCTCGATGAAGGCCATTGCGCGGCCCTCGTGGGCGTTGCAGCGGAAGTGGACGTGAGAGGGTTTGGTACAGGACGCCAGCGCCCTATCGAACCAGCTCAGCGCCACAGGAATATCGTGTTGTGCCAGCGCCAGCTCTCCTTGTCGCAGCCAGAGCTCGAGCTGCAAGCCGAGGTGTGGTCCTTTATCCAGCAGGGCTTGAGCTTCTGCATATCGGTGCTCTGCCGCCTCGAAGTCGCTGAGCAGCGTGAGGATCTCCCCCAGGTTGCTGAGTGCGTAGATGGCCCCTCGACCGTAGTTGAGGTGCAAAAAGAGCTGACAGGCTTCTTCTGTAAACGAGCGTGCTTTGCTGAGCTCCCCGAGTTTGCAGAAAGAGAAGCCCACATTGAGCAGGGTTAAGCCGATCTCTCGGCGGTCGCCCACCCGACGTTTGAGCTCCAGCCCTCTGAGCAGGGTCTCATGGGCTTCTTGTGGATACCCCATGCTCCACAGCTCGATGCCCATATTGCCGACGAGCACCCCTTGGACATAGATGTTGCCGCTCTCCTCGCTGAGGGCCAGGGCTCGCACAAATGCGGCGTGCGCCTCTTTGGGCCGGTTGAGCTGGTTGAGCACAAACCCCTGATTGGAGAAGATGCGCATCATCAGCTCGGGGTGTTCACCGGGATAGGTGGTGGAGGCCCGCTCGATCCACTCGAGGGCTTTATCGGCTCGGCCATTTTCCCCGTGGATCATGGAGAGCTGCACCATCGTCTCGGTCTGGAGCACCC
The DNA here is from genome assembly GCA_046075485.1 of Myxococcota bacterium. Lineage (GTDB taxonomy): Bacteria > Myxococcota_A > UBA796 > JAJRTE01 > JBJTQF01 > JBJTQF01. Next base: position 9,487 of record JBJTQF010000032.1, on the reverse strand, counting down.
GATCATGGAGGGACTCGGCCACGGCGATGGCCTCCTCGAGCACGCCCAGGGCTTCATCGGCGCGGCTGAGTCGCTCGAGTCCGGTGGCGTGCTGGCGCAGGGCCAGCGAGAGAGAGCCCAGCACCGAGGCATCCCGTGCTTCCGTCGCCCACTGCCGGGTGAGGCTCACCCGCTCTTCGTTTTCGCCTCGCCGAGAGAGTGCGTCACTGGTGGCGGCAAACGCCTCCAAGCGGGTGGAATTGCCGGGAGCCAGCGCCCCGAGCCCGAGAATCCGCCGTCCCCAGCGTTGAACCCCTTCGGTATCGCCTCGTTCGCGACAGACCTTCATGGCCTCTGCGTAGTAGTGTGCTTGTTCCTCGGGCGCTTCGACATACTCATAGTGCGCCGCGAGCAGCAGCAGCAGCTCTGGCGAGAAGTGGCCTTGCGCCTGTTCGATCAGCCTTGCCGCTCTCAACGTATGCAGCGAGCGTCTGAGGTGGAAGGGCATCGAGTCATGGATCGCCTCGCGTACCTCCGAGCGCGGGAAGAGCACATAACCGTCCCTGCCACGGTCATACCAGATCAGCTCCGCACGATTGGCGAGCCGCAGGTGGCTGGAGACCCCCAGCTCTGAGAGCCCTTGAGGGTGCAGCTCCGCCACTTCCGCCGCTGTGAACGGAATGCCCATCACGCTGGCCACCAGCACGGTGAGCTGTGCTTCGGGCGGGAGCCGCTCGAGCTGCGTCAACACCAGCGCCTCGAAGCGGTCTGGCAGCTCATTGAGCCGCTGGACTCCTCGCAGGAACGCCTTATCGTTGAGCACCTGGATCAGCCCACGCTCTTGCAGCAGAGTGACCCACGACTCGAGCAGGAGTGGATTATTGTTGGATCGGCTCTGGAGCAGCCCTGCCAGCTCCGAGTCGATGTGTTTGACCTTGAACCGTCGAGCCGCCAAGCGCAGCGCTTCTTTGGGCGTGAGGGGCTTGAGCTCGAGGTGTACGGTATCCGGTCGTTTTGCGAGCGCCGCCAGCCCAGCCGCCAGTTCCTGCCCTGCCGGACGCGCGGTGAGCACCACCAGCACGGGCTTTTGAGGCAGGCTCACCGACAGCTCTGAGAGCACCGCCAGCGATGCCGTGTCCATGCGCTCCGCCCCATCGAAGATCAGGATGCGGGGCTTCTGACCCAGCTCACGCTGAAGCATCTCCACCGCCGCACCTTGACGGAGCTGCTGAAGCTGCTCGACTGGCAGCGAGAGCAGGACCGGATCGAGTGTCAGCTCCAGCCCCAGCACTTGCCCGAGCAGGGTGATGTTGCGCTTGCAGGACTCTGGCTGCTGATCCAGCCACGTCTCGAAGGTGGCCTGTGCTTGCGCCTCCTGCATATTCGGCGAGATGCGCACGATCTCCGACAGCAGCCCGCTGATGGCGCTGAGGGGACTCTCGACGAGCTGAGGCGAGCCGCTCCAGGTCTGCACCGGGAGGTTGTCCTGTTCGCGGGCGAGGCGGCGGACGTACTCCATGAGCCGGGTTTTGCCAATACCGGCCTCACCGGAGAGCATCACCAGCCCTCCGCGTCCATTTTTGAGCTGCTCGAAGGCTTTGGAGATCACCCCTTGTTCGGTCTTGCGTCCTAAGATCCCTCGGCCACGTCGATCTCGTCGGTTGAGGCTGAGGGAGCGTCTGAGCGCGGACACCGAGACCGGCTCATTTTTGCCTTTGACCTTGAGCGTGCGGGGTTCTCCCCAGCGGACATCTCCACGGGAGCGTTCCACCGTCTGTTTTTCGGCCAGCACCGTCCAGCGGCCTGCGGCGGCCATCAGACGCGCGGCGAGGTTCATGCGGTCCCCGAGTGCGCTGTACTTGACCAAGCTGGAGCAGCCGATGCGTCCGACATAGAGGCGTCCCGAGGTCATGCCGATGCGCTGATCGCCGACGATGCCCATCTCTTTGGCGGCGGCCTGCATAGCACTGGCGCAGCGAGCGGCCTGTCCTGCCGGATCCTCCAGCGAGGTCGGCGAGCCAAACATGACGATGAGCTTGGAGCCTTTATCTCCTGCTTCAAACTCGCTCAAAAAACCACCAAATTGCTCGATGATCTGCTGCATCCGGCGATAATGAGCGTCGAGCTGCTGGAACGAGTCGGGACTCTCCAGGCGGAGCTTGGGACAGCCCGCAAACATGACCGTGATCACCTGGTGCCGACAGAGATAATTGAGCGTGCCTTGAGCCGCATGCTCCCGCACCACCGCAGGCACCAGCACATCCAAGCTGGGAGGGGGTGCGACCTCTGCGGAGCCAAGCGACATGCCGCTGTGGAAGGTCTCGGGAGGATAGAGCGACTCGGGCTCCGCGCTCTCGAGCAGGCGTGCGTACCCGTCTGAGTGAACGTTGCCGAACCAGGAGGGCTGGCCCACCCGCGCCTGAAGCTCTGGCGAGACCCAGACCTGCCCACCTTTGGCGTGATGTTCGGCGTGGACTGCTTGCTCGAGGGCATCTCCGGCGAAGACATATTCCTGTCGTCGTTTGGGATCCCCCACCTTTCCGGTGAGCATGGAGCCCACCCCCACCCCGATCTTATGGGCCAGCGAGAAGATGCCCGAGGGAAGCTGGACCGTCGCCACCGACAGCCCAGCGGGTCGTAGACGGCTGGCACAGGTGAGCGCCCGCAACGCCGCTCGATCCAGGTTATGCTCCAGATTGGGAAAGACCACCGTGAGCGCATCTCCCGAGACCTTGATGGGCAGGCCCTGGTATGCCTCGACGTGCTCGAGCAGTGCGTTAAAATACCGAGCAATGGTGTGCTCGAGGATTTCAGCACCCTCTGCGCCGAGGACCGCCAACGCTTCACTGAGGGCGGTAAAACCCGCCACATCGATGAAGAGGGTGGCCAGCTCATGGCGTGGATGTTGCGTAAACAAAGGCCACCGATAGAGCACGGGCGGAATAAACCGGTGCATGCCCTCGAGCTGAGAGCCATCGGGTGTGGCCTTGGGACCACTCTCCGGCGTGGGAAGACACCCGGCAGGCGCTGCGCCCTCGGGAGGGGGCGGCACGTCGGGCTCTTTCATGAGGATCACGCTCTCGGGTGGCGTCGGCGGAGGTGGGGTGTTTTGACTCACCCGACGTTTTCCCCCCCGACGTTTGCTGCCGGAAGGCAAAACCTCCCCGGCGGGTTGATGCACCGGAGCGGAGGCCGCAGCGGTGGTGAGATCTTGAGCTGGTGGGGTGACGTGCTGCGTCATACTCCACTCCCTGGAGTTCATACGGGCCACATACACGAACCCTGCTTGCCAGAGTTCGCTTTATTCCAAAGACTTACTTCTTTAACAACGGCGGTGAAGCGTGGTGGGTTGAGCACATTCCTTCGGAATCAAGCGCCCTTATGATCGGCCTCATACGGTTTGACCTTTATCCGGCAAGGCAAGATAGCTTGACGTTTCACGAGATACGTTGATTCCACGGACCCTTTTGGCGCTGGAAGCCTGCCTTCCTTGCGCTTCTCTCTTTTCAACCGAGTGCTTCCGCGTTAAAGTGCCTCAGCGGTTGTATAGCGGAAACCTACCGCACTCGTTTAAGACTCTTGGAGGCATGGATGCGCCGTTCCCGACTGATCGCTTTTAAGAACCTGCTCCTGATCATGCTGCTGCTGGCTATCAGTGCCTGCACCCCTAAGTATGTCTCTCTCACAAAACAGGGAGATACGCTCCTCCAAAAAGGGGATAAGGATGGAGCCCAGAAGCGATATGAAGCGGCGGTCAAGAGCTCTCCCAAGTATGCGCCCGCCCTCTATCGCTTGGGACGCCTCACCGCCGACAAAGGCGACTGGCGCTTGGCCGATCAATACCTGACGGCAGCCGTGGTGGCAGACCCACAAATGCCCGAAGCCATCCGCTACAAAGGTGAAGCCAGCCTGCGCCTCGGTCGTCTCGAAGACGCTGGCCGGGAGCTGCGCAAGTCCCGCGAGCTGGGCGCCAAAGGATATGAGCTGAGCCTGGGCATCTACGGCTATCTGAGCCAAGACTACGAGCTGGCGTATGAAGCCCTCACCGAAGCGGTTCAGCAGGACGCTCAAGTGCTTGCAGCGGTTCCGTATGTGCTCAAGGCCGCCCTTGCCTCCGGAGCCCTGCCTCCCGCGCTCAATGCACTGGAAAAAGCCAAAGTGCCTGAAAAAGCAGCCGACGCCGCCCTCATCCATCGGGTGCGTGTCGATCTGCTCTACTTGTCTAAAGATTATGGCGCGGCCTTGAGTGCCCTCTCCAAAGCGCAGGAAAAAGCGGCCTTTGGTTTCTGGTTTCGAGAGCCCTCTCAGAGCCTGCTGAACCGCTTGGGTGCCGTGCGGGGTGCCGTGGTCGAATACGTTCACTTGGGGAGCCCTGCCGCTCGAAACGGACTCCTCCCGGGTGATATCGTCACCAGCTTTGAGCGAAAACCCATTCGCAGCGCCGCCGAGCTCAACAAGCAGCTTGAGCTTTACCGGAAAAAGCCAACCCATGACGAGGTTCTTCTGGAAGTATTCCGAGACGGGCAACAAATGGCATTTCGGCTGACGCCAGACGCCTTCCAGACCCGCCAGCTCATCGAGCAGACGCAAGAAGGCCGTGAGCCCACGAAGCTCAGCCAAGCCCCGGACGGTGACTTGCTCTTCCCCTAAAGGGGCGACCGGTACACCTCCGCTGCTGAGTCTACCTCCAGACAGAACAGCCCCCGGCGGGCGCGAGAAGCAGCGTGTCACGCCTCATCAGCGTCACGCTTCAGAAGTGGGAAGGCACGGTCCACCCGGCAGAGTTGGGACCGTCACAAGCGGAAGCAGCAGCAGCAGCGGAGGTTGAGCATGTCGCACCATAACATCCCCCCTTTATCCCGTGTGAAAGTTCGGTCACCCCTGTGGTCATGGTGGCTCTTGGCAGGCTTAAGTGTGCTCACCCCTGGGCTGAGCAGTGCTGAAAGTGCGCCTTGTCCGGAGCCGTCACCGCTGAAAACGGCCCAGAACGTGCCCTCCAGTGTACCTCGAGTGGGTGTGCCCTCCCCCCCCTCTGCGCCTGCGGGAGCCACACGTTCGCCCTCCCCTGAGCCTCGGCCCAACACGTCAGCACCGCCGCCTTCGGTCGTGAGCCCTCGCCAGCGCATCGACGCGCCCCTCAGCCCGGCACCTGCCATCTCAGCGGCCACCCCTCCCAGCACTCAGCAGGTCTTAGAGCAGCTTGGGGCCGCCATCGGTTCGGGCCTCAAAGATACCCGCCTGCTCCAAGAAGAGGCCATGATGGCGCGACGTGCCGGAGATCTTTCTCAAGCCATTCGCCTCCTCACCGACGCGCTGGCGGTTGCAAAGGCTCAGTCACTCACCCCAGCGGCAGAAGCGGCCCTCATGGTGGATCTGGGAGATACCCTCGCCGAATCGGGAGAGGCCGGGCGAGGCGTGGCCTTGCTCGAAGCCGCTCGACAGATTTCTCAGCAGGCGGGATCTCCTGCGGTTCAGCTCCAGGCCCTGTCTCGGCTGGGAAGGGAGCAAGCCCTGGCGGGTGAGCTTCGCGCAGCCCGTCGCAGCTTTGAAGAAGCCCTCGCCGTGCTCAAACGGAGCCCATCGCCTTCCCTGGAGCAGTCGATCCGGCTCGAGCTGACCGAAGTCTACTTAAAACAAGGCATGACCGAGGCGGCCCTAGAGCAGCTTCTCAGCCTGGAGAAGCTCACCACAACCAGCCCGGAGCGGCTGTTGCGCGCGCATATTCTCCAGCGGGTGGCCTGGCTTCTCCTGGACAAGAACGAGCCTGAAGCGGCCCGTCCTCGCTTGGTGGAGACCCTCCAGCTCTATCGGCAAGCAGGAGATCGTACCGGCGAAGCCCAAGCCCTCGACGCTCTGGGACAGTCCTTGCGTCTGACCGGCTCTTTGCGGGAAGCAGCGGCTCGGCGAGACCAAGCGGCGGATGTGTGGGCCTCGATTCCCCTTCAGCGTCAAGCCCTCCTCTCGCTGGGAGCGGCGGCGGAGGCCCTTGAACAAGCGGGTCAGTGGAACGACGCCCTTCCCTTGTTGGAAAAGGCCCTCACCAAAGCCATCAACGAGGGCTTAGAGACCGATGCGGCGGCCTTACGAGCTCGCCTGGGCCATGTGTATGACGCCCTTGGCAATGTGGAGCAGGCCGTCAAGTATCTGATGGTCTCTCGGGCAGCGCGAAGTAAGCCGGGACAGCCGGGAGCCTGGATTGCGTCCCTCGCCCTGGCGCGGATTCACACTCGGCAAGGACGCATCGACGCCGACACCTTCTATCAGGAGGCCCTGGACCTGATCGACCGCGACAACGCCAGCTTCAGCATGTCGGAGCTGGACGCCCCCTGGCGCGCCTCTCGTCTGCAAGCGTATGAAGAGCTGATCCGTCGAGCCCTTCACAGCGACGATCCGACGCGTGCTTTTGATATCTCTGAGCGAGCCCGCGTGCGTCGCTTCCGCGATCTGGAGCAGAGCCGAGAGCGGGCGGCCTCCCTGGAGAGCTGGGGCCAAGCGCGAGGCATTACCTTGGTCGGCACCGGCTCCGCTCGCCTCGAGATCGAAGAGCGGGTCGAAGAAGTGCTCGAGGGCCTGGCACCCACCGACCTTCAGAGTGCCACCATTCGCCTGCCCTTATGGAACAGCAAGCGCGCCCTTCAGTTTGCCCGGAACAATCAGGCCACCCTGGTGGCCTACACCGCCCTTGACCGTTATTATGTCGCCTGGGTCTTGACCCCGGACGGACGGGTGGAAGCCAAAGAGCTGCCCATCGAGCGGGCGCGTATTGAGGAGTGGCAACGTCTCCTGCTCAGCCGGTTGCAAGCGGAGCCCACCCTCACCCGGACCAGCTCGGGGCGTCCTGCCACGGGAGCGCGAGCCACGGCATCGAGTGCCGCTCTGCAAAAGAGCAGCTTGGTGAGCATTCAGAAGCTGGATCGCGACACCTACATCTTGCTGCGTGATCTGTATAACGCCTTGATTGCGCCGGTGGCCGCCTATTTGCCCAATCAAGGCAGCCAGCGGATTGCGATGGTGACCGGGGGGAGCCTCTTGGCCCTGCCTTTTGGCATGCTGCTGGACAGCGAAGGCGAGCCGCTCATGAAGCGAGGCCCCATCCTGAGCACCCCGGTGACCACCTTGCTGGAGCCCTTGTATGTGCGCCGAAACATCATCTGGGTGGGTAAAGCGGAGCTCTTTTTGATCGGGGAGGGACGTCGAGACGCCTTTGCTACCGGTCTTGAGCCGTTGGCCCCCCTGGACCAGCGCCTGAAGACGGGGGTTTTTAAACCCTATCTTGACAGTTATAACGTGCGCACGGACATCAACGCCACCGATGGCGCGGTGGTGAATGCCTTAAAACGACCGACGGCGGTGCAGCTCTCCACCCGAGGCTTTTTTCACCGTGGACATCCCTGGCTGGGAGGGCTGATCTTCAGCCGAACGGGGGAGGTTTCTGAAGAAGATGGGGTGTTGACGGTCTCCGAGCTTCCGTTTGGGCAGCTTCAGGCGCGGGTTTTGGTGATGCCGGTCCACGACGGTGCGGAAGTGCTCGGCGAGCGACTGGCGCCCTACAGCATGGGCTGGCTGGGAGCGGGTGCGCAGGGGTTGGTCTTTCCGCTGGGGCGAACGGGGCTCAACGGGGAGCTGGCCGACGGATTTTATGGCAACTTGCTCAAGGGATTGGCCCCGGCGGATGCCCTCCGCGATGCCCAGCTCAGCGCGCTGAGCCGAGGTGAAGCCTTCCGCAACGTGGCGGGCCTGGTATTTTTGGGGGCCTTGTGACCTCTTAGCGCTGCACGATTTAGCGCTGCACGATGCCTCGCCCGCAGTTTCCAGCCTGCCTATCACATCTGTTTTTCCATTCTGGGTGACCTCTCAGCAACTGCTGGCCACCGGATTTTTCATATGATATCTTAGATTGTTCAAACACACTCAAAGCATGGGCTGGAGCATGAGGGCGATATGATCCACATCAAATCACGCCGTGAGATCGGGATGATGCGGCAGGCAGGACAGATTGTAGCAGACGTTCATAAGCTGATGAAGGAGCTGGTGAGGCCGGGCGTGTCCACTTGGGAGCTCGACAAAGAAGCCGAAGCCTTGATCCGCTCGCGAGGTGCGAAGCCGACCTTCAAGGGTTATCATGAATTTCCTGGCACCTTGTGCGTCTCCATCAATCAGGTGGTGGTGCATGGCATTCCCAACAAAAACCACAAGCTCAAAGAGGGCGACATCATTGGCATCGACTGTGGTGCCACCCTCAACGGTTATATTGGAGACTCCGCCTGGACATATGCCGTCGGCAAAGTGGATCCCAGGCTGACCCAGCTCATGGAAGTCACCGAAGCCAGCCTCTGGGCTGCCATTCAAGCCGCAAAGGTGGGCGGGCGTATCTCTGACATCGGGCGCGCGGTGGAGGGTGTCGTCAATCCGTATGGATATGGCATCGTGCGTGACTTTTGTGGGCATGGGGTGGGCACTTCTCTGCACGAAGATCCTCAAGTCCCCAACTATTCTGAGCGTGACAAGGGTCAGCGCATGCGCGAGGGCCTCTGTATCGCCATCGAGCCCATGATCAACATGGGCACTTATGAGACCAAGCTGCTCTCGGATGGCTGGACGGTGGTCACCCTGGATGGCAAAGCGTCTGCCCACTTTGAGCACAGCATCGCCGTGTTGCCGGAAGGTCCGTATATCCTCACCGCGCTCAACGAAGAGATCGCCACCCGTTTTCAGCAGCGAGCCGAACAAGCAAGCCCCTCCGCCACTCAATCCAGTGTGGTCTGAGCCTCCCCCGCCCTTCCCCGAGTAATTTGCCCTCCCGCTCACATGAGCAGAAGTGATGTGGTGCGTGTTGCGGCCATCAACCCCATCTGGACGGGGAGACCGTGCTGCCCTCCCACGCGCATGGAGCCCTTCGGGAAACCTCCTCCGTCATCCCTGAACCCAACTCGGAGGTGGGGAATCACTTCGTAAGGGGCTGAACGTCATGAACGCCCCCATCCCGGCGCACCTGTGCCGTCCGCCCCCACCCTGCCCTCCCCCACCGGGTTAAGACTCTTGATGAGGTCGCTACGTTCATAACATATATGCGATATATTCTTTGAGTTAGTATTTAACTCAGAATTGGGGGGGAGATTGGAGGGGGGGCGGAGGGTCTGATTCGAGACTTCGGCCTTTTACGACACCCTCCATGCGCAGGAGGGCTTCTGGGATGACTCAGCGGGATCCCTCAGCGGGATCACTCAGCGGGACGACTCAGCGGGATCACTCAGCGGGATTCGTCGGAGGTGGGGGTCGAAGTGGGAGGTGCGGTCTTGGGCTCCGCTCCCTCTTGAGTGGAGACCGCTTCAGATGTGGCTGGAGAGGCTGCCGGGGTCTCTGCTGTGCCTGCCTCCGGTGCTGCCGAGCCTGCCTCCGGTGCCGCCGTGCCTGCCTCCGGTGCCGCCGAGCCTGCCTCCGGTGCCGCCGTGCCTGCCTCCGGTGCCGCCGTGCCTGCCTCCGGCTTTACTGGAACGGTCGAGCTGGC
>JBJTQF010000031.1:0-2665 GCA_046075485.1 Myxococcota bacterium | reverse complement strand
GCACCTCTCCCGTTCCGGGGAGTGGAATGCAAGATCCCGCTCCCCGGCGCAGTCATACGGCGGTCATGGGTTGAGCAGCAGGTCAATCCGTGTTACGTTCATCGTGCTCCGCATGGAGTGAAGCCGCTCCCTCTCCCCCCCTTTTTTACTCTCCGGGTGGCGAGGGGGCGGTGAGGCATTCGTGGGTGTGGACCTTCCACAACCTACCTCTATCCGCATGTTTCCATAACGTCTGTTCTTCTGCCAGCACAATCTTTCGGCCAGCGCATCTTTTCTAAAATAACGCCGCTCCCACAACACGCCAGGAATCAACTTCTCTTGAGCTGTCACGACTGGCGGAGCGTGAGCGTATGATTGTCCATGTTTCAAAGCAGGCTTCTCCTCATGTGTGGCCGCACCCAGGCGCTCGCCCACTCCCGCACCCGCGAGAGAAAGACGAAAGATCTTGCAGCACGGCAGATTGTTCAGGTACATTCCGATCACCTCCCAGGGAAAACCCCACCCCATCGGCCTGGCAAGCAGCGGGGTGGGCTTGGTGACTTCGCAACTGTACGAGGACGTTGCCCAGGTGAAAAGTGTCTTCTTTGACACTGCTGACGAGGGTCAACAGCGTAAAGGCTAAGTTACGAAAAAATGGGAGAAAATCATGGAACTGAAGGAACGGCTCAAACTGCTCAGGGAGACTCTCGGGATCTCTACACGCGCAATGTCGGCAAGATTGGGCCTCGACGCGAGCTTATGGTCTCAGTACGAAAGTGGGAGACGTGAGCCGGGAGCCCTCGCGATTCGAGCCCTCCTGAAGCTGGGTGTGAATCCCCACTGGCTTCTGGAGGGGCATGGCAGCATGTTTGCGGAGGTACAACGACGACGCAAGTCGAAGCCCAACCTGCCGAAGCTGCTGAAGCTCATTGAGGAGACCGTCATGGCGCTGACGGAAGATTGGTTGGAGATTTGGGAATTTGTGCTTCAGGCGCTCGAACGTTCTCCCAATGGACTGGCTCAAGAGGAGCTTCTTGCCCTGCCGGACCTGCCGAGCCTCGACAAAGTAACGCACGAAACGGCGTCTTCCGAGGGAACCACCTTGCAGACCTGAATACGATCCGTCTATTATGGCACCTCGTCGAGCCCATCCAGCAGCACCTCCACCTGCTCCGGCGTCATCCGCAGCACCCGAAACCCTGTCCCCTCACGCTTTTTATCCGCCCCCGACAGCACCCCCGCCTGCGAGAGCAGCACACACCGCTCCACCTTCCATTCACACATCTCCTCCGCCCTCAGACCCGCCTTGAGCATTGCCCTCAGCGGAGACACCATCGGCAACAACTCCTCAAGCCGTCGTGCCAAGCGTCCCCGAAACAGCCCCGCCCCCGCCGACATCCCTCTCAGCAAGCTCTCAAGCTGCTCTGCCGCCTTTCTGAGCGCCTGAATACCCGATTCTATCCATGTCACAGTGTCAGCTAATGACCGAGTATCCAGCCCATTCAATGCCAACATGACATGCACCCTCCCCTCATGCCATCGAAGCCCCACCTGAGTCCGCTGATGCAGATATCGCGCAGCCTCCTTCAGCTCAAGCGCAGTCAGCAGCTCTGTGTTGAGCCCACACATCACCCCCTCATCCACCTCTTTAGCCAAGAGCTTCTCTAATAAACGGTTGCCAATGCTTATTTTATGCTCCCGATTGAGCGCAAAGAGTCCCTCCCGAGAGTCGGAGAGTGCCTTCAGCAGCAGCTCAACATACTTTGCCCGGCTATCCTCACCCATCAGCGGTTTGATGTGCGTATGGAGGCACTGATTTGGCAAACGTGTCTCCTGCGTACACAGCCTCAACGAAAAACCTGCCTGCTCCTCCACCAGCAAGGTCTGCCAGCCCTCCACCCCCCTCACCTCTCCCGAGACACTCACCTCCAGCCGACAGAGTGGTCGCTGCTCATTGCTCACCTTTGGCATTTGTATCGACGTATCACCTGAGCCCTGCTTAGGATACAATTCCGTCCCATCAGCGGCCTGAGCCAACCGCTCCACGTCCCACAGAGGCTGCACTGGAAGCTGCTCCATCAAGCTCGCCAGCCCCTCCGCCTCCTCACGCCAGCCCCTCCACCAGACTGTACTTTCACGGCCTGAGCCTGACACACTCTGCCCGCCCCGAACGCTCCCCCGAGCCTTCACATCCCCACCCACACGCGCCCTCAGCAGCCGCATCCACCGCGCCTCCCACGCCCCCTGCCCCCCCACCTGCTCTACCAGCTCAAGCTGAGCCGGTAACACCCGCCCCTCCTCCACCGGCTCCAGCACAAGCTGAAGCTGCCCCGACGCCAGCGGCTCATCCTCCCCACTCAGCGCTTCCGGCACACTCAGCGGCTCAGAAGTCTGCACATACAGACGCCTCAGACCTGCGAGCTCCGACGGCTGCTCACACGCACTCAGCAGCGCATGCGCCAGCCATCCTTCCGACCTCACACGAAAACCAAGCGTCAGCATCGGATAAAGCTGCACCATCAGCACCAGGAGCCGACTCAACGCCTGACTGTGTGCATTCTCTAGCTCCGGCATGGTTGCGAAGGTCCACAGCCCCCTCAGTGAAGTCTTTCGCTGAGCATACCCCCAGCCCGGCCAGACCATCGGCCCCTTCAACAGTCGCTCGCACATCAGATGCCGCAGCATC
>JBJTQF010000030.1:0-96929 GCA_046075485.1 Myxococcota bacterium | reverse complement strand
CCGATTCAAACACGCAGACGATGTTGCTCATCGCAGCAGCGGTTTTGGTCATCGGGGTGTTGGTGCTTTTTGTGCTTTAAGCCCTAGAATCTTTTTATAATCAATCCGTTACAGATAAATACCTCGAAAAGAAATGAGCTTTTCAGCTCCGTTCTTCCGCCAAGTAGAGCATGTCTTCCCCCACCGCAGCATGGGGATTGGGCAGCAGCACACGATATTTTCCGGCGGAACAGAGGCGGATCCCCCCGCCTTCTCCCAGCAGCTCCCCCGGCATCACCTGCATTCCACCCTCCCAGGGTCGGCTAAAGCGGAATGCAGGGGTCGGACGCCCCACCCGATGCAACAGCTCTAGCTTGAGACAGGGCCGCAACGGGGGCGCTTCACCCTCCAGCATGCCCATCGCAGAGAGAAAACGCTCGGTGACATCCCACGCGCGCTCGACGGCCTCCAACGAGCCATGTTGACCACACTCCACGGAGAGTCCGATCATTCCCCTCCGCAGCAAGACACTGGTCAGCACTTTGTCAGATAAGAGCCCAGGCTGATCCCATCCCCAAGTCACCAGCGGGCAGCCCAGTTTTTCGGCCAGACCCACCTGGCCAGGCGTGGCAATCACAAAGGGAGGCGTCAAAGAGGTCGCGGAGTGCAGATCCAGCACCGCATCGAGCTGCTCCAAGATCGGCTTGAGTGCCCACGCTCGATGATGCTCGAAGGTCCAGGCGGCCTGTGGCAGTTGCTGCTGGAAGTTAAAGTCAAACTGACGATTGAGATCGACCCCCGTGTGGGTGTGACGGCGACCTTCTTCCGTAGCCAATGGATTGCCATGAAGCAAGACGAGGGTGCCCGTGCGCAAGCGCCTGCGTAAGGGATGATCGGGCTTCGCCAGGCCCAGCACCACCTCGAGCCCACAGCGTTCATTGCCATGCACGGCCCCGACCACTCCGACCACCGGTCCTTCACCCGCACCCGGCGCAGAAAGGAGCGTCACGCCCTCGACGCCCTGCAAGGCTTGAAGTATGCTCATGAAGACCCCTTTTGAGAAGACTATGCCGACCGGCGACGCTCAGCTATACTGAGCCCAGCGTTGAGAATGCATTGTGATGTTATGGGACGAGCGCCTCATAATTTCCACAGATTTCCGGCAAAAGTAGGGAAATGGACCCTTTGCCACACATCCACCGGCTGGGAGCCTTCATGAATGTTCAGATGCTGCGGCGACAGGTGACGCTGCTGAGCGTGATGCTCTTGCTGGGAGGGACTTCGTATGAAGCCCAAGCAGCACCCGCGTGTCCAACCGGAAGCCTGAAGATTGGAACCGATGCCACGTTTCCCCCCTTCACCAGCAAGGTGGGCGATCAATATGTGGGCCTCGAGATCGAGCTGGGAGAGAAAGTCGCAGCGGCCCTGGGCTGTGAAGTTCAGTGGGTGAACTCCTCCTTTGACGGCATTTTTCCGGCCCTGCTGACGGGCAAGTATGACTTTGTGATTGCCAGCACCACCATCACGGAGGAACGCAAAAAGAGCCTGCTCTTCAGTGAGCCCTACGTGGACGCTGGCCAATCCATCGCCACCCGCCGAGATCAACCCGCCATCACCACCTTAGAAGGCTTATTCAACCGGAAGGTCGGGGTCGGACTCAACACCACTGGCCAGTTTTTGCTCGAGCCTCATCCCGCGATCACCCTGGTAAAGTTTCCCAGCGTGGATCTGGCACTGTCGGATCTCTCCAACGGACGGCTGGATGCAGCCGTTGGGGATGGCCCTGTCTTTAAGTATATGATCAATCAGAGCTTTCCGAATCTGATCTTGCATCCCACCACCTTAAATCAGGAGCAGTGGGGCATGGTCTTCCGGCCTGGAACCGAGCCGCTGCTGGAGCAAGTCAACCAGATCATTCGGAAATTTAAAGCCGATGGCACCCTCAAGGGGCTGGAGCAAAAGTACCTCGAAGGAAGTGTTACCACCGAGACACCCGCTACCCCCTCAGGACCATCGCCGCAGGAAAAGCCTCAGTTCCGGCTGGATCGGCTCCTGGATGCCCTGCCCATGATGTTCATCGCCGCACGCTGGACTCTCTTTTTGGCCCTGGCCGCTTTTGGTTTGGGGGTGCCGCTGGGTCTGCTGGTCGCCCTGCTCAGGCTGAGCCCGCTGCCACTTCTCCGCGCACCGGCAGCAGCGTATGTGGAGCTTTTGCGAGGAACTCCCTTGCTGGTCCAGATCTTTTTCATCTATTTTGTGCTGCCAGGGGTGGGGATTCGCCTCGACGATACCACCACCGCCATCATCGCTTTGTCGGTGAATGCCTCCGCTTATATCTCGGAGATCTTTCGAGCGGGCCTGCTCTCCTTGGATCATGGGCAGCGCGAAGCCGCCGAAGCACTCGGGCTCACGCGAGGGCAGAGCTTGCAGTATGTGCTGGTGCCGCAAGCCTTCCGACGGGTGGTGCCTCCGCTGACCAATGAGTGCATTGCGTTGATCAAAGACTCGTCGCTGGTCAGTGTGATGGGCATGACGGAGCTCACCCGCACTGGGCAAGAGCTGGCCAGTCGTTACGCGGATCCGCTGACATTCTGGCCGGGCATCGCCTTGACCTATTTTCTGCTGACCTTTCCCCTGACTCGACTTTCTGCTTGGCTGGAACAACGTCTGTCTGCCGGCCAAGTGCGCGCTGCGGAGGAGCCATGACCACCCCCTTGCTGGAAATCCGCCAGCTCACGAAACAATTTGGCGCGCTCCAGGTGCTCAATGGCATCGACCTGACCGTCTCACGAGGAGATGTGGTGGTGATCATTGGTCCCTCGGGCTGTGGCAAGTCTACCCTCCTGCGTTGCATGAACCAGCTCGAGCGTCCGACCAGCGGGACGTTACACTTTGGAGGCCAGCCGGTGGATACCTCTCCCGCAGGATTGGTGAAGCTGCGCACGCGGGTGGGCATGGTCTTCCAACGCTTTAACCTCTTTCCTCATCTCACGGTGATGGAAAATTTGCTCCTCGCCCCCGAGAAGGTCAAAGGGCTGAGCCGAAGTGCCCTTGAGACTCAGGCGCATGCCCTGCTCGCCCGGGTGGGACTGGCCGAAAAAGCCCATGCATATCCCCTCAGCCTCTCGGGGGGACAGCAGCAGCGGGTGGCCATTGCCCGCTGTTTGATGATGGAGCCGGAGCTGCTCCTGTTTGATGAGCCGACCTCGGCCCTCGATCCCGAGCTGGTGGGAGATGTGCTGGAGGTCATGCGCTCGCTCGCGCGTGAGGGCCGGACGATGTGTGTGGTGACCCATGAGATCGGCTTTGCCCGAGAAGTGGGGAGCCGTATTCTCATGCTGGACAAAGGCAAGATCATCGAAGAAGGGCCTCCAGCTCAGCTCCTTGAGCGTCCAAGCCATGCCCGTACTCAGCAGTTTTTGCAGCGGGTGTTGCACCACGCCGTCTGAGAGCCCATTGAGGCTCAGGAGCACTGGATCGTGAAGGAAAATCCCCCCCGACGCCGCCCTCTGTTGGAGTCTGAGCAAGCACTGCTTCAGGTGCTGCATGGGCATCCGTTTGAAAATCCAGCTTTGCAGGCCCTGGCGGAAAAGCTGACGAGTCGTCATGAAGCCACCCACCTTCAGCTTCTTCAGAGCCTGCACTCCCGGCAACAGGCGGTGAATCCGTCACCGACTTCGCCGGAGTTGGCGCAAGGATTGCCAGCGTCACCGGAAATACTGCCCGTTTTACCGGAAACATTACCAGCTTCACCGGAAATTCTGCCAGCGTCGCCGGAGCGTGTGCTCCCATCCGGGGAAGCGCTCTTGCTGGAGAGTGTGCAGCGTTCTCCCACCGTGAAGGGGCTGATCTTTCAGGTAACAGAGGCTTTTTCGTTTATTCCGGGTCAGTATGTGAGCCTGACCCTGGAAGATCAAGACGGGGCCCTCACGCGCTCCTACTCGATTGCGCGACGGCTTCAGAATCCGGCTCGAGTGGAGCTCTGGATCAAACATGTGCTGAACGGCCAGCTCAGCCCTCGGCTGATGGCCCTCAAGCCGGGTCAGCGGGTGAGGTTGAGTGCCGCACGCGGAAAACTTCGGCTGCATGTTCCGAGCTTGCCGGATCAGCGGCTGGTCTTTGTGGCCACGGGGACGGGCATGTCTCCTCTTTATGCGCTGCTTCAGAGCTTGGCCCTGAGCGGTCATCGGGGCCCTGTGGAGGTGCTCTGGGGCGTTCGGCAGGAAATCGAAGCGTTTGCACTCCCGGAGCTGGAAGCCTTTCGTGCAACCCTTCCACAGCTTCGGATTCAGCTTGCGATTTCGGATCAGGTCGGGGCCGAGCCCAGCCAATCGGGTCTGCGGGTGACGGATTTACTGCGTCGTTTCCCTTCGGAAGCACTTCGGCAAGCTGCTTTTCATCTGGCAGGCAATGGTCAGATGATCGAGGAGGTCATGCGCTTGCTGGAACAGGAGGGGACTCCTGCCACACAGTGCCATCATGAGGCGTTCTTCTCGCGCTGAATTTGCCCTCTTTTGTCGCACATTCATGCAACCTCCAGCCCTCTTTCCCATCCTAAACGGTAACGTGACATTGTGTGAGGAAGGTCTAACACTATGCCGAAAAATTCCCCCTCTTTTAGGAACCGCCAGCTCATGCCACTGCTGATGTTGGGGATGCTCTGGACAAGCTCGGTTGAAGCTCAGTCACTCCAGCCGCTCCCCTGGAGTGCTGCTGAGACCAGTTCACGCCTCTCGGCGTTGATGCAGTCCAGCGACGTGATCTGGCTGGAGTCAACCTCCAGCGGAGACTTCATTCAGGCGTCCGTTTTTACGCAGATTCCTGCGGCTGCCGACGCCGCCTTTGAGCTGATGCGCCAGCCGGAGAACTACAAGCGGATGTCTCCGAGTGTGGAATCGGTGGAAGTGCTGGAGCGAAACGAAAAGACCCTACGCTATCGCACGAAGGTACACATTCCTTTTGGAAGTATTCACAACGACATTCAGATGACCCTCAGCCCGCCGGAGCGCATTGAGACCTCCTTTGTGGAGGGCGATCTCAAAACTGGGGATTTTGTCTGGAATTTCGTGCCGTTATCGAGCAATCTCTCAAGTGTAATCTATACCCTCAAGACCGACGTTCGAGAGACGAACTGGATGGTACGACAAGCGGTGAAGACCCGCCCTGAGACTCAACACGGCGGGAATTCTGGCATTGGCCTGATCACCGTGTGGGGCCTTAAGCGTTTGATCTTAGGAGAAAAAAGCGATCTCAAAAAACGAGAGCCCAGCCCCTGGCTCAATCAGGAGGTCGAGCTGCCCCTCAAGCTGACAGGCGATATGAGCAGGTGGCGTGCGCTGACGCCCATGTTGGAACGAGGACCGCTGGTTCAGGTGGAATCCACCTCACGCGGACGTCTCAAGCGTGTGACCGTGTATGCGCGTACACGAAGCACGCCCGAGCAGCTCTACGAAGTGGTGGCCCATCCTGAGAAATATCCGTCGCGCACCTCTCATATCTCGGAGGTGAGGGTGCTGGAGCGAACGGCAGAAAAGATTCGCTATCAGAGTGTGGTGGAGCTGATGAAGCTCCGGTATACCTCCGAAGAGGAGCTCCAGCTCTTTCCGCTGAGGGTGCTACAGCGGACCCGCTCGGGCGATCTGGAAGGGGCTGCTTGGCAGCTCGAGCTTCAGTCGCTGGGACCGCGCGAGACCCTGGCGGCTTATTCGTATTATATGGATCCCTCCCGCCACGGCTGGATCATCCGTCAGATCTTCGCCCTCGATCCGCTGGTGGAGCACATTTTTGCCATCTCGGGCGGGTATGGCTCCCTCAGCGGGCTGATGCGCGCGGCAGAGCAGCTCAAACCCTGACAGGAGCACGACATGGTGGAGCTTTGGAAGCTGGCCCTCGGACTGGCGGGCTTGGGCACGCAGTTTAACTTGGGGGCAATGGGCATCTCCTGGTTTTATCGACCTCCACGGCGAACGCTCGAGCAGGCCCCACCGATCAGCATTTTAGTCCCCTGTGAAGGGGCCGAAGCAGGACTCGAATCACACCTCCGCTCTGCGTTGGAGGCCCCCTACCCTGCGCCCCGACAGGTGATCTTCTGTGTACCCCAGGAAAACGATCCGGCCATGCAGGTGATTTTGAAGCTGCTGGAGGCACTTCAACAGCAAAATCGCCCGGATGTTGAAGCCTGCTGGGTGAGCAGTGCCCACGAGCCTGCCGATCTCAACCGTAAAGTGCGCCATCTTCGGGCCGGCTCCGCCTTGCTCAAACATGAGGTGGTGGTGGCGATGGACTCGGATGTTCATCTTGAAGCGGAGACGTTAACCGCTCTGGTGGGGGCCCTGGTGATGCAGCCGGGAGCGGGGCTGGCGTATGCTCCACCGCGTTTTCCTGAGCGTGGAGGTTTGGCTCAACGGCTTTTGGCCTATGGTTTTTCTGCTTCTCCCCATGCATTTTATACCCTCAAAGCCCTGGCCGATTTTACCAACGGTGAGCGTCCGGTGGTGGGCAGCTTGGTATGTTACCACAAGCGGACCCTCGAAGCCTTTGGGGGGTATCGTCGGCTTGGGGGACATATCGGCGACGACTTGGAGCTGGGCAGGCAGGTGGAGAAGCTCGGTCTGAAGGTGGTGGTTGCGCCCGTGACCGCCTCCTGTCCGGATCCCGAGCTGGATCTGAAGGGGCTCTTTCAGAAGCTGCACCGCTGGATTGTGGTGGGGGGAGCCTATGGCGCTTGGCGTCTCTTCAGCTACCCGCTCTTGATCGCACCGCTGCCGCTGATTCTGCTGCTGTGGGGAGCGAGTTTTTGGCAAGGTGAGCAGATGCCGAGGGAGATGCAGCTCCTGCCGCCGGTCTTGTTGGTGTGGCGGCTGCTCTTTGGAGGGCTGATCGGGCTCCTGTATCGGCGGAAGCCGAGCCTATGGGATCCGCTTCTTCTGCTGGGCTGGGATCTGATCTTAACCGTGGCCAGCCTGAAGGCCATGTTACGCCCGGAGGTGGTGTGGAGAGGCCGCTGGCTGCGGATTCGTCCGGGAGGGGGCATTCTTCCATTGCAAGATCCCGCTCGTCCAGGCGTCCCGGAGGTGCCCGCCCGCAACAACGTGCTGGGAGACCTGCTCCTGCCTCCGTATGCACGCTGGTTGACCCGCTCGCATCTGGCCAACGTGTGGGTCCGAGGGCTGGAGCAGCTCCAGGACTTGCCGCCGGATCAGCCCGTGATCTTGACACCCAATCATAGCTGCTGGTGGGACGGTATTCTGGCTTTTGTTTTAAATGACGTCGCTTTAGGTCGAGACTTCTACATTATGATGGAGGATCGCCAGCTTCGGAGGTATCAGTTTTTTGCCTGGGCGGGTGCTTTTTCCATTCGGCGGCAACATCTTCGCAGTGCGGGGCAGACCTTGCGGTATGTGGAGGAGCTTCTCTCCAGTCCGGGACGTTCGCTCTGGCTCTTTCCGCAGGGGATGATGGTGCCAGAAGGACGTCGGCCACTGGCGTTTGAGTCCGGGGTGGGGCACTTGGCCAAGCGCATCTCAGAAGTGAGAATCATCCCAGTTACAATGACTTATCTGATCAGATCTAATCCTCGATCTGAAGCCTTTATCTCACTGGAGAAGCCCCTCCGTTTTGAGCAGGAGCAGCTCGATGCCCAGGGTTTCACCCGCCACCTGGAGCAAGTGGTGCAGCAACAGCTCGATGGCCTCAAGCAGGAGCTGACCGTATGTCCTCTTGAGCAGGTGCCCACCGGCTTTGAGTGTCTGCTGGAGGGACGCCGAGGGGTGGCGGAGACCTGGGATCGGGTCAGAGCCTCCGTCGGATTGTTTCGCAACTAACATATTGGACATTTCACCCTGACTTCCGATGCTCACTTCCTGCCGACCCTCCTGTCTCTCTTCCTCCCATCCGGCCTCAGATCGTGTAAAATGCCGCCACATCTCATTTGAAGGAGCCGCTATGTCCTCTACAGGCCGACATCTCTCTATTTTTCTGGTCTCCGATGGAACGGGTGATACCGGCGGTCGTTTCCTCGAAGCGGCCTTGCTCCAGTTTGAAGAGGGCTCGGGCACGGGTGTACGGAAGTTCGCCCATGTGCGCAGTCAGGCGGATGTGAATCGGGTGATCGAGGAGGCCCGCCAAAACAAGCCTTTGGTGCTTCATACCCTGGTCAACGAGAGCTTACGTCAGTATCTTTCCGAGCTGTGTCGCCAAGACGGGCTAGATGAGCTGGACATGCTCGGCGCTCTCTTTGCAGTCTTGGGCAAGTTTTTTCAAGCGCCACCCAAAGGTGCTTCTGGCGTGCTGCATGAGGTCAACAGCCGCTATTTCCAGCGCATTGAGGCCATTGAGTTTACCCTGCGGCATGACGATGGGCGGGTTAGTCGCGAGCTGCCCAAAGCGGATATCATTCTCTTGGGGGTCTCCCGCACGTCAAAAACGCCTACCTCGGTCTTTTTGGCTCAAAAGGGCTATAAAGTTGTCAATGTCCCGATTGTGAAGGATGTGGCGCTGCCGGATACGCTCTTTACGGTGGATCAGAAAAAGATTGTAGGATTGACCATCAACCCCTTACGATTGCAAGAGATTCGCCGCATTCGCATGCAGCGCATGGGTGCCTTTGAAGGCGACTATGCGGACATCAAGGCGATCACCAGCGAAGTGGAGTTTGCCGAGCAGCTCTTCAAACGCAACCGCCAGTGGCCCGTGATCGACGTGACCGACCGCGCCATCGAAGAGACCGCCGATCAGATCCTCAACGTGATGTTTGGACGGGAGCGAAAACTCTTCGGCTGAGGTGGTCCCGCAGAGCCACCTGATGACGGTTCTGCTTTTGCGCGTGCTCCACCCGCCCTTTATGGTCAATCCCCGTTTCGCCTGTGATTTCCTCCCCTTCTCACGATTCATCCAACGTGCAGCCAAATCGTCGTAAGATGGTGCCTGATGCAGTGGCCCTGTCTCGAGGGTTGCCCCTCAACGTACACACAAGGAGAGATTATGTCTCGACGTTTTGCACCTGTCTGCTCGACCCGGCCTCCCCCGACTTCTATGACGGTCAACCCACTCAAGTGGGTTCAGCCGCTGCTGGATCCAGCGCGCTAACGTCTGCCTCGGCCTCATGGCGTCTGGCTCAGTCTGTTGAGCTGGATCTGTATGCTGTCTCTGGAGGTGTTGCAGCCCATCCAGGTTCTGCAAGCTGCACCTGCCGTCTTGCTCGATCCAGCGCCCGTCATGGTCAGCGCCCAAGAAGGAGAGGAGAACTGGCCTGCTGTTTCGTGGAATGGGACCAACTTCCTGGTGACGTGGCTGCTTTATTATTACGGCTCTCAAGACATCTACGCGGCGCGTATGAGTGCAGCAGGCAGCCTACTGGATACAACTCCGCTCCCCTTAGCGGTAGCACTCGAGCTTCAGAACTATCCGCGAGTCGCCTGGAGTGGATAGGATCATCTTTCGGTGTGGACGTCCAATCCATCCACCAACAGTTCAGACGTCACACTCTGGGGAGGACGTATCACCTCCGACGGGCAGCTCTTGGATGAAGGCAATAATACCCGCATCATGGGCAATGTCTCGGCGAAACACTCCCTGCTCTGGGTGGGCACACACTATATCCTGGTGTATCACGATTACCTCACCGGCTCGGGCATCTATGCACTGCGACTGGACGTAGAGGGCAAGCCGATGGACCTGGTGCCTCGGCAGCTCGTCGCGCCTCAAGCGGGCAGTGTGGTGAGCAGCCATCATGCGTCTTGGCATGGGGATCGGCTGGGCATCTCGTGGGTAGAGATTGGCACCTACTATTCTGTCTGGAATACCATGCTCGCACGAGACCTGAGCACTCTGGCATCTCCGCTGAATGTCTATACCCTGACTCAGTCTCCCGGAACGAGTGGTTTCAACAATCGCATCACTGTGGCTAGAAATGCATGGGTGGGAGGCAACTATTTCATTTTTTGGCAGGGAAAACAGGGGGTAAACCCGGATTCTTGCTGTGATTCGAGTCTTTATGGCATGTTGCTCAACCGCGATCAGTCGGTGAAAGTGCCACTCTTTGAGATTCAAGCTCCCGGCTTAAACTACTGGCCC
Organism: Myxococcota bacterium; assembly: GCA_046075485.1. Taxonomy (GTDB): domain Bacteria; phylum Myxococcota_A; class UBA796; order JAJRTE01; family JBJTQF01; genus JBJTQF01. The sequence goes on along the minus strand of JBJTQF010000030.1, from coordinate 86,876 downwards.
AACATCGCCAGCAACGGACAAGAGCTGCTCCTGCTCTGGAACGTGGATCGCGCTTATAATGATAACATGGGCCGAAATAAGATTGTGGCCAAGCGTTTTGATTACAATGGGAACAGTCTCGACCCCACCGCGTTTGAAGTGGCAGGAAATATGGGAGGCTCAGTGGACACTGCCGTGGCGTCAGGTGGCAATACCTTCTTGACGGTCTTCAGCGACTCAGACTATAGCAGCGGCTATCAGATCCTATATTCAATGCGCGTTAAGACCAGCGATACACCTGATCGAGATGCCGACGGTTGGGTCGATGGTTTTGACAACTGTATTGAAATTCCCAACGTCGATCAGACCGATCTGGATCTGGATGGATTTGGTGAGCTCTGCGACTGTGCCCCACAAGATCCGGAGCTGAATGAGACCTGCGAGTCTACCGGCTGCACCAGCCGAAGCGCTGGGAATGGACCGTTTCCGTACCTGGCGGCACTGCTGGTCTGGCTGGCACCCCTCACCTGGATGAGAAGAGCTCGGCAAAACCGGACATGAGCGCCAGCAGGACGGGCGGGTCTGTGGCTTCCCTCGCACCCGCACGCACGCACCCGCACGCACGCACGCACGCACGCACGCACGCACGCACGCACGCACGCACGCACGCACGCATGATCCTTACTTTATTTGGAGCGGGACTTCATCCAAGCCCCCAGCACGGGATAAACTTCTTCGGGAGCCTTGATCCCCATCACCATGTCTACATGCCCATAATCAAATGAAAACCCGGCGTCGGTTCCCAGCTCCACATAGGTCTTATCGCTGCTGCCGAGCTTAGAGTAGACCTGCTGGACGTTGTGGGCTCCCACGATCTTATCAGCCGCCCCGGAAATCACCAGCGCAGGCACCTTGATTGACGAGAGGCGCTCCACGTAGCTCACAAAGCCGTTCTCGAGGAAATAGTCTGACGCATCGGCCATCCCGGTCCAACCGGCAAAGCTGGTGGTATCATACTTGTGCGCGAAGATGGTAAACTGCTGAAGAATGGTGGTATTCGTATTGCCCACTGCTTTGGTTGCCATCTGCTCGATCAGCTCGACGTTGACGTTGCGAGGATTCCACAACCACACCCCCGCCCAACGCACCAGCCGCTCCAGCAAGCGAGAGTATCCCGACATCGCCAGACGAGTGATCTCTTCGGCTGGCACCACCGCGTCATCCACCACAAAAGGCGAGACCAGCCCGATCAGCGACATCAGCGCCTGAGTGGGCGGATTTTCACTGCTGCCATCGGTGCCCATCAAGGTGGCCCCCGAGAGGGTCACAATCCCCGCCACTTTATCCGACACCGGCTCCGAGCCCAAGAGTGCATGGGTGATCAGCCCTCCCATGCTGTGTCCTGCAATGATCACGCGCGCTTTTCCGGTACGGCTCAGCACATGGTTGAGTGCCGCCACTGCATCGTAATGGATCAGATCGTCGATGCTGTAGCGCCAGTTAAAATAGCGGCCTTTTGCGGGACGCTCCGAGAGGCCCGCGCCTCGCCAGTCGATGGCCCAGGTATCAAAGCCCAAGCCCGCCAGATAACGCTGCACCGACTGCACTTCGTTGAGATCCCAGGTCGCATAGTTAGAGCAGATGCCGTGAAAGAGCAAGATCGGGGTCGGATACAAGACGGTGGGAGCCGCCACGCGATGAATGGCCAGCTTCACCCCATCCCCCGTGGTCAGGTACTCAACCGCCTCATTGAAGGCGACTTTTTGTTGTCCCATTCGATACACAGGCGCGGGTGCATGCGTGTACCCCAAACGCTCGAGGGTCTCCTGAGTACCGCGTGAGAGGGTGGGTGTCCGCTCCGCTTCGCGTGCTTCCGCCGCGCTGTGGGGCTGAAACAAGCTCAAGAAGGTCAGAAAGCAGACGGTAAGGGAATGGGTCATCCAATTTGGACGCATCGTGGACCTCATGGCAGACAAATCAAGGGGATGTTTGATATGGCAGGGAGTTTAGGACGTGGGCAAACCCTCCCCTGCTGAGGGTTTTGTCGGAGCGGAGCCTCGAGCATCTTTCAGAAGTCTGCTCAAACTCAGCCCTTCTTTTAACATGCACAAAATGCCAATCGCTGTCACCGGGGCAAAGCTCACCAGCCAGAATACCAGCGCGAAGCTGGCTGCAACCTGCTCCTGCACCCCCCAGGCCATCAGCGCATGAGAGACGGCGAGCTGCCAAACCCCCACAAATCCAGGGGCTTGAGGCGGAATCACCGCCAATGCCAATGCAACAGACAAAAAACACGCCGCTGAGAAGGGAAGCACCAATCGAAACGCATCAAACATGATCCATAAGGCCAGCGCTCCGTTGATCCAGATCATCCCCGAGAGGGCCAACGCCAGCAGGGGGGGTCGCCAGCTCTGAAAGGCTTGAAGGCCGGTACTCAGCCCCTCCAGCACCTTCACCGAGAGGCGCGCTAAGGGCCCAGGCAAATACGCTTCACCCCAGCGGACCAACACGCTCAGGAGCCGCTCGCGGGTGGCAAAAAAGAAGAGCCCCCCCATTCCCAGCACACCGACGATGATGCCCACTTTGCCCACCCGCTCCAGCATCTTCAGAAAGATCGGTGAGACCCCTTGGAGCTGATGGTCGGGTAAGGTCATCACCATCAAGGTAAACACACTGAGCAGGCCCAACAGATCAAAGATCCGCTCCAAGACGGTGGTGGTGATCACCGGCATTAAGGGCAGCTCCAGACGTCGAGACGCCAACCAGGGTCGCACCAGCTCTCCCGAGCGCGCCACCACCAAGTTACTGGCGGTAAAGGAGATGAAGGTGATCGAGATCAGATGTTTTAGCGGCGCTTGACCCAGGGGCGAGAGCAAGAGCTGCCAGCGCAGGCTCCTCAAGACAAACTCCAGCATAAAGATCGAGACACCCACCAAGAGGGGCCAACGCATGAGCAGCTCCGGCAGCTCCGCGATGGCATGCAGATCCAGCTTGCGCACAAAGAGCCATAAACACAGGCCCGAGAGCAAAAAGCCCAGCCCCACCACCCAGCGGGTACGTGCAGAATACACAGATGAAACGTCAGAAGAGGCCAGGGGCTGCATGAGGGCTCCGCAGTAAGCAGTTCGGCAACAGCAAGGGCATCGGCATGACAGAAATTCCAACGTTGCTGAATTCACTGTACTGAATAATCGGAGGGAGGGCAACCGCCGAAACATAGCCGACCCGCAACACGAGGTCAGGAAACGGTCGCAGCCCCCCGAGTGAGGGTGCGGATTTTTGGTCCTGCCCTTTCCTGTGCTTCTGCTGCGTGATACCATCCGCTGATGAACGATACCCACCACACTTTAAGGACCGGGCTCCGCCTGCTCTTGCTCCTGAGCATGCTGCTGTATGGGCTGAGCACCTTACCGGGCACGGCACTCACCTTTGATGAGGTGGCCCATCTTCCGGCGGGCTGGGCTCAGCTTGCTTATCCAGGTCTGATACTCAATCCGGAGCATCCGCCGCTGGCCAAGCTGATGGCGGCACTTCCGCTATGGCTGAGTTTTCCGTCGCTCGATGCCCTGGTGCCGAACGTGGCGGCCTACGATCAATGGCGCTTTGGACGCACCTTGTTATTCGAGCGAGGTCTGGAGCCTCATCGGGTGCTCTGGCAGGGGCGACTGCCGATGCTGCTGCTCTTGGTGGGGTTGCTGTGGACCCTCTGGGCCTTTGCGCGGCGGATCTACGACACGGGGGCAGCCGATGCGGCTTTATTTTTGGGGGTCACCTGTCCGTTGTTGCTGGCGCATGGTCGCTTGGTGACGACCGATGTGCCGCTGGCGACCTTCGCGTTCTTGAGCTGTTTTCTCCTGTGGCGCTACTTGGAGACACTCCAGACTCGTTTTGCCCTGCTCTTGGGGTTGAGTGTGGGTGCGACGTTAAGCGTGAAGTTTTCGGGCATCGTGTTTGTGCCTGCTTTGGGATTGGTGGCGTTGCTGAGTGTGGTGCGCTGCTCGGCGCTTCAGCAGGCCCTTCGAGCGGGGGGCGTGCGGACCTTCTTCCAGCTTGGGCTCTCTGCGGCTATGGCGTGGAGTGTGCTCGTGTTGAGTTATCAGCGGCTCGACGCGGTGGAGATGTGGTGGCAAGGGCTTCAGCGGGTGGGTTTTAACCATGTGCGAGGGTATCCTTTTTATCTGCTGGGAGCGTATTCGGCGGATGGATTTCTGGCATATTTTCCGTTGGCCTTGTTGTTTAAGCTCTCTTGGCCGGTGCTGATCACCCTCGCGTATGCGGGTGTGCGTGGCCTGATGCGGGTGATGGTGCGTCAGTCGGCGCCTGCTGCTGAGCTGCGTCCTCGGCTGCTTCCGGGGCTTTTTTGGGGGCTGCCAGCCTTTTTGTATGCCTTCTTTATTGTGCGTGAGGCTCCGCAGATCGGCGTGCGTTATCTGATTCCGGTCCTGCCTTTTCTGTATCTGGGACTGGCACCGACGCTCCGGCTGTTTGTGCAGCGAGGCGGACGGCAGGCGCTGCTGCTGCTGAGTGTGGGTGCCACGTTAACCTTATGGCAGAGCTGGCCGGATCCCATTGCTTCCTTCAACGGCTTGGGAGGCTGTGGGGGCGTGGAGGCGTATCGTTGCCTGGACGACTCCAACTTGGACTGGGGGCAAAATCTGGGGCGGATTCAGGCGGCCCTCGATGCGCTTGAGCCGGAGCGGGGTGAGCTGACCACCGCGCCACGCCTGCTCTATTTTGGGACCGCCATGCCGAGCGCCTATCTGGAGCGGTATGCGCTCATGCGTCCTGAAGAGCTGCTGCATCCCTTACCGGCTGTTTATGTGGTCAGCAGTCATCGGCTCACCCGTCTGATAGAAGAGGTTGGACGTCCGCTCGGCGTGGACTGGAGACAGCTTTACCAGCCGACGGGATATGTCGGGAATACCTATGAGATCTATGACCTTCGCGAGGTGACAGCACCTTCTACAGCACCTTAAACCGGCTCGTGTGAAGTTTTTGGCCGCCTCTTTCGTCTGAAGTGCTGAAGGCCCGTTTCAGCAAGAGCCTGTGGAAGAGGCTTGTCAGTCCTGTCTCGAGTGCGCTAACATAATTTTCCCGGCCTGAGCCCATTGGATCAACAGGAGCTATGCACCCTTTTTTCACCCCCATTCGTAAGCGGTTGATGGCCCTCACCGGCAGCATCCTGCTGAGTACCCTGCTGCTTTCGGCTCAAGCGCCCTCCCACGCAGCACCTGAGAGCAGCGGTACCCGTATGACTGGCGTGGCGCTCTCAGACAGTCAGATTTCCTCTGGTGTGGGCGGAGGCTCTGTCACACTTGCGGCGGCTCCTGCTGCTCCAGCCTCAGCGCCTGCTTCGACTCCTGTGCCAGCCTCAGCGCCTGCTTCGACTCCAGCGCCAGCGCCAGCCCCGGTGATTCCTACCGGCCCCCGTGTTGAGTGGCAGTATTTGGGGCTCTCGATAGAGCCCTTGACCCCGCGTGTCACCACCCTCATGGTGCCCAAGTCGGGCATCTTGGTGGCAGGCAACGAGCGAAACGCCGATGGTGAAGCGGTCTCACAAGTGTTGGAGCTCTCCACCCTGAGCCGGATCAGTGAGCATCGAGACCAAGCGCCGCTGTCGCTGGTGGATGGTCGTGGCAATATCTGCGCCATCGTGAACAAGGGCGAGAGCTTGCAGCTCGTGATTCGGCAGGATTCAAACACGGGCTGGAAAGGCGGCGTGCGCTTTGCCAAAGTCCCGATGCCTTCGTCCGCCAGCGCGGCCTTTCCGTATGCCAGCGAGCCTGCCCATTTTGCGCCCGACGGCACCCTGATGCTGCTGGGGACGGGACGAGACCGGCTCTACCGGGTGAACCTGGCCCTCGGCGAAGCCAAGAGCATCTTGCCCGATCAAGCGGTGGACATCATGGACTTTGATGTGACCGCCAGCAACGAGATCGTGCTCTTGGATGGTTTTGAGCAGCGTATCGTGTGGCTCAACCAGCTTGGAGAGACCGTCGCGACTGCGCCCCTCTCCAAAAACGAAGGACGCGATCCCACCTTCTTTTACCTGAGCTTGGCGGCTGGAGATGGTTATACCGCCTGGGTGGGACTGGCGGTGCGTCAGCCGGATGGATCCTTTGTGCCGGAAGTGCAGCGGGTGGCCACCAAGCTCCGCCAGCGTCTCTCGTTGGATCGCCGAGAGGGGCTGATCTCGATGCCCATGCGTTTGGCCTCCGACGGCGCGGGGGGCGTGGTGGTGGTGGACGAACGTTCCACCTTGTTGACCATCTCGTCGTCGGTGCAGGCGGGTAAGCCGGTGAAGGTGCCTTCCCCTGAAGGACAACAAGCGCCAGCACATCCGGGCGAGCGGATTTACCTCTCTGACGCGGGCAGGTTTTTGCCAGATTTTGACCAGGCCATGCTCCCAGTTGTGCCTGAGCTGAATCTATGCTACGAAAAGCTTCGACAAGTTTCCCGGAAAGCCAAAGGCACCCTCCGCGTCCAGCTCGCCACGCAAGATCGTGGCATTGACAAAGTGGACGTTTATCAGAAAGACTTTGAAGACTTCGGGCTCGAGAGCTGTGTCGGTCGAGCCCTTCGCACCCTCAAGTTTAACCAGCGCGTCGGACAGCAGAGCTTCAGGCTCGAGCTGAAATTTCTGCCCCCCGGTCGCTCATAAGCCTTGCCTGGAGTTGGTCTGACAATGCAGTCTCATAACCATCGGTCGTATTTTCCCAAAGTAGACAGTGCTTATAATTTTCCCGCCCTGGAGCAGCGCATCCTGGAGCTGTGGGAAAAGGAGCACATCTTTGAAAAATCCCTGGAGAAGCCTGCGCCCGAGGGCTCCTTTGTCTTCTACGAAGGCCCTCCGACCGCCAACAACCTGCCGCACATCGGCCATGTGCTGACCCGCGTGGTCAAAGATCTGTTTCCGCGCTATCGCACCATGCGCGGGCATCGGGTGCAGCGCAAAGCAGGTTGGGACACCCACGGACTCCCCGTCGAGCTGGCCATCGAAAAGAAGCTCGGCTTTCAAGGTAAAGACGCCATCGAAGCCTATGGCGTGGCCGCCTTCAACCAGCAGTGTTACGAAAACGTGCGCGTATACGAGCGTGAGTGGGCCCGCACGAGCAAGCGCATCGGCTTCTGGCTCAACTACGACGACGCCTATTTTACCTTCACCAACCCGTATATCGAGAGTGTGTGGTGGCTCCTCAGCCAGCTCTTTGAGCGTGGCCTGCTCTATCGGGGCTACAAAGTGCTGCCCTATTGTCCGCTCTGTGGCACTACCTTATCCTCTCACGAAGTGGCTCAGAACTACAAAGACGTCAAAGATCCCAGCGTCACCATCAAGTTCCGAGTCAAAGTGGGCCAACGTTTGCAGAACGCCGACGGCGCACACCTGGAGGCAGACGGTCAGCTCTACCTGCTGGCCTGGACCACTACCCCCTGGACCTTGCCCTCCAACGTGGCATTGGCCGTGCATCCCGACCATGTTTATAAGGTCGTGCGCAGCAAAGCACACCCGGAGCAGTGTTTTATCTTGGCAGCCGGGCTCGAAGTCCCCGCCGAAGAGCCCCTCGTCGGAGCCGATGGCAAACCCACGAGCTGGGATCTGCGCAGCGGTGAGACCCTCTTCACCCTCACCGGAAAAGAGCTGGATGGCCTCGAGTATGAGCGCCTCTTCGACTATGCCGGAGAAGTCCCCGAAAGAGGCTGGTACGTCGCCACCGCCGACTACGTGACCCTCAGCGATGGAACTGGCATCGTGCATACCGCTCCTGCCTATGGTGCCGAAGACTATGGCACCGCTCAGCGCCGAGGACTGCCTTTTGTGCAGATGGTCAACAGCAAGGGCGTGTTTGTAGAAGAAGCAGGTCCGTACAAAGGGATGTGGTTTAAAGATGCCGATCCCGAGATCATCGCCGAGCTCAAACATCGAGGACTTCTCCTGCGTAGCCAGAAGTTTGAGCATCCCTATCCACACTGCTGGCGGCATGATACCCCACTCTTTTACAACGCCAACTCGAGCTGGTTTATCAAGAGTACGGCGGTCAAAGAGCAGCTTCTGCACAACAACCAGCAGATCGCGTGGCAGCCGGAGCATATCCGCAGCGGGCGTTTTGGCAACTGGCTCGAGAACGTCATCGACTGGGCCATCAGCCGGAAGCGTTACTGGGGAACCCCCTTACCGATCTGGGCCTGCCCGACCTGTGGTGAAGTGGAGTGTATTGGCTCTTATGCGCAGCTCTACGAGCGCATGGGCAAGCCCATGCCGGAAAATGTGTATGACACCGCCCAGTTTAACCCTCATCGCCCCTTTGTGGACGAGCTGACCTGGACCTGCTCCCGCTGCAACCAGGGCCAGATGAAGCGTGTCGAAGAAGTGATCGACTGCTGGTTTGATTCGGGCGCTATGCCCTTCGCGCAGCATCATTATCCGTTTGAGAATAAAGATCTGATCGACCGGGGGGAGCAGTATCCGGCAGATTTTATCTCTGAAGCCATCGATCAGACACGCGGCTGGTTTTATACCTTACATGCGATCTCAACCTTGATCATGGGCAAACCCGCTTATAAAAACTGCTTGGTCTTGGGCCATATCCAGGATGAGCAGGGTCGTAAGATGAGCAAGAGTCTGGGCAACGTGGTGGATCCGCGTGTGGTGCTCGAGACCCTGGGAGCGGACTGCATCCGCTGGTATTTTTACGCCAACGTGTCCTTGGGGCAGTCTTCACGGTTTTCTGAGCGGCTGGTGCGCGAGAGTGCGAAGAATTTTCTCCTGCCACTCTGGAATGCTTACAGCTTTTTCACCATCTACGCCAACATTGACGGCTGGAAGCCGGGCCAGACGACGGTGCCCTTCGCCGAGCGGGAGCTGCTGGATCGTTGGATCCTCACCCGTCTCAATCGGCTGGTGTCCACGGTGACGGCGGAGCTGGATGCCTTCCACCTCATGGAAGGAGCACGGGCGCTCGAAGCCTTTGTAGACGATCTGAACAACTGGTATATCCGCCGGAGCCGCCGCCGCTTCTGGTCCGACGAACAACCGGCCTCCAAAGAGAGCGCCTACCAGTCCTTGTATCAGGTGCTGACCACCTTAACCCAGCTGATCGCACCTTTTACCCCCTTTGTGGCGGAAGAGCTCTATCAAGCCCTCGAGCGCCCCTTTGGAGGGCTGGAGAGTGTGCATCTGGCGGACTATCCCCGCTTTAACGCAGCGGAAGTGGATCAAGAGGTTGAGCGAGCCATGTCTGCGGTCACACGGGTGGTCTCGTTGGGACATGCCGCCCGCAACTTGAGCCAGGTGAAGGTGCGCCAGCCTCTCTCCACTTTGACGGTGGTGACCCTCGACGAGAGCCTGGCCACCCTGTTGACCCCCTATCTGCCCCTGGTGCTCGACGAGCTCAACGTCAAAGCCTTAAACTTCGCGCGCGAGCGTGATGCCTTCGTGCGTTATCTGGTGAAACCGAACTTCCGCAAGCTCGGCCCGCGTGTGGGTAAGCAGATGCCCAAGGTGAAGGCGGCGGTGGAAGCAATGGACCCCGCAGTACTGGCGCGGAGCCTCGAGCAGCATGGATATGCCGAGGTGGAGCTCGACGGGCGGCTCGAGCGTTTCAGCGGCGAAGAGCTGGAGATCTCCATTCAGCAGAAAGAAGGGACCACCACTGCTTCTGATGAAGGGCTGCTGGTGGTACTCGACACCACGATCACCACGGCGCTCAAGCTCGAAGGGCTCACCCGCGAAGTGATCAGCCGGGTGCAGGGGTTGCGCAAAGATCTCAACCTGGAGTATACCGCACGCATCCACTTGGAGGTGGAGGCTGGACCGACATTGAGTGAAGCCCTGGACACACAGCGGGCGTATCTGAGTGAGGAGACCCTGGCCCTCTCGCTGACCCTGGGGCCGCTGACGGGGGATGCACCGGTGCAGGTGGATGAGGTGCTCGACGATCAGCCCCTGCGCATCCGTCTGCTGTCTGCTTGAGCCCTTCCCCATGTCACCTCTCCTCTTTTTTCTGCTTTTTCTCGGATTTTTCACCCAGTCGGCGGTGGGATTTGGCTCTACCTTGCTGATCGCCACCCTGGGAGCCTTGACCCTGCCGATGACGGTGGTCTTGCCCGTGGTGTCTTTGCTCAATATTGGCATGACAAGCTGGACTCTTTACCACGATCATCACTTGGTGGTTTGGGAGGAGCTCTGGAAACGTTTGGTGCCCGGCATGCTGGTGGGGACGCTGCTGGCCTTCTGGCTGGTGCCCTTTGGCGATCATGTCGAGCTACGGCGGGCCTACGCTGTTTTTGTGATGGGCATCGCCCTCTTGGAGCTGTGGCGGAGCCTGTATCCCCCCCCAAAAACACGCATGAAGCCCCTCGAGGCGGCGCTCTGGATCCTGGCTGGAGGGTTTGTTCAGGGCGCGTTTGCCACCTCGGGGCCGCTGGTGGTGGCCTATGCCTCTCGTGTCCTACCGGAGAAAGGTGCTTTTCGAGCCACCCTCGCCTTCCTATGGCTGCTCATGAATGTGGTGTTGAGCGTGCGTTATGCGGTCGGTGGATTTGTAACGGAGCCGGTCCTGCTTCAAGCGGGCCTGGGCTTAGGACCGGTGGCATTGGGGGTGTGGCTGGGGAATCTCGCCCACCATCGGCTCAACGGAGAGCTTTTTCGGAAAGGGGTGGCCACCACCCTCATTTTGGCGGGTCTTGCCCTGGTGCTTCAATGAGCGGAGGCTCTCTTCCCTTCAGCTTGGCCACCGCTTAGAAGACAGCTCCGCCGAGCGCGTGACGGGTCAGAATGTTTGCCCACCTCCATTCTATCGAGAATTCCTGCTACTAAAGATATGCATTTCATGGCATCATCCAATCATCCGATTATTTCAAGTCTCACGACGGATTTAATCGGAGCCAAGTCTGTTTGATGCAGCAGCAGAGCAGCACCATCCGAAGAGACGCATTCGTCAAAGGATTGGTAAAAGCAGCGCGATGGCGAACACATGGAGGTAACAGATGAGTAATTGGCGAACGGGCTGGCGCACCAGCCTGTACTTGGCGCTGGGTTTCTGGACGCTATAGGGTTGTTCTTCAGAACCTGCTCCGACGGAAACACCCACCTTAAGTCCAGCCCCCGGAGAGAGCCCCACCCCCGAGGAACCCACCCCTACTTTAACACCGGTCCCCAGCGACAAAGATCTGGATGGCTTTTCCGTTGCGGAGGGTGACTGTGACGACGGCGACGATACCGTGTATCCAGGTGCTGCCGAGATACCCTATGACGGGGTTGACCAAGACTGTGATGACAGCGATCTCAACGACCTGGATCAAGACGGATTTGTGGGCACCGAAGCAGGCGGCAAGGACTGCGACGATGAGGACAACAGCGTCAATCCAAAGGCCGAAGAAGTCCCCTACGACGGCGTCGATCAGGACTGTGATGGAGCCGATCTCGTCGATGTAGACGGCGACGGCGATCCAAGCACTCTCTCGGGAGGCACTGACTGCGACGACACCGATCCAGGTCGGGCTGGCACCCTCTCGGAAGTCGCCTATGACGGCATCGATCAAGACTGCGATGGCCAAGATCTGGTAGACGTAGACGGCGATGGACAAAACGCCCTCGAAGTGAAGGGCGACGATTGCGACGATGAAGACAACACCGTCTACACGGGTGCTCCTGAAGTACCCTATGACAAGATTGACCAGGACTGCAACGGCGTCGATCTGATCGACGTGGATGGGGACACCTACGCAGGCATCGCGGGAGGCGGCGACGACTGCGACGATCAAGACGTCAACACCTATCCAGGAGCCCCAGAGTTTAAGGACGGCAAAGACAACGACTGCGACGGCAAAGCCGACAACAACCTGGACTCCTCAGACGATGATGGCGATGGCAAATCGGAGCTGGAGGGAGACTGCAACGACAAAAACGGCCAAGTATATCCCGGTGCCACCGAGCTTCCATACGACGGCATCGATCAGGACTGCTCCGGCACCGACTTGGTAGACGTCGATCAGGACGGCCAAGCCGCCACCCAAGCAGGCGGTCAAGACTGCAACGACCAAGACCGGACCATCTACGCTGGAGCCGAAGAGCTCCCCTACGACAGCATTGATCAGGACTGCTCCGGAAAAGACCTCACCGACGTGGATGGAGATGGCTTCGACGCCTCCACTGTGAGCGGATTTGACTGCGACGACGACAACATCGCCGTCAATCCCAGCGCCACCGAAGTCTGCAACGGCATCGACGATGACTGCAAAAACGGGACCGACACCGACGCCGTGGATCGTAACACCTATTATCTCGACACCGATGGCGACTCCTACGGAGATCCCGCCGCATCCGTCCAGCTCTGTCAGAGCGGGGAAGGGATGGTCTCCAACGCCGGAGACTGCGACGACAAGAGCGCAGCCGTCAATCCCCAGGCTCAAGAGGTGTGCAACAGCCTCGACGACGACTGCGACAAGGCCACCGACGACGACGATGCCAGTGTGAAGGGCCAAAATACCTGGTACGTTGACGTGGACCTGGATGGATATGGATCGGCTCAGCCCTATCTGACCTGCGCCTCTACCCCTACCAGCGGCTTCAGCCTCACCTCCGATGACTGCAACGACGCTGTAGAGGCCGTGAATCCCGGTGAGTCCGAGGTGTGTAACAGCATCGACGACAACTGCTCAGGAGAAGTAGACGAAGGTGTGAAGCTGACCTTCTACCAAGACAGCGACGAAGACGGCTACGGCAATGCCGCAGCCACCAGCTTGGCCTGCTCCAAACCCACCGGTTATGGCACCAGCAGCACCGACTGCAACGACACCGACGCTGCCATCAATCCCGGTGCCACCGAGGTCTGCAACAGCAAAGACGACGACTGCGACAATGCCATCGATGATGCAGACTCCAGCATCACCGGACAGAACACCTTCTACGCCGATGCCGATGGAGACGGTTATGGCAACGCCAACAGCACCAAAAAAGCCTGCACCAAGCCCACCGGTTATGTCACCATCAGCACCGACTGCAACGACACCAATGCCAACGTCAACCCCGGTAAAACCGAGACGTGCAACTCGGTGGATGACAACTGCAATGGCTCAACCGACGAAGGTGTCACCAACACCTTCTACCGCGATGCGGATGGAGACGGCTATGGCAACAAAAACTCCACCATTCAGGCATGTACTCCGCCATCTGGTTATGTGACGAACTCCACGGACTGCAATGACTCCAACGCCAATATCAATCCCGGCAAAACGGAGGTGCCAGGCAACTCCATCGATGACAACTGCAACGGTCAGACCGATGAAGTCGCTGCATGCAGCTCTTACTCGGACAAAAAAGCCGCTGCGCTGGCTGCCTGTAAAGCGAAGTTTGCCACCTGCGACGATACCGGGTCTATGTCGTATATCGGCTACGCCTCAAACTCCTGCAAAGGCTGCAACTGTGATCCTCAAGATCGATGGCAGCAGTTCTGCTACGCGGTGGGGTATGACAGCTACAACTGCAACCAGTGTCGCTATGTGGGCGAAATCCAAGCCGCTCATAACCCCTGCAGCTGCACCGAAGACAATACCGCCACCATTGGCTCTTGGTGTAGCGGAGGCGCTGCGCCCGAGCTGGAGCTCCCCGAGAGCCTCAAGCCTCGCCAGCCCGCTCAGTTCCAGCCCGTGCCGATGTGCAGCAAAGAGGATGAAGAAGCCGATATCTTCAACATCCCCAGCGCCTACCTCGGCTGTAATCCCAGCGGGCGTGGCCAAGCCGTTGAGTCCGTTGATGGTCAAGAGGCTCTCGCGCCCTAATCGCCCCCCATCCGAGCTGCCTCTCATTCGCCGCCTGCCCTTTTTCTGAGCCTTCCCTGCATTGCCTCGTCCGCCTGAAGTGCCACATTTAACCATGACGGTGCGTGCCAGCCTACTTTCTGAAGGCTCGTGGAACTTTCCCGGTTGACCCCATCCGCGTTTAAGGTTATTCAACCACGCGGCGCTAGCGCCAGATGTGCAATCCTGATGACTTGAGGAGATCTCCTTGAACGAGCAGCTTACCATTGAAGATGGCAGAGTGGTCGCACTCCACTATACGCTCACCACCCCCGAGGGACAGACGCTGGATCAGTCCGAGCTCGGCGATCCGCTCTACTATTTGCACGGGGCCAGCAACATCGTGCCCGGCCTCGAGAGCGCCCTCTCGGGACACAAAGTGGGAGATCGCCTCAACGTGCGGGTGGCACCCGAAGACGGCTACGGGGAGCGTATTGGTCCCGGACCTCAGCCTGTGGAGCGCGATAACTTCCCGCCGGACATGGAGATCTACCCCGGCATGCAGTTTATGGCGCAGAACGAAGACGGTCAAGCCCTGCCCCTGTGGGTGATGGGTGTGGATGAAGAGTTCGTGTTCATCGATCATAACCATCCCCTCGCCGGTGTGACCCTGGTCTTCGACGTCACAGTGGTGGACGTGCGCGCTGCCACCGAAGCAGAGCTGGAGCACGGTCATCCGCATGGCCCGGATGGTACGATGGTCCAGGGCCACGACCAAGATGAGGACTTTGAGGACGATGAGGACGAGGACGAGGACGAGGACGAAGACGAAGACGTGCTCGACGCGCACTATAACGACGACAGCGATCCCCGCGCCTGAGCGTGTGCCAGTCCTTTGATTTTGTCGCCCTGCCCTTTTGTCCTGCGCTCCTTGCTTGAAGCCTGACCTTTTACCTCGTAATATCCCACCACCAAGCCCCTCGATTCACCTCACACCCACGGAGCAGACCACGCGCAGCCCTGGTCTGAGAACATGATGGAGCAGACCTCTCCCCCGTCCAGCGAGTTTGATTTTCCGGGACCGGCATCCGCGCATCCTCGCGAAAGGTCGTTGATGGTCCTGCCTTTTTTGCCCAACGCCTTAGCGTTTTTGGCCAGCATGTCCATCATGATCCTGGAGCTGGTAGCGGGACGGCTGGTGGCCCCAACCGTGGGCTCCTCGCAGTATACCTGGACCTCGATCCTGTGTGTGATCCTGGCAGGCATGAGCATTGGCAACTTCTTGGGAGGCCGTGTGGCAGATTCGCCCGCCCCCATGCGTACCCTCGAGAAGCTCTTCGCGGGCGCGGCCTTGTCGGTGCTGGCCCCCCTATTGTTGCATGAAGGCGCTCGCCAGCTTCGTCCAGCGGCGCTCTCGCTGGTCCTGAACCATCCCGAGGGCTCCTCACACTTGTGGGGCTTTGCTGTCTTGGGGTTGATGACCCTGGTTTTTTTGCTCCCGGCCATTGGGTTGGGGGTCATCTCGCCTGTGCTGGCGCGGCTGGCCCTCGACGTGCATAAATCTACGGGTCGAGCCATTGGGGATGTCTACAGTTGGGGCGCGGTGGGCGCGATCTTGGGGGTGCTCCTGACCGGGTTTGTGCTGATCTCCTTACTTCCGGTTGTGAGCATCTTGCTGGGTGTGGCGGGCATGATGGCTTTCCTGGCGGGTGTGGTGCATCTCTCTCGTCCCTGGTTTGAGCGCAGTCAAGCGCGGCTCCAGGCACTGACCGATGCCGAAGGAGCGGCCAACGCCGCAGAGGTGGCTGCGCGAGCCCTCATCTCTCCGGTCAACTCGGAAAATTCTCCCCGCTTGAGCTTGATGCAGACCCTGGAGGACAAGGCACCCGCTCCTGCCCCACCAGATCGTGAAGCGCCCCTTCATCCGTATGTGCTGATCGCCCTCTCGAGCTTCTGCCTGATGGCCATCGAGATGGTCGCCGGTCGGTTGGTCTCCCGGTACGTCGGCAGCTCGATCTACACCTGGACCCTGGTCATTGGGGTCATCTTTGCGGGGATGAGCTTGGGCAACTGGCTGGGGGGCCTGCTCGCCAGCCGGAGGCCGTGGGGCTGGAGCCTTCAGCGGCTGGCCTCTCGCCTGCTCTTGTTCGCCTCCTTGTTTACCTTCCTGCCGGTGTGGACGGCGGAGTCGTTGGACGATGTGCTGGAGGCGCAACGCTGGACCGGTGAAGGCCATCTCTACGACGCCCTCTTTACCTGGCCGGAGCGCAGTCAGCGAGCCTTACGTGCGGAGGGCGTGCCCGAGCAGACCCTCGAGCTTCTGCGTCGTCTGCCGGAAGAAGCCCCCATCTACCATGCGGTGGATCTCAACCATCGGCTGCGGGGGCGGCTTGATCCGCAGGTGGTGAGCCAACACCTCGACGCCATCATGCGGGAAGCGCGGCTGACCAGCCCGACCTTTTCCGCCCTGCGTTCTGCCGGAGTGCCGGATGTGGTGCTCGAGGGGCTCCGTCCGATTGTCAATCGGCCCATGCTGACCGATGCCGACGAGACGCTGATGAACTTGCTGGCCAAAAAGCCTCTGACTCAGCTCTATTCGGCGGCGGAGCGGCGGTCTTTCCGCGAGCTGATCTACTCCTATGGTTGGTATCATCCCTGGCTGGGATTTCCGGTGCGACTGTGCATCGCCCTTCTGCTGGTGTTTGGACCGGCGGCGATCCTGTTGGGGTGTGCTTCGCCGGTCATTGCGGCCCTCGCCCTGGAGCACTCGCGCGCACGAGGGCGCACGTTGGGCAATGTGTATGCGTGGGGCGCGTGGGGGAGCATCATCGGCACGGCGCTCTCGGGATTTTTCTTGCTGCGCTGGTTTGGTACCCATCTGTTGTTGGGGCTGTCGGCCTTTGCGCTGGCGTTGCTGGCACTGGGCGCGCTCCCCCTCTGGCGGAGTGTGGGGCCGTGGCTGGCGGCTCTGGCCCTGCTGATGATCCCTCAGGTGGCGCAGAAGCTGGAGCCAAATGGCTTAGATCCACTCTCCGTCCCACATTTTTCGACGGCGGCGCAGGAGGGTATGTCGTTTTTGGCACCGCTGGCCAAGCTCCTCGACGAGTGGGTGAAGACCAGCAACCCGGATCTGGGGCCCAATCGGGTGGACAGCAACTATCAGTCGGTGCGGGTCACATGGGCGGGGGACAAACACGAAGTGCCGGGAGAGGAGCTGCGAAAGCTCGGGCTGGATCGCCTCATTCATGGTTATCTGTTGCTCAAGGTGCCGGAGGGTTTACCCTTTACCTATGAGCAGGCGAGCCTCGCGCCCTACCACTTGGAGTATGACTACGAGGTGGCCTATGCGCTGGCGACTGCCCGCTCTCAGCTCTCCCGATTTGAGCCGGATCCGGCCAAGCCGGGAAATTGGCTGCCACCACCTCTGCTCTCGTTGAACCTGGGCGGAGGCACTTATACCTTCCCTCGTCATCTTTTGGCGGCGTATGGAGGCCGGACCCATGTTGTCCAGCCGGGAGAGAGCTTCTCGTCCTTGCTCGAGCGGTATTATGGCTTGCCTCCCAGTCCGATGCGGGCGGAGCTTGAAGCGCGGATTCGAGCGGTCCAGCCTACTCCGATGACGTCTGACGCGCTCCAGCCGGGTCAGCGCCTGAGCCTGCCTGCCCTGGGGGATGTGGTCGAGCTCGATCCGGTGGTGACGGGCATCAACTATTCTCGCCTGGGATTGAAGCGTTTTGAGCAAGATCCTCGCCTCAAGACCTGGAACTACGACGCCCGTAACTTTGTGGAGGCGCTGGTCTCACAAGGCTGGACCGGTCGTTACGATGTGATCTTTGGCGATGCGTTTAATCATTATTCGGTGCCCTATCATCTCTCGACGGTGGAGTTTAATGCCGGGGTGAAGAAGCTGCTCAAACCGGGAGGGGTGTTTGTGGCCAACCTCATCGACCGGTATGGCAAGAGTCGGTTCTTGAGTGCTTATCTCACTACCCTTCAGGCGCTCTATCAGCATGTGTATGTGGTGGTGGACCGCGACCGCAGCCTACATTATGGCCGAGAGACCTTTGTGATCCTGGCCACCGATCAGCCGGTGCCACTCTCGTTTGGGGGAGGACTGCCGCTGGACAACATGGAAGCCTTCTTGGAGGGCAACTTCAACGCCGCTGCCGAGGGGCTCGAGGAAGAAGATCGTGAGCGTCTTACCAGGATGCGGCTGGCCCTCGAGCAGGAAGGGCCTTCCTTTTTGGAGCGGGTCCGCACCTTCCAGCAGGTGGATCTTCAGATGGTGGGGATCTCCACCGATGCCGAGACGCTGCGCGAAGCCGAGGCGGTGGTGGACTCGGGGTTACGCATCCGCTCGTTTGAGCCGCTGAGCCAGGCGGAAGTGGAGCTGACCTTGATCCAGCCGGGCCGCCCGGAGACCACACGCCGGTTTATTCGGAATTTGCTCCCCGTGCGGGCCTTGTTGGGACGAGAGCAGGCCAAATTCCAGGTCACGCCGGAGAGTCTCCAGCGCCTGCGCGACCGAGGCGTGGCGGATAAAGCCGTCCGGTGGATCGCCACCCTCGAGGGGGTCACGTTTCAGGATGGAGAGCGCCTGCTGGATGTGCTCTCGCTGGGCTTGCCTCCGGCGGAGCTGGCGCGTTATGGCCACTTGCTGCTGGAAGCCCTCCGCGAGCCCTTGCCACAACAGCCTCCGCTGGTGCTCACCGACGCTTTTGCTCCTGCCGATGAGCTGCTCAGCCAGCTCTTTGAGGATCCGACTCAGCTCTGAATCAGCTCTGAGAAGCAGCTCTGAGAAGCAGCTCTGCTGGCGTACTTTTGGGGGGAGGCTCAGAGTGATTTCAGGAACGCGAGCAGTGCTTCACGTTCTTCGGCACTCTCCAGGAGGGTAAAGGTATGGCCGGGGACTCCCTCATATCCGGGGGGAGCGCCCTCGAAGCCGGTGGGTTTGAAGGTCTTTTTGACTCGAGCGGGGTTCATCAGCTCCTCGAGGGTCTTCAGGCTCCCGTCGTGCAGGAATCCGACCTTAAAAGGCAGGCCCACCAGCTTGGGGACTCGATAGCCCACGGTCTCCATCGACGCGGGCTTGCGAACGCCTGCAAACAGATCGGAGCGGACGCCTGAGATCCACAGCTCCACCTGAGACCCCACCGGATATTGTGTGTGGTCGGAGCGTGTCACCGTGCCCTTCAGCATCGAGCTCCGATTATCCTGGAGCGGAGCCCCCCAGGTGCTACCATCGGGATGTAAAACCCCTTGCAGCTCAAAACCACCCAGCGTCACCGTCTTGTCTCCCACCACCAGCGAGAGCCCATCCCCTCGCACGAGCACCCGCGCCCCCGTGCGCAGGAGCGGCAGGCTCAGCACATTGGCTTGGGGCTCCACCTTCATGCCCTCTTCCCGCAAGGAGCCCACGGCGAGCTGAATCTGCTCACTGCTGGTCACTGATGGATCCAAGCTCACCACCAGGGGCAGGATTTCCTCTCGAGCGTCCCGGTCGAGGCGAGGAGACACCACCCGATTGACCTCCAGAATCCAACGCTGATCCTTCAGCGGCACCTGGAGTTTCCCTTCTGTGACGGAGAGGGGGATAAACTCCCCTTCTCCTTCGAGGGTATTTCCACGCGCCAGCGCATGGCGAGGATCGGTGCCGATGTGTTTGAGGGGCACCACCGCCAAGCTGGTATACCGTCCGAGGTGAGGGCTATGACAGCTTGTGCATCCATGACACTCAAAGAGGGCCTTGCCTTTGGCCACCAGCGCGGAAGAAGGCCCTCTCAGCTCGTTGTGGAGCTGCATCAGCTTTCGCACCCGATCCGGATTGTTGGTGGCGTTGAGGTACACCGAGAGCGTGCGCAGCGCCTCCACCGTGCTCTCACTTTGCGCAATCACCCCCGAATAGGCTCGGGCGTTGAGCAGTGCGCCCACATTCCGAGCATCAAAATGGGCCTGCTGCGTGATGCGCCGCTGCACCTCCGAGAGGGGTGAACGATCCACCCGGTCGCTGTACAGCAGGCGCGTGAATCCGGTTGTACCCAGATGGTGCGGAATGGCCACACTCTCAAAACCGGCGTCGGCGGCATGACGAGGAAACCCAAAAAAATCCATCCGCCCTGCTCCCTGCTCCACCAGAAGCTGACCACGAGTCACCCCGCCCGGCAACGGATCGATCTCGTCGAGGATGGTAACCAAGCGGGCATTGGACAGGATCAGCCCCACCCGGAGCTGACGATTGGAGAGCCCACCTTCAACCGGTCCAGGCTCCCGAACCGTGGGGTTGTATCCTCGCGTGTCTGAGTAAGAGCTCGTACCCAGCGGAGGCGGAACCGCTTTGTTTAGCATCTGGGCTGAATTGGTGGGAGGTGGCTCAACGGTTCCGTGTTGCTCCCCCCGGGTAGGTGGGAGTGCCAAGCGATCAGAGCCACGCTCGAGGGCCACGCTGGACTCCGGCTGCGTCCCCATCGCAGGGGGTTTAGGGGCGGCGGGGGCATATCCAGCGCCAGCACTCGGCGCATAGGCTGGATTTCCGGCGGGAGCGCCAGCACTCGGCGCATAGGCGGGATTTCCGGCGGGATTTCCGGCAGGAGCGGCTCCACCGGATCCATAGGCGGGATTTCCGGCGGGAGCGGCTCCACCTGCCGCTGCATAACCTTCGGCTCCAGGAGGTGCATCGGGACGTCCTCCCCCCGGAGGTGCGCGGTGACGTTTGGGTGCTGGTCCTTGTTCTCGTTGGCCCCGGTCAAGCATGGGTGCTCCGGGTGGCGCAGGATTATTCGGATCCGATGGTAACGGAATTTGATGAACTTTTTGGTTGGCTTCGCCCTGCTGTGCTTTGTAAAACAGGCTATTGACGGCCTCAAACATCATCCGGGTGCGACGGCGCAATGCTCCGAGGGTCCCATCCCCTCCTGCGGGAACAGGATTGTTGGGATCGGGCCCGAGCTCCTCAGCGGAGCCTGCACGATGCTCTGGTTGTGCGTTGGCGTTTGCATCGGCGGAGTCGGAAGGGGAAGCGTCTTTTGTTAAATCGGAAACCATCCCGACAGGGGTTAAATCCAACTCCGACGACGGCTCCTCAGTCAGCACCGGTGCCAGCTCCGGGAGCAGAGGCTGATAACTTCCCAGATCGTTGTTGGAGTGGCAGAAAGCGCAGGTGATCCCGTAGCGGATCTGTCCTTGATGATCGCGAATACGACGGAGCCCCACGTAGCCGCTGGAATCACTCAGCTCCACATCTTGGCCGTAGAAGAGCAGGGTCTCGGGAAAATTGCCGGTCTCGAGGTCGCGGTTGCGCTCCGGCAGCAGTCCAAAGACCTCTGGATGGTCGAGGATGCCTCCGGGAAGGTCAATCTTGCCATCGCCGTTGGCATCCACCCCCGGCGTTCGTTGTGCATTGTACGCTTGGCCCCCCCACGGAAGGCCAATGCCCGCACACTGGCTCGAGGAGATCCCATACTTACCGAGGTTTAAGTCATTTTGATCACAGTAACGCAGCGGCTGAAGTTTGCACCTTTTCGTCTGGAGGTTACACGGATTCACCGGATCATTGGTGAACGCATGTTCATTCCCAAACGTCCCCATCCGATAAACCCAGAAGCCCATGTCCAGCTCTGAGCCGGGACGTTTGATCTCAAAATAGGCACTGTTGGAGTCTTCAAACTGCATAAAAGGGACCGGCACGCGGCTGAGCTCGCGCATCTCCGCGCGCCCACACGAGACCACCACCGCTGCGGGCAGCTCCGGTTCTTGGGCGGCTCGCTCCGGTACTTTCACCCGGATCTCACGGTCAGACCAAGAGATGATATCCCCTCCCGGTTGAGCCTCCAGCCCCAAGAAGTGTGGGACGGCTTCTACGCCGTTAAACGTCACCTTGCTGAGCTGCTGAGTGCGCCCAAACCCACGCCCCAGAATCCGCACCTCCTGGCCCGGTCTGCCTCTTTTTGGCAAGAGCTGGGTGATGATGGGACTGCGACACGCGCCCGGTGGCAGATCAGGCGAGGGCGTGCTGACGCTGCCTTCACACGTCTCCGGTCCTGCACCACCCTCCGGCGTGGAGTCCGTGCCCTGTCCGCAGGCCACCAGCACCAGACTGGAGGTCAGGCTCAACCAATGGCCTGTTTTGAGTCGTCTTAGCTGTGAGTGCCGCTCGTTTCCCATGCCGCCTCCGCTGCTTGAGGGTCTCTGCCCTGCCCCACTTCCGCGCTTCGCTGCGCTATAACCGATGATATTTTAGCATAGCTACTGTTTAGACAGGATGAGAATGGCAAGGGAGGGTTTCAGGGGCAAGCTCAAGTGGCAGGTCGGAGCACGGTGGCCAGCGGCTCAGTTATTCATCTGCTCAGCGATGCATCCCCTCAGCGATCAAAGAGCTCCGATTCGCGGGCGAGCAGCTCGCGGGCTTTGCGCTGCTCCACCTTCTGCTCGGCCACCACATCCGGGAGGATCTGCGCATCTTGCTCCACCACCGCAGTGAGGAGCTGCCGGAAGAGCTTACGGTCCTTCACCTTGGGGCAATACATCTCGGCCATCAGCAACTTGATGGCAAAAAACTCCGGGGCAATGCGCATGGCTTTGTCAAAATACTCTCGGCTCTTCTTCAGATCGCCTCCGGCAAAAGAAGGGGCGGCGGCGTAAAACGCACCCCAGTAGCGGCTGGTCGCAGCGTAATAAAAGGTCTCGTCGAGGGTGTTGATGGTCTCGAGCATGCGCTGGATCAGCTCTTTGTTGGCCAAGATGGTGGGAGTGCCTTTGAGCTTCGACCACTTGCCCAGGTTTGAAGCGGTCCAGTAGACGGCCTCGAGATCCTGCACCCCCGCCACGGCGAGGGCATCAATCAAGGGCACACCACTGTTGAGCTTCTGTTTAAACTCGGGGTTGAGCATCATGGCCTTCTCGCCAAAATAAGCCCCTTGATCGTAGCGGGCCAAACGTTCGTTGGGCTCGGTCAGATACCCGTCTGCCAGGAAATAACAGGCACGAGAGAGGCGCACCAACACCTCCCGGTTGGAGGTATCGGCCTCATGCGCTTTTTTGAAGTACACAATGGCTTCGATCAGCCGGTCGGAGTCTGCTCGTTCAAGCCAAGCGGCTTCTCCTTGAGCATACAACGACTGGAAGGTGTCACGCCGAGGAGGTTCGAGCGGTTTTTTTTCGTCCAGACCGGAAGTGCGCTTAGCCACACACCCCACCAGCGGGAGCATGCCCACCAGCAGGGTCAGCAGAAGAAACCGACGCATCGGAAAACTCGGCGCTACGATGCGCCATAGGCCATACCATCCGGTCTTCAAAAGAGCCGCCAGGGTAAAAAGTTTTGTCATCATCTGAAACTGGAAGACCCGCTTTTGGATCTGCATAATAAGACCTCATATGTCAAAATGGGGGGCTTACACTTTTCTGGTATACCCCTTGAGTGGGGGAGCTGTCAACGAATGGCTCAAACATTGGCAGTCATAAGCTGAGTTGTTCTGAATAGATAGAGGAGATATTTTGATGAGAGTGTTCATTGCCGGTGCCACTGGATTTATTGGCAGTGCGACGGTCAAGGCCCTCCTCGCGCGCGGGGATGAGGTGGTGGTGCTCAGCCGCAGCCTCCAAAAAATTGAAGCACGCTTCGGCAGCCGAGTCAAAGGGGTAGAAGGAGATCCCCTCCAGCCCGGAAGCTGGCAGGCCGGGGTCGATGGCTGTGATGCAGTGATCAACTTGGTGGGAGAACCCATCGCCGATCAAGGCTGGAGCGAAAAACAGCGGGCCATCATCCGGGATAGCCGGATTTTGTCCACCCGCCAGCTCGTGACGGCCTGCGAACGGGCCCACAAACGCCCAACGGTGTGGGTACAAGGCACCGCCGTCGGCATCTACGGTGATCGTGGAGACGAAAAGCTCTCCGAGGAGGCCACGCTCCCACATCCGCCCAACTTCGTCGGCCAGCTCTGCCAAGATTGGGAGGCGGAAGCGCGCCGAGCGGAGGGGTTGGGGCTCCGACTGGTGCTTCTGCGCACGGGGGTGGTCTTGGATCCGCGTGAAGGGGCGTTGGCCAAGCTGCTCATCCCTTTTAAGCTCTTCGCCGGAGGTCCGCTGGGAGATGGCGCTCAATATTTCCCGTGGATCCACCGAGACGACTTGGTGGGGCTGCTGCTGTTTGCGCTCGACCAAGGGCAGGTGCGAGGGGTGCTCAACGGGTCGGCACCCGGAGACTGCACGATGTACACGGGGTGTCAGGCGCTGGGAAAGGTGCTGAGTCGGCCTTCGTGGTTGCCGGTGCCACGTTTTGCCTTAAAGATGATGCTCGGCGACCGGGTGCAGGTGGTGCTCGCCAGTCAGCGGGTCTTGCCCACACGCGCGCAGGCGCTGGGATTTCAGTTTCGATATCCCGAGATCGAAGGGGCGCTCCGAGCACTGCTCTCGGCTTGAGAATCCGCCCCTCATGACATCGTGTTATAATGGAAAGGCGCTTGATGAGCCTGCCGCTTTCACAGTATAGTAGCCTTCAAGTGTTGAAGCGGAGCGGAGATTCTCGAGGAGGCGCGGCTGGCGTGAATATCAAGTCCCCCCTACCCTATGCAACCCGTCGAGTCGAAGCGCATGGGCTGGGTGTCCATATGACCGACTGGAGCGGCAAGGGCATCCCGGTGGTCATGCTGCACCCACTCGGCCTTACCGGTCGGATCTTTGATCCGCTGGCACGGGTGCTCTCACCGACGTATCGGGTGATCTG
The DNA here is from genome assembly GCA_046075485.1 of Myxococcota bacterium. Classification (GTDB taxonomy): domain Bacteria; phylum Myxococcota_A; class UBA796; order JAJRTE01; family JBJTQF01; genus JBJTQF01. Next base: position 62,443 of record JBJTQF010000030.1, on the reverse strand, counting down.
TCCCGATTTTCGCGGTCATGGCCGCACCGACCATCCCCCCGAAGGATATCAATACCCCAACCTCATCCGCGATCTGATGGGCGTGCTTCAGATGCTGCATCTCTCGCGGGTGGTGCTCTTGGGCCATACCTGGGGTGCAGATGTGGCGATGAGTTTTGCGGCAGCTCATCCGAAGCGGGTGGCGGCTCTGATGCTCATCGATGGAGGCTACAAACACCGACGACAGCTCCCCGCCGATGCCAGTGCGCCCACGCCAGAGAAGGTCAAGTCGGTCGAACAATTTCCCTCCATCGAAGCGGCGGTGGAGGATGCCCGCCAGCAGCTCGGGGTGCCCTGGACGGAGGATCTCGAGAACGCCATCATCGACAGTCTCGAAGTCCGGCGTGACAAGACGGTGGCGTATCGGCTCAACGACTATCGCTGGTCTCAGATCTATAAGGCACTCTGGGCGTATGATCCATCGCCGTACTTGCTCAACGTGCAGCTTCCGACGTTGATTGTGCATCCGATGGGAACAGATCCGAGCAGTCCTCAAGCGGGGGTGGCGGCGTTTCAGGCGCGTGCGGCTCAGCTCCTCATGCTCAATGCCGAGCTGCTGCGGGTGCCGGATGTGGATAACCTCAGCGTGCTGGCCCATCAGGAGCTGCATCAGGGCATCCAGGATTTTTTGCTGCTTCAGAAGATCAAAGGGTGAGTCAAGGGGCGTGTGGAGGCGGGTCACACGTCTTCAGGGGCTTCATCCTTCGGTTTTGGGCTGCTTCGGAAACCAGGGGATAAAAGCAGAGGTTCGCTCGATATAGGCACGATAAGCAGGTCGCCGCTCGGTGATCGTGCGCTCGAGCAGGGCCACACCCGAGACCCGCAGGAGCAGGAAGGTCATCAGCAGCGGAGCAAAAGCCGTCCAGAGGGGTGCGCCCTCTCCCACACTCACCAAGTAGAGCCCCCACCAAAGCAGAGCGTCTCCGAAATAGTTCGGGTGGCGCGCATAACGCCAGAGCCCCCGATCCATCACCTGCCCTTTGGAGGCAGGATCGGCCTTAAACTGGGCAAGCTGGTAGTCTCCCACCGCTTCAAAGAAGATGCCCACCGCCCAACACAGACCTCCCACGGCTTGCCAAATGTGCGCCGAAGGCAGGTTCGGCGCCACGAGGGCAAGCTGCAAGGGCATCGAGATGATCCAGATCAAGGTGCCCTGAAATCCAAACACCACAAAAAAGCTGCTCCACCAGAAGGTCGGTCCCACCCGCTGGCGGATGGATTGGTAGCGGAAGTCTTCGCCTTTGCCCAGGTTACGTTTGGCCAAGTAGAGACCCAGGCGAAGCCCCCAGATGCTCGCGAGGATCACCCCCACGCCGGACTTGACGGCAGGATCCGGCTGGACCATCCACGCGGCCCAGCCCACCACGGCAAAACCCGGCCCCCAGATCAGATCGACGATGCTGGCATCACGCATGCGCACGCTGAGGGCCCATACCACCACCATCATGATCAAGAGGGCCTGAGAGGTCTGCTGAAGCACGTCATACGTGCCGATGGGTGTCAATCCATTCATCGATCTGTCTCCATTGTTCATACAACCAGCGGGCCCGCGCTTCTCGCGAGGATGGAATCTGCTCCGCACTCACCCGCCAAAATTTGATGTGAAGGGAGCGCCTGACCAGCCCTCCCCGCCACAGATCGTTAAAATGGGCCAGCCGCTCCAGTCCTACATGGGCCATGATGACCACGTCCAGCCCTTGCTCGAGCAGCGCTAGGGGGCCTCCCAGCCGAGGAGGCAGCACATGCTGGAGCTTCTGTGCCTGTTCCAGCAACGGAGACTCCATCGCCGCCAGCTTCTCCAGGGCTTCGAGCCGCTTTTTGGGAGAAAAACGGGTGCCCTCCGGATAAATCAGCAAGGCTTCTCCTGGCCCCATGCCCTGCGCTAAGTGCTGAATGCCTTCGAGCTCGCGCGTCTCACCCGTCCCGCGTGAGACAAAATAGTTGGGAAGCCGCTGCCCCGCGATGTCCAGACACGGATCGTTCAGCAGCTCCCGCTTGAGCACAAATCGCAGCAAAATATCTTCTCGGGCCGCCACAAAGACCACCGGCAATAACACATCCACAATCGATGAGTGACGAATAAAAATCAAGGTGGGGCCTGGATGCAGGCTCGCTTGGCCCTCCACGGAGACTTTTAGCCCAAATAACGTCTGCACGATGCGAAAGAGCGCCTGATTCCACCACTTCTGCACGGTAAAGGTCTGCTCCACCCGCGCTTCGGGATGATTCAGGGTCAGCAACCACACCATCCCCAACAGCGGAAGAGAGAGGGCTTCCGTCCACAAAAACAACCACATAAAGAGCACCAAACGGAAAACCGTCATGGGGGTGCGAAAGATCAGAGCTCTCAGCACGTCGGTCAGCACAGCCAGAGGCAGCAGCAGGGGCAACAACACGGTCAGCAGGCTCAAGAGCAGATAGGTTCTGCTCATGCTCAACACCCGCCGCTTCCAGCGGAGCGCCAGGGATTCCACCCGAAACGCTTGATAGTTCCCTCGACGCGAACGGGGCGAAGTGCGCGCGTCAGCCTCAGGTGCCATGAGACCTCCAAAACAGGTTATCCAAATCGAAAGAGCGAGATCTGACGAAATAGAAAGTGAAAAAAGCTCGTCATGGGCGGAAAAAATACCCATAAGAGCACCAAGCTCAAAAAGCTCCACAACATCCGCCGCAGCACCCGCGCACCCGGACTCGGCTCGCCGTGCCGATGAGCCCAGAAGGATGCCCCCCCTGCACAGGCCAGGGCGCCGTAGATCAGCAGGACAAAGGGCCGCGCTTCCCACTGCTCCAGACGAAAGATGACCGCCCACCCCAAAACCAGGAGCTGGCTGAGCCCCACCAGGGTCATCATCGCCCCCATCAGGGGCTTCAGGTGCGAAGCACCCTCCACTCGGGAAGTTGAGCCCACGGGTTGAGACTCTCGCTTGACGGTGTCACTCATGGCTGTCCTCCTTTGGGCTGCTCAAGAAGCTGCAACAAGCCCAGGAGACCCGTCACGTTGTGCTGCACATAGTCAATGCGTATGTCAAGCTGATCGGCACTGGCCCGAAATCCCCCGTGTGCCCGCGAGGGGTTGGGCAGGAAAAAGCTGTTCTCTTCTCGAAGCTGATGCCAAAGCTGAAACGGTGCTTGGCGCATCAAGGCGTCGAGCAAGAGCTGCGCTTGGACGTGATCTCCGAGCGCACGGGCCATTTTACAGGCCGCCGAGAGCCCTTCACTCCGCGAGCCAGCAGGGGTCACGGCGGGGACAAAAAACCCCGAGGCAGGCCCCCCCACCAGCTCAGGAGGTGTTCCCTCCTCGGCCAAGAGCTGACTTTGACGGGTCAAATCCACCAGCTCGTACACATATGCCCTGAGCGCATCGTGTGGTTGTAGCTGCTGAAGCTCGGCCAGCGCCTGGGTCAACCAAGCGTCGGAGGGCACATACAGCTCAATGCCTCCAAACCTCCAACGCCGGAATGCGAGATAATCCGCCGCTCGGAGCGCCGTCTCCAGCACTTCGGCGGAGGGCTCAAGCTGCTGCAAGCGCACTAACCCCAGCAGTGCCTCACCCGGATAATATATAGAGTTACTTTCAGGCACCGGGATGCGCCGATCCCACTGAAACCAGCTAAAAAGATATCCATCCGCCCGCTGCTGGCTGCGGATAAAACGAGCGTAGGCACGCATGCGCTCTCGATCCAGGCCATCCCGCACCGCGTTTTCCCGCTCCACCAGCGCCAGGAGGCTCAGGCCCACCGCCCCCAGCTTGGCCAGCTTGCCTTCGATGAGATAACGCTGATCGTGGTGGCCTTCGACGATGCGCTCTTGAAGGCGAAGCCACGCGGTCGCTTGCTCAGCGGCTTGCAAAAAGGCTGGCTCCGGTATCTCTCGGTAGATCTGATAGAGGGAATAGGTCGTGCCGGCATGTCTCAGCAGGTTGTAATCTCGGTCGCAGCGATCTTGATCGGCCAGGTAGGTATAACAATAGCGACCATCCGCCTGCACCATCCGGGCAAGATAAAATCCTGCGTCTCGTAAGGATGAGCGCAGGTTCTCGGAGGTGATGGGCTCCGCCATGAGCTGCCCTCGCCGGAGAAGATGGGGGGCTTTTTCAGGTGTCGCGGCTTCCACCCAGGCTTGTGTGCGAAATCGAGCCAGCGGTGCTTGAGCATCACCTTCTCGTGCGCGTCGCACGCTCTCTGCCAGCTTCCAGCCACGTTGAGCCGAACGAGAAGGAAGCTGCCACCGCTCTGCTCCAGCCGGAGTGGTCATCAGGCCATCCACGCCCGGGTTAAAAAACAACGGAAGCACTTGCTCCGGCAGCGGAAAAGCTCGAGGTGTACCCGCCAGATCGAGCTGCACCCGAAGCTGACGCCACTCGGGGGCTTGTCCGGTCCACACATGGCGATTGCCTTCCGCCGGAAGTGCCAGCTTCTGCTTCGTCTGTAGCACGGCTTGAAGTAAGGCTTCGCGAAGCCCTTGTGCCAGGGGCTGCCCCAAACTTCCGCCCATGCCGGTGGGAGGCTCACGCCGAGCAGTAAAGCCCACACCGTGTAAGGTGATAAAAATCGGCCCTTCGAGGGGACGCTCGGCGAGGGATGGCGGCAAGCTCAGGTCTCCGAGCTGGAGAGGCGCTCGTTGTTCGGCCTGCTCCAACAGGCGGAAGAGCTGCTGACGGGAAATCCGCAGCACGTCGGCAGCTTCGGCTGGGCTCAACGTCTGAGGGGTGGAGGGCAAGAGCTGGCCACGAAGGACATAGGGCAGGCTCAGCAGGAACCCAATCCCCAGCAGGAGCCATAGCAGCTTCTTGGACACAGGATGTTCCTCGAGGGTAAGAGCTGGCGGAGGGCCTCAAGCGGTGCTCCGGGGCACCGCAGGGGACTAAAAAATCAGCAGGAACGGAAATCAGACCCGGGCAAGCACCAAACTTGCGTTGTGGCCACCAAATCCATAAGAATTGGTCATGGCGAGGGAGATCGCAGCGTCGCGGGCCACCCACGGAACACAGTCGATGGGACAGGCAGGATCGGGGGTCTCATAGTTGATCGTAGGATGCAGCTTGCCATAATACAGCGATAAGCCGGTGGCAATGGCTTCAAAGGCTCCAGAGGCGGCCACGGCATGGCCTGTCATAGACTTGGTGGAGCTCACCGGCAAGCGGGTCGCATCTCCCAGCAGGCGCTGAAGCACGAGGGACTCCACCTTGTCGTTGAGCTGGGTGGAGGTGCCGTGTGGATTCAGATAGTGCAGGTCGGAGGGCTGGATCCCCGCCCGCTGGAGGGCTTGGCGCATCATGGCTTCGATGGCATGGCCTTCGGGATCGATCTGCATCATGTTGTGGGCGTCACTGTTGCTCGCATACGAGAGCACTTGGGCATACGGGCGTGCGCCGCGTGCGCGTGCGAAACCTTCTCGCTCGAGCACCAAAATACCGGCACCTTCGGAGAGCACAAAACCATCCCGATCTTTATCGAAGGGACGGCTGGCTTTTTCGGGGGCGTCGTTGCGAACGCTCATGGTCTTGAGCAAGTCGAAGCCCATCAAGGCGAGCACTTCGGGGTCGTTGAGCAGGCTCTCGGCCCCTCCACAGAGCACCATATCGGCTTCACCGCTGCGGATCAGGCGGAAGGCGTCGCCGATGGACATGGTGCCAGCGGCGCAGGCGGTGGAGATGGATTTGACTTCGCCTTGAGCGGAATAGCGAATGGCCACCTGTGCAGCGGGTGCGTTGGGGATCAACATGGGCAGGCCATACCGATTGCAGGCGGAGCGGCGATGGGTATCATGCCAGGTGATCAGAGTATCGACGAAGGTGGTGAGTCCTCCGATGCCAGAGCCGATGATGACCCCAATCCGGCTGGGATCGATGCCCTGCACTGCATATTGATGTCGTTTCGGATTGCTCAGGCTCAGCTCAAAACCCGCGTCGAGCAGGGCTTCGCGGGCGGCGGCGAGGGCATATTGAGTGGCCACATCCAGCAGCGACACATCCTTTTGAGGGATGCCGTGGGCGAGGGGATCAAATCCTGTAACGGGGGCTCCGATCCGGGTATTGGTCTGTCCCAGCTCCAGCAGCGGCCATCCCAGGGTACATACTCCGGAGCGGCCTTCGAGGGCGGCGTTCCAGAATGTGTCTTTGCCAATACCAATGGAAGTCACCAGCCCAACGCCGGTCATCCAGACGGCCTCCTGCATGCGTAGTCCTCCAAGTCCGTGAGAGGTGATGGTGAGCAGACCGAGGGGGGTCTGTTCCTGATGGGCACATTAGCATCGGGTCGAAAGAACGGCAACCAGCTTATGTCTGGACACGCGGCGACTGGTTTGCTCAGGTGTAAAGATGAGCCACGGGGCTGGGCAAACACGCAGAACGCCCGGATACAACACCCCTCGCGGAGGCAGGCAAGGGTGCTGGCAGGCAGGACGAGTGGGCAGAGTTCTGACGGACGCTCGGCGCAGGTGATGCTGAGGGGCAGAGGCAGGAGCCCGTGGAGGGGGTGTCGTCGCTTGTTACTGCCGTCCAGCGTTGGCGGTGCTGAGGGGCACTTTGGGCAGGAGCACCATCGAGGGAAACTCAGTATTGCTATACACCGCTTGTTCGGCGGGAATACCTTCGCCGGGCGTTTCGAGGGGCGCTCCGTCGTTCCGGTTATAGTCAAAACGAGGGTAGTTCGATGAGGACACGCTGATGCGCACCTGATGTCCTTTGTTAAACACTTGGCTGGTATATCCCAGCGAGAGGGTCAAGGGATAGATCTGGCCCGGCTCGGCGAGCGCTTCTTTTGCGGGGCCATCGCGGAAACGCAGGCGCTGGAGCTGATCGCTGACGAGCATCGAGCGTCCATCGGGATAGACGTCGGTCAGACGTACCACAAAATCGGTGTCGCGGGCGGAGGTGGAGACCCATAATTTGACGATCACTTCGCCGGTGATCGCCAGGGGTTCTTGAAATACTTCGGAGGAGTACACCAGCACATCGTCTCGTTTTTCGATGCTGGCTTGGTCCATCGGGCCGACATACTGGAGCAGGTTGGCACCGCCGCGTGTCGCAATGAGGTTGTTTGGATCGTATCGATAGGTCCGAGGTGCGTTGTTGGAGAGCTGCGGTTGTAGGCTCAAGCCTCCGTCGCTGCTCAGGTAGAAGGGCAACGGGGTGGAGGGCACGGGCCACACGTCGCTGCTGAGCCACACGTTCCACTCGGTGCTGGTCTCGGAGGGATCGCCCATGCGGTAATAGAGTACGGGTGCTTCGGTGTCGATGCCGTTGCGAGCGCCTTTGAGCCAGCGGTCCAGCCACAGCCACTGCTCATCGGAGCTGATGGTGGCGTTGGAGGGATAGGTGAGCTCGCCGATGGTGGGTCCAGGCACGAAGCGGCTCCAGGGTCCGATGACAAGGCGATGGCTGGGGGGGTTGCCCCCTGGACCGAGGTTTCCTCCGGTCTGGAGGGCTTCAAAAAGTCGGAGGGTGGGGGCGTTTGCCACGTCATACCATCCCGACAGCATGTACATGGGGGCGGAGAGGTCTTCGACTTGATCTTGAAGGCGTAACCCCTCCCAGTTTCTGGAGGGGTCATACTGACTGGCGATGGCCGTCTCCCAGCCGGAGTTGGGGAGAAAACGTTTCATATAGTCGAGCACTTCCATGTGCAGTGCGCCGCCGGACCAGAGCAGGTCGTAGAGGTCGGGGCTTCCGAACTGAACATAGAGGCACTGCAAGGACTCGGAGCCGCTCCCCGCCAGGAGGTAGGCGAGGCTTCCGGCTTCGCCTCCGCCGACGGCGCAATAGGCGTCGCTGCTCCATTCTTGGGCGTCGGCCCAGCTCAGGGTGGAGAGGCCATCTTGAAGGGAGCTCCAGCCATCGGCTCGATAGAGATCGAAGACGCCAGCGGAGTCTCCGGCGCCTCGCACGCTCTGCGCGAGCAGGTTGTAGCCGTGATCGTTGAAGGATTTACCCAGGCTCTCCCATCCCTCGAGGAGCTGAGGGGTACGAGTCACCACGGTGGGGGTGGCGCGTTTTCCGGTTTCAAATACTTGGGTGTGGAGCAGGGTGCCGTCTTGCATGGGCACGTAGAGATCGGGGGTGTCACAGGTGCTCATGCCCAGCAAGGGAAGACTGCAAATGCCTGCCAGCAACATGCCGTTTCTGCGACGACCCGCGAGAGAGTGCGGCCACTTCCACTTCATATTCTAAATCCTCACGTTGGATGTTGCGTCGTTTTGGGGGCCGGGTTGACCCAGGAGTGTGGTCGAGGTGTCACCGTTCGGCGACATTTACGGCGCAGTGGCACTCCCTCTTTCCCATTCGACTGGAATACGGCAGAGGGGAGGAAGAACCTTAGACGAAATCCGATTCGACAGGATTTTAATGGACGATGTGTGGCAACTTTGGCATGAGGAGAGGCGGCGCTGGCTCAGTGCAGGGCTTCTGGATCGGGCTGTGGGTCGTTGGGGCCTGCGTCTGGATCTTGTTCGTCTGGCTGGTGTGGTTGGAGGGCGACCATGCCCCGAAAAAACAACTCTCCTACTTGGTCGGAGAACTCGCGCTCACTGGCAAGGCGGTGGTGTTGCATCTCGGCTTCAATGAACTGGCGTAAGGAGATCACCAGAGGCCAGTATAAATCGCTGCGGATCTTACCGCGCAGCTCGCCGGCACCGATAAAACCGTCTTCTCCGTCGGCAGGCTCAAGCCGTCCCTTGCGGCGGGTGACGCGGGTCTTGATGCCTTTGGCGGTGCTGACCACGCTGGTAAAAAATCCGGCTGCCCCGGTTCCAGGCGGCTGAGCCCGCAGCAGCTCTGCCATCAGCGGAGAGAGCTCGGCTTCAGCGTCGTCGTCGGTCGTGGGAGTCGGCCTATCTTGACCTCTCCAGGCGATGTCGTATGTCGGCTGATCGTCGTGAGGCTCCATCATACTGCGGAGCTGACCTGCTGCTTCCAACCGCTGGAGAGCGGTGTCTAGGGCACTCTCGCGCATGTTCTCGTAGGAAGGCAGGCAGTGCAAGAAGATGAGAATCTCTTGACGACGGGTGGGCCCGCTGGATTCCAGGAAGCCTAACACGTCTCGTTGAAGCCGCTTCTGCTCCATCCAGGCCACAATGCCTCGAATGCCGAGGGCGAGCTCAGGCTCGACGTCTCCGGTGGCACTTTGGCGCAAGGCGCGGAGCACTCGCCACAGATCCAGCGCATGGCTGGCCGAGCGTGCTTGCTCTTTGACCAGCTTGAGGCGGCTGAGTAAAAGCAGGATCGGCTCGGATGAAAAAACAGACATGAGGGCACCCCAAGTCAGAGGAACACGCAACAGCTCTCTCAATATAACCACGGCAAGAGGTCCGCGAAAGGCGAAAACGGCGGCGTATCGTGATACCAGGCAAGTATCATGGGCAGAGAAACTCAGAGCGCCTACTTCTGCATGGCGGCAAGCTGCGCCTTCAACGCTTCAAGCTCCGCCAACGCACGCGCCCGCTCCAGCCGCTCAGACTCCAGACGAGAGGCCAGGGCCTGCGCTTGGTGTTCGGCTGCTTGAGCACGATGTGTTTCGAGCTCGGCTCGCTGCTTCTCGAGCTCCGCCCGCTGCTTTTCGAGCTCCGCCCGCTGCTTTTCAGCCAGGGCCTCCTGCTCGGCGACGGAGGCTCGCTGACGCTCTGACTCCAGACGAGAGGCCAGGGCTTGCGCTTCCTGCGCTGCGGCTTCCGCACGCTGCTTTTCAGCTTGCGCTTCGTGCGCTGCGGCTTCCGCACGCTCCCGCTCCTCCTCCAGCCGAGATGCCAGCGTCGTCGCCTTCTGCACCGTGTGCTCGTGCGCACTCTTCTCGTCCGTCAACTGCTCCGACAAAAGCTCCACCTGAAGCGTCGCCACCGTTCGAGACGCCAGCAGCTCCTCCAGCTTCCGCTGCTGCGCCGCTATCTCCCGCTTAAGCCCCTCCGCTATCTCCTGAGCCTCCGGATCCTCATGCACCCACCTTCGGTCAAAGATTCCCTCCACCGGAAACGACCAGCGTGGTATCAACTTCGTCGTCAGAACCTCCCCCTCCCTCAGTGTCACCACCTGCTTCGGATCCGTGAGCTGGCCCGGCGTAAGGATCTCCACCCGCTTCTTTTCCGGATCCACCAGCCAGTATTCTTTTACCCCGCTCGACAAATACTTCACCCGCTTCTTGGTCCTGTCCAGCCCTCGCGTCGAGGGTGATAACACCTCCGCCACAAGCTGCGCCGCTCCCTTTATTCCCTTATCCCCCAGACGCGACAGGTCCGACTCCGATGCAAATACCACATCCGGTAACACCTCCGTCTGATTGTCCATCAGCAGCCCAAAATCCGAATACACCGTCCCCAGTTTCTGTCGCCTCACACTCAACGTCAGAGAGACCATCAAGTTCGAGATAGCCACTGCATGCGGCTCGCGAGCAGACGATGACACAAACACCTCTCCATCTATGAGCTCCACCCGATGCAATAACCCTCCGAGAGACATCACACGCTCCTGAAGCGCATGAAATTCCTCCAGCGTATAACGTCCGGCAAGCTGATATGTCGCTTCCAATGGCAGCCGCCAGCCCGAAAAGAGCTGCGACTCCTCAATCACCGGGGGCATCGGCTCCGAGGCGGATTCCTCGTCTGCCACACTCCCCTTCTTCACCCGTGTTTGCGTGTACCTCCCTCCGCCTCCGCCTCCGCCGCCTCCGCCTCCGCCACCCCGTGTACTCATGCCACCTCCGTATCCACCGCCCCCATATCCGCTCCCAAAGCCCGCCGCCGACACCGAATAGCCACTACCCTCTTTTTCGGATGCCATCTTGTGTCTCCTTCATCGGCAATACTGCCACTTTTGCCGCCGTGCGGTCCTGTGACGCAGCAATTCCTTCCGCCACATCGCAGCTTGTTGGGGGCTCATCAAGACGCTCATTTCAGTTTAATCGGGATACCTCAGCCCGTCAAATCGTTTGGGGAGAACCAGCGGTGTCAAAACACAGCACACGAGAAGGAGCCCCACCGGCACGGCCAGCCCGTCAAATCGTTTGGGGAGAACCAGCGGTGTCAAAATGAGGTCAGATGCGTGAGGATGATGGCAGGAACATGGCAGGAACATGGCAGGATGAGCACCGGAACATCAATCACATACAAACCCACCTCAGCCTCCACATCCATTCGGAACAGCGCCGCTCGGGCGTCCCTCAGTCTCGGACGCGATTGAGCTCCTGCCCGAGTGTGGCTCCCAGCCAGATGCCCGGGATGGGCCCCAGCATGGCCACCCCGAGGTTTGCCCACCAGTACCACTCCGCATAAAACAGCCGATAGAGCGCACTGTGCAGCGCGAGCGAGAGCAGCGCCGAGACCCCACTGGCACCACTCAGCGCCAGCAGGAGCGGCAGGAGTCTCCGCAGGGTGACGGGTTCTGGCTCCGAGCGCCGGTTTTTTTGGCGTGTGACGCCCAGCGACCAGAGCGCCAGCTCCTTGAGCACCAGGGCCGAGCCTAAAAAGAGCAGATCCACCGGGCTCACCTGACCGGTGGTGAGACCCCGCATCAGATACTGTGTCAGCCCGACCAGGGTAACGGTGCCGACCCGTGGATAGACCCTCAGCAGTGCCACCAGCAGCAGGTGGTGCAGTCCTTCGTAGAGCAGCCCCGTCACCAGCACATTGAGCGGGCCGAGCAGCGCGTTGAGCCCCACCGTCAGCATATCCATCGCAAACCCGACGGAAAACATCAGCGTGCCAAACATCGCGATGGTGATGAGTGCTCGTGTGCCGAGCTGCTGCATCAACTTCCGGTAATGATGGAGAAAAAAGCCCGTACCCGCCACACTCAGCAGCAGTGCCAGCCCGACGGCGCTCGAGAGCAGGGGTTGCTGACGTCGAACATAGAGGGGAGCCTCGAGGGTGGTGAGTGGTTCATCGAGCCCCAGGAGCTGGACCTCCACTGTGCGGAGATAAGTGCCCTCGAGCACCTCCGGCCTGACATACAGGGGCAGGATGGCTTGTCCGGTGCCTCGTGCGGGCACACGCGCGAGAGACGTAACATGCCCCAGTCCTCCGGTCACCTCAAACGCGCGGGGTACAAACGCCTCCAGCTCTTGCCTGGTCGAGACATCAAGCACCTGAGCCTTGAGCAGCACCGTGACGGGCCAGTCGAGCTGATTTTCAAAGCTCAGGGTTTGCCAGCTTGCGGGTTGATAAGGATCAAAAGGACGCGCACCTGCTAGCAATCCTTGCCCGAGTTTTTGCCAGAGAGGATGAGGCATGACCAAGACATCGGGTTCTCGATGGGCCTCGAGCTCTCCTTTGGGGGAGGTGGGGAGTGTCCACGCTTGGACCTTCACGCCTTCTTGCCAGCCGGTCAGCGCCTGTGGCAGCAGACGCACGCGGAGCGCAAAATGCAGCGGCGTGGCCAACGCTGGGCTGGTGGCATCGACCCTCAGCTCGAGGGGCGCGCGTGGTTCATACTGTGCCGGGATGTGGAGTGAATGCAGGCTCATGTAGGGGGGTTGACCGGGTGTCTGCGTCTGTGAGAGCTGGAGAGGAGGTTCCACCCTCAGCGTGCTCGGAGAGCTCAGCGTACTCGGAGAGCTCAGCGTACTCGGCGAATGCAGCGAAGCGGAGACGTGCAGCGTCTGGTCCGCGAGGGATTCCAGCTCCAGCCCCAGGGTGAGGGTGGTGGTGAGGGGCACGGGCACCGTGATTTCCGGGGGGGTTGCTTCAGGGCTTGAGGGCTCCAGCGCATACACATTCTGACCATATGGGAGGTGGAGTTTGACCCGCAGGGGTTGCTGGACGGGAGCTTGGAGCACCAGCGGCGTTTGAGCGGAGGTGGTGGCGGTCTGTCCTCCTCCTTTCTGGAGCTGGAATTGATAGGTCTGAGCCGAGCGCCAAGCGTAGAGCAGGCGTGGATTTTTCTCACCGGGTGGGAGGGGGAGGCGCTGGAGGGGTTTGCCTGTTTGATCTTGCAGCTCGACCCAGCCATCGTGGGTGGGGTGACTGAGGGAGAGCTGGAAGCCATCTTCGGTGAAGCGGACCTGCTCGAGGGAGGTCTCCGTCGGGATGCAGGAGAGCAGCAGCCACGCCAGCAGCAGGGAGCACATCTGTGCCCAGCGCCATCGAGAGGGCCTTGCCAGTGAGCACAGGGTGAGTGGCACCAGAAAGAGTCCACCGGTCTTGACGAGCTGGCTATGCAGACCGCTGGAGAGCAGTCCGGCTTTTCGTGCGGAACGCCAAGCGCGAATGATCAACGTCTATCCTTCCCTGCCTGCCTGCTGCGCCAGCTCGAGCGGCGGTCTCACTGCTCGCGTCAGTGCTCTACGCGGGTGCTGTTTAATGCACCACATGGAGCTGCCATTGTCCATAGACCGTGCGGCCATCTTTTTTGCGTGCGGGCGTTTCTGCGATGGCGAGCCAGTGGCCGTCTGCGCTGACATCGGCGTGAAAGAACACCGGGCCTTCGGTGGCATAACTGAACACCAGTCGTTGTTCTGCGCTGAGCCCTGGGGTGGCGTCGAGCAGCACCAGTCCGTTTCGGTCGGTGCGTTCTTCGGCGCTTGGATTGGCGGTGGTCATCATCAGCCAGCGTCCATCTGCCGACGAAAAGACCCCGGACGGGGTGAAGTCGCCTCGAAATCGCCATGCTTCTTGACCTTGAGGGGTCCAGGCAAAGAGGGTGCGAGCGGCGGGGTGAGGTGCCGGAGGGGTGCGAGAGGTCGCCTCCGTCCCAAACGGAATGTTCGAGTTATTGGTCTGTGCATACAGCCCGAGTGGGGAGGCGTGGGCATACGAGACGGGGGTGGTGATGGGGACACCTCCGACCTCGAGCGGCGCACCGGGTGCTTCTTCCAGCAGGACGGAGGGAGTAGGACCGGGCACCGTGGCATCCAGGAGTGCCACCCGTCCATCACCCAGCCCGACCAAACAGCGGGCACCATCGGGAGAGAGGGCCAGCCCTTCCCAGATGAACACGTCTTTAAAGTGGGGGGTGAGTGGCTCAAAGACTTTTTGCCAGGTGGGTTTCTTCTGGACCAGGTCGAGCGCGTAGACCCCTGGCGACAGCACCGGAATTCCTTCGCGTGCGCGTGTGGGCTCCTGCGCGCTGCGTGAGAAGGCGAAGACCAGCCGTTGACCGGCAGGATCCACATCAAAGGTCACGAGGTTGCCATCCAGCGCACCTCCGGCGGGATACAAAAAGTCGGGAGTGCCATCGGGCTGGAGCACATACAGGCGCGAGCGATTTTTTTGGACGCCATCCACGTTCCAGGAGTGGGTGCCAGCGGCCACCACGCGCCCATCCTGCAAGACCTGAAGCTCAAAAACCCCTGGCAAGAAGTAGATGCCGTAACGATCTCCGGCGGCGGGTCGAGAGGTCTCGAGGTCATCGGCCAGCCGTCTCCGCCAGCGTTCTGCACCGGTGCGCACGTCGAGCGCATATAAAAACCCATCGGGGCTTTGTTCTCCGGCATAGACGGTCTCTCCGTCTGGCGAGAAGGCCACCCGCTTGACCATGCCTTCTGTGACCTGTTTTTTGAGCAGCGTGGTGCCTTGAAGCACATCGATCACCTGGAGCTCGCCGAAGAGTGTGCCCACTGCCAGCCGTCGTCCATCCGTGCTGAAGCGCAGCGAGACATCCGGGATGGCGGAGCTGGCTGCCACCGCATCCCCTTCGAGCGCCACCGTGCGGATGCGGTAGGGCGTGGGCTTTTGAGGTGCCACCTGCGTCTGCTCTTGCCCCCCCAGATAGAGCTGGTACGGCTGCCCTGGCTCCCAGTCAAACAGCAGGAGCTGCCGCTTGCCATCCAGGTTGAGCCGACGGGTTGAGAGCCGCTCACCCTCCTTTTTGACCTCCACTTGGCCGAGCATGCCGTCTACGGCGATGCCCCCTCGCACGAAGGTGACCTGAGCGGACGGGTTACGGGGCTCTGACGGTGTGCAGGCCCACCACAGGCTCAACACCCCGACGCTTAAGAGTCCTCGACCCCAAACAGATGCTGTAGAGAGATGTCTGTGTTTCATGGGGCTTTTTATAGCACCGGCCTGAGCTGAAAGAAAGAAAATCGGCTTTCCTGCACCCGAGCCTTCTGCCTACGCCTCACCGTTTTAATATTTATATAAAAATATACCTCAATTATAAAATCATACACTTATAACTTGCCAAATTACTTTCGCAAGCAATTTCAACAAAGTAGAAAAAAGTTTCAATCAATATTTTTATAGTATCAAAGACTTACAAATCCTATGAGAATATGTTCTCGTGATGGTTGGTCATCTTTGACTAAAAAAATGAGGTGGAAAATATGAAGTTGTACGTATCTCGTCCCTCCATCCTTCCGCTGGCGCTCTCCAGCTCCGTTTTGGCCCTCTCGAGCATGGCGACTCACGCCCATGCCGGACAAGTGGCCCCTGGCCAGTCGATTCAAGCCGCCATTGACAACGCAAGCCCCGGCGAGCTCATCCAGCTCCAAGCCGGCAGCTACAGCGGCAACCTGGTGTTGCGCTCCAACGTCAAGCTGGTGGGGGCGGGCTCGAGCCTGACTGTGCTCTCGGGCAATATTCAGGTGCCCGAGAGCGCAGGCCAAGTGGAGCTGAGTGGGATCTCCGCCGGAGCACTCACCGCCAGCGCGCCCAACCTGAAGGTGGTGGATGGCGTGTTCTCCGGCACGGTGCAGTTTATGGACAACGCGACTGCTACCATGACCGACAGTCGCTTCAACAGCTATCTGACCCACGATGGTCAAGCGCAGGTCTCGCATGTGCGCACGCAGGCGCAAGAAGTCGCCTTCACCCGTGAGAGTGCCAAAGCCTCCTTCACCGACAGCGCGTTTGGCAGCTACTATGAGCTGAGTGGCACCAGCCAGACCGCCTTCGTGGACAGCCAGCTCAAGGGAGCCTATCTCTCGGGCAACGCACAGGCCAGCCTGAAGGGGGTGATCTCCTCGGGCTCCGTCACCACCCAAGATACCAGCCGCGTTTTTGTGCAGGAGTCTACCCTCTCGCGGGTGGCTTGGTCGGAAGACGGTTATATCTCCCTGGAAGACTCACGCGCCTCTGCCCTGTACTTTGTCATCTCGGCGGGGGTGGATGCCTCACTCCTCGAGGTGGGACCGGGTCTGCTCACCGCCGCATCCGCCAGCGCCACCACGGGGCCGTTTGGGGCTCTGCTCTCCAACGTGGAGGTGGGCAGTGTGGCTTTTGAAGTGTATGGAGACCTGCACGCCGTCGGGGGAGGTCTCAACGGCTATTCGTATGTGCGCGACGGTGGCACCGCTCGCCTTGAGGACTTCGACTACGCTCAATATTCGATTGTGGAGGGCTCCGGGCAGCTCGAACTGCTCGACAGTGTGCTCAGTGCGGATCTGATCCTGCGCGGCACCAGCCAGACCAAGCTGGAAGGTGCGCTGTCCACCGACGGTAAGGTGGTGCTGGAAGGGAGCGCTTCCGCATCACTCGGTGCCGACTCCGACATCAAGCAGGTGGAGATGCGCGGCAATGGCGCCCTCTCGGGCCAAGATGCCACGCTGCGAAAGCTGGTGCTGGTGGTCGAAGCCAACAAAGGCGCGGAGGTGGAAGGGCTGGCACCCGGACTGCTCAACGGTAGCATGGTGACACCGGGGCCCGCCGGTGGCCCCGCATTGACGGCAGAGAACCTCGAGCTGATCTCCACCCAGCTCTGGATTCAAGGCACGGCCTCGGTGAACAACAGCCGCATCGACGATTATCTGGTGGTCGAAGACAGCGGTGAGGCCAACCTTCGCCAGACCACCTTCTCCAGCTTCGGACTGTTCCGAGACGACGCCCTGGTGACCTGCGTGGACTGTGTCTCGGGAGCCTTCCTCTTCGTCGAGAACAACAGCCTGCTCACCTGGGAGCGCGGCGAAGTGCGCAACTTCGTGGAGCTGCGCCAAGACTCCCTCTCGACCTTCCGCAACCTGAACATCGCAGCCACCTTCCAGAGTGTGGGACAAGCACAAGCACAACTTCGCGGTGCCACCTCCACCTCCAGCAGCGTGCGAGTGGGCGGCAAGAGCTTGGTCAGCTTGGCCGGTGCCTCCGATCTCTACGCTGTCACCGCCTATGAAGAAGGTCAAGTGGCCATCAACGACAGCCGTGTGCGCACCCTCACCTTTGAAGTGGGCACCGGCTACGATGTGAAGATCGATGGTCTGCGCTCCGGGCTGGTCACGGGCAGCTATGGGCCTCAGCTCAAAGGGCCCTCGGTGAGCCTGAGCGCCACCCAGCTCGATGGGGCCTCCGTGCTCACCCGTGGCCATGCGGAAGTGCTCAACAGCGAGCTGCGCGGTTATACCTTCACCTACGAAAACGCCAGCTCGAGCTTCACCAACAGCGTGCTGAGTGGCGTCACCTACCTGCTGAGCGGCAGCCAGAATACTTTCGTGGGCGGTGAAATCCGCAACCTGTTTAATGTGCAGGGCTCCACGAACCTCTTCAACGGCACCACCTTTACCTCGACGGCTTCGGCGTATCTGGGCGGGGCGTCGCAGAACACCTTCACCCGCTGCATCTTCGAGAAGGGCGTCACCCTGAGCGACAGCAGCAGCAACAACTTCGGCCAGACCGGGGTTAACATCGGCGAAAACGACTTCAGCCGGGTGAGTGGCTACTTCAAGCTGGCCAATAACACCGCCAATACGGTCTACGCTCAAAATAACCTGTGGGGCACCGATGACACCTCCCTGCTGGCCAGCCTGATCGTAGATAAAGCCGATAACAGCGCCTACGGCCAAGTGATCTATGATCCCATCAAGCGCCGCAACGCACCTCCCACCATCTCCGCAGGCGAGAGCCGCTTCATCTCGAGCTTCGACCAAGAGAGCACCGTGCTGGTCGGGCAAGCCAGCGACCCCGACGGGGATGGCATGAGCTACCGCTGGCTCGAAGGGGAGCTGGTCCTGCTCGATGATACCCCCGTACTCGCCGATGGCACCGCCCCCCTGAACCTCGGACAGCTCGCTTATCTCGGCGCGGGCGATCACCTGCTCACCCTCGAAGTGACCGACGCCTTCGGATACATTGTCACCAGCACCACCGTGCTGAGCATCGGAAACTCCTCGCCCCTCACCACCGCCGTCGGTGGCGGCGTGTTCAGCGAAGGAGAAGCCATCGTGCTCAGCGGAGAGCTGTCCGACTACGACGGCGACCTGGTCTCGTATCGCTGGTGGCTGGGTGATACCCTGCTGTTCTCCGGTGAAGTTCAGACCCTGATCGAAGGTGAAGTGGTGGCCGTGCCCGAGCGTGTGCTCACCCAAGGACTCCCCGCCGGGATGCATACCCTGGTGCTGGAAGTGGAGGACGGCTTAAACGCCCCCGTGACTTCCTCTATCGATGTGCAGGTGGTGGATCTCACCCCACCGGTGATGAGCCCCGTGGCCAATCCCGCTCTGCTCTGGCCTCCGACCGGAGACATGCGCACGGTGGTGATCGATACCTACGCGATGGACTCGTACGGTGGCGCGGTGACGCTGAGCGCGCGGGTCTCCTCGAATGAACCGCGCTGGCAGTCCTACTTCGGTAAACCCGACTGGAGAACTCCGGTGATTGATCAGGCCACCGGACGCCTCACGGTGCAGCTCCGGGCCGAAGTCAACCTCAACGGCAATGTGCGGGAATATACGATCTGGCTGACCGCCACGGATAAGGCTGGCAATAAGACCGACGCACGCCTGCCCGTGCGGGTGGCTTGGCGTCGCGGCGCTGGCTGCTGGTTCTAATCCACCGGCACGCAGCGCGAAGGGCGGGACGTTTCCATCCACGTCTCGCCCTTATTTTTTGGATGAGAGACGAGCACCCCCGACAGCAGCCCCGAAGCTCAGTTGTACTCGACCCCGTTGGCTTCGGAGAGATGTGCCATCATCTTCTGAACCCGCACATCGGAGGTCAGATCCTGCACCTCGCCGAGCTTTCGTTCCGACTTCACCGGCGCACCCCAGGCCAACATCCCCCCCTGATACGAGAGCAGATAGATCAGCCACTCCTCCACGCGCGTCACACGCTCCCCCGCGACATCCCCCAACA
This sequence comes from Myxococcota bacterium, assembly GCA_046075485.1. GTDB lineage: Bacteria > Myxococcota_A > UBA796 > JAJRTE01 > JBJTQF01 > JBJTQF01. Next base: position 43,420 of record JBJTQF010000030.1, on the reverse strand, counting down.
TGCGATAGCGCATCGAGACCTCGGAAGCCACCGCCCAGTGGTTGGCCCCCAGCTCGGCGATCTTGTGACGGATGTAGGTGGGCCACTGCTCTTGAGGCTGATCCACCAGCGGCAGGATATGAACCGGCGGATTTTGGCCCTCACGCACGCGCGGATAAATCAGCAGCACTGGACGAAAGGCAGGCTGAGACTCAAACAGGGCTCGAATCTCCTGAAGGGTCTGACGGGCTTGAGCAATATAAAACGGCGTCTCCACTGACGACCTCCTGGAACGGCCACGCAGCGGTGGCAGGCAACATGCACGGGGCTGATTATAGCGAGCCTGTTCATCAGGAACAGTATTATTCTAACCCAGAAATGGAGGAAGGGGTTTGAACCCACCACAGCACCCCCGCAGCCAGCACCCCATATCGGAGGGCTTTGCCGAGGATCATGCAGAGGAAAACCGGCAGGATTGGAAGTCGGAGCCAACCTGCCGCCAAACACAGCCCATCTCCCACACCCGGCACCCAGCTCAACAGCAGGCTCAGAGCGCCCCAACGCTGCGCTCCCGCCAGCACCCGTGCGGAGAGACGCGCCTGCACGCGCGAAGGGAGAAAGAAGCCCATCCCATAGGTGGTCATCCCGCCCAGGGTATTTCCCAGCGTGGCCAGCAGCACCGACAGAGCTCCCAGCTCAGGGGTTCGCACCAGCACCGCTGTTAAGACGGCCTCCGAGCTGCCCGGTAAGATCGTGGCAGACAGAAAGCTGCTCAGCACCAGCCCACCCAGCGACAGCCACTGCTCTTGAAGGGGCTCCATCTCGAGGATCTCCGGTTAAGGCACGTCGGTTGAGCTTTCATCGGTGGGAAGCGGTCTCCAGCGGGCCTTACGACGGCTCTGGAGCACCTCAATCAGATGCTCCAGCCGGGCATCTCCTCGTTTTTTGGGATCCTGCATATACCCTTTTTGGTGATTGCAGCGCGCACAGGAGAGCGCCAGGTTCTCCAGCTCTTCAGCTCCGCCGTGATGCTGCGGGACGATGTGCTCTACCGTGACCTCTCGGCCACACGATCCATCGAGCCCCACCACCAACGCACAGCCACAGTGGATACACTTGCCCTGCCAGACCTCCTCCCCGAACCGGGCGGGGCGCTTCTGAAAGGTCTGATCGGTGAGCACCAGTGCTAAGATGAGCTGCTGACGGGCGCGCATAAGCCCTCCGACAAGACGCTCAGGGGATGACGGGAGCGGTGGTCTGAATGGGAATGGTGGCGGTGACTGTACCTCCAACACCATCGGAGGCCATCACCTTGACGTTATAACTCCCCGCTTGATCGCTGGCGCTCGATTTCCAGTGCAAGACCCCATCGGGGGTGAGGGTCATGTTGGGCGGTGCGCCTTCGAGGGTCCACCGAATGGGGTCTCCATCGGCATCACGCGCTTGAAAACGGAACCCATCCAACGACATACCGGCCTTGAGCGTGGAGACCAGCTCCGGCGGCGTGTTGAGCACCTGCACGTCACGCGAGCGACGGGATTTTCCTGTCTCACCGTTGGCGATGGGGATGGCCTCAACGACATAGACCTCTCCATGTTGGAGCTCGGCGTTGAGGGTGTTGGCGATCTCGCCCATGAGCCGCTCTCCGTTGCGATACCATTGGAACTGAAAGGTGAGGGCACGGCCAGCAGGATCCAGCCCTTCGGCCTCCGCGCTGAGCCGGTCTCCTTTTCGGGGCGTCTCCGGGGTGATTTTGACGGACTTGACCTGAGCGGGGAGCACTTTTTTGGGCGGAGCGGTGGGGGTGGGGGTCATTTCCGCCACCACAGGCGCGGGGGTGGGCTCGGCTTTGCAGCTCACGAGCAGGGAGATTCCGGCCAAAAAGGAGAGGAAACGGCGGGACATGTGGGCTCCTTGTCTCACAAGAGAAGGCTTGAGGGTCTGGAGTCGCATCTTATCCCTGGCCGAGAGGGGCTTCAAGCACAATGATCCAGGGGGATCGATTGAAGGCTGGATTGGGTTGGACAAAAAATGGCACCTGCTGGATCTACTTTTCCCCTAGCCAATGCTGAAATGGTTCGTGATATACTCCCAGCATCCGTTCGTTCCCTGGAGGTATCATGATGGTGTTGCGCTCTGCGATGCGAAGTGGACGGCGCTCCGCGCTAAGAGGATCGGTGGATGTGATGGGTCGTCTGTTTCCGCTGCTGTTTCCGCTTCTGCTGGTTGGCCCGGTTACGACGGGCTGTGCTCCCAAAGTGGCTCCACCGCCGGTTCGGGCGGCTTGGTTGCCAGAAGAATCTATCACTCGTGCGCTGCTCAGCATTGCACAGGTAGAAGATCGTCGAGGCTCCATCACCCCCGAGCTGCTGGCCTTTGCCACCGATGCCTCGCCCGAAGTGCGGCAACGGCTGGCTCGAGCCCTGGGCAGACTGCAAGATGCAGCAGGCATTCCCACCCTGGGCACGCTGGCCACCGACGGCGACATCAACGTGCGACGGGAAGCATTTTTTGCCCTGGGTCAGATGCCAGCCGCAGGAGCTGCACCCGAGATCCCCCCGCCTCAAGAGCTCCTGATCAGCCGGTTTACAGCGGAAGCCGAGAACCCGTTGCGGGCTCGTATCCTGCAAGCACTGGGAAAAGTGGGCGGAGAACGTGCGCGCGCCACCCTCTTGGTGGGCATGCAAGCCCCCGATCCTCAGATGCGCGGTGAAGCGGTGCTGGCCGTGGGCATCCAGGTCTATCGTAAGCTGGCCAGTGCTCCCAGCGGTGAGCTGCTCAATCAAATGACCGGCCTGCTCTCGGATCCAGAGCCAGAAGTACGCTGGAAAGCCGCCTACGCCCTGATGCGCTCCGGCGTGGCCCCGCTGGATCGAGATGCACCCCGCGCGGGTCTGCAAGATCTGCTGGGCGACAGCGACGTGACCGTGCGCATGATGGCCGCTCGTGCCCTCGGCGAGCTCGGAGACGGTGCCAGCCTGATCAAGCTGGTGGCCTCCATGAGTGATGTGGACTGGCGGGTGAGGGTCAACTGCATCCGCTCGGCGGCCCGGCTCAAGGGTGATGCGGCCCTGGCCCTGATTCAACAAGGGTTGGGGGATGCTCATCCGCTGGTGCGGCAGCAGGCGGTGGAGTCGCTGGGGAGCCTGGGAGATCCACGCGGTGCGCAGCTCCTGGAGCCTCTGCTCAACGATGGAACCCTGGAGCCGACCTTACAAGCAGCGGCGATTCTCTCGCTGGGCCAGCTCCGGGGAGAAGACGCCTTTGATACCCTGATGTATTTTGTGCGGGGCAGCTCGATCTGGGTGCGGATTGCGGCGGTGACCGCATTGGGACGGCTTCAGTCTCAGACGGCCCTCGAGCAGCTTCTGAGATTGGCCGAACAAGAAGAAGATCCGCGTGTGATGGCGGCCCTGGCGGATGCCATTGGCACACGCTCCACGGAGCTGACCCAGCAGGCCCTGCTGACCTTGATGTCTCGTGGTGATGCGGCGGTGGTGACGGTGACCGCCAAGCTGGTGGGCAACTACAAGATCCAGCAGGGTTTACCCTATCTGGTGACCGCTTTTAAACGCCAAACCCCCGTTCGGGACTGGGAACCCCGAGAAGCGATTGTGCGAGCCCTCGGAGAACTGGGCTTGCGAGACGACCGGGCTCGAGATATTTTGACAGAGGCCATGGCCGATCCCGATGGCCGGGTGTCCGTGGCGGCTGCGGAGGCGTATCGAAAGCTCTTCTTCCAAGAAGTCACAGCCAATCCGCCCTCCCGACAGCCGCTCGGCAGCGCCTATTTTGAGGCCAGCCGCTATAAGCGTGCGATCTTAGAGACCAACAAGGGATCGGTGGTCATTGCCCTCTACCCTGAAGAAGCCCCCCTGACCGTTGCCAACTTCATCAAGCTGGCGCGGCAAGGCTTCTATAATGGCCTTTCTTATCATCGGGTGGTGCCCAACTTCGTGGCACAAAGTGGCTGTCCTCGAGGAGATGGCTGGGGAGGACCGGGTTACACAATCCGGTGTGAGGTCAACTCGCTCTCTTACCAGCGTGGCAGTGTGGGCATGGCGCTCTCTGGCAAAGACACCGGAGGCAGTCAGTTCTTCATTACCTATTCTCCTGAGCCTCACCTGGATGGGACTTACACCATCTTTGGAAAGGTCATTGAAGGCATGGAGGTCGTTGACCAGTTGAAGCGGGATGACATCATCCGCAACGTTCGCGTGCCGGGAGATGACGAATAAGGCACCTCTCGGAATGAGCCAACAGCAAGGAGCTGTAATATGAACACGAAGATCCACACCCACCAACTGGACATGAGCGACGCCCTCCGCGAGTACGCTGTGAAGCATATCGAGGAGCTGGTCACTCGGATTTATAACAAGCAAAATCCGACGCTGGACATTGAGTTTAGTGATGTCAGTGCTGGACGCGAGAAGATGTGTAAGGTAACGCTCCACGTCCCGCATGGAAAGACGTTGGTGGCTTCGGCTCAGGATATCAACCCCTATGCTGCCGTGGATCTGGCAGCAGAGAAGATCAGCCGCGAGCTTCGACGCTTCAAGGAGAAGCGCCAAGACGCCGCTCGACACGGTGTGAGCCCGGCAGATCTGCCAGCGCTCGAAAACGACGGCTCCGACGATGAAGAAGCCGCCGAGTTCGACGCTGAGCTGGAAGCCAAGCTGGTCTGAGCCTCAGCGGAGACGCTCTCTTGGGGGCGTCTCCCTTCTTTTTTCAGCCTTTTTTCCGCTCTTTTCCTGCTTTTTCAGCCCCGTTCCCTGCTTTTATGTTTTTTTCAGCCCCCGTTGCATGCGCTGCACGCGACCTTCTCACCCCCCTTCGTTGGGCGTGATCGGGAGTTTTTCGCCGCTCACCAGGGGTAAAAAGGCGTCTCCTTCCAGTGAGACTTGCTGACCATCCAGGGCCTGCATTACCACCCGGAGCTGTACCCGCGAGCCCAGCCCCTCCAGGTGCTCGAGCACTTGAAACGTGCCCCCCACGCAGGTGCGATACATACGATGGGGCGGAAGCTCCCAGTAGAGCAGCATGGCCTCATCGGGTGCTACGTTGTAGCTCCCGCCCTGGTAGGGGATGAGCTTTCGAGGGCCGGGCGTGCGAGCGCCCAGCTCGATCACCAAACCCGCTCGAGGCTTACGGACGCCAAACTCGTTGAGCCCAAAATCCAAGCGGATATCACTGCCTCGATTATTGGTCTCCACCCGCACATTGAGAGGCCAGCGGGATTCTCCGGTGGAGAGGCGCTCAAAGAGGCCCCCGGAGACCGCCACATGGAGGGTGGGGGCAGGCTTGGAGCCGGGCTCTTCGGCAGTCGTTTCGTGTAGGGCCGGAGACGCCAGCCCTGGATCCGTTGCTCGCCGCGTTCGTGTCATGAGATGCCCTCTCTGTGCGGGTTTAGAGACCGTTCAATGAGTTGACACGCCTATCGCGCACAGGTATGCTTCTGGCCGTAAACATCCACTTCCACATTTGAGATGGAGAGACAACACCGTGGCGACACAGAACCTCTCGGCCCTTAAAGACGTTGTTCTCTTTCGAGATCTGACCGATGAGCAGCTTCACCGGGTAGCCGGTGCCTGCAAAGAAGTTCACTTTAAGACCGGTAAGACCATCATCGAAGAGAACTCTGTCGGCGATTCCATGTATATCATTCTGGATGGAGCGGTAAAGGTCCACAAGCAGGATTTTTACGGGGGCAAAGAGGTCATCACCACGCTGCACGAAGGCGACCACTTTGGTGAGCTGTCTTTGTTCGACTCCGCGCCACGTTCCGCCGCCGTCACGACCATTAAAGATACACACCTGCTGGAGCTGAACGAGTCGAGCGTGCAGTCGATCTTCGACCAAGATTCTCACTTGGCTCAAAAGATCTATCGTTCGGTCATCTCCGAGCTGGCCAACCGGCTGCGAGAAACCAACGAGCACCTGATCTATCTGGTGGGAAAAGAAGAGTAATTGATAAGGCGCTCCTGCTCCTCGCAAGCGCCCGCTCGATCCTTGTATTTTGAGCACCCGCCCCTTCTCCAGACGTATTTTTGGCCGAGCTGTTACATGGCCTTCACTTTTTTTACACCTCCCTCTTGCGATGCACCGCCCATTGCGCTAGTCTCCTCCTGCTGACGGTTTCTCAGCCTCATCACCATCCTTACAATCTCGGAGATCTCATGGATTCTTTGCATTCAGGCGCTTCGACCTCATCTCAGCGTGCGGTTCGGCTGCTGGTGGGCACCAAAAAAGGCGGCTTTATTGTGACCAGTGATGCGTCACGCACGTCATGGCAGCTCTCTGAGCCGCTATTTTTGGGCAATTATATGCATCATTTTCAGGGAGATCCCCGGGCACCCGAGCGCCTGTTGCTGGCAGCGAAGGCGGGCCACCTCGGGCACACGATCTTTCGGTCGGAAGACGGCGGGAAGAGCTGGAAAGAAGTGAGTCGGCCTCCCGCTTTTCCTGCTGCGGTGGAGGGAGGGCGTAAACGTTCGGTCCACCATGTCTTTCGGCTGACGCCCGGACATGCCAGTGAGCCCGGCGTGTGGTACTGCGGCACCTCTCCGCAGGGTCTGTTTCGCTCAGACGATCACGGCGAGACCTGGGAGAGTGTGGTGGGGTTCAACGATGCGCCTGAAAATCCCGCTTGGGTGGGCCGTCCAGAAGATGTGCCGCCCGATGGTGCCACCCTACACTCGATCTCGGTGGATCCCCGGGATCCTCAGCACCTGTATTTGGGGATGTCAGGGGGGGGAGTGTTCGAGAGCCGAGATCGGGGTGCCTCGTGGCAGCCCCTCAACCGAGGGGTGGAGATGAACTTTGCACCGCCTCAAGAGCTGGAGTATGGGCACGATCCCCACTGTTTGGAGATTCATCCGCTTCAGCCGGATCGTTTGTATCATCAGAACCACTGCGGGATCTATCGCATGGATCGTGCGGAGGGGCGCTGGACACGCATCGGAAATAATATGCCCAAAGAGATTGGGGATATCGGATTTCCGGTGGTGCTTCATCCCGCCGATGTCAACACACTCTGGGTCTTCCCGATGGATGGCACCGATGTCTGGCCACGCACCAGCCCAGGAGGTCGGCCAGCGGTGTATTGCAGCCGAGACGCGGGTGAGAGCTGGATCCGCCAAGACCAGGGCCTGCCGGAGCGGGCTTGGTTTACGGTCTATCGTTTGGCCATGACCTCCGACCGCGAGCGCACGGTGGGGGTCTATTTTGGAACAACCAACGGGGAGCTCTGGGGGAGTCGCGATGAGGGCGCCTCCTGGTACTCGGTGGTCGCCCATCTGCCCCACGTCTATTCCCTCGAGTGCGCGCCGGAGCTCGTATGACGGTGTTTATCCCGTGGCCGTTGCGCTCGTATGTCGCCGGAAAGTCACAGCTCGAGGTGGAAGTGTCGGAAGCGCCGGACTTGGCCAATCTGCTGCTCACGCTGGATCGGCGGCATCCAGGGATGCGCTTCCGCATGGTGAATGAGCAGAACCAGCTTCGTGAGCATATCCGGCTCTTTGTCGGACAAGAGCTGTCGCTGAGCCTGGAGACCTCCCTCGAAGGGGTAAAGGAAGTTCACATCATCTGTGCGCTGAGTGGGGGGTGAGCAGGCTTAAGGGGTCAACACACCCCAAACACACGCGCTGAGCCGGGGAGGTGAAGGCTCACGCCCCTACCCCTGCCTCGCCCATGTCTTGTTTGTGCGCCCTTCTCGGGTTGAACCAGCGATGTTTAGAATCCTGCCTCCAAACCCAGACTCCAGCCCGCCATCAAGTTGAGAGACTCTACCCAAGCACCAGACGCCTCGGTCAGCAGCAGAGACTGAGCATTGGCGAGGCGGAGCTCCTGACGCACCAGCAGCGCCAGCCCTCGGCTCAAGCTGATACGCTGAGAGAGGGAGGGGCCAAGCTCTAAAAATTGCCACCCTTGCACGGACTTCAGCAGGAGTGGATCCTGAGTGACCACATCGGGTTGTAGTCCGGGAACCGAGGAGAGCCAGCCCATCCGTAACTGGGCCCCCGAGCTGAGACGGACTCGTCCCCAAGAGCGTCCTCCACCCAGCTCCATCCCGAGCTCAAAACGTTGGCGGAGGGGGGTGGATGAGAGCTCGACCCAGGGCCCCTCCGTCACCGGTTGCCAGCCCAGCAGGAAACGAGACTCGAGACCAGAGAGAGTTCCGCCTCGTACCCGATGATGGATCCCCAGATCAAGACGTTGGCCACCTCGCCCCCACAACAACGAAGCGGGCCCCAGCACTTGTGCAAGCCCTCCACCACTCAGGGTCAGGCTCCAGCGGGGAACACTCAGCCGCTCCAAGAGGGTGTCCACCTGAAGGGCTTCGTCGGGCAGGAGGGTCAAACGACCGCTGGCCACGGTCTCATCCTGCTCGTCCTTGAGGGTGAGCAGGCGCGGTCCTGGCTCCAAGCTCAGGGTACGGGGGAACGTGCCTCGCGGGCGACCATCCACCTCCAGCTTCATGCCTTTCTGAGCGCGGGTGCCATAGGCGTAGATACGCGCCGCACGGGCTTTTTGAGGGTCTGGCTGTCCCACCACATAGAGCTCACCTCGACCGGTGACTCGAAAGTACCCTTCTGGTGCCTGTTTGGAGCGGCTCAGCTCGGCGGTGAGCTGGCGGGCGAAGTCATACGCCTCGTAAGGGGTGATGGCACCATCGGTATTGGCGTCGGCTTGGGTCTGCTGGTTTTTAAACGCCTCCAACAACGAGTAGGTGAAGATGCCATGACCGAGCCGGTCGTCCTCGTGGGCCACTCCCCCGGGGACGGTGGCCATCAAAATGGCGTTGGAGCGTTCGACGGCTTCGGAGAGGCGTGCCCAGGGATTTGCCGCAGCCTTCAGCTCTTGCCGGGCCTGTTGGCTGAGGCCGGATTTACCTTCTCCAGAGAAGCAGCTATCAAAGATGGCGACAGAGCGTTGGGGCTTCAGCTCTCCGAGATACTCCATGAGGGTGGTCAGCTCGACCCCGGTGCCGAGCAGGGCATTGGCGCGGGTATCCGATGCCACAAGATAGTAGCGGGCTTCTCCCTCGCGGCTGAGCTCTGCCGTCCCGTGTCCCGAGAAGTAGAGCAGGAAGGTATCCTGGCGTCTCAGCTCCGCCCTGGCACGGCGCAGCTCTCCTAAAATGGCCGCACGGGTGGTCTTGGCAGGCTCGTCGAGCACCCAGACATCATCAAAACCACCTCGTTTGGGATCACGCAGCACTTCGGCGATGGCTCTTGCGTCGTGAATGGCGTGCTTGAGCCCTCCAAAGGTGGCATCTTGGTATCGGTCGATGCCGACGACCAGGGCATATCGTCGGGGCTCAAAGCTCTCTTCGAGGGCCGCTTGAGTGGAGCGGGTCTGCGAGAACCCCCGGGTCCGGGTGGACTCCGTCACGGAAGCACAGGCAGGCAAGAGGGTGAGGGCCAGGGCCAAAAAGAGGAGCCAGCTCATGCGCCGTCCTAGACACCTCAAGCCAGCGCCGGGTGAAAGTGCGGAGGCCGAGCTTACGGTCAATCCCTTTCCGGCGGCTTGTCCTACACGCCTCACGACCTTATCTCCGTCAGACGGCATCAGGCTATTCATAGGGGATTTCCCACACCGCCGGGGCTCGTGTGCTCAAAACGGACCTTGAGCATCTCAATCCGCCACGGGTTCCGGTCGAGGGTGGGACTGCCATGCCCATCTCGCACCGCATGGAGCGCCTCCCGCAGCTCGTCGGTGAGGGCTACCGGCTCCTGACTGAGCACACCAAAGAAGGTGTAAGTTCCCGGTCCATGATCGGGGGTATATTTCAGCGCACGGCCACTCTCATCCAGGATGTGGACGGTCTCTAGTCGCGTAGAACCCTCCAGAGGCTCACGGGTGAGCAGTAGGTTGACTTGGCCGTCAGGCGTCTGCTCCACAAGGGTGAGCTTCCGCCCCCCAGCGGCTTGAAACTGGAAGACGAGTCCCGCCTGTTCAGGCAGCATGCCCCCCGTTTTGACCGGCTGAAGAGCGCCATCCGGCAGCTCCGCCACCGCTTCCATGAGCAGCTCCATGGGCACTTTTTCTTGCCCTCGGGTGCGGAGATTGTCGTCAAGGGAAAGCGAGCTCTTTTGTCCAGGCATCACGAGCAGCAACAAGAGCATGGCGGAGAGGGCGGCCAATGGCACAGCACGGGGCATACGTTGAGCCCATGCGCGCACACCGGTGAGCGCGCCACGTCGGGAAGAGGGTCCAGCTTCCGCCGTGGACATACGGTCAGCAACGCCCTGCATGGGTTTCAGCACTTGCTCGACAGGTGGAGCGGAGGTCTCATCCATCGAGGTGTTGTGAGCGCCTGCGGCAACGGAAGCCTCCGTGGACGCCACAGAGAAGCCGCGCAGGGCTGGTTTGTCCGAAGAAGCTGACGAATGTGGTATGGGCAGGGCGTTTTTAAGAGCAGCCTGGGTGAGCATCCCCTGTCGATCCTGCTCCACCCGCGAGAGCAGGCGCTGCATGAAGTCAGGAGTCGGCTCTTGTTCGTCGTCTCCTTCCCAAAGACGTGAGAAGAGCTGCTCGTGCTGCTGCTCTTGCTGCACCCTTGCATCGCCGCAGGCCGCACGCACTTGGGCTTGCTGCTCGAGCGTGCGCATACGCAGGGGAAGCTCATGCGGCTCCGGCGGTTCGGTCGGCAGCGGGTAAAAGGTCTGGTCGTCGCTCATAGCCCTTCCCTTTCAAGGAGGCCCCGTAGGGTCTTTCGGGCCATGCAGAGATAAGCCCGCACGGACCCCACCGGGATATCGACCACTTCGGCAATGGCTTGAGTCTCCAGCTCCTCTTTGTAGTAGAGGAGAAAGACGGTGCGCTGCACGGAGGGCAGCTTGTCAAGCGCTCGCTGTAAGAGCTGGATAGACTGGCGCTGGAGCAAGAGGTCATCCGGCTCCGGTGCCTGCGTATGCCAGGATGCTGCTTCTGGTGTGAGAAGCCCCTCGTTGAGCGCCTCGTGGCCACGCCATCGTTGGTGATCCCGCACCGCATTTAAGCCCAACCGGTAAGCAATCCGGTACAAGAAGGTCTTAAACTGGCCACGGGGCTCATACTGGGCCGCCGAGCGATGGAGGTTAAAAAAGGTCTCCATCAGCACTTCTTCTGCCAGCGCGTCGTCTTTCAACATGCGGCGGAGAAACGCAAATACGGGACGGCGGTAACGATGGATCAGCGTCTCGTAAGCCTGCACATCACCCTGGCGATATGCCATCATCAAGTGGTCATCGTCTTGCATTCAGCGGCTCACTCCAATTTGAGAGGGGGGCTGCGTCATGCACTTTACTTAACACGGGCTGAAAGGCAGGCGCTAACACTATTCTCAGGCAGGCGTTCAGTCGCCTCCGCGACTCAGATGGAGTAGTGGGTGGCCAAGAGCTGAATCTCAGAGATGCTGAGGTTCTGGCCGACGGTTCCCGGATACACACTCTCCACGGTGATCTTGACCTGACCGAGTACAGAGCCCGTATAACCTTGAGGGGTGGGCAGATCGATGCGCTGAGGACCGGGATCATCCTTGAGGGTGGCCTTGACGGTATAACCACTCACTTCGACGACCACGTCTTTCGGGCGTGCGTAAGGCTTGGGCTTTTTTGGATCGCGGGTGTCGCCCGCCGTGATATTGACGGCTGCGAGGCCAAAATCCGGGGCGTCGATGACAAAGGTGGCTTTCTCCAGCGGTGCCTCCGAGACCCAGGGGGTCTTCGGGCTGCCGTCCAGGAGGTTGTCTTTGCTGGTGCCCTTCAGGGCGGCTGGGGCATCGGCCAAGTTGGTCTGAGCGGCAAACTCGGCGAGTGCCACCCGTGCTTCCCCAATGGCTGTGTCTTGAAAGTCTCCTCCCGGATAGACGCTGCGTAAGGTCACGGTGACTTTGCCTCCAAAGAGCTCTTCGCCTACCTTAACGCCTTCGACGGGGATCTCTTGGAATTTGCAGGCATCCTCGAAGGTTGCATTCTGTTGTTTGACGATCTTTTCTTCTCGTTTGTCGGTGATGGTATAGAAGGTCACGGAGACCTCCTTCACCCGAGCATACTTCTTACACATGCGCTCATCGGCGCTGTGGCCCGGAAAGATGACCAGCTTTTTGATCTCGGCCCTCGGCAGGTCGAGGGTAAAGGACTCACCCTCTCCCGAGCCAGCTTTTCCTTCAACCCAGACGGTCTTCAGATCGCCGTCGATCAGGTTCTGAATGGCGAAAGTAGAGGCAGGCTGCGTGGAGGTGACGAGCTGGCTGGTGGCGGATACCCCAGCCCAAGCGGTTGCGGCGAGTAAGGTACACGCCAGGGGAAGACTCAAGCGAGACAAGAGGATGGCAGGACGAAGGAGCAGCGTGCGCATGGAAAGACCTCCACGGGTTTAATGGGAACGCTACGCCTTCCGGTGCCATAAAAGTACATGCAAGACGGACACATCCGCCCGCTTCGACAACTGGAAGGCCATGATGGGACGCTACTATATCACGAGCGATTCAAACCCTTGAGCATTTTGCGTGCCAGCCCTGCGGGGAGGCCGGATGCCTCGGGAATGCGGGATTCCGGGGCTCTCATCCGGGGCTCGGGCGGCGCGAGACCTGAAAGGCGAGGTGTCCGAAAAGTCGGACACTGTCCGAGAAATCGGACACTGTCCGAAAAGTCGGACAGTTGTATCGAGACGGCTCCACACCCCCAGAATTCATAACCTCCTAAAATCACTCTGCATTCGCCTAAGCATGCGGCTGGCACGTTTTTTGCTTTTCATTCGCTTCATGCGGTGCCCTGTCCGTCGGTGTCCGACACCCTGTACCCTTGAAGCGGCTGCGCCAGCCCTCTCAGCCTCCTCACGCTGGGGCCTGTGCCCATCTGTTTCTGAGCCTCACCCCAGGGCACCATGACCCAACTTACGTTTGAACCCTTTACTGGGAGTCTATATGGAGCTGCATTCTGAGTCCGAGACCCTTCGACCCTGGCGACTGCGCGAGCTGCCCAGCCAAGACCGCCCGCGTGAAAAGCTGCTCGCACAAGGTGCCCACACCCTCACAGAAGCAGAGCTGCTGGCCCTGATTCTGGGGACTGGAAACGCTGCTTTGGGCTGCAACGCGGTGGATTTAGCCCGTCGTATGCTGCTTCAGTTTGAGAACCTACACCGTCTGAGCAGCGCAGGGGGTGGAGAGCTGTTGAAAATTCCAGGGGTAGGCAAGGCTCGCTCCGCTCAGCTCCAAGCCCTTTTTGAGCTGGCACGACGCCTGCATTCTCAGGGGAAGGCGGGCCCTCCGCTCCGACGAAGCCTGGACATCTTCGAGCGGTATCGAGGACGCTTCTGGGGTCTGAAGCAGGAACAACTCTTAGTCGTACTGCTCGACACACGAAGCTGCCACCTGAGAGATGTCTTGATCTCACAGGGGGCGCTCAACAGCACGATTGTACACCCCCGTGAGGTCTTGAGACCGGCCATTCAGGAATGTGCCGCCGGGATGATTTTGATGCACAACCATCCAAGTGGAGAGCCAACGCCGAGTGCTGCCGATATTGATCTCACGCGCAGGGTTGCAACGGCGGCGGAGCTGATTGGTGTCAAGCTGGTGGATCATCTGGTCTTCGGACAATCCAGTTATACCAGCTTTCTGGATGCTGGCTTGCTCCACAAACGTCTTGGGCACTGAGGTACTGGTTGTAGCAACACCTTCCGCGCGGACGTGTTCAGCCCTCGATGCCATCGGCTGCCGGAAACGCAAGCGGGAGCGCGGCTCCACTCACGGCATTCACTTTTAGAGTGAGGCGCGGAGCTTACGAACTTCCCCCACGCGCATGGTGAACTGCGTCTTGTCCAGGTACTCAAGCAAGGGAATGGCCCACTTGCGAGAAAGGCCGGTCAGCTCTTTAAAGTCGGCGGGGCTCAGCTCGCCGTGGCTGCGCAGGAACGCTGCAAGCTGCTCCTTTAAGCTCTCAAGGGCGGAGGCTGCCATGTAGTGGCCCTCCGTTACTTTGATCAGCTCTCCTTGCAGGACCAAAAAGTTGAGCACTTCAACCAGGGTTGAGGGCTCCACTTTAAGGGACTCCCGCAGCTCTTGAAGCAGCGGAGGAGCCAGTCCCGCACCGAGTAGGAGCTCACGGGCGCGGGCTGCCATGACCGCCTCGGCAGGCCGGAGCTGAGGCACGTGCTCCTGGAGGCTGTAGAGTGCGCCTTCTACCCGCAGGCGGCCCTCTTGAACCAGGCGCTCCAGTCCTTGTTGCCAGACGGCTTCACCAAAAAAGTGGTCCGGATCCCTTAGTTCTGCCTTTGGAAAACCCGCACGTTGAGGAGCCTCTGTATGCAGACGATGAAGTCGCTCAGCCTGAAGCTGGCTGCACACGGTCAAGACCTGGGTCTCGACGACCCGTTTACCACCTTCCAGGAGCACAAGCGCTCCTCGGCTCAGTCGTGGCTCGAGCAATGTCCGCAAGGCCGGTTCGGTATAACCCGCACGCCTGGCCAGCCGCTCCAGTGGCATGCCCTCCACCCCTGTCTGTCCCAACCAGACATCCAGGGCATCATCCGCCGAGCCGTGCGCAAGCTGCTCGAGCCAAGCCGCCGCCTGCTTTCGGCCTTGCCGCCGATGCCGGACGGGGGCAGGATCCAGCACGACACCTCCCCCCAGGGTCAGCAAGGGAGACTCCAGCCGCAAGATGAACCGATCCCCTGCACGCGCAGCCACCGGCTCATCCAGGTGAAGCTGAAGATACCCCTCTTTTCCAGGTGGCAGCAGGCCCTGACCTGGATTCAGCGCCTCTTCGGTCTCGTCGAGGGCGCCACCCAGCAGGTGAACCACTCCGGTCACTTCACCCGTACCGGAGAGAAAACGCACCCGCTGCCGATGCCGCAGTCCCCTCTCCAGGGTAGGGAGATGCTGGTAGGAGACATCCAAGAGGGAAGTCACCAGCCCTTGTCCCACGGCGCTGAGCTGCATGCCACGGCTGAGCAGCTCCTTCTCCACCCCCTGAAGGTTGAGGGCCACGCGCTGCCCGGCGAAGGCTTCGGGAACCTCTTGCCCGTGGACTTGGAGCCCTCTTACCTTGATCTTTTGACCGAGGGGCAAGACTTCCAGAGTGTCGCCCGGCTTAACACTCCCGGCACCACACGTACCGGTCACCACCGTACCAAATCCTCGCAGGGTAAAGACCCTGTCTATGGGCAGGCGGAAAGCGCCGACAGCAGAACGCTCGGGCAAGGTGCTGGTCAGCTTTTCCAGGGTGTTGAGCAGCACGTCCAGCCCCTGCCGGGTAAGTGCCGAACACGCCACCACCGGCGCATCCGCCAGCGCACTGCCCTGGAGGAAACTTCGGACCTCTTCTTCGGCCAGCTCCAGCAGCTCGGCATCCACCAAGTCCAACCGGGAGAGCACCACCACTCCCCGAGAGACCCCCAGCAGGGTCAGGATGTCCAGATGCTCTCGGGTCTGCGGCATGATGCCTTCATCGGCAGCGATCACCAGCAGGACCAAGTCGATGCCTGTGGCTCCGGCGATCATGGTCTTGATAAAACGTTCGTGCCCAGGCACATCAATAAAAGCCAGCCGCTGGCCGTTGGGAAGATTCAAGGGGGCAAATCCCAGCTCAATGGTGATCCCCCGCTCCTTTTCCTCCTGAAGACGATCCGGATCGATGCCGGTGAGCGCCTTGACCAACGAGGACTTCCCGTGATCGATGTGTCCGGCAGTGCCAATGACAAGACGTTTGGTCGCAGTGGTCACTTCAAGCTCCTCCTGTGGACACGGGCGCCTCCCTCCACGGATATGCTCAGCCCCCGAGAACGGCAGGCAGCATAGCATCGATTGCGCTCGGGGTCCGTCGCTTCTTTTTGCGTGCTGAGGAGGAAAATCGATGCTACTCCTTGCACCCATGCGCCCCATTTGTGGCCGCTGCCGTCACCCGCTCATCCCTGACGGGTGCCGGTTTCGGCCCTCCTTCGGCTGCTTCTCACGCAGGTGCGGGCGATGTGGGCGCACGGTCGTGAGGCGTTGCTCGGTGCGAAAGCTACGACCCCCACCCAGAGAGAGGCGTTGAGAGGAGTCCCTATGTCCACGTTGGTGCAGCTCCATCGTCCGGGTCTTGTGGAGTACGAAGACGGTCTGCGCATGCAGGAGCGTCTGGTGCCCTTCATCCAAGAGGAGAAGATTCCTGCTCAGGTCTTTCTGCTGGAGCATCCCCATGTGATCACCCTGGGAAGACGGGCCAGCCCCGCCAATGTGCTGGTGGATGCGCAGCTCCGAAGGGTCTGGCAGGTGCAACTCTACGAGAGTGTACGGGGCGGAGATGTCACGTATCATGGACCTGGACAGCTCGTGCTCTATCCCCTGCTGGCACTGCCACCGGAGCGGCAAGACTTGGTACGGTATGTGCGAGACCTCGAAGAAGTGATGCTACGAACCCTGGCAGACTTTGGTCTCACCGGAAGCCGAATTCCCGGTCTTACCGGTGCATGGGTGGGTGACAATAAAATTGGTGCCATCGGCGTGCGGATGGCCCGCTGGGTCACCTCTCACGGCCTGGCGCTGAATGTGAACACGGACCTGCGCTATTTTGACCTGATCGTGCCCTGTGGCATCCGCGATCACGGGGTCACGTCCATGCAGCAGCTCCTGGGTGCCCCTCAACCCCTCGAAACAGTGGCAGAGCGCCTGCTCTTTCACCTCGCAGAGGTGTTTCAGCTCACCCTTCAGGCTCAGCCAGTTCACCTGAAGAGCATTCAAGGGGTCATTTTCCGGCGAAGCACAACATTGGAGGCGCTGATCCTTCACCGCCTCCCCCACAAAGGTGACTTCTGGCAGCCGGTGACGGGACGCATTGAGCCGGGAGAGAGTCCTCAGCAAGCGGCAGAGCGGGAGATCGAAGAAGAGACGGGCTTACGGGGTCAGGTGCTCCCCCTGGACTATACCCACGGGTTTATGCTCGAGCCGGAGCTGCTGCCCCATAGTGCGCCCCTCCCCTTTATGGGAGAGGAACACAGCTTCTACCTGGAGGTCTCACCCGAGCAGGAAGTGAAGCTGGAAGCGACGGCCCACGACACCTTTGAGTGGCTCCCCTGGGAGGAAGCCGCTCGGAAGGTCCGCTGGCCCGGCAATCGAGAGGGCATCTTGAGGGCGGGAGAGCGGCTGCTCGGACTCACCCCTCAGGACAGGGAGGGATAGTCAGTATATCCCTTCTCGCCGGGGGTGTAAAACGTCGCGAAATCTGGTTGCGCAAGTGGAGCCCCCGTCTGCAAGCGGGTCACCAGGTCAGGGTTGGAGCTGAAGGGACGTCCAAAGGCCACCAGCTCGCCCTTCCCAGCTTGCAGGTCCGCTTCTGCACGGGCGGCATCATAACCGCCGCTCAGGATGTACACCCCTTTAAAGGCGGCCCGCATACCCTCAATCGTGCGTGCTTCCGGCTTGGGTGCCCCCATAGGACTGTGATCGACCACATGGAGATAGACCAGACCCAGCTCCGAGAGCCCTTCCACCAGGGTCACAAACTGCTCGTGCAGCTCTGGATGAATGGACATCTCGTTAAATACCCCATAAGGAGAGAGGCGGATGCCCACCCGCTCTTTCCCAATGGCCGCCGTGACCGCCGCCGCCACCTCCAAGACAAAACGGTTGCGGTTGGCAATCGAGCCCCCGTAAGCGTCGGTTCGCTGGTTGGAAACAGGATTCAAAAACTGATCCATCAGATATCCGTTGGCGCTGTGAAGCTCGACCCCGTCAAAACCAGCGTCCACCGCTGAGCGGGCGCTGTGAACATACTCCGCCACCGTCTGCTGGAGCTGCTCCAAGCTCATGGCCTCGGGCATACTGTAAGGTTGGAGCCCCTTCGTGTCGGTGAAGATCGTCCCCGACAGCTTCACCGCAGAGGGAGCCAGCACCTGAGCACCCGCTGGTAAGCTGTCCACATGCGAGGCTCGCCCGGTGTGCATCATCTGGAGAAAAATCCGGCCTCCTCGCGCATGCACACCATCCGTCACCACGCGCCAAGCAGCCACCTGCTCCGGCGAAAAACAGCCCGGGATGCGGGCATAACCCAAACCATTGGCCGCAGGTGAGGTGCCCTCCGTGATGATCAGCCCGGCTCCCGCTCGCTGCCGATAATACTCCGCCACCAGCGGACCCGGAATATTTCCAATGGAACGAGAACGGGTCAGAGGTGCCATCACCACACGATTGGAAAGGGTCAGATTCCCCAACTTAAACGGCGCAAACAACTTCGAGCCCATGTGTCTCATCTCCTCAAATACGTTGCTGTGAACGTCATACTGAAAGCATACCCTCGTCGAGGGCCACGTTTTATACAGATCTCGCCCGCTTCTAAACGTTGCAGGCGAAAGCCACCTTTCACCAAAAGCACGACCACCTCGCTCAAATCTGTAATAGAAATAATAACAGTTCTGTTTTTGAAAAGGTCTATGCCCTTCTTTTTTCATTTTTTCAAATACAACGTGTCCCCCCTGCGTACCCTCCTTCACGCCCCTCAAGGTTCTCATATTCCCACCTTGACGCATTGCGGCTTCCACCAGTACGATGCTCTTCTTGCCATAGAAGCGGAAATACGCAGAACCTGAAGCGCAGGCGGTGGTTGTGGAGCAGCAGTCTCAGCGTGGTTATGTTGGCGTGGTGGGAGCGGGTGTCTGTGGCCTCACCGTGGCCCATCTGCTGGCCCGAGCGGGTCGAAAAGTCGTCTTGCTCGAAAAACTCTCCCAAGTAGGCGGGCTGGCACGCAGCTTCACCTTCGGAGACTATACCTTCGATATTGGACCCCACCGGTTTCACACCGGCAACAAAGAAATTGGGGCCTATATTCAAGAGGTGCTCGGCGAAGAAGGTTTGACCTTCCCCCGTCGCTCCAGCGTGTTCTTTAAGG
Source organism: Myxococcota bacterium (assembly GCA_046075485.1). Lineage (GTDB taxonomy): Bacteria > Myxococcota_A > UBA796 > JAJRTE01 > JBJTQF01 > JBJTQF01. The sequence goes on along the minus strand of JBJTQF010000030.1, from coordinate 24,590 downwards.
GCAAATATTATCCCTGGCCCATCCGCGCCCAGAGCCTCATCCAGCTCCCCCCCGAGTTGGCCGTGCGCTCGGCCCTCGACCTGCTCATCAACCCCATGCGCACCTATCCTGGTGATACGTTTGAGACCTATGTGCTCAAACAGTATGGACCCACCCTCTACAAACACTTCTTCTTGGACTATTCCGAGAAGTTTCTGAAAATCCACCCCCGTGAGACCCACTCCGATTGGGCCAAAGTGGGCATCAACCGAGCCATCATCGACGATAACGTCAAGATGAATAACCTCTTTCAGCTCGCCCGCTCCACCCTCTCCAACGTCAACCGCGAAGAGCTGAACTTCCTCTATCCCCGCCACGGCCTACAAGTGTGGAGCGACCGCGCCGCCGCCGCCTTCCAAAAAGAAGGGGGTGAGCTGCTCACCGGGGTTGACCAGCTCCAGCTCCAGCACGACGGGAAAAACATCCAACACCTCCACGCACGCGGACGCTCTTGGCCCATCGAGACCCTCATCTGGACGGGAGGACTGCACAACCTCTGCCAGCTCCTCGATGTGCCCCGCCCCGAGCTGGAATATCTCCCGCTGGTGATGTATTTCGTCGAGCTGCTCACCGTGCCCGACCAAGTCTTTCAGTGGTGCTATTTCGGAGACAAAGAGCTGATCTTCAACCGGGTGAGCAATAACATCCACTTCAGCCCTCACCTCGCCCCCTGGGGATGCTGCGGCCTCGAGGTGGAAGTGACCTGTCATCCCCACCAGGATCCTGTGTGGCAAGACCCCGAACGGTTCCAGGAGCGAGTGGTCACCGATCTCATCAAGGTCGGGCTCATCCATCGCCGAGAAGATGTGCGGGCCATCCACATCCAACACATCCCCAACTCCTATCCGATCTATCGAACCGACTACCGCGAGAAGCTCAAGGCCAGCACCAAACGCCTCACAAGCTGGAAAAATTTGGTGCTTGCCGGAAGAACAGGCCAGTTTTGGTACAACAATATGGACCATTCCATCGGCAAGGCGCTCCGAGTCGCCCAAAAGCTCCAGGGACGCGAGCGAGAGGTCGAAGGCTCCAACTTTGGACGAGAAGACGAAGGCTGAAGCTCAGGAAGAAAGAGGACACACGCGGGATCAATTCCCAATCAGGCTGGAAAAAAAGCGGAGTGAACCACCGACAGCGCCCCCCAAGAGGTTGAAGCAGCGCCGTCGGTCGAGTCGAGCGTTCGTTCAGTAGTTCAAGGCCCCGTAGAGACCATCTTCACCGTCTCCACCATACGTACCACGACCCCCAAACCCACCACGGCCTCCACGCCCACCCCGGCCAGGCAGGATCGTGTTGCCCGTCGTATAACGGGTCGTCGGGGTCGTTCCGGTCACAAATACGCCGTAGGCCATACCGCCCGCACCACCACCTGCACCACCGGCGTCACCACCAGAGCCACCCAAACCACCGTTTCCACCTCGGCCCGAGCACCAAGCATCGCCGCTTCCTGAAGCACCACCCGAGCCACCCAGACCTCCCAGGCCACCCAGACCACCATCTCCACCTGAACCACCGGCTCCACCGTCCGAGGTGGTGACGACGTTGTTCTTGAGCTGCGGGAAGCTGACCGGTGTGCTGGTGTACACCAAAAACACCCCAAACGAACCACCACCACCGCCACCACCCACGCCACCTTTACCACCACAGGCTCCAGAGCCACCGCCGCCACCGGTTCCACCAGAGTTAGAGCTGCCGCAGCCGGAAGACTGACAGCCGCTGCCCGTACCACCTCCGCCACCACCGGAACCATGCGCACCCGCTTGACCCGCGCGGCCACCTGCTGGCACGTAGAGCCCTCCCGAGATCACCACCTCGGTGTTTTTGCCACCCGTGCCACTGCCACCGTCTCCGCCGTCTCCACCGTTTTTGCCGTGGTCCGCTGAGCCCCACGAGTTCGGGTCCACAAAACAGGTGGCGCAGCCGCTGGAGCTCTGACGCAGACCATCGGTCCTGCCAGCACCGCCGGATCCGCCACTGACCTGCCCTTGTTTGCCACTCGGCTCAAGCTGGAGATACACAGGGAAGAGTGCTGCGCCACCGTTTCCACCGTTGACCGCTGTGCCGTCGCAGGAGAGCTGGCCTCCCGCCGAAGCACCGGGCACCTGACTCTGGTTGCTCACGGTTTTGGCGGTCGTTCCGACGGTGCCGGTTTTCCCGTCAGGGCCGTTGGCGCCATCGGCTCCCAAGACACCCGCAGCACCGGGGCCCGCGAAGATGTCGTTGTTCTCCAGGATCAAGTTTCCATTACAGCCGGAGGCATACACCCCGTAGGCGCTGGACCCTGCGCTGGTGCCTGCCGTCCCGATGATCTCAAATCCATCCACACGAGTGGCCTTGGTGGTGATGTTGAAGCAGTTGACCGCACCCGGCAAGGAGCTGGTGGAGGCCGCACCCCGAATGATGGTCACCAAGTTGCCCGGATCTCGGTCGCTAAAGTCATCACTCCAGCCTCCCGAGAGCGTGACGCCTTCGGCCAAACGAATGGAGCCCGGATAGTCACCTTCGGCCACCAGCACCCAGAGCACTCCGTTGGTGGCAGCAGCAGCGGTCATGGCTTCGGGTAAGGACTTATAAGGATCGCTGCGCGTTCCGGTGGCACCGGTGCGGCCCCAAGTGGCCACAAAGATCGCCTCGGACTCGTTGCCGTCTTGTCCGTCGCAGTTCGTATCCACACCGTCGAAGGGCACTTCCGCCGCTCCGGGGTTGATGTTGGCGTTGCTGTCGTTGCAGTCTCCGCCGCAGGTGGTGTAACCATCCTTATCTTGGTCAAATCCTTCATCGATCTGACTGTCGCAGTCGTCGTCGATGCTGTTGCAGGCTTCGTTGTTGCCGGGGCGCACGTTGGGGTTGTTGTCGTTGCAGTCGCCGTTGCAGACGGTCACGCCGTCGCTGTCTTTGTCAAAGCCTTCGTCGGAGAGGGCATCGCAGTCGTCGTCCACACCGTTGCAGCTCTCGGTCGCACCGGGGTTGATGGCCGGGTTGAGATCGTTACAGTCGGCGGGGCGGCCTCCCACGGTGCAGGTGACGTAAGTGTCGGCATCTTTGTCAAACCCTTCGTCGGCCTTGCTGTCGCAGTTGTTGTCCTTGCCGTCGCAGACTTCGGTGGCGCCGGGATAGATGGTCTTGTCGAGGTCGTTGCAGTCACCGCCTCGTGTGACGTATTTGGTTCCGGGGCTGGCGCAGGCCGTGACCTTGCTGGCCGTATCGCCATAGGTGTCACCGTCGGCGTCGAGGTAATAGTCGGTGGTGATGCCGTCATCCACCTTGCTGTCGCAGTTGTTGTCCTTGCCGTCGCAGACTTCGATGGCACCGGGATAGATGGTCTTATCGAGGTCGTTGCAGTCGCCGCCCCGTGTGACGTACTTACTGCCGGGGCTCGAGCAGGCGGTGGTCTGGGTGGCGCTGTCGCCGTAGGTATCCCCATCCGCATCCAGATAGTAGACGGAGGTCACGTTTTCGTCGATCTGGCCATCGCAGTCGTTGTCGAGCTTATCGCAAAACTCTTGGGCGTTGGGATAGACGGTGCGGTTCAGGTCGTCGCAGTCGCCGGAGACGCTGGCATAACCGTCTGGTTCGGAGCAGGCCAGGGTGGTGACGCTGGTCCCATATCCGTCGTCGTCTTTGTCTTGATAGTAGGTGGTGAGGCTGTCTTCGTCTACTTGGCCATCACAGTCGTTGTCGAGCTTGTCACACAGCTCTTTGGCGTTCGGATACACCGTGGCGTTGAGGTCGTCACAGTCGCCCGAGACGCTGGCATAACCGGCTGGTTTGCTACATGCCTGCGTTGTGGTCGAGGAGCCGTAGCTGTCTCCGTCTTTGTCTTGATAGAAGGTGGTGAGGGTGTTTTCATCGACCTGGCCATCACAGTCGTTGTCGGCCAAGTCGCAGACCTCGGTGGCACCGGGATAAGCGCTGGGGTTGGCGTCGTTGCAGTCACCCGCGCAGGTGGTCACACCATCCTTGTCCTGGTCGAAGCCTTCGTCGCTCACACCGTTGCAGTTGTCGTCGATGCCGTTGCAGCGTTCGGTGGCACCCGGGTTGATGCTGGCTTGAGCGTCGTCGCAGTCGGTGCCGTCGGCCACATATCCTGCGGGAGCGGTACAGCTCTTGGTGAAGGCGCCCGCGTCGCCGTACCCATCACCGTCGGCGTCTTTGTACCAGGTGGAGGCGTCTACGGCGTCGCCCTTGTCGCGGCTTCCGTCGCAGTTGTTGTCGATGCCGTCACAAATTTCCTGTGCCGCAGGGTTGATGGCCGGATCCTGATCGTTACAGTCTCCGCCCTGCGCGGTATATCCCTCCGGCTGGGTGCAGCTCACCACACTGAGGCCGTCGTTTCCGTAGGTGTCGCCGTCCTGATCGAGATACCAGGTTGGGGCACCGGTGGCACCTGCTTCATCCACTTGGCCATCGCAGTTGTTGTCGATGCCATCACACACTTCAGAAGCAACGGGGGAGATGGTTGCGTTGGTGTCGTCGCAGTCTCCATTGACCGGTGCAAAACCCGCGCCGAGGCTACAGGCGCGGATGCCCTCTCCAGCACCATAACCGTCCCCATCACCGTCCACGTACCAGAGGCTCTGGCCTTCTTCGTCTACGGCGCCATCACAGTCGTTATCGATGCCGTCACACAGCTCGGTGGCACCGGGATAGACCAGGAGGTTGGCATCGTCGCAGTCTCCGCTGGTCAAGCTCTGTCCTGCACCGACGGTACAGGAGAGGAAGCTCTCGCCCGCGCCAAAACCGTCGAGGTCGCCGTCGGTGTAGACGTTCTGCTTGTCCACGGCGTCTTCGTCGATGGTGCCTTCGCAGTCGTTGTCGAGGCCGTCACAGATTTCAGTGGCACCGGGATAGACGGTGGGCTCGAGATCGTCACAGTCACCGGCTTGTGTCACATAGTCTTCGGGAGCACTACAGCCGACATAGGGGACTTGGTCGGTTCCAAAGGAGTCTCCATCTTCGTCGAAGTAGAAGGTGGTGGCGTCGCTGGCGTTGTTATCGACCACGGAGTCGCAGTTGTTGTCCAGCCCGTCGCAGACTTCTTCTGCGCCCGGATAGACGTTGTCTCGGCTGTCATCGCAGTCGTCACCGTTGTCGAGGTATCCATCGGGGGCGTCACAAGCCGTCACCACGTCGTCGGCAGCGCCATATTCGTCTTCGTCGTTGTCGGCGTACCACGTCTCGGCGTCGATGGCGTCTTCGTCCACGTCACCGTCGCAGTCGTTGTCTACCCCGTCGCACAGCTCGTCGGCGTTGGGATGGGTGGTGGGATCTTGGGGATCACAGTCTCCACCGCCGGGGGTGTAGCCGTCACCATCTTCGTCCACCGGGGTGATGCCGGTGGCGGTGGCCTGCACTTCGTATTCGGGAAACTCGGGATCGTCAGAGACCACCAGCAAGGTGCCGGTGTAATCTCCGCGTGTCTCCGGGGTAAAACGCACGGTCACGGTCAAACCCTGTCCGGGCTCGAGGGTGATGGGCAAGTCGGCTGTGCTGGAGACAATGCTCAAGGTGGAGGCGAAGCTCGATGCCGGGACCACCTCACTCAAGGCGAGATCACCTTCTCCGTCGTTGGTGAGCACCAGCTCACGGTCGCGGGTCTCATCGGTGGGCACTTCACCAAAGAGCAGCGGGTTGGGCTGGGCGTTGACACTCCCTTTCTCGCCCGTGGGCGGGAGACTGGGGGTCGGTGAATCTGGGACATCATCCATACAGCCGGAGAAGCCTATCATCAGCAGGCTCAGTCCGACGGCTGCATGCATCACAGGCGGGATTGGACGCATGAAGTTACTCCCTTAAAAAGTAGGGGGATCTGGCTTTGGGGTGTCAGAGGGGAACTCAGCTTTGAGCCTAGATGAGATCTGTACAAAAGGCCAGCAAAAAAGCAGTGTGGCTGCATTGAGATAGCCATCTATCCTACAATGCAGGAATTAACGTTCAGCAGTTCTTGTCAACCAAGAGGGCATTTTAAGCGTACTTTTAAACAGCCCTTTTTATGTCCTTTTAGACGTAAATTAAGCCGGTGCCCTCCCCTCACGCGCCTACGCCTGCCCGCCTCCGTGAGCACTCCCCCTTGCCGAACAATACGCCATCCTTCTAAATACTTATGAATTCATATGGTTTTTATCATAACAATCCCCAAAGACATCGTATGTCGTACTCGTGTTGAGGGGGCGAAGTTCCAATGGATGGATGGTCTGGACAGGAGGTCTGGAGGAGGTCTGGAGGAGGTCTGGAGGATTTCACACCCTGGGCAGGGTACTCTGAACGATGCGTGGAAAAAAATCGAGGGCTGGAGGTGGCTCGGAGACCGCTCGGAGGTGGCTCGGAGACCGCTCGTCCATCGAGGGCTCACCTCGGAGACGTCTCAACCTCCCGGATGCATGCGGAGAGAACCCCTGGCATGAGGTTCACACGAGAGAATGGACTGGATCAAACAAGGGCTCAACCCGCACGCTCGGACGCTTCCGCTGCGCTTCTCTCAGGTGCTGACGGAGCCCGCTTCGACCCGCTGAGGGCCGACCGTGGCCATCACATACGCTCGAGGATCCAGCAGACGACGCGCGACCCGCAACACTTCGTCTGTGCTCACCCCCTGGATGCGCTCTGGATAGTGCTGGTAGTCGTCACATCCCAGCCCGTACAGCTCATTAAAGGCCAGGTTTGAGGCCAAGTTGCTCCCCCGCTGAAGATCGATCTCATAACTGCCCACCAGAAACCGCTGAGCGCGGGCCAGCTCCTCGGCGGTGATGCCGTCCTGGAGCACCTTTTCGATCTCCAGCAGAAGACCCGTGCGCGCCTTCTCTTCTTTACTCGGATCACTGCCAATATAGAGGGCAAAAAACCCTTCACCCAGCGCTTCCACGCTCATGCTTGACACAGAGTAGGCCAGGGCCTGCTTGTCGCGCAGCTCCACAAAAAGCCGCCCGCCTTGCCCAGAGAGCACCGAGCTCAACACCTGCAAGGCATATCGATCAGGATGGTCCAGCGAGACACCTCGCCACCCAATCACCATGTGGAGCTGGTTTTTGTCGGAGTGCTCATGGGCCACCCGCCGCTTCTTCAACGGGGCTTCTGCCGGAATCTGAGGGAAAACGGGCACCCCCGAGCGGAACTCCCCAAGCTGCCGCAGCACCAGCCGCTCCATATCCACCGGATCCACGTCTCCCACCACCGCCAAAACACCGTTGCTCGCCCGCGCATAACGCTCCCAGGTCTTCTTCAGAGACGCAGAGGTCATCTTTTGAAGGCTTTCTTCGGTGCCGAGGGTCGAAAGACGGAAGGGATGCTGCTTAAAGAGCTGCTGGCTAAACACACGGAACACGTAGGAGCCCGGATGGTCCGCCTGATTACGCACGGCTTCCAGCATGATACGGCGCATCTTGTCCAGCTCCTGGGGCTCAAACGAAGGCACCCGCAGGATCTCCGAAAACAGCTCAAACCCTCGCTCGAGGTGCTGGCTGAGCAGCTCGGCCCTCAGTCCAAAGGAGCTGCGCCCCGAAAATCCACCCATGCTGGCGGCCAGACTTTCCACTTCATGGGCAATCTGGAACGCCCGGCGCTGAGCGGTCCCGCGCGTGAGCATGGTGCTCATCATCTGGAAGCTGCCGTTGTCGCGGGCGTTCTCAAAACGCAGGCCCCCTTCAAAGACGGCTCGCATGGCCACCACCGGCACGGTATGGTTCTGGCGTACCAGCAGCCGCAACCCGTTGGGAAGCTCGATGCGCACCGTCTGCGCTTCTCGTCGTGCGTTGAGCTTGGCAACCGGGGCTTGAGAGACTTCTGTCAAGGCCGCTTGACCCCGCTCCAGCAGGTGTGGCAAGTCCGGGAGCGCCTTCCCTTTGGGCATCATCACCCCCAGGGTCAGCTTCTCGGGGGCCAGCCACGCACGCGCGACCCGCCAGAGCTCTTCGACGGTGGCTTCTTCGATGCGTCGGAAGTAGGCTTTTTCTTGCTCAAACCCTCCCCGAGACAGCATGTAATATCCAAACTTTCGCGCGCGCCCATCGACGGTCTCTTTCTCAAAAACCCGGTCGGAGAGCAGGATCGACTGGGCTTTGCGCAGCTCAGAGCCTCGAGGCGGAGCATGACGAAGCCCGTGCAGCTCCTCGAGCAAGGCTTCGTAGACCTGCTCCAGCCGACTGACTTCAAAGCTGGTGCCCACCACAAACATTCCAGGGTCGTGAGGGGTATAGGCATAGGCATGCACACTGTTGACCAGTTGTTTTTGATTGCGCACATGCTCGACCAAACGGGAGCTTTCGCCTTGCCCCAGGATGAGGGCCAGCAGGTCGAGTAACGGGGTATCGGGATGGTCCGCTTGTGGCACCGGAAAGGCCAGATCGAGCTGAGCTTCCTGCACCGGCATGTGTAGGCCAATCGAGCGTGGGGATTCCTGGACGGGCTCGTGAGCGCGCACGCGGGCAGGCGCGGCTGGACGCGCGAAGTTCTTAAACAGCTTGGTAACGAGCTTTTTGACGGCAGCGGTGTCTACATCTCCCACCACCACCAGGGCCATGTTGTCGGGGGTATACCAGCGATGATAAAAACTCAAGACATGCTCACGCTGAAATCCCCGCACGGTTTCTTCGTAGCCGATGACAGGCCGCCCATAAGGATGATGCTGAAAGGCGGTGCGAAACATGCCCTGGCTGAGCTGACGTCCGGGGTTGTCGAGATAACGACGGACTTCCTCGAGCACCACTTCTTTCTCAAGGGTCAGCTCGGCGGCGTCGATCTGCGAGTCTTGCACCACGTCGGAGAGAATATCCAGGGCCAGATCCCAATGTCGTGAGGCAATGGTGATGTGATACACCGTCTGGTCAAACGAGGTGTAAGCATTGACCTCACCGCCGCTGGCTTCCACTTCGCGGGCGACTTCGCCCATGCCTCGGCGAGCAGTGCCTTTGAACATCATGTGCTCGAGGAGGTGGGCAATGCCGGCTTCGTCGGGACGTTCATCGGCGCTGCCGACGTTGATCCAGACTTGGACCGCTACGACGGGAGCGGTATGACTTTCCTGCACAAACACACGCAGGCCATTGCTGAGACGAAAGCTGGTCTCCATTGACATCGAGTCCTCCAATTAAATAGGGATGCATATTATAGGGAAGGGTGAGAAGGGTGTCTATGGAGGGACGAGGGCAAGTCACGATTCGGTGAGGTGGCAAGCGGCACTTAACACTCAGGCACTCATTTGCACACGCCTTCGGTGCAGGTGAAGGTGCGTAAGGTTGAACAGGTCACATCCCAGTCGTAGGCGGGGCCACTGTCAAACTTGATGTCGTTCTCTTCATTATTACAAAAGCTGGTATTCTTCACGTAGACGACCGGATCGGCATCGGTGTCTCGGACGTACAGCCCTGCATTGTCAGGATGGCCATCCAATGTAGAGGACTCCAAGCGTACATAGGAAGTCCCACGAGCATAAACACCGGCCCCCTTATCCCCACAGGTATTGCCCTTAAAGGCCACACTGGTGACGTAGACAGTGCTGTCTGTCACATACAGCCCTCCCCCCATCGCGCTGGCATAGTTTGAGCTGATCTCCAAGCTCTGAATGTAGATGGGATTGGACTGTCCTACCAAAATACCACCACCCGAGTCACAGGTGCTGCTCGTATTGGACTTATTCGAGTTCACCTTGATGCCGTTGAGGGTGATGCTCGACGAGCTCTTGATGCGAATTCCACTGCATGACCCCCCCTTCACCACGACGGTATTGGCGCCATTTTTGGCCAGCAAGGTGATCCCAGTCTTTCCCTCTATCGAGAAGGCTGCATACGTACCACTGCATACATTGATGGTGCCGGTGGTCGTGAGTGCATTCACTGCATTCTGAATGCTGGTGCCATAGCTGTTATTTCCAATGCCTACTTGACCGGCCTCATCCGCCGTGGAATCATCACAGTCATCGTCACTTCCATTACCACATACTTCTGGCGCGCCGGGATAGATATAGTTTTTGGTGTCGTTACAATCGGGCGAAGGAGCAGATGCAGGTGCTTCTCCTGCATCATTACAGTCGGTATCAGCGGAGGTCAACGTGCTCGTGAGACGATATCTATCTCCGTCTGCATTGACGTAACAGGTCTCTTTGCCATCACAGTTCTGGTCTATGGAGTCTCCTTCCAGTTCCGTTGCTTTTGGATTCACCGAAGCACTGGCATCGTTGCAGTCTCCCGTGGCGTCGCTGCTGGTGGCTTCATATGCATCGGCGCAGTCCGTATCCGACGAGGCAACAGTGGAGGTGCTGTCGGGACGATATCCATCGTTGTCAGCATCTTTATAACAGGTCTCCTTTCCATCACAGTTCTGATCAACGGAGTCGCCTGCTAGCTCTGACACGCCGGGTTTAATCGCTGCGTTTTTATCGTTACAATCCTGCGCATTGGTGACATATCCGGTGGGCATACTACATGCCTGTGTCGAGGTTGTGCTCCCATATCCGTCCCCATCACTGTCGAGATAGTAGGTCGTCGTCACCCCTTCATCGACGGTGCCCGAGCAATTATCGTCGATGTTGTTGCAGGTCTCTTTGGCCCCTGGATAGACTGAAGCCTTTGTATCGTCACAGTCTCCCGACTTGTCCGTGTAGTTGGCAGGACGCGCACAGCTTTGCTGGGTGCTGCTCGACTGTCCATAGTTGTCTCCATCTTGATCCAGATACCAGGTGCTGGTAACCACCCCTTCATCGACGAGTGTGTCACAGTCGTCATCCACACTGTTGCATTGTTCTTGAGCACCGGGATACGTTCCTGGACTCTGATCGTTACAGTCTCCGGCTTGACTCGCATATCCGCTGGGCTTTTCACAAGCCTGAGTGGTCACACTGTCCTGACCATATCCATCGTTGTCCTGATCCAGATACCATTGAAAGCCACCACTTTCATCCACCTGGGTATCACAGTCGTCGTCGCGCTGATTGCACAGCTCTGTGCCATCGGGATGAACATCAGCCCGTGTGTCGTCGCAGTCCGCTGCGTTGGAAACATAGCCGGGAGGCACCGTACATGCTGCGGTGGTGTTTTCAGCCGCACCGTATCCATCCCCGTCTTCGTCTCGATAGAATGTCTGTGTTACGCCTTCATCCGATGCGCCATCACAGTTGTTATCCTTTGAGTCGCAGACCTCAGCCGCCGCCGGAGAGACCGCTGCGTCGGCATCGTTACAATCTCCCGACTGTGCTGCAAAACCGGGCGTCAGCCCACATGCATAGAGGGCCTCCGTTGAGCCAAAACCGTCCCCATCTGCATCCCGATAATAGAGCGCGTAGGTTAAGCCTTCGTCTGGAATGCCGTTGCAGTTGTTGTCCTTTGAGTCGCAGACCTCAGCCGCCGCCGGATAGACCGCGGCATCGGCATCGTTGCAGTCACCTCCTGCAACAGAGACACCATCACCATCGAGATCGGGCTGGGGCGTTGGAGGTTCGGGTGTCACGGTTGGAGTGGAGACATCTCCCGGTGTCTCTGATGGAGAGGGTTCTGCCCCCGGTGTCTCTGATGGAGCGGGTGAGTCGAGTGGTGTCTCCGATGGAGCGGGTGAGTCGAGTGGTGTCTCCACGCCAGGACTTGGCGTGCAATCACCCGTTGTCGTGGCATCATAGTCGTTGCAGTCGCCTTCACTTGGACAGAGTCCATCCCCATCATAATCACAGGACTGTGGATCGCTACATCCCATGAACAGCAATGGCATCCACCAGAGAAGCATCATGAGACAACAGGAGGCCATGCTCCAGGCTTTCCAGCCGGAGAACTTTAACATCTTCATCGTGGATCCTCTTATGACATGTGTTAAGGAGTCCATAAGGCACGGCGTAGCTCCATGCCCACGCTCCAAGTGACCAGCGGCGCACCTGCACGCGCTGAGTTAAAGAAGAGCCCTTCAAGCCGCAGGACCGGTCCCAGCTCGACTCCGGGCAAGAGTCGAGCGATGGCATACCAAGACAGCTCCGCCGTCACATCGTTCAAAAACAAGAATCGTCGGGCACAAGACTGATCTTCCAAGGTCTGACAAGCAGACTGCTCAAAGAAGGCAAGCGCGTATCCCTCGGTGGCCCACGCGGGAGACCAGCTCAGACGTTGAGTGCTTCCCAGGCTCAGACGCCCCTTCTTCAGGGTCTGCTTGGCAACCGCTCCCAAAGAGAGGCGATGCAACAGGAGGGTGCTGAGTTCTTCCCCTTGCTGCGCATTGGTAAAAACCCCCGGCTGCCACGAGAGCCCATATCCCAGACCCGGCCCCACTGCCAGCGTCAGCCCTCCCTGCTGCCAGCGCGGCAACGTCCAGCTCGCCTGAAGACCCATGCCCAGCGGTGTGGGTGTCTCAGGCTCACCGAGCTTGAGCACGGTTCCCGGAATGTCCAAGCTCAAGGTGAAGGTCTGCTGCACCCGAAACCCAGCGTGATGCCGGTCATAACGGCTCCGCAGCCGCTGGATCAGCTCCGCCTGCTCCGCTGAGATCAGAAGCTGCGGCCACTGCGGGGGCACCCACCCTTCACCCCGACGCTGCTTCTGAGCCAACATCAGCGGTCCCAGCTTCTCGCGGCTGATATGGTGGCGGGTCTTCTCGGTGAGCGTGAACTCGAAGGAGGTGGCGGGGTAGAGCTTCTCTTCCAACAAACGCTCCACGGGGAGGGAGATGCCTGCACGCGGGAGCTCTCCAGGCTCGAGCAGCCGCACAAGCTGATACCGTCCCACAGGCAGGCGCAGCTCCGCTTTACGCCCTCGATGGTGATAAAACTGGGTCAGCAGGGTGCGCGTTTGCCGTCCTGATGTCGAGAGCTTCGCTCCGTCGGGCTCCAGCCGATAGAGCTGCACGATGCCGGTGGGCACCCCTCCATCCAGCCGGATCCCGGTCCTGCCCAGCGTGTTCAGGGACACCAGCGAAAGGTCTGGTGCTTGACCCAAGCGTGTCAGCAGCGCCGGTGCGGGTGGCTGATCGGCGAGCTGGTCTCCTACAAATGAAACCAGCTCTTCCCATGAGATCAGCCCATCGCCGTTGTGATCGGCCAGCCCATACAGCCCACTGAGCACCACCATCGTAAGAAATCCACCGCGTAAGGCATCAAGCTCCGGGATTTCTTCCGTCGATGCCAGCAGGCCATATCCTCGAGGGGCTCGCGCGGGTGTCTGCGGTATGCGCACAGGCCGAGGCAAGGGGGAGCCCTCACCTCCTACCGCCATCCCCGCATGGCATGTGTCGGCAATCTCCAGCACTTGGTCTGCGTTGAGCTGCTTCAGAAGGCGCTGCTTAAAGGAAGGGGTTAAGTAGTCATCCAGATGAAGGCTTCCATCGGGCTCCCCGTGGGTGGAGAAATACACCAACACCTGTACCATCCGACCCGGCTCCTTCTGACGGGCTTCGGCGATGAACCGCGCCAGACGCTCCACCGCTTCTTCGAGGGCCTGTAAGGTCGGCGGCTCCACCCACCAGCCATTTGCCTCCACCTGCTGACGGGTCTCGGGACGCTCCATGCTCAGCAGGAGCTCGAGGGGCGCATTCGGCAACAGATGTTTGAGCTGCTGCGCCACGCTCAGGGCATTCGCCTCAGCATACTGAAGGTGACGCTGCGGTGAGGTGATATGGGCGTTATTGCCCACGATCAGCAGGGCTGTATACGGCTCCCCCGGAAAGAGCTGCTGCTGCACCCGTTCCAGCAACGATGGAGGAGAGCTCGTGGGGAGGGGTGCCGTTGAAGGGGAGCCTGCTTTCGCGAGGCCCTCCCCGAGCAGTGCTGACAGCAGGAAAAAGCATGACAACAGCATCACGGTCACACGTACACGCTGAGGCATGCGCTTATCTCCAAGTTGAGGAAAAATCCGTGGTTGGGCGGAGCAGCGCGCCAGGGGACCGGGACGTTGAGGTGTTCCCAGCAGGAGCTGCAAGCGCATCCGCCACTCATTCAGCGCATCGGGAGGGTGCTGAGTGTCTGAGGCGAGCGGGTGATGCCCCAGTCCTCGTTTGAGCGCCTCAAAGCTCAGATACTGAAGCAGCCTGAGTGCCACTTCTGACAGAAGGGCTTCGATTTTGTGGGGAGCGTCCTTCATGCATCATCCTAAGCGGTTGGTCACATCCTTGGTATGAATGAATGGTCGTGAGCATACTGCTGATTTCAGCATGGGGCATAAATTTTCTGAAAAAATATTCTGATAACAGAATGGAGGGAATCTTTAAGCGGCGCTCATGCAGCGCATGCTGTTGGGGAGAGGTTCAAGGAGAGAAGTTGTATGGTGTGGTTTTAAATGGAAAAAATAGATCACATTGCTTGCCAAAGGTTCGAGGCGCTAAACCGTGAAGACAATATCGTGTGTGGTGGGCGTGTCGGTGAGGAGCTGTCGAGTGGTTGAAGCGCGTCGTTACGGTCTCCCCCCTCCTTCTTTCAGCACCATGCGGGAGCCTGCCTTCAGCGGTCCAAACTGCTCTTTTTTGCCGGGAGCCCAGCTTACTTCCACCGCCGAGAGCTCTGGAGCCGGGCCTAATCCCACCTGTGCCCAGGGCTCATGGGCCGAGAGATAGCTGCCATCCGTTCCAAAGCTGGCCACGCGCCATGTCTCGCCCACCTTCACCCGGTAGAAGACCCCCTGCGAATCCAGTCCATTTTTCCGCTTTAACCGGATAAACACTGCTTGCCCACCCTCCGACACATTCCGCAACAGCTTCACCCCACCGTGTAGGGTTGAAATCGCCACATCCACCCGGCCATCTCGGTCAAAATCCGCGCGCGCCAGCCCTCGTCCCACGAGGGGTTTTTCCGCCCCTGCGCTGAGCTTGCTGCTGACCTCCCAGAAGTGTCCCGCTTTGTTAAACAGGAGCTGAGGGGCTTGGGCGTAGGTCGAGCCGGGCAAAAACGTCTCCGCATACTGCAAAACATGCCCGTTGGTGATGAAGAGGTCTTCCTCCCCGTTGCGATCCACATCCAGGAAGGTCACACCAAAGCCGAGGGTGGGCCACGTCAGCGGCCCCACTCCTTGTTGCCAGGAGATATCCCGGTATTGGAGAGGGCCTACCGCCCGATACAGACTCGTGCCTTCCTGGAAAAAGGCGGTCATCACCACATCCAGACGGCCATCTCGGTCGGAGTCCGCGACATCCACCCCCATGCCGGCATGCACCTGGCCTCGGCTGTCGTAGGCCAGTCCCGAGAGCATGCCTCGATTTTCGTAAGCACGTTTGCCCGGCGAGCCCTCCATCGCCAGTGTCACCGGATCACAGCTCGCCCCTTTGGGGCATATGGGCACCATCAGATCACCGGGGGTCATGTCATTGGCAAAGAGCACCTCCAGCCGTCCATCCCCGTCCAAGTCTCGAGCCAGCAGCCCCAGCGTGCGTCCGTGGGTGCTGTCAAAGCCCCAGGCTTTTGAGACGTTCTCAAATCGAGTGCCGGTATTGCGCCACACGGTTGGCAGCGCCGGTGGATAATAATGAGGTCCACAGTCTTCCTTTTTGCCCTGAACCTCGCAGAGAATGCCCTTGCCTTCTTCAAACACCAGATAGTTGCCAATGATGAGATCCAGCCGTCCATCCTGGTCGAGATCCACCAGACTACTGCTCATTCCGAACGGCTGCTCGGTGAGTCCCCAGCGAGCTGTAGCATTCTCAAACGTACCGTTGCCTGTATTGATCAGCAGCACACCCCCTCGATAGGCCGAGAGGTAGAGGTCGATATCCCCGTCGAGATCCACATCTCCAGAGGCGATGCCCCGATAACGCACGGCTGGCAGGGTGGGAAAAGCGCGGGCATCTCGCTCAAAGCGTCCATTCTGGAGGTTGCGGTAGAGCACGGGACGGTCGAATAAGGTGAGCAGCTCCGGCCAGTCATCTCCATTGGCGTCGAGCCAAGCCACCCCTTGCCCGGAGGTATACAGGATGGACTGAGTGGGGAGCTGCGGGAGTCCTGCGGGGAGTCTCTCCAGCCCTGCCTTCGTGGTCACATCCACCATCGAGAGTGGCAGCGCTGTTATCTCGGCGGGCGTCTCCAGCGGCTCGGGTTTGGGATAATAGGGAATCTCTTTGAGTGGATCATAGGGCTGCGGTGGGGGGGGAGGTTGAGCCCCCATCCCCGTCGGCAGCTCTGAGATCTGCACACCCGCGCGCGACGCATAATATCCTTGCCCTGAACCGGTCGCTCCCAGCGGTGGAGCCTGTCCCGGCTGTCCTGACTGTCCCGGCTGTCCCGGCTGTCCCGGCTGTCCCGGCTGTCCTGGCTGTCCCGGCGGTGGAGGCTGTCCCGGCTGTCCTGGCTGTCCCGGCTGTCCTGGCTGTCCCGGCTGTTTCGCTTGAACAAAGGGTCTGCTCAAGGAAGGTTGAACACCTCCTGGACCTGTCGGCGTCACTTTTACATAGGACACGGCTTGTTGTGTCGCGGTGCCTGCGGGGGCTGGTCCGGGTGTCTTTTCGGCATCACAGGCGAGGCTCAGTATCAACATTGCCGAGCACCCACATAACTTTTTCACGATATCACCTCACGGCCTGCTTGCGACCGGCTGCACTTCGGGCTGGAGCTTATGATCGTGTTTCTCCTGCGCCTCGAGCTGCCACGGGGGATGTTGTTGCAAGAACTGTTGCCGGAGCCCTTGTACGGACGGCTCTTCTCGCAGGGCCTCAAAGACTTGAGCGTGAACCGCTGCCTGCTCGGGTTTGCCTTGCTCTTGGTATGCGCGCGCCAGGAGCTGATGGGCCAAGCGGTCATCGGGATCGAGTGCGAGGGTTTTAAGCAGTGCTTGGATGGCGGGCTCGAGCTTGCCTTGCTGGAAATAGGACAGCCCCAGCTCGTACCAGAGTGAGCGATCTTGGGGGAAATCTTTCACCAGCGGCTCGAGCACCTTGAGGGCCTCGTCGTAGTCACCTTTTTTGAGCAGGCCCTGAGCCCAAAGCCCTGGAATCCGAGCATGCCGGATCCAGGCGTGTTTTTCTGGATCCTTTTGCTGGAGGGCTTCCACTCTCAAGCGGGCTTCCGTGAGCACTTGTTGAGCACGGGGGACATCTCCGGCTCGAAGTGCCACCCGTGCCAGCCCGACCGGACCTTCGGGGAGCTGCTCCCAGCGTTCCGTCAGGGTCGAGAAGGCTCGAAAGCTCCGGTTGAGATCGGCATAACGCAGCCACGCATTGCCATAATCATTGAGGCGCAGGGCGAGGGGTGCTGAGAGCGCATCTTCCTGTGTACGACTGGGTGTTGAGGGGGTGTTATGGGATGCAGACGTGCGCGTGTTTGCTTGAACATTCTTTTGCACGTTTGTTTCAACGTATGTTTGAATGTCCTTTAGGGCCAACACTGGCAGTTCAACCCGCACTTCCGAGATATCCACCACGGGCAGCACGGGCACCGGCGTCTTGTTGATCCCGTACCGGCCTTCGTCCACGGGGCTGTTGAGCGGCGGCCAGGGACTGTTGGGCTCTCGTTGTCCGGCGAAGGTCCAGTTGACGTAGGCTTGAGTGGCTTTCCGATAGCGCAGGCGGGCGACCACGGTTAAACGCTCGCCCACCCGGTTGGGTACGTCGAGCTGATAGGGCACCACTTCGGACTGTCCTGTGCCCAGGGTGCGCGCAAACAGAGGAACGCGGAAATCTCCGATATTACGCTTATCGATGAGCTGTGCGGCGGCGTCGAGCAGGCGTGCGCCATAACGATGGCTCTCCGGGAGCACATGGCCTTCATCGTCCAGCCCTCCTGAGCGCCAGAGCCGCTGGCCTTGAGCGTTGTGGACCTCCACTTCGAGCCAGACATCTTTATTGTCGAGCACTCCTTCGGGGAAGTTGTGGCCCACTTTAAGGTTACGCACCACCACGTCGAGGGTCACGGTGTGTCCTGCGGGGAGGGCTTGTTGCTCCAGGGGCCACAGCCAGCGTTCTTCGCCTTGTGCGCTGCTTTCGAGGCGCATGCCAAACAGGTCTACCCGGACGGAGCCTTTGAGCATCTGGGTGCTGCGGGCGACTTGCTCGTGATCGCCTCGGAGGGCGGGAATGGCGGTATTCGCACCTGGGAAGGCGTGGGAGCGTACAAATCCCGCATCATTTCCAGCATCTTGAGAGGGGACGAGTGGCATATGGCAGTCTTGGCAACGCTGTCCTTTTTCGGGGGTATAAAACGAGCGGGCCACTCGACCAGAGGCGCCGCCGTTGGTCCAGGTGCCGTACTGATCTTGGCCTCTCAGCCAGCGAAAGTGATTCTGTGCGGGGGTGAGCCCCACCCGATGGCAGCTCGAGCACAGCTCTGCCTGATGGAGCAAGGCGTTGGAGAGTCCCGCTTTGTGGGGTGCTGGATTCTGGTTCAACAGAAACTTGACCAGGGGGGAAATGGGATGATCTTCGCGTAAGCTGGTGATGTCGGGCACGTCCAGGATATAACGTCCTCCTCCGGTGAGGTCTTGAACGCCGACGGTGGTGTGGCAGACGAGGCAGGTCACACCGGCTTGAGCGCCGGGAGTCTCCGGCGTAACGGGACCATCCATCGTCCCGGAGAGCAGGAGCACGGGGTCATGGCATCCTGCGCACCAGCGCGCGCCTTCGTCGCCCATGCGTGCGCGGGTGTAGTCCACGGAGGAGCGATAGAGGGGGTTGTTGAAGGAGGCAACATGGTGCATCGACTGTTGCCATTGACGGGTGATGTCGGGATGGCAACCGCTCTGTCCGCAGGCGGTGCTGGAGTCTAGCCGCTCGATGGGGAGTTTTCCGTTACGACTGTGGGGGGTGCCGGGAAAAATGTCAGGGGTGTCGGTGCTGGGGCGTTCTGCGCTCGACACGCGGGTCAAGTAGGGTTCGGGTGCGGGGGTGCCGATGTTGAGGCTGGAGGTCTCATACTGATCCCATCGATACACTTCATAACCAGCCCAGGCGAAGGCGGCACAGGCGCCGATGGAGAGCATTACGAGGGTATGTTTCGCCACGGTTACGAGGGTCGCTGCTGTCCACATATCCGCCTCATCCAGTCCGCTGCTCGCTGTTTGGCGTAAGATTACGCCGGATGGATGGGATAATCCAGCCTTTTGTTCATGCGTTGGGTGCGCTGCAATCTATGATGAATATTAGACTTTAGACGTGTATTTCCGAATTTGGCACATTTGTTTCGAGGCTTCCGTCATTTCTCAGGAGGGGGTGAAGGAGGTTACCTCCCCCCACAGCTCAGGGAATACTTTGGAGACTTTCTGTTGTACATACGCCCCATATCTTCCTCGGAAGGCGTGAACGCTCGCTCGATCCCAGCGTGTTTCCCAGTCGTCGTCCAGCAGCGTCGCTTCTTTCGGATGAATCGGCGCAATCTCCGCCTCAAAGCCTGGGTCAAAAAACAGGGGCATCGACAGCCGACCGGCTCCCGATACGTTCCGCACCCGGTGAGGCGTCGAGCGATACAGCCCACAGGTCATCTTGTCGAGCATGTCGCCGATGTTGCACACAAAAGAACCCGGCATCGGAGGCGCTTCGATCCAACCTTCGCGCGTGCGCACCTCGAGGCCCCCGTGTTCGTCCTGCCATAGCAGGGTCAACAAACCATAGTCCGTGTGCTCCCCCACGCTCCACAGCCGCTGCTCGTCAGACGGAAGTGCAGGATAATGAAAGAGTCGGAAGAGCACCAGCGGATCGGCTGTCACATGACGGGCGAAATAGTCCGGCGGGAGCTCTAAGCTCAGCGCGATCAGCCGCATGAGCTGCTGACCCAGCGCCGTGAGCGCATCCAAATAGGCCAGCACCGTCTCGCGAAAGCCAGGGAGCTGCGTCGGGAAGAGATTGGCACCATGCAGCGGCGTCTGCGCTTGCACCAAAGGATGACTCAACGGGAGCTCTTGGCCCAGATAGAGCCCTTCTTTGATGTCCGGTTGACCGGAGGTGAGCTCTGATCCCACCGGGAAATAACCCCGCCAAGCACGGCCTCCATGAGACATCGAGAGCTGCTGCTTTTGATCAAGCGGAAGGGCAAAAAAAGTGCGCGCCTGACGCTCTAAGGCGGTGATGAGCGCAGAAGGAATGCCGTGATGGGTGATGTAGAAAAAACCCGAGGCTCGACAGGCACGGTGAAGGGAGTGCGCCAACGCGGGAAGATCCGCCGTGTTGTGCCACAGTGGACGTAGATCCAGTACGGGTAACGTTGACCCTGCCGACATAAAACCATTCTCCACACAACAATAAGGGGTCAAGGGGGCCCTTGCACCCAGATTTGGAAATGAAGCCACTCCTCCGCTGCCACATCTCCTGCCAGACACCGACACGGCTCAAGTCTAAGCTCCCCGATCCTATCATCACCTTCCTGCCAATCCAAGCGTAACACTCCCCACACTGCTTTTCCGGCACACCACGAGCTGCTCGCCCCCCCTTTGCGCCAGATGCCATCTTTTGTGCCACCTTTTGCGTCACCATTTCGGCCAATTGTACAGCCTTCACATTGACGCAAATCCCGTCGTGCAAAGTTCACCCCTGCGACCTCCGCGACCGCCCCTCAGAGCACGCCCCAAGCGGTGACACCACACCCGCATGAGCCCTCTGAGCCCCTCAGCGGTGCCCCAATACCACCTGCATTGCAATTGAATTTTGATTAAAATGGAATGTGCGGCGATTGCCAGACG
This sequence comes from Myxococcota bacterium, assembly GCA_046075485.1. Taxonomy (GTDB): domain Bacteria; phylum Myxococcota_A; class UBA796; order JAJRTE01; family JBJTQF01; genus JBJTQF01. Next base: position 4,002 of record JBJTQF010000030.1, on the reverse strand, counting down.
CCTCAGTCGGTGGGAACAAATAGCCTGCTCGGACCCCGCTGCCTGCGGAGCCCCACCTCAGTACCATACCCTTATGACGCTTGAGGAGATATCGGCGAGCTTCGACCTGCCGCAGGCTGCGGCCTCTCACTTAAAAGCCAGTAACGACGGTCACGGGTCGAGCCCTCCGCCCTTACCAGACCCTGCAACAGCAGCGTGCTGAGATATCGCTGGAGCGTTCGTCGAGGCACCGACGTCTGCGCCACCAGCATCTTCACCGACGTACAACCACGCCACGAGTCCAGCAGAGTCCTGAGCCGCTCCCCGTTTCAGCGCAGGACCAAGATCCTCGAGCGGCGGGGCGTTGACCGGGGATTCCTCCTGCCTTTGCCCCGAGCACGCCCGATGAGCCCCCTTACCCCGGTTGCCCATCTGCCCTTGATAGCCTTGCGCTAAGCACTTCGACAGAGATTGAGCAGAAGTTCGCACCCGATACTTCGTCTTCGGACCCGCCCCCACTTGTTTCAGGTACGTCTTGCCCAACCTGTGGATGTGACGCAGCACCGTGCTCACATGCACACTCGCCTGCAACGCAACCTCTTTCGCTGTAAATAGACCCTTTTGCCGCAAGAGAAGCTCATCCAACGCACGCCCATCAACGCAATAAGGTGGCTCACCTTCCGCCGGGGATGACGCCTTTTCCTCAACCGCTTCTCCACTCGATGAAACCCCTGGCAGGCTGCCTGTGCCCTTATAACGTGTGTGCGGCCCCTTTCCCTGCTTTTGCAAACAACCTGCTTGCATCAGCAGCCCCACGTAACGCAGCGCGCTGCTCGGACTCACCCCCAAAACAGCCGCCATCTCCGTCGTTGAAAAGGGTTGAGCACTGTTCAAGAGCTGCGTCAAGGCAGGCATGGACAACAAAAGCTGGAGCGGCTTCCGAGCAGTACCCCAGACGGAGAGCTGCTCCGAAACCTGGTCATTCACTTGTGCTCCGCCCGCCGTCCGCATGAACATCCTCCACATCTTCAATAACATCCTACAAATAACATAATAGTCCGACAAAAATCCGTCAAGACCGGATGTAGACGTTCTGCGCAGGTTGATACGGGCAGCGGCATATAGGCCGAGCATAGGCTTTTGTCCGGCTGGGGTGGATGTGTTATGCTCGCCGCTCAGCATATGTCTGGAGGTCGAGCATGTCTGTCCATTTCCCTCTACTCACGCTGGGTTTGGTTTTCACGGCTGCGGGCGTCGCCTTAAATGGAGCCGATCTTCCGGGAGGAGTGCTGCTTGCCTCGTTGTTGAGTGCGGTCGGTGGCAATCTTTTCACCGATGGGCTCAAGCCCATGCTTGAAGCGCCCGTGGGTGAGCAGACCTCCCCGAAGGAACAGCTCCAAAGACTCGCCGAGACTGCTTGGCAAGAGACGTTGGTCCAGCTCAGGACGGACTGCGAATCCTACGAAGGGGAGGCGCTCGCGGCTCTGTTTACACAACTGCATGCCGTCACAACATCCATCGCCGAGGGCATGGTGGTGGGGCCGTGCAAGGCCGTCTCGCTGGAAGAAGCTCTTGCGTCCACGATTCAACAGACCGATCCTGCCCTGAGCGGTGACGCTCAGACATTCATACAAACGCAGCTCCCACTTCGATTTCGCGAACACGTCCAGGCGGAGCTTGCCCTTCAGCCCTCCGCCTACGCCCTGTTTAAGCTCCGGCTTCTTGAGACCGTGCTTCAGCAGCTCAACATGCTGAAGGATACGGTGAACGCTCCTGCGTGGCTGCCGACGCTCCATCATCGGCTTGAGGAGCAGCAGGCTGAGCTTCTCCGCCAATTCCCGGAGCTTGCCGCTGAGATCAAAGAGGTCAAAGCGCACGTCGAAGTGCTTGCTGGGCAAATGGCGGTGCTCGATCATAAGGTTCAAACCAGCGCAGACGCCAACCTCGCAGCGCATGCGCGCACGCAGGAGAACACCGCACTTATTCCGATGGTTGAAGAGAAGCTCAACAGGCTACACAAGGCACATGTGCAGCAGGAAAAAGCGCAGCAAGAGGCGGCGGACGCGGCGCAACAGCAGCGGCAGCAGCAGCTCAAGCGCATCCTGACTGCCGGATACGAAGATTCCCGCCCCGGACTCACGCCCACTCAGCTCTTGCAAGCCCGGTTTGCGCTGGTGCCGTTTGATAAGGCCCTCCGCGCTCGTGAGCGAAGACAGCTCGATGCATGGCTCAGCTCCTCCGCCCCTTTTGCCATTCAGCTTGTGACGGGAGACGCGGGCACCGGCAAGACGCGCCTCCTCTACGAAATGCTGGCGGAGGCCCAAACAGAGGGCTGGGTCGCTGGAATGTTAAGGGATCCCTTTCGCTCGCCGGAAGCCATCCAAAAGGATCTGGAGGATTGTCTCCGAGGGCCGGAGCCCCTGCTCATCGGCATCGACTATGCGGAGAGCTTACGCACGCTGTTGGATGTGCTTGGTGTGCTGAGCAACGACGATTCCTCCTCTGAGCGAAAAGTTCGTGTCCTGCTCACGGCACGCGGCACAGGCGACTGGTGGACAAACCTGCCTTCTCACTCCCCCCATCGAAACGTGGAGCGGGCACTGGAGGCATGCCAGCCGCTCGAGCTAACCCCACTTGGGGACGCCGCGCCAAAGGATACCGCTCAAAACCTCTACGCAGCGGCAGTTCAGGCGTTTGCGAGGTATCGCGGAAAGACTCCGGTCTCGAAGTCCCCCTCGGAGCTTGAAGGGTATGACACGCCGCTGAGGGTGGTCCTGGCAGCGTTGGCGGACGTGGAAGGGGTCCAACATACGGCTTCCAACTTGCTCGAGGCCCTGGTTAAACACGAGGAACGATTCTGGCTCACCGTTTTACCAATAGGGTTTAAGCGGGATAAGGCGGCGCGGCTTTTGCGTCAGGTCATGGGGGCGATAACACTCCGAGGAGGGTTGCAGACGGAAGAGGACCACGACGCACTGCATGAGCGTCTCAAGCTGGAAACGGTCCACGATTTAGAAGAGGTGAAGGGGCTGCTTCGTCGTTTATATGGGACAGGTGTACTAAAACCGTGGTTAAACCCGATTCAGCCCGATCTACTGGGTGCGGAGCTGGTACGACGCTGCCTCTCGGAAGACATGACCCTCTTAGAAACCACCCTGGCCGACAATGACGCGGATTCGCTTGCCACGGCCTTCCGATTGCTGGAAGACATCGGGCAGGAGAGCCCGGCGCTTTGTGGCTCTGCGCTCGACACGCTGCTGGCCCAGGACATCGAAGCCCGTGCGCTGCCCGCGCTGCTCGCGGCCACTCGCTGGAAGGGGAAGAGCAGAACACATCTCATCGCGGATCGGCTGCTGGTAAGGTTGAAGAGTGGAATTGGTTTCGAGCTGCTGGACCAGCTTCATAACGCGCTGCCACTGCAAAGTCTTGCGCTGGCGGAGCTGGCGTTGTGGGTGACAGATGAGATACTAAAACGACCGAACCTTTCAGCGGAAGTGACAGCAGAACTCCTGCTCAACAAGGGCCACCGACTCAGCGAGCTGGGACGGCGGGAGGAGGCGCTACAGGCCACACAGGAAGCGGTCGGGCTCTATCGGCGGCTGGTGGAGCAGAACCCGGACGCCTTTAATCCCAACCTCGCCATGAGCCTCAACAACTTGGGCAACATGCTCAGCAACATTGGACGGCGGGAGGAGGCGCTAAAGGCGACGGAGGAGGCGCTCGGGCTCTATCGACCGCTGGCGGAGAAGAACCCGGATGCCTTCAATCCCTACCTAGCTACGAGCCTCAACAACCTGGGCACCCCGCTCAGCGAATTGGGGCGGCGGGAGGAGGCGCTACAGGCCACGCAGGAAGCGGTCGGGCTCTATCGCCGGTTGGCGGAGAAGAACCCCGACGCCTTCAATCCCGACCTCGCCATGAGCCTCAACAACCTGGGCATAAGGCTCAGCGCGCTGGGGCGGCGGGAGGGGGCGCTACAAGCCACGCAGGAAGCGGTCGGGCTCTATCAGAAGCTGGCGGAGA
>JBJTQF010000029.1:0-28304 GCA_046075485.1 Myxococcota bacterium | reverse complement strand
GTTGGTGGTGGGAACCCTGGTTGGGCTGGAGATCCCCCTTCTCCTGCGCCTGCTCAAGCACGAGTTTACCTTTAAAGATCTGGTGGCACAGGTCTTGACCTTTGACTATGTGGGGGCCCTGGCCGCTTCCCTGCTCTTTCCCCTCTTTTTTATGCCTCGGCTGGGGTTGGTGCGGACCTCGCTGCTCTTTGGGCTGCTCAATGCGGTGGTGGCGCTGTGGTCCACCTGGCTGCTGAAGGGTCAGCTCGGCGAGCTTCGTTTTGTGCGTGCCCGCTGTGTGCTGGTGATCGTGATCCTGCTGGGGGCTTATACGCAGAGTGAACGGTTCACCACCTTGATGGAAGATGATCTGTACTCAGGTGAGATCATCTACTCTAAGACCTCGCATTATCAGCGGATTGTGGTCACACGGGATCACGGCGCTTTTCAGCTCTTTCTCTCGGGCAATCTCCAGTTCAGCTCTCGGGATGAGTATCGTTACCACGAAGCGCTGGTGCATCCGGCGATGTCACTTCAACCCAACGCCAAGCGGGTCTTGGTGGCAGGTGGAGGGGATGGGCTGGCGCTGCGAGAGCTGCTGAAGTATCCGCAGCTAGAAGAAGTCGTGCTGGTGGACTTAGATCCGGCCATGACGGATCTTGGACGGCACTTTGCTCCCCTGGTGGCGCTCAACGCCCATGCCTTTGACGATCCTCGAGTCAAGGTCATCAATGCGGACGCGATGGTTTGGCTCCAGGAAGAAGCGGGTCAGGTGCCAGCTTTTGATGTGGCGGTGGTGGACTTTCCCGATCCCAACAACTTCTCGCTGGGCAAGCTCTACACCACTCGGTTTTACCGGATCTTGCAGCAGCGGCTGAGCACTCAGGGCATCATGGTGGTGCAGAGCACCTCCCCGCTCTTTTCGAGAACTTCCTACTGGTGTATTGCCACCACGATGGAGGCCGCAGGACTTCAGATCCAGCCGTATCATCTGAGTGTGCCCTCGTTTGGGGTGTGGGGGTTTGTGCTGGCAGCACGCGCGCCGTTGCCGGTGCCTTCTCGGACCCTTTCCGACCTGCGCTATCTGAGTGATGCCGCTCTTCAAGCCATGTTTGTCTGGCCACGGGATATGGATCGTGTCCCTGCCGAGATCAACCGTCTCAACAACCAAGTGCTGGTCCATTATTACGACGAAGAGTGGAAGAGGATGTTTTGATGCAGCTCTCCCGACGCGACCTGCTGACGGCGCTCTTGGGGGCGCCACTTGCCTATCAAGCCTGCGCGCGTCCGGCTCCCGAGCTCTCGTGGGAGGGCGGTTTTGTGGGCTCCGATCCCGAGGTGGGCCATATTTTGCGCTCGCTGAAGGGCTCCCTTCCAGAGGCTCAAGAAAAGAGCGAGACCGAGGTGCTGATTGTGGGGGGAGGTGTGGCCGGGCTCTCGGCGGCTTGGCGGCTTCAGCGGGAAGGCATGGAGCTTTTTGAGGTGCTGGAGCTCGAAGATGCGCCGGGTGGCACCGCACGCAGTGGGCAAAATCGGGTCTCCCCTTTTCCGCTGGGTGCCCATTACCTGCCCGTGCCACTCCCTCATCATCAATCCTTGCTGCTGCTGCTGGAGGAGCTGGGATTGACCGAAGGGCGTCATCCCGACCGTTCTCCGGTCATTCCAGAACAATATCTGGTGCGTCAGCCTGAAGAACGCTACTTCTGGCACGGTCGATGGTTTGAGGGCCTCTATCCGCAGGTGGGGAGTACGCCGGAAGAGCTGGCGCAGCTTCAGCACTTTCAAGCGGAGGTGGCCCGTTTGGTGCAACTTCGGGATGGTCGAGGACGACGGGCCTTTACCATCCCGGTGAGCCGGTGTTCAGACGACCCCACACTCACCGCACTCGACCGCATCAGCATGGCGGAGTGGATGGCGCAGCAGAAGCTCACCTCATGGCGGCTGCGCTGGCTGGTGGATTATGCATGCCGAGATGACTACGGCACCCGGCTGGAGCATACCAGCGCCTGGGCGGGGCTTTTTTATTTCTGTGCGCGGGTCTCGGAGGCAGGACACGAGAGTGCTGAGCTGATGACCTGGCCGGAAGGCAATGGGCGCTTGGTGACGGGGCTCCAGCAGAAGCTGGCCCAGAAGGTACATCCTCAGCGTGTGGTGCTGGGCATTCTGCCACAAACGGATGGTCGCGTGGAGGTGAGAGTGCTCGAGCGGGAGCGCCAGCGCATCCGGAGCGTGTACGCGCGTAAGGTGATCTACAGTGCCCCCTTGTTTCTGGTGCCCCACTTAATTCCGGCCTTAAAAGAGGAAAATCCAAGCTGGGCCTCCCCTTTTGAGCATAGTCCCTGGCTGGTGGCCAACTTAACCTTGCGGGGGCGTCCTGCCGAGGCTGGATTCCCGCTCTGCTGGGATAATGTGCTCATCGAGAGTCGTTCGTTGGGATACGTCAACGCGACCCATCAGAGCTTGCGGGATCATGGGCCGACGGTGCTGACATGGTATTTGCCGCTGGTGGGGGAGTCGGTGGTGGCGGAGCGAAAGCATTTGCTCAGCTTGGACTGGCGCGGAGCGGGTGAGCTGGCCCTGGCGGATCTTCAGCAGGCCCATCCGGATCTTCCAGCGTTGGTGGAGCGAATAGACGTGACCCGCTGGGGGCATGCGATGGTGCGCCCGGTGCCGGGTCTGCTCTGGGGAGGCGCTCGCCAGCGTGCGGCTCAGCCCTGGCGGGGCATTCACTTTGCGCACAGTGATTTGAGTGGCATGGCCCTGTTTGAAGAAGCCCATGATCAGGGGGTACGTGCAGCCGAAGAAGTGCTGGTGGCGCTCCAGCTTCCCATGACCAGCTTGAGAGGCTGACGACGATGCCCACCTTCCACCTCGAGCGCAGAGCTTGAGAATATGTCGATGACATAACCATCCTCTTATTACAGTTTTATCGGAATGTTTGCGATACGTGTTCAGAATTGTGCAACACCTAAGACTCGCCATTGTTGTCATTGAACTCATATTCGGAATATGACAGGGCGCGGAGACGACATCAAAGTGGACGAGAGAGGGCAGATAACACATATCGGTTTCATATGTGCATCGGTATCGCGCAGACGTCATCCAAGTGTCTTATGACGGCCTGTTGAAATTGGGGAAATGCACGGTTCCCTCCATAAGTGTATGGTATCATAATATAATTCCTCAAGTATTGACGTGTAATTCGGTCATTTTGGCCTATTCAAACGGTTGATTGGACAATCAAGACAGGTCAGAATTACCGGTTCTCGCGCACCTCCCCCACTCAGGCGTCCTGGCCTTTCCTTCCCCTATACAGTTGCCACAGCAGGGTTAAAACCCAAGTCCAAGAATCACTTGCCTATTCAAAGATTTGGAAAACATTCCATTCAAGTCATACTGTAACTGTCCTTACCTCTTCCCATAAAATTCTTGTGGCACAAAAATTACACTCCTTGAGACCGTACCAACGACATCCACCGTGCTGAGGCAGATCTTGTGGGAGGGGCGGATGAGCAGACGAACCCAGTTGACCACGCTAGGGCGACTCAAACTGCGCTATCGTCTGGGCGAAGGGGCAATGGGCGAAGTTTTTCTGGGCGAACTTCAGGGACCACATGGGTTTCAGCGCACAGTGGCCGTCAAGCAGCTTGCTACTCAGTGTCTCGGGGGTGTTGAAGATCGCCGACTTTGGCCTCGCACGGGTCTCCAAGCTGGCGGAGGACGCTCGTTTGCTGCAAGGGCTGCGTGGCACGTTGGCCTATATGTCGCCGGAGCAAGCCCGCTGTGAGCACCTCGATGCACGCTCGGATCTGTTTGCGCTGGGGCTGATCCTCTATGAGCTGCTCACCCTGGAGCGGCTGCATGAACAAGCAGGAGGCATCACCGAGCTGGCCAAAGTTCAGCGTCCCGAGCTGAGCGAAAAGCTGTCCAGTCTCAGCCATTTACCAGCCCCGCTGCTCCAGTTGCTGATACGACTGCTGCACGCGGATCGAGAGGAACGCCCACACTCAGCGCTGGAGGCTCGCCGCGCGCTCTATGAGTGCTGGTCGTTTGTCCCTCCTCAAGAGTGGACTTCCTCCAACGAGCTCTTACAGCAGATCCTGGGCATACTGACTCATGAGGAAGATGCAGACAAGTTTTGCGATCCCAGTGGCTCTACGGTCTCGATCCCCTGCCCAGATATGATGTAACCCTGCACGCCCTGTTCACGCTCAAAATACGTCGCAATGCATGCAGGCCCACCGGCTCGGCAGCACACACCCGCGCATCTGCCGAGTGGAAGCATCCTCGAGCGCCTCAGGATGCTTAAGGGCCACTGCCTTCGTGGAGCAGTCCTTCAAAGGGCCGTCCGCTCTGCAACATGTCGATGGCCTGCTGCGCTTGACGCTTCATCCGCTCTTCGAGATGAGAGCACATGAGGTTGCACAGGTCAAAGATCATGGGCTCGGCGATCTGATAGTACACTTGGTTGCCATCCTGACGCCGATTCAGGAGACCATTTTCATGCAAGAGCTTCAGGTGTTTTGAGACCGAGGGCTGGCTGAGCTGAAGCACACTGACGAGCTCACCCACCGACTGCTCCCTGGTGCGAAGGGCATTCAACAATCGCAGCCGCTGGGGATCGGACAAGAGGCGAAACTTGTCCGCGATCAGATCAAAAAACTCCGACTTCTGCATCAACGCTTCGTTCATGATGGTTCCTCCGTTGCTGGTCCATATCAATATAAGCATATTCTCATATTTTTCCAGCCCTCGCCCTCTCATATTTGGGCTCTGCATGCAAAATTGATGCGGGGCCCACCAACATCTTGGTGCCGATCTCATCTTGCAGCGAGGCTGGTTCACCAGCATGTGTGAGGAGGCACTTTATCCCTTCCGAGCAGGCCCCACCATCCAACGAGCACGGCCACGGGCGACCACTTCCCCGTCGGTATTTTTGAGCTCCCCCACGACCTCGTATTCGCCCCGCTCGCTGCCGCTGGGAGGGGTACAGGTACACTCGCCCGTCAGAGTGCCCCGTGCTTTTTTGAGATACTCCATCTGAAAGCCCGTGACAATCCCTCGAGCGTCATCGGGAAGTCCGGCAATGAAGGCCAAGCCGGTGGTGAGCTCGGCCAAGTTCATCAAGGCCACGGCATGCACACACTCCAAATGGTTGCGCACGCGGCGGCGGTCGCGCATCTGCACACGCGCGAAGCCCGGTCTCAGCTCGACAATTCGCGCGCCCACCGTGCCCGAATAGGGTGCAGCCCACCCCACCATCCAGCTCATCAGAATACTTCCACCCGGGAGAGGCAGCAGCTTCTCCATCGCCCAACGAATCCGATTCATGGTGATCTCCTTAGACGGTCCTCTGATCCACACTGTGGACTTCACTCTAGCCCGCACGCGGTCTCGGCGCAAGCACGAAGCATGAGGCTCGCGGGGTGAGGCACTTGCCCGTCGAGCCTTCATCTTTTGGGGCCATCTTTTTGGGCCATCTTTTTGGGGCACCTTTTTGGGGCACCTTTTTGGGAAGATGTCGAGGGTCGCTGTAACCCTTCGCATCAGCGGCATCAAAAGGGATGAAGCTGTCCCCTCTGGGTTTCCCCCGGGTTTTCCCCGCTCGTGTGAAGGAGCTGATATGCAGTCTCAAGCCCCCCGCTATCTGATCATCGGTGCCAGTGGAGGCATCGGACAGGCGCTGACCCGAAAATTGGCCAGCAGTCAAGCCCGGCTGGTGCTCGCCGGGCGCACCAGCAGCACGTTGGAGCCCCTCGCCGCCGAGGTGGGTGCTTCTTTTAAGACCGGAGACGTGACCAGCCTCGAGTCCACCCAAGCCCTGTTTGAGTTTGCACACACCTCTCTCGGGGGGCTGGATGGGGTGGTCAATCTGGTCGGCTCGATCTTACTCAAGCCCCTGCACCTGACCTCTCCGGCGGAGTTTGAGACCACCTTACGGCTCAACCTACTGACGGCTTTTCATGTGGCGCGTTGTGCAGCGGTCTCGATGCGGGAGGGAGGCAGTGTGGTGCTGATGTCCACCGCAGCGGCTCATACCGGCCTGCCCAATCATGAGGCCATCTCGGCAGCCAAAGGAGGGGTGGAAGGGTTGGCGCTGGCCAGTGCCGCCAGTTATGCACCGCGTGGGCTCCGCTTTAATGTGGTGGCCCCCGGTCTGGTGGATACTCCGCTTGCCGCACGCATCACCAGCAATCCCACCGCTCTCAATGCCTCCAAAGCCATGCATGCCCTCGGACGCATCGGCAAAGCAGAAGACGTGGCGTCGGTGGTGGCATTTTTGCTCTCACCCGAGCAGAGCTGGATCACCGCTCAAGTCTTCGGAGTGGATGGCGGCTTGGGCAGGCTGCGGGGACGCCCCGCATGAGAAACCAGCACGGCAAGAATCAGCACGGCAAGAATCTCTCCCGAGCACCATTGCCCGAGAAGGACTGCCAACATTGCCAACGCCCCATGCGCTGGCGCAAAAGCTGGGCCAGAACGTGGGAATTTGTGCAATACTGCTCCGAACGCTGCCAGCGTGAGGCCGCTCGTGTTCGCCGTCAAGGGCTCCGCACCTCCCTGTCAGCCATTGAGGGCTCGAGCTGAATCCGAGATTTCCTGCGAAACACGCTCATGGATCGCCCTCTAACACCTTCATATCACTCACTTTCTACATCCTGGAGCTGTACTATGCGAGCGGTTGTCATTCAAGAGCCGGGTGGCCCCCAAGTGCTGGCGTTGCAAGAAGTGCCCTCCCCTCCCCTTCATGCCGGACAGGTTCGAGTTCAGGTGAAAGCAGTGGGTCTCAACCGAGCGGATCTGCTTCAGCGTAAGGGGCTCTATCCTGCTCCACCGGGATATCCGGCCCACATTCCGGGCCTCGAGTTTGCCGGGACGATCCTGGAGCTGGGCCCCGGGGTCGATGATTGGGCGCTCGGGGCTCGTGTGATGGGCATCACCGGCGGCGGTGCTTATGCCGATGAGGTGGTGGTCTACGGCGACAGCCTCATGCCTGTGCCCCCGAGCTGGTCCTGGATCCAAGCAGCGGCATTCCCCGAAGCATACCTGACCGCCTTCGATGCCCTGCGGGTACAGGCCGATCTTCAGCTCGGCCAGCGGCTGCTGATCCATGCGGTGGGCAGTGGTGTAGGTCTGGCAGCCCTCCAGCTCGCGCAATACATCGGCGTAACGACCTATGGCACCTCCCGCACGCCTGAGAAGCTGGCCAAAGCGCAGCGGTTGGGACTCCACCACGGGATCCTGGTCCAGTCTGGGCAATTTCTTGAGCAGCTCCGCACGCTCACCCAGGGGCAAGGGGTCCATGTGATCCTGGACTTCATCGGCGCGGCGTATCTCCAGGAGAATGTGAAGGCCCTCTCCACCGGGGGGGTGCTGGTGGTACTCGGATTGATGGGAGGCTCTCAGGCTCCCTTGCCGCTGGAGGTGGTGCTCAGCCGCCGTCTGACGGTTCGAGGCAGCACACTCCGCGCGCGGGGACGCGAAGACAAAGCCCTGCTCGTGCGCCGCTACATGGCGGAGCTCGGGGACGTATTACGCGGTGAGACGTTTTTGCCCATCATCGACGGGGTGTATCCGGTGGAGTCGGTGCAAGAAGCCCATCAGCGGCTGGAGCAAAACGAGAGCTTCGGCAAGCTGGTGCTGAAGTTCTGACCGACTCCCTCACATTTTACATAAGGGATTTAGCCACAACCCATCGCTTTTATTGAGCTTATACCATTAGAGGGCTCTTCGAGAGGGCTCTTCGAGAGGGCTGTCCGAGGAGGGTACTTCGAGCGGCTCAGAGCTGCTCAAGCAAAAGGCTGACCTGCTGAACGTCATCCGCCGAGAGGCTGGGCACATCCGCCTGAACACTCAGGAATTCCCGCAAGGTCTGACGGGCCTGCTCACGCTCACCCAACGCCACATGGGCTTCGGCAGCCTTCAGATACGCACCTTTGAGCACACTGGGAGGCACTTCCGCCCCCAGCACTCCCTTCAGCTCACCCAACACAGGCTGGAGCAGACGCAGCACATCGGCAGGCCGAGCCTTACGTTCCTGCTGAAAACGTCCATCCATGAAGTTCACACTCAGGTTGGAGGCCAGCGCATATCGTCCATAGGTGGCCAGCAGGCTGTTGGGATACCGCGACACCACATCCTCCAGGGCCGCAATGCCCTCTTCCAGATGATCCCCTTCGCCCCACATCATAAACAAGCCTTGCTCGTGGCCCATCAGCAGACGCGCAGCGGCTTGATCTTCGGCGGAACCCGGCTGCACCACCAGCCGCAGCTCGTTGGAGTCGGCCCGCTGAGCGGCATCGGCGGTCGAACGATACAGCGCCTGGATGCGGTACTCTCCCGGCTCTGCAAAGATCCAACCATCTCGATGAAAGAAGATCGGGAGATCGGCCACGCGGGTCTCTCCGGGGGCAAGCGCCTCAAACTGAAGCTCACCACGAGAGCAGGCAATGGCCACGGCAGAGTAACCCAGCTTCTTGCCCGAGGGGGTGGTGATGATAAACTGGTTATACCCAAACTGAGGATCCAACAAGGGCGGAAATCGCAACGTATGGTCGGTGGTGTTCTCCAAGATGGCCCGCACGGTGATCGGCTCACCCAGCACGAAATCTTCTTTGGCGAGCTCGAGGCTCAGGCGCACATCCCCTGAGACGGGCACGGCATGATGCAGGGCCAGGATGCGCTCCGCCGCTTGCTCCGGGGAGAGCGAGGGCTTCGACACGGCCAGGATCGGCTTGTTGAGCTGCTTTTCCCGCTCGTGACGCTGGCTTGCTTCCGGCGAAGCTTGAATATGCTGAGACGTCAGGCCCTCCGGCATGGAGGCAAGGCGGCCCGTGACCACCGCATGCTCGACCACTCCCACCGAAGTGGCGATGGGCAGCGGCTCAGCCTCCGGGGAGGCTCCATTCTGACAGGCCACCAAGAGGGCCAAGGGCACCAGCAGGATCGACTTTCGAAAGGTGTTCTTCATCACAATCTCCTTTGCACTGGACACAACCATCTTATAACCTCTCACGGGTACAACCTCTCACTGGTTCAAGCAGCAGACCTTGCGGCAGGAGGTGCTCGAGTGTTTCGCCTCATGTGCGGAGGTCATGTTGTAGCTGCCGCTGGTGGTGAAGGCATACCCCGTTCCTGGACGCGAATATTCTTCGGCTTCCGAGGAGAGGGTGGTAATGGTGCCAGGGCTGAAGGTCCACTGGCTGGTGTCCATAAAAGCGTAACCCATGATGGCGGAGTTCGACCGGAAGGTGGAGAAGGAGAAACGCCCGGCACAATAGTCTTCGTGGTGCTGGTTGTAGACGTGGCCGGTCTCATGGGTCAACGTCAGGAGCAGCTCGGCCAGATAGGTATCACCGGAAGGCCAGGTGCCGTTTTTGTGCGGATTGTAAAAGACCGCGCAGCCCTGGCGAGGCTTTCCGTCGGTGTTGGTGGAACCGTCGTCAAACATGATGCCCAAGACGCTGGAGCCGCTGGAGGACTGAAGCACAGTTCCCACCCAGCTATACCACTGAGTCGCACTGTCCTGCGCGTCATAGTCAGAGTTGGCCACCATCAAGGAGTGCAGCTCCGAGTTGGTGGAGCTGGTATCGCTGGCCAAGGCGCTGTCATCGTTCTTGACGTCCACAATCCGAATGCCAGCGTCTCCAAAGGCCCCTTCCACGGAGCGGTTCTCGTTGAAGACGTTCACGGAGGTGGGCACAAACTCAGTGCCGGTCATCTTGTCCTGCTCGATGATGGCGTTCACTCGCGTGGCGGCGATGGCGCTCATGTCAGGGCCGGTGAGCCCTCCGCTGACGTTGCGGAGCTGGGTCTCGTACCAGAGCACCAGATCACCGCCATCTTTACGACCGGTCAGCGATTCACCATTGACGAGGGTCTCGGGCAAGGCTTCGACTTCGCCCCCTCGGAACTGCACCAGGTAAGCGCGGGCGTTGTCCTCTGCCTGGGGGATGAGCTCGAGCTGAGTCTGCTCATCGAGGGCTTTGCCATCTCGCACGCGCACGGAGCCGCTCGCGAGGGAGAACATGGCTTCTTGGGTCTGGAGCTCGGGACGCTCTGCTTGCCCCAGCAGCTCGGCGAGGTTGCCCACCCGCTGGCCGGGATCCACATCCATCCGCCAGAAGAATCGATAATCGCCCTTCGGCCCCTCAAACTGGATCCAGGAGGAAAGCTGAGAGGGCTCGAGGCCCGCCACCCGCTCATCGAGCAACGTATAGGTGAGGGTGGCCTTCACCAGACCCTCTCGCACCGGAATTTCATAGGTGGTCAGGAGCTGGGTAAAACCCACCGCAGAAAGGCGCTCAATTTCGGAAACCCGCTGGGCTTCTTTCAGCTCATAACGCTGTCCATTGAAGAGGAAATAGGGCGTCGAGATGGCGTGCATCAGGGACTGTCCCCGCAGTTGTAGCCCTCGCAGCTCCAAACCATCGTTGAGTGTCGGGGTGACAGTGGGCTCCGACCAGCGCCGAGCGGCTGCGTCCGCTTGGGCGGTGGGCAGCAGCGCCGCCACTGCGAGAATGCCTGCCAGCGTTGCAGGCGTAAATGCTCGAGTCACACGCATGTTGGACCTCCAGGTTGATTGAATGGTCGCGGAGCTGCCATGAAAGGCAGGCGACGGCAGGCCGACAGAGGAGTCACGTTGAGCCGACGCGCAGTTAACCCTGGCGTGGAGTGGTGATCCAGAAGCGTAAGCGGCCTCACGCTCTTCAACATAGCGGCAGGTATTTGGCGTGTCTAGCTTTTCATGCGCAAGAGCGGAATCTGATATTTAAAGAATCGATGTGATGGGACCAAAATATCTATTTTCTCTAGGGTTAAAGGGTGATTAGCCTTTACCGTATCAAAGCTGTAACAGCCATCAACCACCGCGCTTGAGCGAGGCCCTCTCACCCATTTTGGCGTGAAGTTTTATGTTCAAGTGCGTTCTGAAGGAGTGTATCGTATGTTTACGTGGGGCAAGCGGATTATGCTTTTTGTGGTGACCAACTTGGCCATCATGATCACCCTCTCGCTGGTGCTGAACCTGCTGGGGGTGGGGCCTTATCTGACCAGTAAAGGTCTCAATTACCCCAGCTTGATTGTCTTCTGTCTGGTCTGGGGTATGGGCGGCTCGTTCATTTCGCTGGGCCTCTCCCGGATCATGGCCAAATGGAGCATGGGGGTTCAGCTCATTGACCCGCAGCGTGCGTCCGGCGAAGAACGCCAGCTCCTGGAGACGGTCTATCGCCTCTCCAAACAGGCAGGTCTGACCACCATGCCGGAGGTCGGCATCTATGAGAGCCCCGAGGTCAACGCATTTGCCACCGGCCCGACCAAAAGCCGCGCACTGGTGGCGGTCTCGACCGGACTGCTCAACTCCATGCGCCCGGATGAGGTAGAAGGTGTGCTGGCCCATGAGGTGGCCCACATCGCCAATGGTGACATGGTGACGATGACGCTGGTACAAGGTGTGGTAAACGCCTTTGTGATGTTCTTCGCGCGGATCATCGCGTGGGGTGTGACACAGGCGCTCTCGGGAAGCCGCGACGATGAAGAGAGCTCCAGCTCGCCGGGTTGGGCCTATTATCTGACCACGATGGTGGTGGAAATCGTGCTGGGCTTCTTCGGAATGCTGGTGGTGGGCTGGGTCTCGCGCATGCGGGAGTTCCGGGCCGATGAAGGGGGCGCTCGTCTGGGAGGCCGTGAGAAGATGATCGCCGCGCTGCGTCGCCTCCAGCGGAACCATGAGCTGATTGATACCAGCGCGCCTTCGTTGGCCAGCATGAAAATCTCCGGCAAGACCGGTGGGTTGATGGCCCTCTTCAGCACCCACCCGCCCCTCGAGGACCGCATCGCCGCGCTGGAGCGTGCCACCATCCGCTGACGTCCTTTGCTGTACTCCCCGGTGCCCGCTGGACCGGGGAGCCACTTGCTTGAACCTCCCTGCCGCCGATGCTCTGACCTCTCCTTAACGGGCCGCTGATGCTCTGACCTCTCCTTAACGGGCCTTCTTGAGGGACTCCAACACTTCAAACACCTCTTCTTCGTCGGGACGGAAGATCGGCACCACTGTCTTTCGATAGCGCACGATCCCCGCCTCGTCGATCACCACCACACCCCGCTTAACGCCCAGGAGGGAGCGCATGCCATAGGCTTTGACCACACTGCCATCTCCATCCACCAGCAGGCGAAGCGGAAGCTGATGGTTCTGAATGAACTTCTTGTGAGCCTCTTCGGAGTCGGTGTTGATGCCCACCACCTCAGCGCCATACGTCTGATATCGAGACCAGTTGTTGCGCACGCTACAGAGCTGCTTGGTACAGACAGGGGTATCGTCTCCCGGATAAAACAGCAGCACCACCGGACGACCCCGCTGAGCTTCCAAGCTGAAGGACTCACCTTTGGCATCGCGGAGCTGAAAGCTCGGGGCAACTTGCCCCACTTCGGAACCGATCTGACTCATACCAGCACTCCTTTGAAGGTAAAGAATTCTCATACCGAGACCTCCCGGCACAGTTGACCGGGACTCCGCTTGCAGCTAGGTTTACAGCAGCCTTGTGCAAACTGAATGAAGGCTGAAGGAGTGTAACACATGAACTCGGATTTGATTCTGCACCAGTATGAGCTGGGCATGATGCAAAACTTTGTCTACCTGATCGGCTCGCAGTCGAAGCGAGAAGCAGTGCTGGTAGATCCTGCTTGGGATATTGACAGCCTGCTCGAGGAGCTGGATCGTCAAGAGCTGAAGCTCACCCACGTCTTGGTCACGCACTATCACCCCGATCACATCGGGGGCAGCATGATGGGCATGCGTCTGCCCGGCATCGCGGAGCTGCTCAACAAACGTGGGGTGAAGGTGGTGGCCAACAAACACGAAGCCCCGTGGATTCAACGCGTCACGGGCGTCGGTGGCTCCGATCTCCAGCTTGTGGAAGGGGGAGATGTGCTCACGCTGGGCGAGGTGGAGATCAAATTCCTGCATACCCCCGGTCATACCCCCGGCTCTCAGTGTTTTCTGGTGTCGGATCAGCTCGTCTCGGGGGATACCTTGTTCCTCAACGGCTGCGGACGCACCGATTTTCCCGGCGGAGACGCTGGCCAGCTCTACGACAGCTTAACCCAAGTGCTCATGAAGCTGCCCGATGGCACCACGCTCTTGCCCGGACACAACTACAGTGGCAGCTCCAGCTCGATGGGGGAGGTCAAACGCTCCAACTACGCGCTCAAGATGAAATCCAGGCTCGATTTCTTACGCTTGCAGGGCGCAGAGTGAGCAGAAGGCCGGAGGTTGTGGGCGCTCCGGGGCCGTGACAAAAAAAAGAGGGATGCGGAAAACCACTCCCTCTTTTATAACTTTAACGCTCTTGTTTCTCAGAGCTGTCATCCATACACATCGACAGCGTCTCAGTGGACCGTCATGATGCGTCTGGTGTGACCCTGCATGCCACGACGCTCACCAAGAAGCGCTGGGAATGCTGGCAATCGTATAAATCGTGGTGAATGCACAGATCAAGGTGACCACCGCCACAACCAAGAGCTTCGGGCCGGTCCACTTGTCGTCTTCCTCACGCATGCGCGCGAGCTCTTTTTTCATTGCTTCTTCCATGACGAATCCTCCTTGAAAATGCTCAATCGTGGCGTATCTTAGCCAGGAGCCTTTTAAATTGCAAGGAAAAGCTGGAGGACGTCCCGCATGGCGCAGCTCAACCCCTATACCCCCGACCTGCCGCTGCCAGGGCAACGACCAGAGCAGATCTTGTTTGTCTTCTTGGATGGGGTGGGCATTGGTCCCCCCTCAGCGGAGACCAATCCGCTCACCACTCAGCGACACGGCTTCTTTCCGCTCTTTCAGCTCGACTCAACCCCGGAGAGCATCGCGGTGCAGCTCCCGCCCTCCCCGCATGCGCGGGCGCTCGAGGGCCATCATGGGGTGCTGAGTGCCTCGCTGGACATGCCGGGCTTGCCACAGAGTGCGACAGGGCAAGCCTCGCTCTTTACCGGTCATAACGGTGCGCGGCTGCTGGGCCATCACCTCACCGCGTTTCCCGAACGAAAGCTCACCGCGCTGGTGCGAGAGCATAACCTGCTGGTGCGCGCGCAGCGGGCTGGCAAAAAGGCTGCCTTTCTCAATACCTATACCCCTCGTTTTTTTGAGCTGGACCTGCCACACTCGGTCTCAACCATCTGTGCGCTGTCGCTCAAGAAGCCGCTGTTTATGCTCGAAGAAATGCGCGCCGGGTATTCTCTCTTTCACGATCTGACACAAGAAGGGCTCAGAGCTTATTACGGCGACGAAATCCCCCTCTTTACCCCCTGGGAAGGAGGGCGTTGGTTGGCCGGGGCTGCCGCTCGACAGGAAATCTCCGTGTATGAACACTTTCTGACCGATCATGTCGGACACAAGGCCAAGCTCCCCCTGGCTGTAGCCCATCTCGAAAAGCTCGAAGACTTCTTGGCGGGCCTGCTGGAACACCTCGACCTCGAGCGCATGCTGATGCTGATCTGCACCGACCACGGCAACTTCGAGGAGGCCAAAAGTAAAGGCCACACCCACAATCGAGTCCCCCTCTCGGCTTGGGGCCCCGGCGCGGAGTGGCTGACCCGCTCCTGCACCCGGCTTACCGATGTGACCCCTGCCCTCCTCCAGCTCATGGAGGTCGAAAGCGCACCCACCCGCACGTGAGCCACTCGCCCACGCCTGAAACACCGAACAGACCGCAGGAAGGGTCCGCAGCCCCACGCCTGAAACACCGAACACGCTCGTCTGACCATCCGTCGGATTTCTCACCCCCTGACTCTTGACACACCGGGAAGAATGACTTACGCTGCCGTGGTTCTGACGAGGGCTCTGCTGCGGAGCCCTCTCAATCTCATCCTTTCTGTTTGAGGAGTTGGTATGCGTAAGCTGCTCACCACTGGACTTCTGGCGATGACCTTGTTGGCCTCCACCGGCTGTTATAGCGTGGGACTGGTGACCCGGAGTGTGGCCCCCGGCGAGATCCATCACAAGTGGATGCATGGGTTCATCTACGGCTTGGTCGGAAGTGAGGTCGATACGGAGTCGATGTGTGGTACTCGAGGTGTCGCGCGGGTCGATACCTATATGTCGCTGGGCAATATGGTCTTGGCGGCGCTGACGTGGGGCCTGTACTCGCCGATGAGCTTGGATGTGACCTGTGCAGCAGGTGCGCCAGCAGCGGCTCCAGCCCCCTCATTTGTTCAGCCGATGCAGCAGCAGCAGCAGCAACAACAGCAGCAGCAAATCCAGATTGAGATCAATACAAAATGATTGAACTGCTCGGTTGATGAGAGTTCCTCAACGGTCGGCTCGCTGGCGGGCTCTGGCGTCTTTGACCGTGCTCCACAGGGTCTCTTCGATGCTGAGGGAGGGAGACCAGCCAAAACGGGTCCGAAACGAACGATCCGAGATGATGCACGGATAGCGGAAGAAGTTCACCAGATACGCCGGAAACCACCCCCCCACCTTCAACGCCGCACTCACCAGTGATGACGGAATCGGCCACAACTTCGCCCCGGTCAGCTTGAGCGCCGTCTTCCACGGCACGACATCGGAGCCCGCCACGTTAAACACGCCAGCAATCGGCTTACGACAGGCCAGCAGCAGCGCCCGCACCGCATCTTCTTCGTGGATAAACTGCACCATCGGATTATAACCGAGCAAAAACGGCACCCGCTCCGCCCGCAAGAACTGGCTCATCGAGTTTTTGATGCTGGGTCCAACCACATTGACCATCCGCAAGACCGCCGTGGAGACCTCCGGGTGACGATAAATCCAAGTGGAGGCCATATTGTCGAGCTGGATGGCATCGCCAATCTCCGGGAACTCGAGGCCCGCACGCAAGGGCTCGTCTTCCTGAATCGGGGTGTGATTGGCGGGATGTGCGCCGTAAATGTGGAAGGTCGAGAGCACCACCAGCCGCTTCACCCCATGCTCAACGCACAGGTTCATGATCTTTTGGGTGCCCACCACGTTGAGATCAAAGCGGCGCTCGGAGTCTTGCCGCAGATCTCCCACACGCCCGAGATGCAACACCGCATCGATCTTATTACGCCTGAAGACATCCTCGATGCCGGTTTTGTTATAGCTGGCTCGAAAGAAGCGCACCCCCTCGGGCAGTGCCTGCTGAGGAGGCCGATAATCGACACCCACCACCTCCACCCCTTCTTCGCGAAGGGCTCGACAGACCGCCTGAGCCAGCCCGCCTGCAACGCCCGTGACCAATACCGTGCTCATCGTGACGCTCCTTCTTTAGAAGAACAGGGACTTACGGGCAGCCAGACCTTCGTTGATCATCTCCTGGACCCGATCTCGCACTTGTTTGACCTTCTCATCGATGATGGCGTCTTCATCGTCGTAGCGCCCGCTGAAGGTCATGGGCTTGCCAAAATAGATGTGAAACTTCACCGGCATGGGAAGATACGCAAAGGGCCCCAAGATGGGCAACCAAGGGCTGATGGGCACGTAGGGCGCTCGAGTGAGTTTGCCCATCCATTTCCAGTCGTAAACCGAGACGATGGATTCTTCGCCGCCGATCACGGCCACTGGCACCACCGGGCTCTGCGTCTGGAGCGCCAAGCGCATAAAACCTCGGCCAAACTCCGCCAGCTTATAACGCTGAGCCCAGACCTTTCCACTGCCACGGGTGCCTTCTGGAAAGACCAGAATGGCCTGCTCGTCTTCCAGCAGGTTGCGGCAGTTGATGGGATCTCCCACCACCACTCCGCTGCGCGAATAGGCTTCGTTCACAAAAGGCAAGGTGGGCACCCACCGATCCGCCATCGCCCGCACCAGTCGAGGCGGCGGCGCTTTGAGCAGGCAAGAGACGCCCACCACCAGCCCATCAAAAGGAATCTGTCCCGAGTGGTTGGGCACAATCAGCACTCGCCCCGCCGGAACATTTTCGATCCCATGAATCTCCGGGCGGAAGTAGCGGGTCAAGCGGGCCGCAATCGAGTAGTAAAGCTTGGCATCGGCCAGGTTGAGCCCCCACTGATCAAACCCCTGTGGGTTGACCCGGTTTGGGAGCGAGTCAATCGCCTCCGCGACCTCCGGCTCGATCACATTTCGGATGATATCTCCCAGTACCGACACAGACACCTCCCTGACATTGAGCGCGAAAGATGGGCCGCCATACACGCCACGGGCGGAACACTAACAGGCAATTGGGGGCAGGTCAAGCCCGGAGCGGGCCGAGGTCGGGGTTACTTTTTGCCTTTTATAAAGCGCTCCGGCACCTGGATCTGTCGATGCAATCCCTGATAGGCCGGAAATGCATCGTGATCGTAAGCGTCCAACATCGAGGCTTTCTGCAAGGAGCTGCCCCCATCCACCTTGAGGGTCGTGCCGGTAATATAAGCCGCTGCCGGGCTCAGCAAAAACAATGTGGCGGCGGAGACTTCTCCTTCGGTGGCCAAGCGCGCCGAGGGATTCTGGAACATCACCTGCGAGGCCAGCTCCTGCACCTCCTCGGGATAGTTGTTGAGTCCGTTGGAGAGTACATAGCCCGGGGCCACCGCGTTCACCCGCACACGCGAGGCCGCCCACTCCAGGGAGAGGGTCTGGGTCAGGTTCACCACCCCTGCGCGTGCCGCTCCGGTATGCGCCATGCCCGGAAAACCATTCCACATATCGGCCACGATGGTCACAATGGCCCCACCGTGTTGGCACATCGCATGTTTATACGCCGCTTGACTGACAAAAAAGGTGCCGTTGAGATTGGTCTCAATCACCGCACGCCAGCCTTTGGGTGAGATAAAGGCCGCTGGAGAGGCAAACTGTCCACCTGCGTTGTTGACCAGCAGGTGTAAGCCTCCTTCGCGGGTGACGAGCTGCTCGATGGCGGCATCGACGGCTTCGGGCTCTCGGATGTTGAGGCTGATGGCATCGGCTTGACCGCCGTCTTCGCGGATTTCGGCCACGGTTTGCTGAAGCGGCTCTTGCCGACGCCCGGCGATGATGACCCGTGCGCCGAGGCTGGCCAGCTCATGGGCGATGCAGCGTCCGATGCCGGTGCCACCCCCGGTTATCAGGGCCACCTGCCCTGCAAAGAGGTCTGGCCGGAAGATGCTGTCGTATTTTCGAGGGGCTTGAGAGGCAACACTCACGTTAGAACTCCTGCTGAGGGTGCGTGGGGATCATCGAGGCCCGCTTTAGAACAGAGGGCCTCAGCGGGAGGGGCGCCACGACTCAGTGGGGCTGTCCTCCCGTGTGCTCGGGTGCTGTGGGCGCTGCGGGCTCCGCTTGTGCGGGCGCTGGCGCGGATTTTTCGCCTTCTTGACCTTCCGCTGAGGCTTTATCAGCGGGGGGAGCGGCTTTTTCTTCCGACGGTGCCGGTGAATGCTCAGGCGACGGCATGGCCTTCTCTGCTGGAGCAGCTTGAGGGCTCCGGGTGCCTTTGGGTGCCACATCGGGGCAGCCGTCTTCGTCCTCGAAGCCGTTGGCGGTCTCACGCGCGGCCTTACACTTATCATGGATGTCGAGGATGCCATCGAAGTCGGAGTCTACTTCGGGGCAGCCGTCGGTATCCTCGATGCCGTTGACGGTCTCGGGCTTTTTGGGGCACTGGTCGAGTGCGTCAAAGAAGCCGTCGCCATCGGTATCCCACTCGGGGCATCCATCATCGTCTTTGAAGCCATTGACCCACTCGGGTTTTTTGGGACACTTATCGAGGGGGTCCACGATGCCGTCGCCGTCGGTGTCTTTTTCGGGGCATCCATCGTTGTCCTGATAGCCGTTGTAGACTTCCTCGAGCTGCGGGCAGGCATCCTGCTTGTCGGGGATACCGTCTCCATCGGAATCTTTACCCTGCGTGGTGTCGGCGCTGGAGGCGTTGGGCTCCGTTTTTGGGCTCTTCGCAGGCTCCGCCGTGGGTTTTTCTGCTGCTTTTTCGGCCTTCTCGGGCGTGGCTTCTGGTGCCACATCTGGGCACCCATCGGTGTCTTTGAAGCCGTTGACGGTCTCGGGCTTCTTGGGACACTTATCGACGGGATCCACCAAGCCGTCTTGGTCCCCATCCGCTTCGGGGCAGCCGTCCAGATCTTGTACCCTGTTGAGGTTTTCGGCCACTTTTGGGCACTTGTCGATGGCGTCGGGCAGGCCATCTTGATCGGTGTCGGTTTCGGGGCAACCGTCGGTGTCTTTGAAGCCGTTGACGGTCTCAGGCTTGCGAGGACACTTATCTTTGCCGTTGACCACGCCATCTTTATCCAGGTCTCCGAGGGGATCGGCCAACGGGTCGGCTTCGGCATCGGCTTTGGAGGCGCTGGTATCCGCAGGCGCCGATTTTTCGGAGGTGCCAGGGGTCTTCTCGGCCTTATCACCGCCCTGCTCTGCCTCAGCTTTGGCGTCTTCCGCCTTGGGTGTGGGCGGAGGCTCATCGGGGCAGCCATCTTCGTCGAGATAACCGTTGCGGTTCTCGGCTTCGTTGGGGCATGCATCGACCAGATCCTGGACCATATCCCCGTCGTTGTCGGGCTCGGGGCAGCCGTCTTCGTCTTGGAAGCCGTCGCGATCTTCAGCCGCGCTGGGACAGGTATCTTGGGTGTCTTCGACGGTATCTTCATCGTTATCGGGATCGGGGCAGCCGTCTTCGTCCTGGAAACCGTCCCGGTCTTCGGCGCGCTCGGGGCAGCGGTCGTTGTCATCCACCAGACCATCCACGTCTCGGTCGGCTTCGGGACAGCCGTCGTCATCTTGAGCGGTGTTGATGGTCTCGGGCTCGTTGGGACATTTATCAGCACCGTCGAGGATGGCGTCATTGTCATTGTCTGGGTCGGGGCAACCATCTCCGTCGAGCCAGCCGTCGGCGTCTTCTGCCACCTGGGGGCACTTGTCATTGTCATCCAGCAGGCCATCGAGGTCGGCGTCTTTGCGCCAGAAGCCTCGGGTGGTGGGGGCCCAGGTGAGACCTCCAAAGATGCGCCATGCAGGGACGGCATATCCCGATGTCAGACCGGTGGAAGCGGCGAGCTCGAAGATCAGACCATTGGGAAGGCCGAGCTGGCCTCCGAGGCGTCCTTCCAAGGGATAAGACAGCTTGGAATCGGTCGCTCCGAGGCGGCCATCTAACCCAGCACCGAGCTTAAGACCGGGCATCAGCTCGAAGTTGACACCTGCCGCGTAGAGCAGCTCATTGCCGAGGGGGATCTCCACACTCAGCGGCTGATATACCAGCGCCGTGGCGGGTCGAACGCGATATCCGAGACTTGCCATCCAACCCAGACGCTGCTGATGCACGCCCAAGATCATCCGAGGGCTGAAGGTCACGCCTCCTTCGCCGAGCCAGCCTTTTTCGTCTCCGTTGGGCACGGTGAGGGGCAACAGCATGGTCACACCCGGCGTCCGGCCTTGTTCGGCGAGCAGCCCCACACGCCCATAGAGCATCAGATCACCCGGGGCTTGGGTGAAGAGGGCTTCCCCCGTCTCGGGATTCAGCGCATTCCGACGCAGCACAAGCGGGAGAGAACCTCCCAGCTCCAGCCAGGGTCGCACCCCGTAGGCACTGCGCAGGTGGAGCACATCCAGGCTGCCCAGGATATCTTCTGGTGTAGCGCCATCCACGGAGACCTGGAGAAGCTGGTCGGCATGCTCAAGCGTCACCCCTAAGTTGGCGCTCTCTTGCTCCAGCAAAGCGGCGGACTCCAGTCCTAGCATGCCGTGTACGCTGGCGCTCGGGCGCATGAGCAAGGCATCCACTCCACCCCCGCTGGAGCTGGGCTCTTCGGCGCCTTGTGCCTGGCTACAGACGCTTAACAATCCGACACTGGCTATTTCTAAGATAAGCTGCTTGCTCCGCATGATCGCTCCTGCATTGACGCGCTGCGCTTCCCGACGCACACTCCCCGCTGCATTTCGCTGCTGCGCTTCCGTTTTGTCCGCTCATGTCACCTGTGATGCGACTGTTCTAGCACACCGACAGGATGCGCTCAAGCGGTAGGCTCAGGATACGGATGATTTCAGTGATTTTGTAGAGACTTTCTATTCTCTCTGATTTCTGTTAAGGTGAGCTGACGTGAGTCTTTAAGGAGGCCCAAATGCTTCTTCCGATTGGACCGGTAAAGAATCTTCCGGTCACTGTCATGAATGTCCTGCTTGACCCTCCGGTCATGGCGGAAGCAGTGCTCACCCATTTTGATGGACGCTCTTATGAAGTCCGACTTAAGACCGGCACCGTTCCATTTAAGGTAGATGATGCCCTCTTGGTGGACTTCAACCGGGGTGATACCGGACGGCGACGGGTGCGTGTGCAAGAGGTTGAAGGTCCGAGCCTCCGCCTTGAGCTGAAGGGACGCCCTCGCAATCGAGATCGGCGAGAGTTTCCGCGCATCGAAGGCAAGATTCTTCTGCAATATGCCCTGATGCCGGGAGACGATCTTGTAAAACTGGAAAAATGGCTGGAACATCCCCATCTCACCGATGCCAGCGTGGAGTGGTTCAGTGCGGACCCCGCGCTAGAATTCAGTGTCACAGGATTCCGTTTTCGCTGTGAACATCCCCTCCCGCCGGGAACCTTGCTGAGCCTTCGCTTTCGCCTGATCCAGCTTTCTCGCCAGCGTTATTATGTGGGGGGCGAAGTGGTCCGGCTGGAGCCCACCGAGCAGCCTGAGCTCTACAGTGTGGCCGTCAGCTTGGTGGGTGCTCAAGATGCCACCACGGATGCCCTTGTCCATTATACACGCCACTGTCAAGACGATGCCCTTGGGCTCCTACCGGATCAGGGAGAGGAATGAGCGACTCTCAGTCTGACTCAAAAACCGCTCCGAAATCCTTTGCCAGCGTTCAGGTGGGAGAGACTCGGGTGGGCACCGATGTGGTGCGCCGTCGTTTGGCACCGTGCTCCCTTGAAGCCTGTCGTGGACAGTGTTGTCGTTTTGGTGCGGTGGTCGAGCTGAGCCAAGCTCAGGTGATCGAAGCGCTCTTGCCTCGACTGTTGCCGTTGATCCGTCCAGAGGCTCGACGCTTGGTGCGGCGGCTGGGTTGGTCTTTTAAGGGAACCGTGCGGGAGCGTTATGCCGCAGGAGAGACCTTACAGACCGCCTCGCGGGTGGTGCGAGATCGTTGTGTGTTTGTGATGGATCAAGAAGCGGGAGGCTGTGCGCTTCATGCCCTGGCGCTCGAAGATGGGGTCGAAGTGACCCGCTATAAGCCTCGGGAGTGTGTGCTCTTTCCGCTCAACGGTATGCGAGAGGGTGAGCTCTATGTCCATACCTGGGCGGGATATCCATGTACGGCGGATGCGGCGTCTCATCCGACGGCGCTGCACACGCTCCAGGACGAGCTGAGCTTGGCGTTGGGAGCAGAGGGCTATGCCCGCTTGCGTGAGACCCTGGAGGCCCTCGAGCGAGAGGGGATTATTTTTGAGCCCAACTTGCCGCCGGATCCGCCGCCTGTCGCCCGTGGAAGACCTCCTGGTAAGAAGATGTGAGCACTTGCTAGCCACTTATTTGTAAGTTCTTCTCTTTTAGAATCGCTTTCCTTACAGTTTTTTGACAAATGATATTTCTCTGCACCAATCCCCCCGAAGTATGATAATTCTACAAGCACAGTGACCTGAAGTGGAAACGGATGAGCAGCATGCGGCGTGTGGAGCTGGAGCGGGGAGGTCGGGTGCCGAATATGAAACGGCTGCTGGTCGTGGATGACTCACGCGCCATCCGCTCGTACTTAGAAGTGCATCTGAGTCCTTATTTTTATGTGACCCTCATTGACAACGGTCAAGACGCCATCTCATTGGCCCAAGAGGAGCCCTTCTCGCTGGTGCTCAGCGACGTCAACATGCCTCACCTCAGCGGATTTCAGCTTCACGAGAAGCTGCGTCAGCTCAAGCCTCAACTGCCGGTAGTGTTGATGACCGATGCGGACATCGACCATTATCTTGGCGATGCCATGAGCTACCGTGTTCAGCATATTTTTGCGAAAGCGGCATTTCGAGCGGATTTTGACTGCACCCGGCGCTTGCTCAACCAGCTCTCCGAGCCTGCGCGTTTTGGCATGGAGCGTTATCTGGGCAGCGGTGGAGAAGTCCGCTCATTGGTGGTGGGTGCTTGGGAGGAACTCCCGGGGGCTCTGGAGCAGTGTCAGCGCCTGCTTCAGCGATTTCCGCGCCACGATGTGTATCAGCGCATGTTGCCGCTCTTGGTGGAGAGCCTCCTGGCACCGGTCGATGCGGGGACGATGGAGGCGGGGCCGCCGCTCGAAGGCCAGCTCGTGCTCTCGGTGGGCGCCGATTGGCAGCGGGTGGGTTTTGGCGTGCGAGACGAGATGGGCTTGCTCACCCATCATCAAGTCTTGGAGCAGCTCACCGAATATCATCAGCACCGTCAGCCCTCTCTTTTGCACAGCCACGGGCTCTTGCAGGCTCGGTGGATGGTGGACAGCTCCGTGTTGACCCTTGTGCCGGGTCAACAGACGGAGCTGCTGTGTTTTGATCTGCTTCAGGGATATAAGGGACATCGTTCGTTGCATGTCCACGAGCTCACCGATGAAAGATATCGGTAGGATTCGACACCGACCGGCCCTCCCCCACCGTTAATTCCCGCCCTTACCCAAATAAATCGAAAGAAGAGAGCCAGCAGAAAAGGTTTGGAGGCGAAGAAAAGCGTTGACGTTCGTCACAACGCTCACTATACTCTGGTCATCTTGAAATTGATTATGATTATCAATATCATCATGAGGCTCTCATGAAATCCCACACCCGCCTTCCTCTGGCGCTGCTTCCATCGCTGCCCCTGCTCCTGTCGGCCTGTGCCGACCCTGCCACTCCGGTGGTGGAGACCTACGCCGAGCTGGCCTTCGCCTCCTACGACGAGAGCTGGCGTCAAGCACTCACTGTTCAGGCTGCCATTGAACAACTGGTGGCGACACCCTCACAGACCACCCTCGAGGTGGCTCGGCAGACCTGGCTCAGCGCCCGTAACGTGTATGGTCAGACGGAAGTCTTCCGCTTTTACGGCGGTCCCATCGATGATCCCGTCGCGGGACCAGAAGCGTTTATCAATGCTTGGCCGCTGGATGAAGCCTACATCGACTACGTCGAAGGCAATCCCACGGCGGGCGTCATCAATCAACCAGAGGAATATCCCACCCTCGACACGGACTTGGTGCTGGCGCTCAACGAACGAGGAGGCGAGACCAACATCTCCGCCGGATGGCATGCCATTGAGTTCCTACTGTGGGGGCAGGATCTCAACGCCGATGGCCCAGGGGATCGTGATTGGCAAGATTATCTCCCCGATGCGGAGGGAGGTGCGCCCTATGCGGAGCGTCGTGGGCAATATCTCCTGCTGGTGACAGAGCTGCTGGTCCGTCATCTGGAGGATGTTCGGAATGCCTGGGATCCAGCCCTCACTGACAACTACCGGGTGACGTTCCTCGCCGATGACCGTCAAAGCAGCCTCCAGAAGATCTTGGTGGGCATGGGCAGTCTCTCTGGTGCGGAGCTCGCGGGCGAGCGCATCTACGTGGCTTACGAGAGCCGTGATCAGGAGGATGAGCACTCTTGTTTCTCGGACAACACCACGGCGGACATCGTGGGCAACATGCAAGGTATTGCCAATATGTGGAATGGCAGCTTTGGCTCCGTTCAAGGCACTGGGCTCAAGGCGCTCATCGAGGAGCGGGATCCCACAGTGGCAGCGGCGTTAAATGCGGCCATCGAAGCCTCTCTCACAGCGGTGAAGGCCATTCCAGCGCCCTTTGATCAACACTTGAAGGCCCCCGACGATGACCCGGGTCGTCAGTCCCTGCTGAACGCGGTGGAGGCACTGGAGGCTCAGACCGAGCTGACAGTAGAAGCGGCCTCCGCTCTTGAGCTGACTATTAATATTGGAACGTGAACATGGCGATGACTGTAACGACACTCCCCCCAGCACTTGGCGCACACACTTGGCACAGACGCTCCGTGTGTGGGCTGCTGCTGACCCCGGCACTCTTCTCGGGCTGTCACTCCGAAGCAGAGCTGGAAACACGGGCGCGCTTGGGCGGAGACACCACGGTCTTCGATCAGACCGCCAATGCGTTTACCTATCCGGCTCAGAACATGGAGACCGAGCGTCGTCGGCTGTTTTACGTGGGCAATTCGCTCTTTAACGAAAACTGGGTCAGTGCTCCGGCCTCAACAGAAGGCAGGGATGGCCTTGGACCTACTTTTAATGCTTCGAGCTGTTCGGCTTGTCATCTCAAAGATGGTCGAGGTGCGCCTCCGGCCACACCAGATGAAAACCTCATCGGCCTGCTCTTCCGCCTCAGCATTCCGGGCACGGACGAGCACGGCGGCATTGTGCCCGAGCCGGTGTATGGTGATCAGCTCAACCCTTATGCCATTTCGGGTGTTCCCGCAGAAGGTGATGTCCATATCTCCTACGAAGAACTTCAAGGATCCTATGCGGATGACACCCCTTTTACCCTGCGACGTCCAGTCTATGCGCTGACAGAGCTGGCTTTTGGTCCCCTGCATCCCGACACGCGCGTCTCTCCGCGAGTGGCTCCGGCGGTCATCGGGCTGGGTCTGCTCGAAGCCATTCCCGAGGAGACCCTCTGGGCGCTGAGTGATCCCGATGATGCCGATGGTGATGGCATCTCCGGGCGGCCCAATGTGGTCTGGGATGTGCAAGCTCAAGACTGGAGGCTGGGACGCTTTGGCTGGAAATCAAACCAGCCTTCGCTCAACCAGCAGAATGCAGGGGCGTTTCTCGGTGACATGGGCATTACAAGCCCTCTCTTTCCAGATGAGAACTGTCCGTCAGCTCAGACGACCTGTATGGAAACACGACACGGAGGCTCCCCGGAGCTGGATGCGGATGGGCTCGCGGCGGTGACGTATTATACCAGCACGCTGGCGGTCCCTGCTCGCCGACACCTCGACGACCGACAAGCGCAATGGGGAGAGCAGCTCTTTGAGCAGGCCCGCTGCTCGAGCTGTCATGTGTCGGAGCTTGTTACGACGACGATTACGGAGTTTCCAGAACTCTCAAATCAGCTCATCTATCCGTATACGGACCTGCTCTTGCATGACATGGGGCCAGAGCTGGCGGACAACCGTCCGGATTTTGAAGCCACGGGTCAGGAATGGCGTACACCGCCGCTGTGGGGGATTGGACTGGTCTCGGTGGTCAATCGCCATAGCTTTTTCCTGCATGACGGGCGTGCTCGTTCGCTCGAGGAGGCCATCCTGTGGCATGGGGGTGAGGCGCAGGCTTCTCGCGAGACGTTTGTGGGGTTCTCTCAAGAGGAACGGTCGGCGCTGCTGCGCTTTTTGGAGACACTCTGATGTGGCAGCTCACGACCTCTGCTCCGCTGATGTGGGGAGGGCTGGTGCTGGGTGGGATGGGTCTGTTGGTGGCGTGTACCTCGTATGAGGCGACGGTAGACCGGAATCAGGTGCTCTCGGATCTGGCAGGGCCGGTTATGTCTCAGACCTACCAGGATTTTGCCGCCGAGAGTGTCAAGCTGTCGCAGCAGCTCGACCAGCTCTGTCTGGCCCCTTCGACTGAGACGCTGGAGCAAGCGCGGGGTGCGTGGCGTTCGGCGCGTGCTCCGTGGAAGCAGGCGGAAGCATGGGGATTTGGTCCGGTGAAGGACTTGCGGAGCCGCTCGGATGTGGACTGGTTCCCGCGTGAGGATGGGCAGCTCGAGGCGCTGATTCAAGGCACGGAGCCGATCACGGTGGAGACGCTGGATCTCCAGGGGGCAGGTGCTCGGGGCATGCTGGCGCTGGAATACGTGCTGTTCTCGCCGGAGAGTCCTGATCCGACGCTGCGTTTGCTCTCGACGGATGGGCAAGCGGTGCGACGCTGTGAGCTGCTCAAGGCACTGGGGCTGATTCAGGTGGGGGCGGCTCAGGCGCTGGCGGATGGGTGGGATGAGGGTGGATTTGCTTCGGCGCTGGCGACGGCAGGTCAAGGTTCGACGGTGTATGCGGCGACTCAGACGGCACTCGACGAGGTGGTGAACGGGCTGATTTTTGTGCTGGAGGACGTGGCGGATGAACGCCTGGGGCTCCCGTTGGGTCTGAAGGATGGCGGAACGCCTCATCCCGAGCAGGTGCAGGCGGATCGTTCGGGGGATGCGCTGCGGGATATTGAATCGACGCTGCTGGGATTTCAGCGGGTCTATGAGGGTGCAGCGGACGAGGGCGGACAGGTGCGGCTGGGTTTAACAGATCTGGTGTCGAGTCGAAAGCCGGTGATCGACGAGGGGGTTCGGGTGGAGCTTCAGGCGGCGCTGGATGCGGTACGTGCGATTCCGGGGCCACTCCAGGATGCGGTGATCTCGGATCCGGCGCGGGTGCAGGCGGCCTACGATGCGCTGAAGGTGCTGCATGCGCGGCTCTCAGCGGACGTGGCGGCGCTCTTGGGTGTTACGCTGACGTTTAATGACAATGATGGGGACTGAGCATTCTGCTGGTATCTTCAATCGGCTGAAGGTGTTGATGGAAATACCTTTGGATCCTGCCTCATTGGTGCTCTTTCGGGTCATCTTTGGATTACTCAATCTGCTGAGTGTCCTGCGTTTTGCCTCCAAGGGATGGATCGAAGAGATCTATATTCGCCCGACGTTTCATTTCAGCTATTGGGGCTTTGAGTGGATCAGACCGTGGCCCGGAGTGGGCATGTACTGGCACT
This sequence comes from Myxococcota bacterium, assembly GCA_046075485.1. GTDB lineage: Bacteria > Myxococcota_A > UBA796 > JAJRTE01 > JBJTQF01 > JBJTQF01. The sequence goes on along the minus strand of JBJTQF010000029.1, from coordinate 701 downwards.
TTGGGGTGCTGGGATTGGCTTCTCTGGGCATCATGTTAGGCTGTTACTATCGCCTGAGTGTGATCATCTTCTTTCTGGCCTTTACCAGCTTGGAGCTGATGGAGAAGGCAACGTATCTCAACCACTATTATTTCATCAGCTTGGTCAGCTTCTTGATGATCTTTATGCCGTTGGGTCGGGTGGGCTCGGTAGATGTGTGGCGCACGCCGGAGTGGAGGCTGGAGCAGCTTCCGGGCTGGGTCGTGTGGACGTTGAGGGTGCAGCTCGGGCTGGTCTATTTTTTTGCGGGGCTTGCCAAGCTCAAGGCGGACTGGTTGCTGGAGGCGCAGCCGCTCCGCACTTGGCTGCTGGCGCGGAGTGAATTTCCCGTGTTAGGTCCGCTCTTTACACAAAGCTGGGTGGCCTATATGATGTCGTGGGCGGGTATGTTTTTTGACATCACCGTCTTCTTTTGTCTGCTTAGACGGCAAACTCGGGTGCTGGCCTACGCTGCGGTCTTTGGATTTCATCTGCTCACGGGTCTGCTCTTCCAGATCGGAATGTTTCCGTGGATCATGATGGGTCTGACGCTGCTCTTTTTTGATGCAGACTGGCCTCGCCACATACCTATCTTTGGGCGCTGGATTCAGCGATGGCTGCCCTCCTCACCTGAGCGAGAGGCTGGATGGAATAGCACATCTGTGCCTTCGGTGAGTGGCTTG